>NZ_LQPW01000162.1 GCF_002116635.1 Mycobacterium szulgai | reverse complement strand
TGGTTGGGATGTGGGGGGTCTTTATGATCCTGATCCTGATCGGGTGGGGGCGTCGTATACGCGCATGGGTGGGTTTGTGGAGGGTGCGACGGATTTTGATGCGGGGTTTTTTGGGATTTCGCCGCGTGAGGCGTTGGCGATGGATCCTCAGCAGCGGGTGTTGTTGGAGACGGCGTGGGAGACCTTTGAGTCGGCGGGGATGGATCCGGGTTCGGTGCGGGGTAGTGATGTGGGGGTGTTCGTGGGGGCGTATTCCTCGCAGTACGGGGGTGTGGGCCGGGGCAATGGCGAGGTGGAGGGGTATTTGCTGACTGGTACTGAGGCCAGTGTGGTGTCGGGGCGGATTGCGTATGTGTTCGGGTTGGGGGGGCCGGCGGTGACGGTGGATACGGCGTGTTCGTCGTCGTTGGTGGCGTTGCATCAGGCGTGTGGGGCGTTGCGTGCGGGTGAGTGTTCGGCGGCGTTGGCGGGTGGGGTGACGGTGATGGCGACGCCGAGGATTTTTGTGGAGTTTTCTCGGCAGCGGGGGTTGTCGGTGGATGGGCGGTGTAAGTCGTTTGCTGCTGGTGCGGATGGGACGGGGTTTGCTGAGGGGGCGGGTTTGGTGTTGTTGGAGCGGCTTTCGGATGCGCGCCGCAATGGGCATGAGGTGTTGGCGGTGATTCGGGGCAGTGCGGTTAATCAGGATGGGGCTTCTAATGGGTTGTCGGCGCCTAATGGGCCGGCTCAGGAGCGGGTCATCCGTGCGGCGTTGGCTAGTGCGGGGTTGGCACCGGCTGAGATTGATGTGGTGGAGGCTCACGGCACCGGGACGGTGTTGGGGGATCCGATTGAGGCCCAGGCGATTGTGGCTACTTATGGGCAGGATCGGGCGGTGGATCGGCCGGTGTGGTTGGGCTCGATCAAGTCCAATATTGGGCATACGCAGGCCGCGGCGGGGGTGGCCGGGGTGATCAAGATGATCCAGGCGCTGCGTCATGGGGTGTTGCCGGCGACGTTGCATGTCGATGAGCCGTCTGCGCATGTGGATTGGTCGGCTGGTGCGGTGTCGTTGTTGACCCAGGCCCAGCCCTGGCCGTCCAACGGGCGGGTGCGTCGGGCGGGGGTGTCCTCGTTCGGGATTTCGGGCACCAACGCGCACGTGATCCTCGAGCAGGCCCCCCCACCCACCACCGCCGCCGTCGCGCCGGACAGTGCTGGTGAGGGTGTGCCGGCCCCGGTGTTGGCCGGGGCGGGGGTGGTGGCGTGGGTGGTGTCGGCCAAGACGGAGGCGGGGGTGGGGGCTCAGGCGGCCCGGTTGCGTTCTTATCTGGCCGAGCATCCCGAGGCGGGTGTGGCCGATGTGGGGTTTTCGTTGGCCACGAGTCGGGCGGGGTTGGAGCACCGGGCGGTGGTGGTGGGTGCTGACCGTGAGCAGTTGTTGGCGGGCTTGGTGGGGTTGGCGAGCGGCCAACCCGCACCCAACGTGGTGACTGGGCGGGTGGTGCAGGGCAAGACCGCGTTTGTGTTTGCGGGTCAGGGGGGTCAGTGGCCGGCGATGGCGGTGGGGTTGTGGGATTGCTCGCCGGTGTTTGCTGCGGCGATGCGGGCGTGTGGGCAGGCGTTGGCCCCGTATGTGGAGTGGTCGTTGGAGGAGGTGGTGCGCGGTGGTGATGAGTCGTGGTTGAGCCGGGTGGAGGTGGTGCAGCCGGCGTTGTTTGCGGTGATGGTGTCGTTGGCGGCGTTGTGGCGTTCCTGTGGGGTGGTGCCGGAGATGGTGATGGGGCATTCCCAGGGGGAGATCGCTGCGGCGTATGTGGCCGGTGGGTTGAGTTTGGAAGATGCGGCCAAGGTGGTGGCGCTGCGTAGTCAGGCGATCGCTGAATTGGTCGGGTTGGGGGGTATGGCGGCGATCGGGTTGCCCGCAGCCCAGGTGGGTGAGCGGTTGGCGCAGTATGGCGGGCGGGTGTCGGTGGCCGCGGTCAACAGCCCGGCCTCCACCGTCATCAGCGGGGATCCGCAGGCATTAGATGAGTTGGTGGCCGCGTGTGCGGCCCAGGAGGTGTTCGCCCGGCGGATCCCGGTGGATTATGCGTCGCATTCCGCACAGGTGGAGGCTGTTGAGCAGCGGTTGGTGGCGCAGTTGGCGGGGATCACCCCGCGGGCGGGCACGGTGGCGTTTTATTCCACGGTCACCGGTGCGCAGTTGGGCACTGAGGCTCTGGATGGCCGGTATTGGTATGCCAATTTGCGGCAGCCGGTGCAGTTCGAGCAGACCACGCGGGTGTTGATTGAACAGGGGTGTCGGGCGTTGATCGAGATGGGTCCGCATCCAGTGTTAGCGGTAGCGATGACCGAAACCGCCGAGGCCAGCGGGGCGGGTTCGGTGGAGGTATTGAGTTCACTGCGCCGCGACGAAGGGGGATGGCCGCGCTTTGTCACCTCGCTCGCCGAGGCCCACGTGGCCGGAGTAGCGGTGGACTGGGCCGCGGTATTCGCCCCGTGGCGCCCGCAACGGGTGCAGTTGCCGACATATGCATTCCAGCATCAGCGTTACTGGCTGTCGGGGACGCCGGTGGGGGGTCCACTGCGGCGGTCGGTGGTCAGGGACCGCGACGCGGCTATTTCGGGGCCTGCGTCAGGCCAGCGATGGGCCGTGCTGTCCGATGAAGAGCAACAGTCGATGCTCTTGCAGCTGGTATGTGCCCATGCCGCGACCGTCCTAGGTGCCGATCCCGCCGTCATCGAAGCCGACCGCGTGTTCCAGGATCGGGGTTTTGACTCCCTGACCGCCGTCGAGCTGCGCAAGCGGCTGCAAACCGCGACCGGGCTGGCGTTATCACCTACCGTCGTCTTCGACCATCCCACACCGGCCGCCCTCGCCCAGTACCTGCGGGAAGAGATCACCAGAACGACTCACGAGAATCCGCGTGCGCGCACCTTCCTCGATGCGCCGGCGGTGGGCCCGTTGACATCCCATATCGAGGGGCCGGTTTCCGGGCGGTTCAAGCCGTTGGTGCCTGTTGCGCGACCCACGGTGGTTCCATTGTCGTTTTCGCAGAGCCGGCTGTGGTTCATCGATCAATTCGAGGGGCCGTCACCCACCTACAACATCGCGGTCGCTTTGCAGTTGCGTGGTGAGCTCAACGCCGATGCGTTAGGCGCGGCGTTGGCCGATGTGGTGGGCCGTCATGAGAGCCTGCGTACGGTGTTTCCGGCGGTCGAGGGGATACCGCAGCAGGTGGTTGTCCCCGCCGTGTGGGCAGACTTCGGCTGGGATGTCGTCGACGCCACCGGATGGCCGCCAAGCCAGCTGCGCCAGGCTATCGACTCCGCGGCGCGTTACACATTTAAGCTGGCAACCGAAATCCCGCTGCGGGCAAAGCTTTTCACCCTCGCCGACGGGGAACATTTGTTGGTGATCACCGTGCACCATATCGCCGCGGATGGCTCGTCGATCACCCCATTGTTCGCCGATCTGGGTGCCGCCTATGCCAGCCGGTGCGCCGAGCAGGCTCCGGCCTGGGTGGGATTGCCGGTGCAATATGCCGATTACACACTCTGGCAGCGGGAAAACCTCGGCGATCTAGCGGACAACAATAGCCCCGTCGCCGCCCAGCTGGCCTATTGGGAGCATGCCCTGGCCGGGATGCCCGAACGCCTCGAGCTTCCCACCGATCGGCCCTATCCGCTGGTTGAAGATCACCGCGGCGGCAGCGTTGCTGTCGAGTGGACGGCGGACCTGCAAGCGCGGGTGGCCCATGTTGCTCGCGAGCACAATGCGACCAGCTTCATGGTGGTCCAGGCGGCCCTGGCCGTGCTGCTGTCGAAGGTCAGCGCGAGCACTGATGTGGCGGTGGGCTTCTCGACCGCTGGCCGCGGTGATAGCGCACTGGATGGACTGGTGGGGTTTTTCCTCAACACCCTGGTGCTGCGCACTGATCTGACCGGAGATCCCACCTTCACCCAACTACTCGCCCAGGTGCGACAGCGTTGCCTGGCGGCCTACAAACACCAAGACGTTCCTTTTGAGCTGCTCGTTGATCGGCTCCACCCGACCAGATCGATGACCCATTCGCCCCTGATCCAGGTGATATTGACCTGGCAGAACTTCGCCCGGCAGATCAATGATCCCGCAGCCGGGGTGGTCTTGGGTGATCTAGACGTCACGTATACGACGCTGGACACCCAGACCGCCGTGATGGATCTGGTGTTTTCTCTCACTGAACTCTGGACGAGTGCTGGTGAGCCTGCCGGCATTACGGGGGGCGTGGAATTTCGCACCGACGTTTTCGATACGGCGAGCATAGAGACGCTCATCGTTCGGTTGGAGCGGGTGCTAGTGGAGATGACCGCTGATCCGGGGCGGCGGTTGTCGTCGGTGGATCTGCTCGACGCCGATGAGCACGCTCGGTTGGATCTGTGGGGCAATAGCGCGGTGTTGTCCGCCGTCTCGGCGACACCGGTGTCGATTCCGAGCGTGTTTGCCATGCACGTGGCGCGCAGCCCGTCGGCGGTGGCACTGAGTTACCAGGGGGACTCGTGGAGTTACCGCGAGCTTGATGAGGCGGCCAACCGGTTGGCGCACCTACTGGCTGACCATGGTGCGGGCCCGGGGCGGTGTGTGGGGCTAGTCTTTGAGCGTTCCGCGCAGGCCATCATCGCGATCCTGGCGGTATTGAAGTCCGGGGCGGCCTATCTGCCCATCGACCCGGCGCTGCCGCCGGCCCGGGTCGCGTTCATGATCGAGGACGCGGGGCCGGTGGCCGTTATAACCACAGCCAGCCTGCGCCCGAAGCTGGACGGGCACGACCTGACGGTGATCGATGTCGAGGATCCCCGGATCGACACCCGCCCGTGTACCGAGCCGCTGGCGGTCCCGGCCGCCGACGACATCGCCTACATCATCTACACCTCGGGCACGACCGGCGTCCCCAAGGGCGTGGCCGTGGCCCACGGCAGCGTGACCCAGCTGTTCGAGACACCGGTCGCCGGCCTGCCACCGGGACCGGAGCAGGTGTGGTCGCAGTGGCACCCCTATAGCTTCGACTTCTCGGTTTGGGAGATCTGGGGTGCGCTGCTGGGTGGCGGGCGGCTGGTCGTAGTGCCCGACTCAGTGGCACGGTCGGCGACCGACTTTCACAACCTCCTGGTCTCCGAACAGGTCAACGTCTTGAGTCAAACCCCCTCGGCTCTGGGCATGTTGTCGCCGGAGGGTTTGCAGTCGGTGGCGTTAGTGGTGGCCGGTGAAGCGTGCTCGGCCGAGCTGATGGATCGGTGGGCGCCCGGACGGGTGATGATCAATGCCTACTGAGACCACGGTGTTTGCGACGATGACCGCGTCGCTGGTGGCGAACTCGGGAGTGCCGCCGATCGGTTCGGCGGTGCCGCGGGCGGCGTTGTTTGTGCTGGATAGATTCTTGCGGCGCGTGCCGGTTGGTGTGGCCGGTGAGTTGTATGTGGCGGGCGATGTGCTGGGTTGTGGGTATGTGCGTCGGGCTGGGTTGACGGCGTCCAGGTTCGTGGCCTGCCCCTTCGGCGGCGCGGCAGCGCCAGGAGAACGTATGTATCGCACCGGGGACCTGGTGCGCTGGCGCCGCGACGGGCAGCTGGACTTTCTCGGGCGCACTGATGAGCAGGTCAAGATCCGTGGGTATCGCATCGAGCTGGGAGAGGTGGCAGCCGCGCTGGCAAACCTCCCGGGGGTGGGGCAGGCGGTGGCGATCGCCCGTGAGGACCGCCCTGGCGACAAGCGGTTGGTGGGTTATGTGACCGGAACAGTAGACGGTGAGGGCTTACGCAAGGCGCTGACCGCTGGGCTGCCGGAGTACATGGTGCCGACGGCTGTGGTGGTTTTGGAGGACTTGCCGTTAACAGTCAACGGCAAACTCGACATGCGGGCCCTGCCGGCGCCCGAATACCGCGATCGCGGTTACCGGGCCCCTACCACCGCGGTCGAGGAGATCCTTGCCGACATCTACGCCCGGGTGCTGGGCATGGACAGCGTGGGTGTCGACGCGTCGTTTTTCGACATCGGCGGCGACAGCATTTCGTCGATACAGGTAGTGGCGCAGGCCCGGGCAGCCGGTGTGGTGTGCAAGCCGCGCGACATATTCGTTGAGCAGACTGTTGCCGGGGTGGCCCGGGTCGCCAGTTTCACTCGCGCTGAAGGCCCGGTGACCGATGACGGCGTCGGGCAGGTGTTGCCCACCCCGACCATGTGCTGGCTGGCAAGTGTCGACGGCCCGGTTGAGCAGTTCAACCAGACGATGATTGCGCAGGCTCCCGCGGGGGTCACCACCGACGACGTAGTGGTCTTGCTCCAGGCCTTGTTGGATCGGCACGCGATGCTGCGGTTGCGGGTTGACGACTACGGTGCCGCAGGTTGGCTGTGGTTTGTGTCCGAACCGGGTTCGGTGGATGCGGACAAGTGCCTGCAACCGGTGGAGGTGTTGTCCGACGATGCTGTAGTGGAGGCCCGGTCCCGGTTGGATCCGGCCGCAGGGGTCATGCTGAGCGCACTGTGGGTTGCCCCCGCCGCTCAGCTGGTGCTGGTCGTTCATCATCTCGCCGTCGACGCGCTGTCCTGGCGGATCTTGCTGGACGACCTTAACGCCGCCTGGGGCCAGCGTCGCGACGGCCAGGACGTGGCGTTGCCGGTGACAGGGACGTCGTATCGCCGGTGGGCGTCGCTGCTGCGTGAACATGCACGCAGTCCGGCGGTTGTCGACCAGGCGGACGCATGGCGGCGGACGGTGGCGGTTCGGCCGGCGCTGGCCGCGGTGTCTCCTGCTGTGGATACGTATGCGACCGCCGGGCAGCTGTCGGCGGCGCTGGAAGCGGAGACTTCCCGCATGCTCCTCGATGAGGTGCCGCTGGCGTTTCATGCCGGCGTGCAAGACATCCTGTTGATCGCGTTCGCCTTGGCGTGGGCGGAGTTTCTGGACAACACCGCCGAGATCAGCATCGACGTCGAGGGCCACGGGCGCCACGAGGAACTGTTCCCGGGTATTGACCTGTCGCACACCGTGGGGTGGTTCACCGCCAAGTACCCAGTATCGGTGACTGTGGGCGCTATCGGCTGGGAGCAGGTGGTGGCAGGTGAGGCGGCGCTGGGGGCGGTAGTCAAGGCAGTTAAAGAGCAGCTTCGAGCCCACCCCGTCGGCCTGACGTACGGTTTGCTGCGCTACCTCAACACTCACGTTGAGCTCACCGGATCCGACCCGCAGATCGGATTCAACTATCTGGGATACCTGGGATACCGGGGACGTTTGGCACCTGCCGAGTGTTCGGCTACTGGTGATCTGTGGCGGATCGGTCACGAAGGCTTGTCGTTGACCGCCTCCAGCGCCGCTGTGCCGATGCCGCTGACGCACACCGTGGAAGTTCGCGCTGTCATCGTTGACACCGACGCCGGTCCGCGACTGCACGCCGACTGGACCTGGGCCTCGTCCGCGCTTGATCGTGCCCAGATCGCCCGGCTGGGGCAGCTTTGGTTTGACGCCCTCGGCGGCATCTGCGCTCACGTCCGCCGTGGCGGCGGCGGGCTGACCCCTTCCGATCTCATGCCCGCCCGCTTAAGTCAGAAGGAGATCGACGAATTCCAACTGCTATACCGGATCGCTGACATTTTGCCGTTGACCCCGTTGCAGCAGGGACTCCTCTTCCACGCAAGTTTCGCGGAGTCTCCGGCCGATCTGGGTGACCTGTATGCGATGGATCTCAATATCGGCATGATCGGCACGCTCGATCACAACCGCCTGCGCGATGCCGTCCAGATGGTGTTCAACCGCCATCCGCAGCTGCTGACCCGATTCGTCTATCTACAGTCGGGCGACGCGGTGCAAATCATCCCGGATGGTCCGGTGATGCCGTGGCGCTATGTTGACCTAGGTACCAGCGATCTCGACCCCGATGAGCAGGTCGAGCGGGTGTGTGCCGCCGAACGCGCCGCTATCTGCGATTTGGCTCACCAGTCACCCAGTCGCGTTGTACTGATCCGGACCGCGCAAGACCAGTACCGGCTTGTACTGACCCACCACCACATCGTGCTGGATGGCTGGTCACTGCCGATCCTGTTGCGGGAAATATTCGCCATCTATTGCGGTGAAGACCTGCCTGCGGTCGGGGCGTATCGCCGATTCTTCGCCTGGCTGGCTGAGCAGGATCACCAGGCTGCCCAGGCCGCCTGGCGCGAGGTGTTTGCCGGCTTTGACGACCCGACATTGGTCAGCCCGCCGGACCGGTTAGGGCTCGGGCAGCGAGAAGTTCAGTCGTTTCGGGTTCCTGCCGAGACCACCGCGGCGCTTACCCAACTAGCGCGCTCATGCCAGACCACCGTCAGCACTGTGCTGGAGGCCGCCTGGGCGCAGGTGCTGACGTGGCTGACGGGCCATCATGATGTTGCATTCGGCATCGCAGTCTCGGGCAGGCCGGCCGAATTGGCCGGCGTGGAATCGATGGTGGGCTTATTCATCAACACGGTGCCGGTCCGAGCGATCATGACCGCCGCAACCACCACCGCAAGCCTCCTCGGCCAACTGCAACGCGCTCACAACAACACCGTCGAGCACCAGCACCTGGCGCTGAGCGAGATCCACCGCATCACCGGCCAGGATGTGCTGTTCGATACCGTTTTCGCTTACGAGAACTTCCCGATGGACACCGCCGTGCCGGTGGGCGCCCACGAGCTGACCATCACCGACATCACCAGCTACGTAGCCACCCACTACCCGCTTGTGCTGCAAGCCCTGCCGGGCCGGGAGCTGGAACTTCGCGTCCAATTCCGCACCGACGTATTCGATACGGCTGGCATCCAGGCGCTCGTCGACCGATTCGAGCGAGTGTTGGCGGCGATGATCGCCGACCCGGATCGGCGGTTGTCATCCGTGGACCTGCTCAACGCCGGTGAGCAGACTCGGGTGAATCTGTGGGGCAACCGCGCGGTGTTGACCGCCGTCTCGGCGGCACCGGTGTCAATTCCGAGGATGTTTTCCACGCAGGTGGAGTCCAGCCCGTCGGCGGTGGCGGTCAGTTTCGGCGAGTTTTCGTTGACCTACCGTGAGCTCGACGAGGCGGCCAATCGGTTGGCGCACCTGCTGTCTGATCACGGTGTGGGCCCGGGCGGGTGTGTGGGGCTGCTGTTCGAACGCGGCGGCCAAGCCATCGTGGCGATGCTGGCGGTGCTCAAAACCGGGGCGGCCTTCCTGCCCATCGATCCCGCAC
This sequence comes from Mycobacterium szulgai, assembly GCF_002116635.1. GTDB lineage: Bacteria > Actinomycetota > Actinomycetes > Mycobacteriales > Mycobacteriaceae > Mycobacterium > Mycobacterium szulgai. The sequence goes on along the minus strand of NZ_LQPW01000162.1, from coordinate 4,007 downwards.
TGCCGGCGGCGCGGATCGCGTTCATGCTGGCCGACGCAGCCCCGGTTGCCGTGATCACCACCACCCATCTGGCCGACCGGCTGAACGGCCATGACGTGATGGTCATCGACGTAGACAACGCCGCTGTCGACACCCAACCCAGCACAGCGCCACCGGCGCCGGCCCCCGATGACATCGCTTACATCATCTACACCTCAGGCACCACCGGAACCCCGAAAGGGGTGGCCATCCCCCACCACAATGTCACCGCAATGCTGGGGTCCCTGGACGCATGCCTGCCGGTTGGTGGGGCGTGGACACAGTGTCACTCGTATGCCTTCGATATCTCGCAGTGGGAGATCTGGTGCGTGCTCTTGCACGGCGGGCGGTTGGTCGTGGTGCCCGAGTCGGTGGCGGGCTCGCCGGAGGATCTGCACGCCTTGCTGGTTTCTGAGCAGGTCAACCTCTTGTCCCAAACCCCGTCGGCGGTGGCGATGTTGTCGCCCGAAGGTTTGGATTCGGTGACGTTGGCGGTGGGCGGTGAGGCCTGTTCGGCCGAGCTGGTGAACCGCTGGGCACCCGGACGGGTCATGATCAACGGCTACGGCCCAACCGAGACCACGGTGTGTGTATCAATGAGTGCGCCGTTGAAGCCGGGGTCGGGGACGCCGCCGATCGGCTCACCGGTGGCTGCGGCGGCGTTGTTTGTGCTGGATGAGTGGTTGCGGCCGGTGCCGCCAGGTGTGGCCGGCGAGTTGTATGTGGCCGGCGATGGGGTCGGGTGCGGGTATTGGCGCCGCCCGGGCTTGACCGCCTCGCGCTTTGTAGCGTGTCCGTTCGGCGGCGCGGGAGTACACGGCAAACGTATGTATCGAACCGCGGATCTGGTGCGCTGGCGTGCTGATGGCCAGCTGGAGTATGTCGGGCGGACCGATGAGCAGGTCAAGATCCGCGGGTTCCGCGTCGAACTAGGTGAGGTGACCGCGGCGCTGGCCAGCCTGGACGGGGTGGACCAAGCGGCGGTGATCGCCCGCGAGGACCAGCAGGGCAACAAGCGCCTGGTGGGCTACGTCACCGGGGCAGTGGACGTGACCGGTGTGCGCGCGGCGCTGGCCGAGCAGCTGCCCGCACACATGGTGCCGGCTGCGGTGGTGGCGATCGACAAGTTGCCGTTGACCGTCACCGGCAAACTCGACCAGCGGGCCCTGCCGGCCCCCGATTACAGTCACGCTGGCCGCTATAGGGCCCCCACCACGCCCACCGAGGAGGCCCTGGCCGACATCTTCGCCAAGGTACTGGGGTTAGACCGGATCGGTGTCGACGACTCGTTTTTCGACCTCGGTGGTGATTCGCTGCTGGGGATGCGGGCGATCGCGGCGATCAACGCGGCCCTGAACGCCCACCTTTCGATGCGCGCCTTATTCGACGCGCCCACTGTTGCAGGCTTGAGCCAGCATTTGCGTAGAGATGTGAGTTCGGTAGATATCGTTCCAGTCGAGACGCTCAAGCGCGGTACCGACGTTCCGCTGTTCTGCATTCATCCCGGTGGTGGCGTTAGCTGGGCGTATCGGGCTTTGGGTGATTATTTGGACGGTCCAATCATTGGCATTCAACAAATCTTTGAAAGCGCGGAAATTCAACCTAGATCAATACGTGATATGGCAAAGGTCTATGCGGAGAGGGTTAAAGCGAATTATCCTGATGGACCCTACAAGCTTCTCGGCTGGTCTATCGGTGGCGTAATTGCCCAGGAACTCGCGATTGAGCTTTCTCGCCAGGGATTCGAAATCCAATGCCTGGTACTCCTTGACGCCGTGCACTTTGCCGATACCGGTGGCGCCGTAACGTACCAGGCTTCGGACGAGAACGAAGTGGTCCAAGATTTCGCGCGCGGAATGCTGGAGCGTTACCTGCCGGACAGTCGGACAGATATCGCAGAACTAGAACCTGACACCGCATCGAAACAGCTCTTGGAGTTCATGGTTGAAAATCTCAAGACCGTTGAATCGTATCTATCAGGGCACACGCCCGGGGTGTTCGCTGGTAATGCGATCATATTTACGGCCGCGCAGAGTGCAGTCGATCGGGATTCGTCTCTGTTGCAATGTTGGCGACCTTATATTGCGGGAGACATTGCAGAATATTCGGTCGACTGCACGCATGACGACATGTTGACTACCGGCTCGCTGCGCATGTACGGCGAACAGCTCAGGGGATTGTTAGCGCCGATTTCCGAGGTAGCCGGTTAGGCGCGATCTCACAACGTTGGTGTCGGCGACCGAGCGCGCTACCGACCAACCAACTTCCAGTCCTCGAGTCCGTCATAGAGCGGGTATTCGCCAGCTAGCCGTCTCACCCGCTGCCGCAACGCGGTCAGATCGGCCGCAGCGCCGGCCATCAGGGTGGAGGCGATTATGCCGGCGACCTCGGTGAATTCGGCGTCCCCAAAGCCGCGGGTCGCGAGCGCCGAGGTCCCCACTCGCAGACCAGAGGTCACCATCGGCGGGCGGGGATCGTTTGGTACCGCGTTTCGGTTGACGGTGATGCCGATCTCGTGCAGTAGGTCCTCGGCAGCCTTGCCGTCCAACGCAGAGTCGCGCAGGTCGACCAACACCAGGTGGACGTCCGTGCCGCCGCTGACCACCGATACACCTGCCTTAGCGACGTCTGGGGCCATAAGGCGGTCCGCGATGATCTTGGCGCCGGACAGGGTGCGTTGCTGGCGTTGCGCGAACTCGGATGTTGCGGCGATCTTGAGCGAGACAGCCTTAGCGGCGATGACCTGCATCATCGGTCCGCCCTGCTGGCCGGGGAACACCGCAGAGTTAATGGCCTTGGCGAACTCTTGTTTGCCCAGGATCATGCCCCCACGAGCACCGCCGAGCGTCTTGGTCACGGTCGTGGACACCACTTCGGCATACGGCACCGGGGATGGGTGCAACCTCGCGGCGACCATGCCCGCGAAATGCGCCATGTCCACCCATAGTGTGGCGCCAACCTCGTCGGCGATCGACCGGAACGCCGCGAAGTCCAGAATCCGCGGATAGGCGGACCAGCCGGCGATGAGCACCTTCGGGCGGAATTCAAGCGCCTTCGTCCGCACGGCATCCATATCGATCAGGTGGGTCGTCGGGTCAACGCCGTAGAAGCCGGCGTCGTACAGCTTGCCGGAGAAGTTCAGGCGCATACCGTGGGTCAGGTGGCCGCCGTTGGCGAGATCCAAACCGAGCAGCCGTTCCCCCGGTGTCATCAGCGCTTGCAGCACTGCGGCGTTGGCCTGGGCGCCCGAATGTGGCTGCACATTGGCGAAGTCGGCGCCGAACAGCGTCTTGGCGCGATCGCGGGCGATGTTCTCCACGACGTCGACGTGCTCGCAGCCACCGTAGTATCGCCGGCCGGGCAGTCCCTCGGCGTACTTGTTGGTCAACACGCTGCCCTGGGTTTCCAGCACTGAGCGTGGTACGAAGTTCTCCGAGGCGATCATCTCCAGGGTGTCCCGCTGACGGCCAAGTTCCTTGTCCAACAGGTCTGCGATCTCGGGGTCAAGCTCGGCGAGCGGAGCGGACATCACCGAGCGGGCAGTGGAGCCATCGGGCAACGGAGTCACGGGGCCAGAGTCTACGTGTTGGACCTGCAAGACAGCAGCCCACAATCTCGGCTTCCACGCCGGCATCATCAAGGAAAGCCATGAAGCGAGGCACCTGGTCGAGTGCGTTGACCTGTCAGCCTGTGTGCATGTCAGCCCGAAGCTGCGATGTCTCACGACGTCGGAACAAGTCTGAATCCGCGTGAGGCTCTCGTCTTGTTCCGTTTCGGCCCTCTTGGGTGCTTGTCGGCGGACATACGTGACCAAATCGGTCGCCGGATTCGGCGTCCTTGGCCAGTCAATTTGGTCCCGCCAGCTCCAGTAACCGAGTGCGCGCACCCGATCACCGGACCTGGCGGGTTGGCCGGCTCACATCTCAAATACCGCGGCGAGGAACTGGATCGCCATTCCGGCGGCCATGGCCGCTTGTGCGAGAGTCCCG
>NZ_LQPW01000161.1 GCF_002116635.1 Mycobacterium szulgai | reverse complement strand
GGTCGGGTGGCAACGCCGGCCCCGCCGTTGCCGAACAGCCAGCCCCCAGCCCCGCCGGCGCCGCCGTTGCCACCAGAACCGGTGGCCGCGCCCGTGCCGCCGCTGCCGCCGGCCCCGCCGTTACCGATCAACCCCGCCGACCCGCCCGCGCCACCGGCCAACCCCGAGTTCGCCGGCTGTGAATACCCGGTGCCGCCATTGCCGTACAGCAGGCCTCCGGCCCCGCCATTGGGGCTAGCCGCCGTTCCGTTGGCGCCGTCGCCGATTATTGGGCGTCCCAGCAGCAACTGGGTAGGTGCGTTGATCGCGTCGAACAGACTCTGCAACGGCGACGCGGCGGCGGCCTCCGCCAGCGCATAGGAGTTACCGGCGTTTGCCAAGGCCTGCGCGAACTGCTGCTCAAACGCCGTCGCCTGGGCGCTGAGCGCTTGGTATGCCCGGCCGTGCTGACCGAACAACGCCGAGATAGCCAGCGAGACCTCATCGGAGGCCGCCGCACTCAGCTGCATCGTCGGCCCGGCCGCAGCGGCGCTGGCGGCGCTGAGCGCCGACCGGATCCCGGCTAAATCGGTGGCAGCGGCCGCCAATGATTCCGAGTTCGCGATGACAAATGACATAGCTGCCTCCCGTCGACGATCGGACCATATCTGGAACCGCATGCCGTGTCCGGGTTTCCCGCAGCTAGCAGGTCATTTTCTCACATTGCGGGCCGACGCCCGTCAGTTCACCCGAGCATCATCGAGGCGGCGCACAAGCCGGTCGATGAAAATCGCCGAACGATGCAGGATTGTCCAGCGCGGCAGGGGCCGCGATAGCGCACATCGTCGTCGTCGTGTCGCAACACAATTGGCACCTCAACGCGGTAGAGGGGCGTTAGGGGTTTCGCCAGGGCTGCCGCATAGCTTGGACCGCGTAAGTCCCTCGCGGCGTAGGTGCCATGCGACGCCGGTCGAGAGGCCGCCGATGTAAGCGATCTGCAGCGCGCCTTATCGGTTCGCCGATATCAGGTCCCGGCGGCTCCGTTCGTGCCGTGAGTGCCGAACAGCGAGCCGCCGGTGCCCCCGGCGGCTCCGGCGCCGGGGACACCGGGGCTGGAACCCGTGCCGGCGTTCCCGCCATTGCCGCCGCCACCGCCATTGCCGATGACCTGGGCGCTTCCGCCGAGGCCGCCGGCCCCCCCGTCGCCGCCGTTGCCCGTGCTGCCGTTGGTGCCGGGGCTGACACCATTGCCGGGATTACCCCCATTACCCCCGCTGGCGCCGGCACCCCCGAAGCCGCCGTTGCCGAACAGCAGTCCGCCGTTGGTGCCCATCCCACCGCCACCGCCGGCACCGCCGATCCCGCCGTTGCCGCCGGTGCCGCCGCCCGCACCGCCGTTACTGCCGCCTTTGCCACCGCCGCCGCCGGCACCGCCGCTGCCGCCGGCACCGGCGCTTCCTCCGTTACCGCTGAGTTGCCCGCTGTGGCCGGCGGCAAAAACTCTGCTGGGGGCACGAACTCTGCCGGCGGTGCAGCTGGCTACGGC
>NZ_LQPW01000160.1 GCF_002116635.1 Mycobacterium szulgai | reverse complement strand
GAACGCACCACCGCATCGGGCACCACCACCAGACACCCCCCATGCAGTAACGCACCCCAGATCTCCCACACCGAAAAATCGAACGCCAACGAATGACACTGACTCCACACCTGCCCGGCCCCCGGCAACAGACCCTCTGGCAGCGAGGCAAACAGCTGGGTCACATTGCGATGAGTAATCCCCACCCCCTTGGGCACACCCGTGGTACCCGACGTGTAAAGGATGTACGCCAGATCATCCCCACCGGGAAATACCAACTCCGAACCCGAATCACCCCGTACCCCAACAGCATCGACCACCACCACCGGCAACTCATAGCCCGCCAAACGCCCCGCCAGATCCGCCGTGGTCACCGCGGCCACCGGCCGGGCATCGCCGAGCACAAACTCAATCCGGGCATCCGAATGCCCGGCATCAATCGGCACATACGCCGCCCCGGTCTTCAGCACCCCCACCATCGCCACCACCGCAGCAACCGAACGCTCCACCAACAACGCCACCACACACCCCGGCCCCACCCCACCACCAGCCAACACCCCCGCCAACCGATCCGCAGCAACATCCAACTCCCCATACGTCAGCCGCTGCCCCCCACACACCACCGCAACCGCCTCCGGATTACCCCGCACCACACCGGCAAACAACTCCACAATCGACCCCAACCCCAACCCCGGCCCCGCCAACACCGCCCGATTACCCAACACATCCAACCCAGCACCCTCAGCACCATCCACCACCTCAACCGCAGACAACCGCCGCTGCGGATCACCAACCAACACCCCCAACAGTCTCTGCAGGCGTTGCGCTAAATCGGCGACATCGAAACCCGAAAAGGGCAGGCCAACGCCTGCAGTAACCAGAAAAAGCTGGTCACCATCTTTGACGAAGTAAAGGCCAAAGTGGTTTACCCGGCCAAAGCTGGTGTAGACAATCGATGCCGGCGCGCTGCCGAAAGGCGAGATGGTTACCGACGGGATGAAATTAACGGCGACCCTAGCCGCTCCCTGGTCCGCGCCGCGCGGACCACTATTATTCTCCAAGACGTGCACCGGAAATCGCTGATGCTGCAGTGCGTCTCGTATCCGATTTTCAACATGCCGACAAAAATCGGCAACTGTCGACGACGGCAAGGCCCTCAATGCCAGCGACACAAATCCACTGACCATCCCGGGGAATGTCTTGGACTGCTCGCCGACGCGCCTGCTAACCGGGAAATCGAGCGCCACGTCTGATCCGCCGGCACACCACTCACGCACCAGAAGTGCGCACGCCGCAGTGATCACCGACGAGCGACGGAGGCCAAGAAGCTTGCAGAATTCGTCGACTCGATGCAACACATCAGGGTCCAACTGAATTGGGGTTGAGGCCGGGTAAGAATCGGGCCGATTCGCGACTTGCCGCAACTGGTAACGCTGGTCATTTTCAGCCGGAAGATTCTCGCACCAATATGCCCGGTCTTCGAGGTATTCGCCGGAGTTCTCGTATTCTGACTCATAGTCAACCAGATCCCGCAGTGGGCCAAAAACGGCCGCGGGCGCAGGCTTACCCGAAATAAGCGCAGAGTAGACCTCGGCAATCCGTTTAGTGATAAGCACGGTACCGAATCCGTCGAGAACTATATGGTGGCTGCAGATGAACAAATGGAATTCATCAGACCGCGTTTGAAACAACGCAAATTTATACAGTGGGCCGGGCCACAGCGGTGTGCATTGAATGGAGGAAGCCAACCGGTAGGCATCGCGCACGGGATTCTGCGAGTGCCTGAGGTCATGACGTACAAGCTCTACATCCGGGTCATCAACTGCACTTTGGAAAATCTGGCCATCCACCTCGCAGAAAGTGACCCTTAGCGGTTCGGCCTCGTCCACCACCTGGCGGATCGCCCGGTCGACGACATCAGGATCTACGACACCCCTGATCGGCACGAACCAGCCCACCTGCCAGTCCGTCTGCGAACCACCGGTTTCCTGGGAAAGCCATATGTCCAACTGCCCCCGTGTCAGCGGAAGGGCAGGCTCGTAAAGCTCCATGCGGCCGCTAGAACCTCGCGGCCTTACGAATCGCGAGTGCGGCTAGGCGCCAGGCGGCGCAGGGCGGATAGCCGTCTCCCTCGCAGGGCAAATCGAGGAAACTGCTGCAATTTTCGTCGCCAAAAGGACCCACCGGCCTACCTCGCCAATCGAACGCCAACCTTGGCCGGCGTGCACTGGCGGCATACCTATGCTATAGCAACAGTAGCTGATAGCAATAGTTATTTTTGGCCTGATTATTAGGCCGGATGGGCTGCCGGTGCCCGGACAACCATCGGCACAGCCGGGAATGCCCATGCCATCTCCGAGCGCGACTTGCGTAGTGCGGCGGTGCCGTAACCCTTCTTGCGGTGCTCCGGGTGAATCCAGATCCGAACGTTCACCTCGCCGTGTACGAGCTCGCCGAACACCATGCCTACCTTCTCGCCGGAGTCGATCGCGACGAACCATGCGGCCTCTTCATCGTCAACGCGTCGCAACGCCGCGCGGATCTCGTCGTCGACGTTGCCCGCCGGCCCGCCGGATCCGTCGCCGGCGGCCTTGATGTCCTCGGTGCGCGTGACGAAGATGTCACGGTCCTCGCCGGCCGCAAAGGGCCGAAGCTCCAGGGTTTCCCCGGAACTGGCCGGACGCTCTTTGAGTGTGAAACTCAGCTGTTTGTTCAGGTCGTCGAGTTCGGCCAGGATCTTGGCCCGCGCGTCTTTGGTGAGTTGGGCGAACGACATCCCCATCACCGCTTCGGCGGCGACGTGAGAGGTGCCGAGCAACGCCACGATCGCCTCGACCGCGGCGGCCTTGTTCTTGGCTTCGACGAGGGCGTCGGCAACTTCATGCCGCCGTTCGACTCCGGCGAGCAGTGCATCTGCGATCTCGCGGCGGACGGCGGTCTGGTCGTGGTCGGTCATGGCATAAGAGTAGAGCGCCTCGCGCGTTAATGCGCTACCGGTTACGCCAGTCTGGAACCGCTGATTTCCAGGAACCGGTGATAGCGGTCCTTGGTCGGATCCAGCCAGCCTGGTTGGGGCTCCACGATGCGCTCGGTCCGTGCCCATCGTGCGGCGTCGGCGATCGTCGTCTCCAGGCCGGCCGCCATCCGGGCGAGGAAAGCCGCGCCCAGCGCAGCGCCTTCAGCCACCGCCGACACCGCCACCGGTCGCCCCGTCGCGTCGGCGATGGCCTGCATCCAGGGCCGCACCCGAGTACCGCCGCCACAGGCGACGATCCGCGCTACCGGCGCGCCGCTCAACTCGATCAGTTGGCGCACCACAAAGCCGGACGCCTCATACGCGGCGCGACGCAGGCACGCCGCGTCCTGGGTGAGGTCCAGGCCGTTGAGCGCGGCGCGGCGATCGGGGTCGTGCAGCGGCGTGCGTTCGCCGCGAATGTAGGGCAGCCACACCGGTATCCGGCGGGGGTCGGCAGTGGCTGGATCAGCTTGTGCCACCACGCTATCCACCCACCCGAGGAACAATCCGCCGGCATTGCTAGCGCCGCCGATCTGGCTCTTGCCGGCAGCGGTGTGTGGAATCGTCCAAAGACCAGGCATCTGACGGGCCTGGGAAATAGTCGTCCAGACGATCAACGTGGTGCCACACAGCACCAGCACGTCGCCGTCGTTATCGGCGCCGGCCACGATCTGCTCGCACAAGGCGTCGATGGCACCGGTCGCCAGGACGGTCTGGGTCCCGTGCACCTGGCCGGCGGGCGCGCCGAACGTCTCCACCCGCGGCATCCGGTCGACGGTCACGCCGCAATCGGCGCAGGCGGCCGGATTCCAGCCGGTGCCGTCGAAAAGCGGAAGGCTCGTTATCGCGGTGGCGAAGTCGATCACCGCCTCACCCGCCAGCGCGTAGTTTGCCACCGCCGGGGCAGGCCAGTAGCCGGCTGCGTCCGGAGCTTCGGCGGCCGTCCAGCGCAGAAACTCCGCGGCCTCGCCCACTGACGGCAACGGCTGAGCTTGCGCGCCGGGCACCCGCCCCCGGCTGTCGCCGTACAGCAGGCCCGGCGTGAGGGGCCGGCCGGCGGAGTCGACGGCGGTCATCGACGGCACCATCGCCGAAACGGCCACCGCCTTGGCGTCCGGCCGGGCCAGCTGCTCGAGGGCCGCCAACGGGCCACGCCGCCACGCCTCGTCGGCGTCGTGCTCCAACAGGTCGGGGGCGGGCACCCGCAATTCATGCGGGATCCGGACCCGCGCCACCACGTTTCCGTCCTCGTCGGCGGCGACCGCCTTGACCGCGGTAGTGCCGACGTCGACCCCGATAGTGACGTCCTCACGTGACACGGGCGCCACGGTACGCCAGCATTGGGTTTCGTGACGTCCCGACCGCGTGCCCTGGTGACCGCCCCATTGCGTGGACCGGGGTTCACCAAACTTCAGCAGCTAGCCGATGTGGTCTACGACCCCTGGATCGATCAGACTCCGCTGCGAATCTACAGCGCCGAGCAGCTGGCCGAACGGATAACCGCCGAATCCGCCGATGTCGTTGTGGTGGAGAGCGATTCGGTGAAAGGACCAGTGCTCGATCTGGGCCTGCGAGCGATCGCCTCGACACGTGGGGACCCCAACAACGTCGATGTCGCGGGAGCCACCGCGGCCGGCATTCCGGTGCTCAACACCCCGGCCCGCAACGCCGACGCCGTGGCCGAAATGACGGTGGCCCTGCTGCTGGCCACCACCCGCCACCTGTTGACCGCGGACGCCGATGTCCGCTCCGGCAACATGTTTCGCGATGGTTCCATCCCCTATCAGCGGTTCCGCGGCTGGGAGATCGCCGGCCTGACGGCAGGGCTGGTGGGACTTGGTGCCGTCGGACGTGCCACGCAATGGCGGCTGGCCGGGCTGGGCATGCGGGTCATCGCCCACGACCCGTACAACGACGACGCCCGGCACAGCCTGGACGAACTGCTGGCCGAGGCTGACGTGGTGTCGCTGCACGCACCCGTCACCGATGGCACTGCGGGGATGATCGGTGCCGCCCAATTCGCTGCCATGCGCGACGGCGCCGTGTTCCTCAACACCGCCCGCGCCCAACTGCACGACACGGATGCTTTGGTCGACGCGCTGCGCACCGGCAAGGTGGCCGCCGCCGGCCTGGACCACTTCGCCGGCGAATGGTTGCCGACCGACCATCCGCTCACCGGCCTGCCCAACGTCGTGCTAACCCCACACATCGGCGGGGCCACATGGAACACTGAGGCGCGGCAGGCGCAGATGGTGGCCGACGACCTGGACGCGCTGCTATCCGGCAACACGCCCACCCATATCGTCAACCCGGAGGTGCTGGGCCCATGAAATCTGTCGACAACGCCCAAGCCGCGGTCCTGGCGGCGGCCAAGGCCATGCTGCGCCGCGGATTGGTCGAGGGAACAGCGGGCAACATCTCCGCCCGGCGCTCCGACGGCAACCTCGTCATCACGCCGTCATCGGTCGACTATGCCGACATGCTGCTCGAAGATTTGGTGCTGGTCGACCCCGAAGGTGCTGTGCTGCAGGCCAAAGAGGGCCGCCAGCCGTCGACGGAAATGCAGCTGCACCTGGCCTGCTACCACGCGTTCGACGACATCGGCAGCGTCATCCACAGCCACCCGGTATGGGCCACCATGTTCGCCGTCGCGCACCAGCCCATTCCGGCCTGCATCGACGAGTTCGCGGTTTACTGCGGCGGGGACGTGCGTTGCGCCGAGTACGCCGCCTCCGGCACACCCGAGGTGGGCACCAACGCGGTCAAAGCCTTAGAAGGCCGCGGTGCCGCCCTGATCGCCAACCATGGTCTAGTGGCCGTCGGACCGCGGCCCGACAAGGTGCTGCACATCACCGCCCTGGTCGAGCGGACCGCCCAAATCGTTTGGGGAGCGCGTTCTCTCGGCGGCCCGGTGCCAGTCCCCGAGGATGTGAACCGCAACTTCGCCGGCGTGTATACCTATTTGCGCGGACTGTGATGACACGGCTTGCGCTGGGCCGCGCCAGTGTGACGCGGGTTGTTGAACTTCGATTCGACTTGGGAACAAGCTTTTTCCCGAAGACTCCGCAATCGGGATGGCGGGACAATGCCGACCTGCTGGTGCCCGACTTCTTCAGCCCGGAGACCGATCAGTGGCACATTGCGGTCCAAAGCTGGGTCATCGAGGTCGACGGTCTCACCGTCGTCGTCGACACCGGTGTCGGCAACGACCGCCACCGTCCGCAGATGCCGCCGCTGGATCACCTCAACACCGGTTTCCTTACCGCGTTGCAGGCGGCGGGCGTCGACCGCAACGCCGTGGACGTGGTGGTCAACACCCACGTCCACTCCGATCATGTCGGGTGGAACACCATGGCGGTCGACGGCAGCTGGGTGCCGACGTTCCCCAACGCGCGATACCTGTTGGCTGCCGCCGACTTTCGCCATTTTGCGCCGGACGGGCCCGCGACCGGCGACGACCACTTGGTATTCGCCGACAGCGTTGCACCCGTCGAGGACGCCGGACAGCTCATCCAGTGGTCGGACGACTACCAGATCAGCCCGTCGCTGCGACTGCGGCCCGCCGCCGGGCACACACCGGGCTCCTCTGTGCTCTGGCTCGATGCGGGCCGACCGGCGGTCTTCGTCGGCGATCTCACCCACAGCCCGCTGCAGCTGCGGTTACCCGGACACCCCTGCGCTTTCGACGTGGATGCCGACGCGGCCGCCATCACCCGGCGCCGGATACTCACCGAGGCCGTAATGGCAAACGCCGCAGTGATACCCGCGCACTACCCCGGCCGCGGCGGCGCAACCCTGCGCGCCGTTGCCGACCGGTTCGACGTCGACCGCTGGCTGGATCTCGAGCCGCTCTGAAGCGGGCGAGCACGCCACTGCCGAGGGGAGGTGCCGTGCATCCGGCCGAACAGTCGGCTGAAGTACGCGGGGTCCAGCATTCCGACGCGTCTGGCGACCTCGGCGACCGGAAGATCTGTTTGGGCCAGCAGGTCGCGCGCTTCGGCCATGCGGCGCTCGATGATCCACTGCTGGACGGTTCGGCCGGTGCGCCGCCGCACGATGGTGGTCAAATGTCCCGGCGTCATGCCGACTTCTCGCGCCACGTCGCTCAGCGACAACGGCTCGCCATGCCGCCGGTCGACCACCGCGAACACCTCGGCCAGCAGCGGCTCCCCGCTACTGCGCAGATCGGCCACCACGTCGCGGGCCAGCCGCGCCAGATCGATCAGTAGCAGGGTCAGGTGCGCCAGCACCGCCTGCCGATAGCCGTCCTGCGCCGCGGTCAGCTCGGATTCGATGGATCGAATTGTGTTGTGCCATAAGGTTTGCCGCGACGACGGCACTTCCAGGCGCAGCAATCCGCCCGCGCTGCCATGCAAAAATGGGAAGAGCAACGGATGCGACCGCCAGGCCGGCCACGGCGATCGCGCGTCTTCACCGAGCGCGGCCGGATCGAAAAGCACCGCTACCCCGCCGCCCACCGGGTCGATCCGGCCGGGATCGAGTACCTGGCCCGCGGCAGCAACATACGCCACACCGGCAACGGTGTCGTACCAGAGCGCCGGGAAATCATGAATGTGCCGATGCAGCTCCACCGGGTCCTTAACCGGGTCGCCGCTTCGGATCACCGTCACCGGGGGCGTCTGCGGATCGGTTCGATACTGGTAAACCGGCACGCCGTCGTGGTGGCGGATCAACCGAGCAGCATGCGTCACGCTGCCAAAGATAGTCCTAGTTTCGGCAAGGATCACCCAATTGTGCTTGCGTACCGGGGCTCACTATGGACTCTGTGACCAAACATCATCCACATGACTACCTTCCGGCCACCCGCCACGACGCGCTCCTGCCCTGCTACGACCCACTGGCCCGCCTGCTGGGCCTCAACCGGGTCTACAAAAAACTGATCGCACAGGCCGAAGTCACTGACGGGGATCGAGTCCTGGAAATCGGCTGCGGAACCGGAAATCTCACCATCTTGCTCAAACGTGACCAGCCCTCGGCCGAGGTCATAGGTTGCGATCCCGATCCCCGGGTCCTGCGCCGGGCGCAGCGGAAGGCAAGGCGACTGTCCGGCATCCGATTCGAGCGGGCCTACGCCCAGCGACTCCCCTACGCCGACGGCGAGTTCGATCGGGTGCTGTCGTCGATGATGCTGCACCACATCTACCAGGAGGCGAAACCCGCCGCGGTAGCCGAGATTTTCCGGGTGTTGCGTCCCGGCGGCAGCCTGCACCTGGTCGATATTCACGCCGACGGGATTCCCCAGCTGTTGGGCGCCGCGGGGTTCGACTGCACCGAAGTCAGCGCCTACCCGCACCGGGTGCTTGGCCGGCTTGTCCTCTACCGGGGCACCCGCTGATCGATAGCCACCTTTACCGCCCCGCTCTCGCCCTGGGTGGCGATCGCATAGAAGGCGTCGCGCCACTGGTCCAGTGCGAAGGTGTGAGTAAGCATGGGGCGCAGATCAATCCGGCCCGTCTCGACCAGATCGAGGTAGTGGGCGACGGCATGCTGTCGCTGTCCGTCGACCTCCTCGATCCCGAAGGCGTTGGAACCGACCCAGCTGATCTCCTTGAAGTACAGCGGACTCCACTCCCAGCGGCCGGGCGCGTGCACACCGGCCTTGACCAGCGTCCCGCGCGCGGCGAGCACGCGTACGCCTACTTCGAACGTCTCCGGCTTGCCCACGGTGTCGTAGACGACATCGACGGCTCCGGGGTAAGCCATCGGCAGCCCGAGTAACGGCCGCCGCAACCGTCCCCCGCCCCAGGCCACCAACTCCTCGATGATGGCCAGACGCGGCTCGTGCGCAAGGACTTTGGCCGCCCCGAACGAGCGGGCCAGCGCGGCTTGCGCGTCGAACCGGGCGACGACGGCCACCGCCACGTCCGGATAGAGCGCCCGCAGGATCGCCACCGCACATAGTCCGAGCGCGCCGGCCCCGTACACCAGCACCCGGCCGGAGCGCGGCGGCGGGTGGCGCGTGATCGCATGCAGCGATACCGAAAACGGGTCGGCGAACACCGCGGCTTCGTCGGGAACCGAGTCCCCAACGGTGAACAGCATGCTGTCGTGAGCGGGCATCAACTCGGCGTATCCACCGGTCACGTCTGCTGAGACGCCGGTGTGGATGCCGGGCTTGATGTCGCCGTCGGTGAAGCTCCAGCACAGGCTGTAGTCGCCGCTCTGGCAGGCAGGGCACGGCGGCTCGATGCCGCGCGGGGCGCAGGACAGCCACGGATTGAGCACGACTCGCTGCCCGACCGCTAGACCCCGGGCCTGCGGGCCCAGCTCGACCACGTCGGCGACCACCTCGTGACCCATGACTTGCGGGAAGGAGCAGAACGCCGCCATAGCGTTGTCGGCATCGTCGGCACCGAAGTCCATCAGTATCTGCTTGGAGTCCGATCCGCAGATTCCGGTCAGTCGCGGCCGGGTGATGACCCAATCCTGGTGCAGCAGTACAGGTTCGGGCAATTGTCGCAGCGCGGTCGGCGTATGGGCCAAGTTCGCGGCCAATTGGTTGGCGGTCTGGGCAACCTCGAACGGCTCCGGCGCCACGCCATACACCAGAGCTTTCATTGCGGTGCCATCCCGGCTGCACCGGCGATGAACGCGTCGACGTCGGCATTCTTGGCGTCGACGACCGGTTTGAGGTCGGGCAGGTAATGCTCGAATCGGTCACTGCCCATGGCCGCGACGATGCCCTCGGCCACCTCCTCGGGCGCGATCTTGGGTCCCTGGTAGACGGGCTCGTCATTATCCGGCCGATCCCAGATCTCGGTGTCCACCGGCCCCGGCTGGATCAGTTTCACCACAACTCCGGTACCGGCCAAGTCGACCGCCAGCGCCTCGCTCCACCCGCTCAGAGCGAATTTGCTCGCACAGTAAGCGGATTCGTGGATGATGGCGAACCGGCCGGCCAGACTCGAGACGTTGACGATCAGCCCCGTACCGCGCGCCACCATCCGCGGCAGTAGCGCCAGGGTTAGCCGCATCGGAGCGAAGAAGTTGACCCGCATGACGGTCTCCACCTCGTCGGGCTTGAGCGCGGTGACGCGCCGGCGCTTCGGCGTAGCGGCGTTGTTCACCAACACGTCGATGCCCCCCAGACCGTGCCAGGCCTGCAGCGCCAGCAGACCGACGGCGGCCGAGTCGTCCAGATCGGCGACCCACATCGCCGAGTTCGGCGACGCCGCGCGGCAATCGGCCAGGACCTCGGCCAACCGATCACGGCGCCGCGCAATCAGCCCCACCACCGCACCTTCGGCGGCCAGCCGCCGGGCCAGCACCGCCCCGATCCCCGAGGAGGCGCCGGTGATGAGGATCCGCTTGCCTGCCGTTTCGAACGACATCGCTCAAGGTTGCCGCGAAGCTGCCCGGTTGGGAAGCCCCACGCGATATTTGTTATATTTGCTAAATATCCAATTTCGGGCATTCTCTTTGAACGGGGCAACACATGACGGCAACGGGCTCGGCCAGACATGAAGGCGACACCTGGGACCTGGCGTCCAGCGTCGGGGTGACCGCGACCATGGTCGCCGCGGCGCGCGCGATGGCCACCCGCGCGGACGAGCCCCTCATCAACGATCCGTTCGCCGAGCCCCTGGTGCGCGGCGTCGGCGTGGAGCTGCTCACCCGGCTGGCGACCGGGGACCTCAACCTGACCGACCTCGATGACGACCCAAATCGTCCGATCAGGTCGATCGCCGAAGTGGCAGAAAATATCTCGGTCCGCACCAGGTTCTTCGACGAGTTCTTTCTGGACGCGACGCGGGCGGGTATCAAGCAGGCGGTGATCCTGGCGTCGGGCCTGGATGCGCGCGCCTACCGGCTGGAATGGCCCACTGCGACTGTGGTCTACGAAATCGACCAGCCTCAAGTGATCGAGTTCAAGTCCCGGACTCTGAGCGAGCTCGGCGCGGCTCCCACCGCGGACCGGCGCGCGGTGGCCGTCGACCTACGCGAAGACTGGCCGGCCGCATTGCGCGCGGCGGGCTTCGATCCGGCCCAGCCCACCGCCTGGATCGCCGAAGGCCTACTCGGATATCTGCCGCCCGAAGCCCAGGATCGCCTCCTGGATACCGTCACCGAGCTCAGCGCGCCCGGCAGCCGCGTGGCTACCGAAAGCATGGCCGCCGCCGGCGACGAGAACCGGATTAGACAACGCATGCAGAACATGTCCGACCGGTGGCGCGCACACGGCTTCGACGTCGACATGACTGGACTGCTCTACTTCGGGGAGCGCAATGAGGCCGCGGCCTACCTGTCCGACCATGGCTGGTTGACCACGAGCCTGCCCCTGCACGAGCTGCGTGCGGCCAACAACCTTCCCCCCCTCGACGACGAGGATATGTCAACGGGTGAAATGCTCTACATCAGCGGCACGCTGTACAAGACCCGGAGCTAAGCCCGAGATAGGACTGACATGCCACGCAGCCACGACGATCACTGGGATCTCGCGTCCAGCGTCGGCGCCACCGCGACCATGGTCGCCACGGGCCGTGCGATGGCCACGCGGGATCCGCGCGGTCTGATCAACGATCCGTTCGCCGAACCGCTGGTGCGTGCCGTCGGCATCGACTTCTTCAGCAAAATGATCGACGGCGAGCTCGATTTCGATGCGGTCGAAGACGATTCAAAGGTGCGCGTGCAGGCGATGATCGACGGAATGGCGGTGCGCACCAAGTTTTATGACGACTACTTCGTCGAAGCGACGGCCAGCGGCATCCGGCAGGCGGTGATCCTGGCGTCCGGGCTGGACGCGCGCGCCTACCGACTGCCCTGGCCGGCCGGGACGGTGGTGTATGAACTCGACCAGCCACGGGTGATCGAATTCAAGACGGCGGCGCTGGCCGACATCGGCGCCGAGCCCACCGCGACCCGCCGCGCCATCCCCATCGACCTGCGCGGCGACTGGCCGGCGGCACTGCAAACGGCCGGCCTGGACCCCGCGGCGCCGACGGCGTGGCTGGCCGAAGGCCTGCTGATCTACTTGCCGCCGGATGCCCAGGACCGGCTGTTCGACGACATCACTGCGCTGAGCGCACCGGGCAGCACGGTTGGCACCGAGTTCGTACCTGGCATAGTGGATTTCGACGTGGACCGGGCCCGGGAAATGTCCGGGCGGTTCCGCGAGCACGGAGTCGATATCGATATGGGGTCGCTGGTCTATGCCGGCGAACGCAACCACGTCATCGACTACCTGCGCGCCAAGGGCTGGGACGCCGACGGTGTGACCCGAAGCGAACTGTACCGGCGCAACGGCATAACCGTGCGTCCGCTCGAAGAAGACGACCCGCTGGGTGAAATCATCTTCATCAGCGGTGAGCTGCCCGGTTAGCGCTAGAAGCGCGACTCCCCCAGCCACAAGGCGCTTGCCCCACGACTGAGTAGCGCGCCCAACGCTTCCGGTATCCACGCCGCCGCGGGTTGCGACGACGTGCGCGGGCGGATCACGTCCAGCAGCGACGAGCCCGGATAGTTGACCAGGCGGACGTCGGTGTCTTCGTCGAATCCGGCGAGCACCTTTGCCCGGCGCACCGCGGTTTCCAGGCCACCCAATTCGTCGACCAAACCACGTTCCAGGGCGTCCGCGCCGGTCCAAACCCGGCCTCGCGCAACGACATCCACCGCTTCGATGCTGAGGTTGCGGCCCTGCGCGACGCGCTCCACGAAGTCGGTGTAGTACAGGTCGGCCTCGGCCTCACGGTGTGCCTGCTGCTCGGGAGTAAAGGGTGCGTCGATCGACCAGGCATCGGCATTGGCGTTGGTACGCACCGTATCCGAGCGCACACCGAGCCGGTCCTTGAGGTCGCGCACGACCAGCTTTCCGGTGAGCACGCCGATCGAACCGGTGATCGTAGCGGGATTGGCCACGATCGCGTCGGCGCCCATCGAGACGTAGTAGCCGCCGGACGCGGCGACCGCGCCCATTGACGCCACTACCGGCTTGCCGCGCTCGCGTGCCCGCTTCACCTCGCGCCAAATGGTTTCCGATGCGGTGACCGAGCCGCCGGGACTGTCGACCCGCAGCACGATCGCCGACACCGAATCGTTGGCGGCCACCTCCCGCAACGCTGCCGCGACGGTGTCCCCGCCGGCGTTGGAGGGACCGAACGGCAGAAACTGCGGTCCACCGCGTCCGCTCACGATGGTGCCCTCGAGAGTGACGACGGCGATGGTTGGCTTGGACCGCCGGCCCGGAATCGACGGCGCCGGCGGGGCCAGCCGGGACCGGGCCGAATTAGCGTAGCGCGCCAGGTACATCCGCGGCGGCTTCTCGTCGGTGTCGTCCGATTCATCTGAATCATCTTGCGCACCAACCAATTCCGCGATGCGCGCATAGGCTTCGTCACGGAATCCGATCCGGTCGACCAGGCCGGAGGACACCGCGTCGTCGCGCAACAGCGGGGCCCGGTCGGCCAATTCGTCCAGCGCGGCCCGATCGATATTGCGGGATTCGGCGACCGCCTGCCACACCTGGTCCTGCAGGCTTTCCAGCATCCGAGTGACGGCCTCGCGGTGGGCCTCGGTAAACCCGTCCTCGGTGAAAAGGTTTGCCGCGGACTTGTATTCGCCGCGCGCCACGAACTGGGCTTCGATACCCGCCTTTTCCAGCGCATCGCGCAGGAACATGGCGTTGCTTGCGAAGCCGATCAATCCGAGGGTGCCCGACGGCTGCATCCAGACCTCACCGAACGCCGAGGCCAGATAGTAGGCCAGGGTGCCCGGGTAGGTTTCGGCCCAGGCCAGCGACGGCTTGACTGCGCTGAAAGCCGCGATCGCCGCGCGCAACTCCTGTACGACGCCCGGCGGCGACGGGGCGAGCTGGACGCGGGCGATGAGCCCGGCGACCCGAGGATCCTCGGCGGCACGGTGGATCGCGGTGACGGCGTCGCGCAGCGCCATCGGCCGGCCGGCCCCGGTGACGATCGCCAGTGGATCGAAACCCGTCGTCTCCGGCGGCGTGCTGCGCAGGCTCAATTCGAGCACGCAGCCGTTGGGTACGCCGTGGTGGCGGGCGGTATCCACCCTGTTGACCAGGGCCCGCATCTCGTCGACACCGGGCAGGGAAGGCAGAAAGGCGAACATCTCTGCAGCGTACCGACCGGCCTGGCAAACCAGCCCCGTACGGTGGTGAAGTGAGGTTTTCGATCGCCATCCCCCAACTCGATGCCGACGGCTTTGACGGTGCCGGACTGCGCTCCTATCTGGCGCGAGCCGACGAGCTCGGATTCGAGGGCGGCTGGGTGCTCGAGCAGATCATCGGCGACGCGCCGCTGTTGGCGCCTTTGGAGTTGCTGGCCTATGCGGCGGCGTGCACGCAACGGCTGCGTCTGGGCGTAGCCGTCCTGGTGACCTCGTTACACGATCCGTTGCAGCTGGCATCGGCGGCCACGGCCGTCGACCGGCTCAGCCACGGCAGGCTCGACATCGGCGTCGCACCCGGCGGCGGGTTCCGCAGATTCGAGGCGTTCGGCGTGGAAAAGGCCACGCATATAAGCTATTTCACCGAAGGCTTGCAATTGATGAAGGCAGCCTGGTCCGACGAACCCAGGGTTACGTTCCACGGCCGCTTCCGCCATGTCGACGATCTGCCGATTCAGCCCAAGCCGGTGCAGCGACCGCATCCGCCGATCTGGTTCGGCGGCTCGGCGCCCAAGGCACTGGCCCGGGCGGTTCGCCACGGCGACGCGTTCCTCGGCGCCGGCTCGTCGACCACGAGCGCCTTCGCCGAGAGCGTCGCGGTCGTGCGCGCCGAACTCGCCGAACAGCACAAGGACCCCACGCAATTCACCATCGGCAAACGGGTGTATTTGATGATCGACGACGATGCCGACCGGGCTCGCGAACGGGTGCTGGCCGGACTGCGCCGCATCTACGGCAAGATGGCCGGTATCGATGCGGTGCCGGTGTCCGGAACACCCGACGACGTGGTCCGCGGGCTAAACGAAGTGATCGACGCCGGGGCCGAAATGTTGTTGCTCAACCCCGCTGGCCCTGACGTCGCACAGAACCGCGAGCAGATGGAACGCCTTGCCGCAGAAGTGATTCCGCGGCTCGGCTAACCCAATCTCGGCTCAGAGCTCGGTGGCCGAGCCGCCGGCGGCGGTGATCTTCTCGCGTGCGCTGCCGCTGAACTTGTGCGCGGTCAGGTCCACCTTCACGGTCAGTTTGCCGTCGCCGAGGACCTTGACCAGAGCGTTCTTGCGAACGGCGCCCTTGGCCACCAATTCGTCCACGCCGACCGAACCGCCCTGCGGGAACAGCCGGTTGATGTCGCCGACGTTGACGACCTCGTATTCGGTGCGGAAACGGTTACGGAAGCCCTTGAGCTTGGGCAGGCGCATGTGGATGGGCATCTGCCCGCCCTCGAAGGTCGCCGGCACGTTCTTGCGGGCTTTGGTGCCCTTGGTGCCGCGGCCGGCCGTCTTGCCCTTGGAGCCCTCACCGCGACCCACTCGCGTGCGTGGGGTTTTCGACCCCGGCGCAGGCCGCAGGTCGTGCAGCTTGATGGTCACTTAGCCTCCTCCACCTCAACCAGGTGGCTCACCACTGCGATCAGCCCACGCGTTTGGGGGTTGTCCTCGCGGATCACCGAGTGGCGAATCCGGCGCAGGCCCAGCGTGCGCAGGCTCTCGCGCTGCTTCCAGCGCGCCCCGATGGTGCTGCGCACCTGAGTGATCTTCAGCTTTGCGTCGCTCATGGTTGTGCTCCCGGAGTTTGCGCCTCGCGTGCGGCCGCGCTGGCCAGCGCGTCACTTTCGCGCCGCGCTCTGAGCATCCCAGCCGGAGCGACGTCCTCGATCGGGAGACCACGCCGAGCGGCCACCTCCTCGGGCCGCTGCAGCAGCTTGAGGGCGGTGACGGTGGCGTGCACCACGTTGATCGCGTTGTCGCTACCGAGCGACTTGGCCAGGATGTCGTGCACCCCAGCACATTCCAGCACCGCGCGCGCCGCACCACCGGCGATCACACCGGTACCCGGGCTGGCCGGGCGCAACAGCACCACGCCCGCAGCCGCCTCACCCTGCACGGGGTGGGTGATGGTGCCGCCGATCAAAGGCACCCGGAAGAAGCCCTTGCGGGCCTCCTCGACGCCCTTGGCGATCGCGGCCGGAACCTCTTTGGCCTTGCCGTAGCCGACGCCGACCATGCCGTTGCCGTCACCGACGATGACCAAAGCGGTGAAGCTGAATCGCCGACCACCCTTGACCACCTTGGACACGCGGTTGATGGCGACGACCCGCTCTAGGTAGTTGCTCTTTTCGCCGTCGCGATCCCGATCACGACCGCCGCGGCCACCGCCGTCGCGTCGGCCGCGGCCGTCACGCGAGTCACGGCCGTCGCGGCTGTCTTGGGCGCCCTGCCCGCCAGCCGACTGCTCCGCCATTATGCGGTCCTCCCGTTCATCAGAAACTCAATCCGTTCTCGCGCGCGGCATCGGCCAGCGCGGCGATCCGTCCGCCGTAGGTGTAGCCACCGCGGTCGAACACCACGGTGTCGATGCCGGCTGCCTTGGCCCGCTCGGCGATCAACTGTCCGACCCGCACGCTGCGGGCCTTCTTGTCCCCGTCCAGACCGCGCACATCGGACTCGATCGATGAGGCAGCGGCCACGGTGGTGCCGTTGAGGTCGTTCACCAGTTGCACGTGAATGTGCCGCGAAGAACGGTTGACTACCAAGCGTGGACGTTCCGCGGTGCCGGCGACCTTCTTACGCAGCCGCGCGTGCCTGCGCAGCCGAGAGACCCGTCGGGTCGCGGAGACTGTTTGCGCCATGACTACTTACCTGTCTTTCCGACCTTGCGGCGGATCTGCTCGCCTTCGTAGCGAACGCCCTTGCCCTTGTACGGGTCGGGGCGACGCAACCGGCGGATATTCGCCGAGATCTGGCCGACCTTCTGCTTGTCGATGCCGGAGACGCTGAACTTCGTCGGCGTCTCGACCGCGAACGTGATGCCCTCGGGGGCCTCGATGACCACGGGGTGGCTGTAGCCCAGTGCGAACTCCAGGTTGGAACCCTTGAGCTGGACGCGGTAACCGACGCCGTAGATCTCCATCTTGGTGGTGTAGCCCTGCGTCACACCGGTGACCAGGTTGGACACCAGCGTGCGGGACAGGCCGTGCAGCGAGCGGTTGTGCCGCTCGTCGTCGGGCCGGGTGACGATGATCGCGCCATCGTCGTTGCGCGCCACCGTGATTGGCTCGGCGACGGTCAGATTCAGGGTGCCCTTGGGCCCCTTGACCGAGACGTTCTGGCCCTCGATCGTTACGTCGACTCCGGCGGGAACCGGAACCGGCTGCTTACCAATGCGCGACATTATCTGTCTCCGTGTCTCTCTCCGACTACCAGACGTATGCGAGGACTTCGCCGCCCACGCCCTGTCTGGCTGCCTGACGGTCGGTGAGCAGGCCCGAAGACGTCGAAATGATCGCCACGCCAAGGCCACCGAGCACGCGCGGCAGGTTGGTGGACTTCGCGTAGACCCGCAGACCGGGCTTGGACACCCGTCGCAGACCGGCGATGCTGCGTTCGCGGCTGGGCCCGTACTTGAGCTGGACGACCAGCGACTTGCCCACCCGAGCGTCCTCGGTGTGATAGTCGGTGATGTAGCCCTCTTTCTTGAGGATCTCGGCGATGTTGGCCTTGATCTTCGAGTGCGGCAAGCTCACTTCGTCGTGGTACGCCGAGTTGGCGTTGCGCAGACGGGTCAGGAAGTCTGCGATCGGGTCCGTCATCGTCATGTCGTTAGTCCCCCGTCACCAGCTGCTCTTCTGCACGCCGGGCAGCTCGCCCGCATGCGCCATCTCGCGCAGGCAGATCCTGCATAGCCCGAACTTGCGGAATACCGCGCGCGGGCGCCCGCACTTGCTGCAGCGCGTGTAGCCGCGCACCGCGAACTTGGGCTTGCGTGCGGCCTTGTTGACCAGTGCCTTCTTTGCCATCTGCTCAGTTCTCCTTGAAGGGGAAGCCGAGGGCCCGCAACAGCGCTCGTCCTTCGTCGTCGTTCGTCGCCGAGGTGACGACGTTGATGTCCATGCCGCGGACCCGGTCAATCTTGTCCACGTCGATCTCGTGGAACACCGACTGCTCGGCCAGGCCGAAGGTGTAGTTGCCGACACCATCGAACTGCTTGGGCGACAACCCGCGGAAGTCACGGATACGCGGGAGTGCGATAGAGGTGAGCCGGTCGAGGAACTCCCACATCCGGTCACCGCGCAGGGTGACCCGGGCGCCGATCGGCATGCCTTCGCGCAATTTGAACTGTGCGATCGACTTGCGGGCCCGGCGGATCTCCGGCCGCTGCCCAGTGATCAGCGACAGGTCGTTGACCGCACCGTTGATCAGCTTGGCGTCACGGGCCGCTTCGCCGACGCCCATGTTGACGACGACCTTGGTCACCGTCGGGATCTGCATGACGTTGCCGTAGCCGAACTGCTTGTGCAGCGCGTCGCGAATCTCGTTGCGGTAGCGCTGTTTCAGGCGCGGCTGAGTCTTCTCTGCGGTAGTCATGCTCAAATGTCCTTGCCGTTGCGCTTCGAGATACGGACCCGTTTGCCGGTCTCCTCGTCCACCCGGTAGCCGATGCGGGTGGGCTTGCCGTCGGAGTCGACCACCATCACGTTGGAAACGTGGATCGGCGCTTCCTGGGTGACGATGCCGCCCGACCGCGCGCCACGCTGGTTGGTCGAGATCGCGGTGTGCTTCTTGATCCGGTTGACGCCCTCGACCAGCACACGGTTGCGGGTCGGGTAGGCCTGCAAGACTTTGCCTTTGGCGCCTTTGTCCTTACCGGCAATCACCAGCACGGTGTCGCCCTTGTGGACCTTCATTTACAACACCTCCGGGGCCAGCGAAATGATCTTCATGAATCGCTTCTCGCGCAGTTCGCGGCCGACCGGCCCGAAGATGCGGGTGCCGCGCGGGTCGTTGTCGGGCTTGATGATCACCGCGGCGTTCTCGTCGAACTTGATGTAGCTGCCGTCGGGGCGGCGACGCTCCTTGACGGTGCGCACCACGACGGCCTTGACGACGTCGCCGCGCTTGACGTTGCCGCCGGGGATAGCGTCCTTGACGGTGGCGACGATGACGTCACCGATGCCGGCGTAGCGTCGCGACGAACCGCCGAGGACCCGAATGCACAAGATCTCCTTGGCGCCGGTGTTGTCGGCGACCTTGAGCCGCGATTCCTGCTGAATCACTCGATCTCCTGACCTGGTTCACGTGTGCACGGCAAAAACGAGCCCTCTGACGTGCGCGGTCTTTGTCACCGAAGGGCACGCGGGGCCGGTAGCGATTGCACGCACCAGCCGAGGTCTGCCCAAGGCAACCCCTAGAGTCTAGGGGACGGCCAGCTCAGCGCCAAATTCACCGGCGATGTCCGAGCCCGTCCGGCAGTCTTTTGACGATCCGAATGCGTTTCATCGAGCGATGCGCAGTGTTGCCGCGACGAACGCGGGAGATCGAGGCGTTGGTTCTGAAGCGGCCCTGATCTTTCCGGGTCGCCGTCTAGAAGGGTGGTGGTTCGTCGTCGGGGTTGGGTGGGGGTAGGCCGAAGTAGTTGTCGGGGTCTGTGTGTCGGGTGGT
>NZ_LQPW01000159.1 GCF_002116635.1 Mycobacterium szulgai | reverse complement strand
TTGGGCCAAAGTGTCAGTGATCGCCGGGGCCAGCACCGGGTGCGGGGACAACTCGAGGAAGGTATGTGGACCCTGGGTGAGCAGTTCGGCGACACAGTCGGCGAAGCGCACGGTGTTTCGCAGGTGTTGGGTCCAGTAATGCGGCGAGGTCAGTTGGTCGGGGGTTACCAGTTGCCCGGTGAGGTTGGACAGGATCGGCACGGTTGGGGGGCTTAACTTCATGCCAGCGGCGATGGCCTCGAACTCGGGCAAGGCGGGGTCCATAGCCGGCGAATGGAACGCGTGGCTGACCTTCAACGGGGTGACTTTGTACTTCTGGGAGCTGCAGTAGTCGCGCAGATGGTCAATTTGGTCGAAGGGCCCGGCGACGACTACTGAGGTGGGGCTGTTGATCGCGGCTAGTGCGGAGCCGGGGTATTGCTCCAGCAACGCCAGGAGATCGTGTTCGCTGGCTTGGATGGCCAGCATCGCCCCTGGGGCGCAGGCTTGCATCAGTCGACCTCGAGCGCTGACCAACACCGCGGCATCGGACAGGGAGAAGACTCCAGCGATGTAGGCGGCGGTCAGTTCGCCGATGGAGTGACCCAGCAGACAGTCCGGGGTGATACCGGCGGACACCAATGCGGCGTGCATGGCCACCCCGAACGCAAACAAGGCGGGTTGAGCGTAGGCAGTTTGGTGAAGCAGCTCGG
Organism: Mycobacterium szulgai; assembly: GCF_002116635.1. Taxonomy (GTDB): domain Bacteria; phylum Actinomycetota; class Actinomycetes; order Mycobacteriales; family Mycobacteriaceae; genus Mycobacterium; species Mycobacterium szulgai. Next base: position 2,192 of record NZ_LQPW01000159.1, on the reverse strand, counting down.
CCGATGCGCTGTCATGGGCGGCGAAGAGAACCTCGCGAAGCGGCACATCGAGATGGAGATCCAGGGCCGCGCAGACCTCGTCGAGGGTCTCGGCGAACACGTGGTGATGAGCGTAAAGATCTGCTCCCATAGTTGGGTATTGGGCGCCTTGGCCGGGCAGGACGAACACGATCTTTCCGGCCTGGTGGGCCAGGTGATGGCTGGTGAGGCAGGGGTGGGGGAGCCCGGTGCGCAGCGCGTCCAAGGCCGCGAGCAGATCCTGACGTGGGTCATCGCTGGCCGCCGGTGCGGTGATGGCCGCCCGGTGGGGATGGTGGGTGCGGGTCGTGGCCAGGCTGTAGGCCACCTCGGTCAGATTGAGGTGGGGGTGTGCGGTCAGGTGTTGGTGGAGGCGATCGGCCTGTGCGGCAAGGGCTGCGGGGCTGCGGGCGGAGATCGGCCATATCCGCAGCGCCGGCTCAGCGGTCGGAGTGACCTCGGGGACAGGTGGAGCGGGGGCTTGTTGGATGATCACGTGGGCGTTGGTGCCGCTGATACCGAACGAGGACACGGCCGCGGTTTTGGGGTGGTCGGTGACCGGCCAGCTGGTGGGTTCGGTAAGCAGCCGCACCGTGCCGGCCGACCAATCAACATGCGGGCTGGGACGGTCGACGTGCAGGGTGGGCGGCAGCATCTCGTGCTGCAACGCGGTGATCATCTTGATCAACCCCGCGGCTCCCGCGGCGGCTTGGGTGTGACCCAGGTTGGATTTGATCGATCCCAGCCACAAGGGCTGATCGGACGTCCGGTGTGCTCCGTACGTCGCGATCAGTGCGTCGGCCTCGATCGGATCGCCCAATGTGGTGCCGGTGCCGTGGGCCTCGACCACGTCGACCTGGTCGAGCTTGATCCTGGCGTTGGCAACGGCTTGGGCGATCACACGCTGTTGGGCCAGCCCGTTGGGCGCGGTCAAGCCATTCGAGGCGCCATCTTGATTGACCGCCGAACCCGCGATGACGGCCAGCACCGGATGGTGGTGGCGGTGGGCATCGCTAAGACGCTCCAACACCACCACCGCGGCACCCTCACCCCACCCAGTCCCATCAGCGGCGGCAGCAAACGACTTACACCGCCCATCGATGGCCAGCCCCCGCTGACGAGCGAACTCGGTGAAGATCAGCGGTGTGGTCATGATCGTCACGCCGCCGGCCAGCGCCAGACTGGATTCGCCGCTGCGCAGGGATTGACACGCCAGATGGGTAGCCACCAAGGACGAGGAACACGCGCTGTCCACCGTGATCGCGGGGCCCTGCAACCCCAACGTATAAGCCACCCGCCCCGACGCGACGCTGGTGGCCCCGCCGGTCATCGCGTAGCCCTCTACGCCATCAGAGTTGGTGTCGCCGTAGGACTGCGCCCAAGTTCCGGCGAACACCCCGGTATCAGAACCCGCCAACCCCGCCGGGTCGATCCCCGCGTGTTCCAACGCTTCCCAACACACCTCCAACAACAGTCGATGCTGAGGATCGATGGCCCGAGCTTCACGCGCGGAGATGCCGAAGAACGCCGCATCAAACCCCGCCGCATCCGCCAAGAACGCGCCGTGACGGGTATAGGTCTTTCCCACCGCATCGGGATCGGGATCAAACAACTCCGCCAAATCCCAACCACGATCTGCCGGAAAACTCGACATCACGTCGGTGCCGCTGCTGACCATCTGCCACAGATCCGCCGGCGAATCCACACCACCGGGAAACCGGCACCCCATCCCGACGACCGCGATGGGCTCTGAGGCACGCGACAGCAGGTTTTTGTTCTGCAGCCTCAGCTGCTCGATCCGTATCAGTGAGCGACGGAGAGCTTCGGTGAGGTCATCGATTTCACTCATTTGTGCTTGACCTACTCATCATCGGTCTCGTCGTATAAAGCCATGCTTATGAGCTCATCGCGAGCCATTGTCAAGAGATCCGCTTTACTACGGCTAGGAGCCGGGGAATGTCGGTTGTTCGCCATGTCGCGAAGCATGTCCAGGATCCCGTTCTCAATGAGTTCCTTTTCCGGAATGGTCGCGATGAGACGCTGAATTTCAGTTTCCGGTGCATTCCGCGCTGGCTTATTGTCACGGTTATTGAACAGCCCTTGATTGAGGTGCTGGGCCAGGGCGGTGGGGGTGGGGTGGTCGAAGATCACGGTGGCGGGCAGGGTCAGGCCGG
>NZ_LQPW01000158.1 GCF_002116635.1 Mycobacterium szulgai | reverse complement strand
GCCCCCACCGTTCCCGCCACCGCCAGTGCCACCACTGCCGGTAGCGCCCCCCGGCTGAGGACCAGCAGCCGGAGGCTCCACTTGTTGCGGTGGCGGCTCTTGGGGTGGCGGTGGCGGCTCTTGCGGTGGCGGCGCCTGTTCCGGTGGTGGCGGCTGTTCCGGTGGTGGCGGCGATAGTTTGGGCGGTGGCGGTGCCGCGATTGGCCGGGGCGGCATCAGGACGTGGGCCGGCGGCGGCGGGGGTGGTGCCGGAATCTGCGGCGGGTTCGGTAGGTCGGGATCTCCCTGCGGAACCGTTCCGATCAGCGAGCCGTAAACTTTGCCAGGCAAGTAACGGCCGGACCGGTCGTACCCGTAGCGGCCCACCATAAAAAAGCCGCCTTCCGTCGAATGTGGAAGCCGCACCACACTGATGCCTGTCAGTTTCTGCCACGCCGCCCGCGTGTTGATCATGTCCAACGCCGACGGCGGCTCGCGTAGACTGGTTGCTGAGTTGACCAGGTTGCGCGTGTACGCGGGTATCGGGTGCGGCGGTTCATTTGATCCCGGCACGGGGTTAGCCATGGCCATGATGGATACAATCTTGGGTTGATCGTACGGGCAGTAGACCTCTACTGCCGCAGTAATAAATCGGGTAAGCGTGCGCGTGAGGCGCTCCGCGGGGTATCGGTGCGCAGTCGGGTCTACGTTGAAAGCATTGTCCCGCATCGCGTCCACTACGTCATCCACCGACCAGCCACCATCGAGCTTGCGACAAACTTTGTGGGCTGTGGCGATGATGCTTGGCACGTTCTGGAGGGCGGGAATCTCTTTTTCAACGAGCAGTGCTAGAAACTGGTCGTCCTGGTTCGGGTCGGCCGCTGCTGCGCCGCCGCGCAGAATTGCCGTGCCGGTGAGCACTGCGATGACGGTAACCAGGGCGCCGGCGTGGCTAGTGATGCCGGCGAACATGGCAGGGTTTCCCTTCTGTGAGGCCAGTAGGGGTTTACACGATGCGCACCATCTACTATCCTACTTAGTAGGTTAGTAATTTGGCAAGTGTTGCAGAGCACTGTTACTGGGCATCTAACGCGGTTTCAGCATCCCCGTTTTGCGTGGATGTATGAACGGATCAGCGCCGAGTCGGAACAGCGGGAGCTGCCCAGCACCGTGATCGCGCGCTGACGGGGTTGAGCGCCCGGGTGATCGAAATCGGAGCTGGTAACAGGCGAATTTCGGACACTATCCCCACGCAGTTCCCCAGGTGGTTGAGGCCGAGCCCGGCGATGCACTGCGCGTTGGTCCAAGCCGCCGCAGAACGGGCTGATCTGGCGGTTCACGTAATGGGCGGCGTGCGACGGCGCTTCCCCTGCCTGCGACGCCAGCATCCACGCGGCGGCGGCATCGCTGGTGCTGTGTTCGCTGACGGCGCGGGGCCGACGGCCCGCGGTTGCCGCCGCCAGATCGCATCGAAATGTTCCGGTTTGGCACCGAGGTCGCCCCGCGTACTTTAGCGGCCGACTCAGTTATGGTCGACCCCGCTTGGGGGCGGGGAGGCGGCGAGTTATCAAAGGTGTGAAATTGTGGGCCATGTGGCGTCCATCTACTATATGTGTACGTAGGTAGTACGTGGTGCTTTATGGTGTCCTCGAATGCAGGCGTGCGCGGCAGTGTGGCATTGATCGGAGGCGTAGGGTGCGAGTACGTGGATTCGGGGAGTTGGAAGCGGTAGTGATGGACCGCATCTGGAGCCGGGGGGAAACTACGACGGTCCGCGAGATCTTTGAGGAACTCGCTGTTGAACGTGAGATCGCTTACACCACAGTAATGTCAACTATGGACAACCTGCACACCAAGGGGTGGCTAGCGCGTGAACGTGAACGCAAGGCTTACCGGTACTGGCCAACGCTGACACGCGAGCAGCACAGCGCACAGCTCATGTGTGAGGCGCTGGACGGCGGGGGCCGCTCGGAGTTGGTGCTGAGCCACTTCGTTGAACAGATCAGCCCTGAAGAATCCGCTCGGTTGCGCGATGAGTTGCGGCGGTTGGCCAGACGCGCGCGACGCAAGTGACCCATTGCAGGGTCGGGATAACCTTGCGCGTGTTGGCGTCAACCGCAGTAGTCCATAGCCTGCAATACAGTTCTTTTCACGCTCGAGTCGGCGGCTAACGGGGGCCCATCATGCCCCCGGGTCCCATCATGCCCCCGGGTCCCATCATGCCCCCGGAACCGCCCATCATGCCTTGCATGATCGCGGGCATTCCGTCGTGCACGAATCCGGTTACCTCACGGGCGTGGGCACGGATGGCTTCGGTGAGGGCGGGGTCGTCAGAAGTTTCCTCTGCAGTTACGCCCTTCGGTGTGAGAGTCAACTGGCGACGGTAGCCTCCGGGGTTGTCGAACAGAGTCGGCAGGCTCTGGCTCATACACATCACCTCTGCGCCCTGGTCGATGTGCGAGTACATGGTTGACACGTGCGCGCGCAGCTTCGCCGCGAGATCGGGTGAGCCTGACTGGGTGGTGGTGCGCACGCCACCGGGGATTTCCTCGACGGTGCGGGTGATCTCGGCGTGCCGGTTGAACATCTCCATGTAGAGGCTCATGTCCGCCGCGCTGGCGCCCATCATCCCGCCGTCAGTCAGGCGGATTCGTAGGTCGGGTGGTCCTCCACCGCCGCGAATCGCGTACCCGACCGCCACCAATGCAGTCGCGCCAAGTGTAGCGAGCGCCGTTCGTCGGGTGAACCTAGCCATGTGATGACCTCTCATGCATCTCCGTCATTCAGTCCGTGGTGAAAGGCCTTCGCAGCCAGTAGCATTCGCAGAGCTACGTCAGTCGGCGGTAGAACTCGTCATTGACTAGTTCGTGGCGGGGAAGGTGTGCCTGCGGCACGCCTTCGGCTCTGGTGGAACCCCCTGTGCGCCGGGACCGGTGGTTGGCTTCCTCCTTTGAGGCCAAACGGTCGCAAGGACGATGGCTGTTAAGACGGCACCCCAGAACGCTGCCATCGTCGGAACATTGACAATCACGCCGTACCAACCCCAGCCGTGCCCGCTGTGCCACATCATCATCGCATTACCTCCAAAACTCGTCACCGGTTGCATTGCTGCGCATCAGCGGGTAGCCGAAACCGGCGTTGCAGTGCCGCTCACTTTCCGCCATCGGTTGCATGGGATGCCTCAGTCTGCATCCAGGCCTCTACTATCTACGTACACAGATAGTAGAGGCCTTCGAGGGGCGGCGCCACATGCTTTGTCGATGAGGACGCAAGGGGCCGAGTCGAGATGCACGAATGTCGCTCCCGACCGCCCTGCCAAGCGGTGGTGGGCGCTTTAGGGACTTTAGTCACTACCCCTGTGGGGTATATTGTGGCAGCATGCCAAATATGACGGAATCACCAGAATCTACCGAATCGGCCACCGCGACAGGGCAGCTCCGGTATGTCGATCGTTCTGATCGCCCTAGCCGGACGGATCAACTGTTGAGTTGGGTCGGCATCATCGCCGGTGTCATGTTCGTCGTGGCCCTGGTCTTCTTCTCCGGATTCTTTTTGGGTCGGGCTACACACGGTCCCTACGGGGGAAACTCGACTTCCAATGGTGGACGCGATGGTGGCTGCTCGATGATGGAATCGGGCGGAATGATGGGGCCCGGCGGAATGATGGGGCCCGGCGGCATGGGTCCGGGGGGATCAATGGGTCCTCAGCAAACGGTTAGCACGACAGCACCGCCTGTGCCGCACCCATAGCACCCGCGCCAACGCGGAAGCACCACAACACCCAGCTTGTCTAGCCTTCAGTGCAATCGCTTTCCCAAGGTCGGGTGACCCACTCACTCGCTGAACCTTCGACCGCAAAAAGGAGTCAGGAAATGGTGACAACACGTAGGCGGATCGCGATCGTAGCCGCAACCCTGGGGGCTACTGCTGCACTGATGATTAGTGCGCTGCCCTCGATTCCGCGGGGAACTGCCGACCTTGACTACGCCGCGATGTCCGAAATGGGCATGGTGCCCGAAGGGCCTGTTGTACCGATTAGGCATTACGGCGCGATCGCCTATGCACCGACCGGCAAATGGGGTAAAGGGCTGCGTTACACAAGTCAGGCTGGAGCGAACCAAGCCGCATTGGCGGCGTGCGGTCTGGATACCTGCAAGGTACTCATTAGCTTCAGACAACCGCAATGCGGCGCGATCGCCTATGACGGCTCGAATTACCAAGGCGGAAGTGGCTTCCCGCTCGGGGCGGCGCAAGAGGACGCCATCAACAAGCTCGGAGGTGGGCGAATCGTCAACTGGGCGTGCAATAGCTAAGTCTCGGCGGCCTGGGTTATGCGGTTCCTACGAACGGCTGAAGCTATGAGTCAAACTACGGCTGCACCGGCGAGTCTCGATCTTGCGGTCGGCGGGATGGTCCGTGGGTCGTGCGCGATGTTCGTTCAGCGGATCCTCAGCAGGCAGGTGGGTGTCGAATCCGCGATCGTCAACTATGCCACGTCGACCGCGCACGTCGTGCTTGGCGAGCGGCTCGCCGATCCCGATGCACTGCTCGCCCCGGTCGAGCACCTCGGGTATTGGCTGACACCGCGTGAGGCCGGCGTCGTCGTCGGCCGCCGGCTGGGCGTCCAGCGGGTGCTGGCGCAGGTGCTGCTGGCCGACAAGCAGGCCGAGGTAGCCGCCCTGGAAGCTGCCGGTGAGGTAGTTGCCGTCGTTGGCGATGGAATCAACGATGCGCCGGCGCTCGTGCAGGACGACCTGGGTAGCGCGATTGGCACCGGCACTGATGTCGCGATTCAGTCCCGCGACCTGGCCCTGATGCCCGCCGATCTGGCGCGCATTCCCACTGCGATTTCGTTGTCGCGCCGCATCTATCGCACGATAGTGCACACCCTTTACTGGGCGTTCGGCTGCAACATTGTGGCGGTCCCGCTGGCCGCGGCTGGTTTGCTCAACCCGATAATCTCCGGCGCGGCGAGGGGCTTCTCCTCGGCCGGCGTGGTCACCAACTCCCTGTGCCTGTTGCAGTTCGAGCGGTAGGAAAGGACGCCCTGATGAGCGTCGCGATGTGTCTGCTGGTGTACAGCTGTGTGGTGGCGGTGTTCTCGCCTTGGGCGCTGATGCGCTTGACTCGAGCCGGCGCCTTACCGCTGTTGGGAGTGGTTGCGTGGTTAGCGGCGATGGTCAGCGTCGTCGGTTCATGGCTGGGCGCGGCGGGTTTCCTAATCGCGGCTCTGGCCCAGCATTGGCGCCAGCCGGACCGGCTCGCCATCGCGTGTTTCGCGGCGCTGCGACGGCTTTTCGACGGAGGACTCGGGCCAGTGGTGCACGCCGGGATCGTGGCGCTGGCCGGAGTCGCAGCCATCGCACTAGGCATTCTGGGTTGGCGGTTGGGTAGATCACTGTGGCGGGCGCGGGTGTGCGGCCGTGAGCATGCTGAAAGAGCCCGCGTAGTCGGGCGCCGAATCGGTGGCGTGGATGCGGTCGTGGTGGATGCACCCGAGCGGGCCGCCTACTGCGTGGCCGGGCGCCCGGACACCATCGTCGTGACCAGCGCCGCGCTAGATGCGCTCAGCGATCGCCACCTTCAAGCGGTGCTGGCGCATGAGCGCGCCCATTTGAACGGGCGTCACCACCATGTCCTGGCGTTCGTCCGCGCGTTGTCGGCGGCCGTTCCCCAGGTGGCTTTGTTCAGCACGGGGGCCCGAGAGATCGCCCGGTTGTTGGAGATGTCCGCCGACGACGCAGCGGCCCGCCGCTTCGGCACCCAGACGGTGCTGGACGCGTTGCTGGCGTTGTCCATTGGTGCCGCGACACCGATTGGCGCCGTCGGGGCGTCCGGCGTCGACATGCTCGACCGCGCCGAACGTCTGGCCACGCAAAGTGAGGCGCGCCACCAGTGGGCCGCCGGGGTATTGCTTACCGCCACAACGCTTTTCATCATTGGAGGGCCGCTGACGTGGACGAGCATGAAGGTGGCCGGTGCAATGTGCTGCTACCAGGGAGCAGCGACCTAGTGCTTACCCCGCCCCACGGGTGTGGGGTAAAAGGGGGTGAATCGGTCGGGTGTTGGTACGGGTTGTGAGCGGGGACATGGAATTGACGACGAAAAGGCAAGCGGCGCTCAACCCGCTGAAGACGGTTCGGGGTCACCTCGATGGGATCATTCGAATGCTGGAGTCCGACGCCGACGGCGTCGACTTGATGAAGCAGATCTCTGCGGTTCAGTCCTCGCTGGAGCGGGCCAACCGGGTGATGTTGCACAACCGCCTAGAGACGTGCTTTTCGGCGGTGTTGGATTGCCGCGGGCAAGCGGCCATTGAAGAGCTGATTGATGCCGTCAAGTTCACGCCCGCATTGAGCGGTCCGCAAGTACAACTGGGTGGGGCCATGATGGGCGATCGGACGAGTAATGAGCCCGCGCCGGCGGGTGATCCGTATGAGGAAACTTCGCCGACGCGTGAAGCCAGCGGTCACGGCTTGAGGGCACGGGGAGTGCAGCATCGGTGAGTTAAGGCTACCGCCCGCGCGGGGCGGGCAACGATATGAAAGGGAGTGTTCGAGATGGCTTTGCATGGGTTGATGGCGAAGGCAGCGCCCACTGTGGTGACCGGCGTGGTGGGGGTTGCGGCGTTTGAGGTGCTGCGCAGGGTGGCGGCCAGGGCTCCGCTGCGCAAGGCAACGGTCATCGCTACTGCCTGGGGCATCCGCGTTGCCCGCGAGGCCGAACGCAAGGCCGGGGCCAGCACTGAGCAGGCTCGACTGACGGTCGCCGACGTGGTGGCCGAAGCGAAGGAGCGCGCCGGTGAGCACGCTGCACCGCTGACCGTAGTGGACTCGGGCGACAAATGACCACGGCTGTCCTTGACGCAGACGTCAAGCTCAAGGTTGTTTCCAACGCGTCGGGGCGGATGCGTGTGTGCATCAACGGGTTTGGAGTGGACGCGGTTCGGGCGGTCGCGATCGAGGAGACGGTCGGCAAGGTCGCCGGCGTGCAAGCCGTGCAAGCCTATCCACGAACCGCATCCGTCGTGATCTGGTATTCGCCGCAGCACTGCGACACCGCCGACGTGCTGACGGCGATCGCCGACGCCGAGCACATCCCTGCAGAATCGGTGCCTGCGCGTGCCCCGCACTCGGCCGACATCCCCAACATCGGTGTCGTGCGCAGAATTGCCAGCGGGATCGGGTTGGCGCTGTTTGGTCTGCGCCGCGGCACGCATGACCGTGCGTCGGAGGTCACGAATTGCGGCGGTGGCGCCTGCGGGTCCGGGCCGGTCACTGGGAGCGGGTTATCGCTGGACGAGCAGAATCGACGCGAGCGGCGCAAGTGGTCGCGCCGGGTCTTGGTGGCCTTCCCACTGGGGCTGGTGGCGATGGGTTCAACCATGCTTTTCGGCGCTTATCCGTGGGCGGGATGGTTGGCTTTCGCCGCGACGGTGCCGGTGCAATTCGTCGCCGGTTGGCCGTTCCTCAAGGGGGCGGTGCAGCAGGCGCGCGCGTTGAGCTCGAACATGGACACGCTGATCGCGCTGGGCACGTTGACCGCATTCATCTACTCCACCTACCAGTTGTTTGCCGGCGGGCCGCTGTTCTTCGACACCTCGGCGCTGATCATCGCGTTCGTGGTGCTGGGCCGCTATTTCGAGGTCAGAGCGCAGGGCAAGGCGCGCGAGGCGATCAGCAAGCTGCTGGAGATGGGCGCCAAGGATGCCACCCTGCTGGTGGACGGCGCGGAGCTACTCGTGCCGGTTGATCAGGTCCGAGTCGGTGATCTAGTGCGGGTGCGCCCGGGAGAGAAGGTCCCGGTTGACGGCGAGGTCATCGATGGCCGTGCCGCCGTCGACGAGTCGATGCTCACCGGCGAATCGGTCCCGGTCGAGAAAACGGTGGGTGACCATGTGGCCGGGGCAACGGTCAACACCGATGGTGTGCTGACCGTGCGCGCCACCGCGGTCGGGGCCGATACCGCGCTGGCGCACATCGTGCGACTGGTCGAGCAGGCGCAAGGCGGCAAGGCCCCGGTCCAGAGGCTTGCCGACCGGGTGTCGGCGGTGTTTGTCCCGGCCGTCGTTGGCGTTGCCGTGGCGACTTTCGCAGGATGGACGATGCTCGCCGGCGACCCAATCGGTGGCATGACCGCGGCGGTCGCCGTGCTGATCATCGCCTGCCCCTGTGCGCTCGGTCTGGCCACCCCGACGGCGATCATGGTCGGCACCGGCCGCGGCGCGGACCTCGGGATCCTGGTCAAGGGCGGCGAGGTGCTGGAAGCTTCGAAGAAGGTTGACACGGTGGTGTTCGACAAGACCGGCACTCTCACGCGTGCCCAGATGCGGGTGACCGATGTCGTTGGCGGCAAGCGGCGCCAGCCTGATCTGGTGCTGCGGATCGCCGCCGCGGTCGAGTCGGGTTCCGAACACCCGATCGGCGCGGCGATCGTCGCCAGTGCACGGGAGCGGGGGTTGGAGATTCCGGTGGCCACGGCGTTTACCAATGTCGCGGGGCACGGGGTGCGCGCGGAGGTCGACGGCAAGTCGGTGCTGGTCGGGCGCCGCAAGCTGGTCGACGAACAGGATCTACAGCTGCCAGAGCACCTAGCTGCGGCCGCCGCGGAGCTGGAAGAGAAGGGCCGCACCGCGGTTTTCGTCGGCCGGGATGACCAAGTTGTGGGCGTGCTCGCGGTGGCCGACACGGTCAAGGATGACGCTGTCGACGTGGTCCGTCAGCTACATGCCATGGGGTTGCAGGTCGCCATGATCACCGGCGACAACACCCGCACCGCTCATGCGATCGCAAAGCAGGTGGGCATTGACCGTGTGCTGGCCGAAGTGTTGCCAGAAGAAAAGGTCATCGAGGTGCGGCGGCTCCAGGACGAGGGCAAGGTGGTCGCGATGGTGGGCGACGGCGTCAACGACGCACCGGCCCTGGTGCAGGCCGATCTGGGCATTGCGATCGGCACCGGTACCGACGTGGCCATTGAGGCCTCCGACATTACGCTGATGTCCGACCACCTCGATGGGGTCGTGCGTGCGCTCGGGCTCTCGCGGCAGACCTTGCGCACGATTTACCAGAACCTTGGCTGGGCGTTCGGCTACAACACCGCCGCGATCCCCCTTGCCGCGCTGGGCATGTTGAACCCGGTCGTGGCGGGCGCGGCGATGGGTTTCTCCTCGGTCAGTGTGGTGACCAACTCGCTGCGGCTACGCCGGTTCGGTCGCGATACATGATCGGGGCTCACATCGCCAGCGTTAGCCGAGCGCACAGCAACGTCATGGTTTCCGACGGATCTGAACGGCCTGGTGTCGCGTGATCGATGACCTGGTGCTTCGTTGGGTGGTCACCGGTCTCTTCTTATTGACCGCCGCGGAATGTGTGCTCGCGATCGCCACCAAGCGCCGACCTTGGAGCTGGGTCGTGAGCCACGGGCTGCATTTCGTCATGGCCGTAGCCATGGTGGTAATGGCCTGGCCCTGGGGTGTGCAACTGCCGTCAACTGGACCGGCAGCGTTTTTCCTGCTGGCGGCCATGACCTTCGTGACGATGTCCGTCGTCGTGGCCCGAACACCCGCCCTACGAGTCCGCTACGGCTACCACGCTGTGATGATGCTGGCCACCGGCTGGATGTATGCCATCATGAACGCCCAGTTGTTTCCAGCTCGATCGAGCACCCAGAGCACCGCTGAGCCGGCTATGTCGTCAATGCCGGGCATGGACATGGCGGGCACAGACATGCCGGCAAGCAGCGGTTCGCTCCTCTGGTTCAGCGCAGTGAGCTGGCTCGGCACCGTCGGCTTCGCTGTCGCGGCAGTCTTCTGGACGTACTGGTACTGCGTCCGACGCCAGCATGAAACGTCCCACTCCAGATCGCTGGGTAACCTAAGTCAGGCAGGGATGGCTATTGGCATGGCTATTCTGTTCTCCGCCACGCTATTTCGAATCTGAGGCAGTACCGCTGCCTCGCCCTTACGTCATGTGTCGCCAGCGTCATCCTGGATAGTCGCGGTGGCTGAGTGAGTGATCGCCACGGCAATGGCCAAGCAAACGCAGGATCTTGGCTATCGCTAACGCCGAAAGGCGTGGCTCGCTGATCGATGCGGCGATCGACAGCATGTGGTCGTCCTCGAGCATCCGAACGGTGACGCCGTCGTCACCGCTAGCGCGCCATGCTAGCCAGATAGCTCGTAGCGCGGCCGTTTTGAGAGACGGGGTGGGGGTCACCGCGTAACGTCGCGGCGACTGATTCGACGATAACGTCGTTGGTTGGCGAATATTCGTATGCCAAGCGGCGGTCTGAGCAGATCTGTGCATAGTCAGCACTGGCCCGTGCGTTGTACAGCGCATCGGCGTCGAGCAGAGCTGTGGTTGCTACTAATCCGCCCTCGATCAGCGGTGCAAGTCGGGCGGCGACCTGCGGGTGCCGCATTCGCGCCGCGGCGCTTGTGTCGATGACGTGCCGAGCGATTATCGCCACACCTCACCACCTTGATCGCGATCAGCCATCTTCCCTAGATCGCCAGCCTTCAACTACGGGACGTGATGTGTCCGCGCAGACGATGCTGCGGCTTGCTGCAATGCGAGGCGAACCGTGTCGGATACGCCAGATGCGTTGAGCTGCTTCTGCGCAGCAGCCAACAGGTCGTCGTCGAGGTCGATAAAGCGCTTTGTCATCTCTCAAGCCTCCACCCGCATTTATTTCCTGCAATTTTGTATATACAAACTTTGGGTGGCGCAGGCCTGCGAGACGAGTCGGCCGGTCATGCGGTCGGAAAACATCCACCAGTCATGTGGTCCTCGTGGCCATTTTTGATGCGTCCTCGTGCGCGGTGTTTGCTGTGTCTTGGGTGGCGAAGTGGCCGCCGCGGTCGAGGCGATGCAGTGCCAAAGCCGCAACGATGCCGACGAGAATCATTCCTGCCCAAACGATTTCGCCGACGCCGGCTTGTTTAGCCGCGCCCATGATTGCACCAGTGGCAAGGTTGCCGAGCAGGATCCCGATTCCGACGATGGTGTTGTAAAACCCGTAGTGGGTAGCGATGAGCCGGCCTCGGGCTAGCGTCATGACCATGTCCATCTCGAAGGGAAATACCGCGGCCGAGCCGAGGGCAAGCATCGCCGAGGAAGCCAGCAGCGCAACGACAGCAGCAACGATCCCGAAGCGCTGACTATCGGGGATGAGTGTCAGCGGCGCGAATGAGGCAGCCAGGACGGTCAATCCGATCGCCAGGCTGCGCCCAGGTCCCCACCGTGCGGCGAACCAGCGGGTAATGCGCAATTGTCCGGCGACAGCGACCAGACCCGAAACCACAAAAACGCCTGCCACTAAGACGGAGTGGTAACGCGGCGTCAGGATCGAAGCCTGCAGCGGCAAAGCAAGATAGACCTGGAAAGACAGCACGTAGGAGCCGATCATGGCCACGGCGAACAGCAGGAAAGACCGGTTCGCCATGACGTGGCGCCAGTCATCGAAAAATGACGTCTTTGCCACTGCCGCATCGGCGGTGTGTTGGGGCAGCACCAAGAGCTGGCCAACGGTCAGTATAGCGAAGACCGCGGCGGCCACGGCTGCGGTGATGCGAAAGTCGATGGCTACCAACATAACTCCAAGCACGGGACCCAGCAGGATCCCGGCCTGGTAGAAGATGTTGAACACAGCAAAGGCTTCGACGCGGCGATCACCGGTTTCGGCGGCCAGGTAGGCCCTCACCGCCGGGTTGAACAGCGCGCCGGCGAAACCAGTGGCCGCTGAGGCGATGAGCACCATGGGCAGCGAGTGGGCCACGATCAGCAGAGCGAACCCGCCGGTGCGCAGCAGGCAACCGGCGACGATCAACGGCTTGTAGCCAAGCCGGTCGGCCAGCGTGCCGCCGACAATGAACATGCCCTGTTGAGAGAAATTGCGCACCCCAAGAACCAGACCGACGGCCCAAGCGGCGAGCCCGAGCGGGCCAGCCAGATAATCGGCCAGATACGGCATCAGCATGTAGAAGCCGATGTTGATGCCGAACTGGTTGACCATCAGCATCCGGCTGGGCCCGTCGAAGCTGCGGAACTGTGCGAGAAACGCCATTACTGCCTAACCAGCGCTGGATCCACCACATTGGTGCACCGCGTCCAGGATTGCACCACCTGCTCGGTCGGGTCATCGATGACCGCGGGTTGGATCGGAGCAGGCGCATCGAGTAGTTCGTGCTGGCGACAGTAATCGTCGTTGTAGATGGTGTCGAAGTAGCGCAGCGGCCCATCGGGAAACACCGCGGCAATCTTGGCGCCGGGCTCGTGGTTCCGGGCCGCCCAGCCGGCGACCAGCGCAACGGCACCCACACTCCATCCCCCGCTGGCGTAGTAGGTGTTCGCGAGGGTGCGGCATGCCCAGACCGCTTCGGCCGGGGCTACCCAATGTGCCTCGGCGAACGCCGGGTAGTCGACGTTGCGCGGGTAAATGCTTGATCCCAGTCCGCGCATTAACCGCTTGGCGGCCGCCGGTTGTCCGAAGATCGTCGAGCCGATGGTGTCCACGCCGATGAGCTTCAGGTCTGGGTTGACTTGGCGCAGCACGCGCGCCACACCAGCTGAATGGCCGCCGGTTCCCACCGAGCACACCAAAACGTCGATGCTTCCCAGCTGATCAAGCAGTTCTAGCGCCAGCGACCGGTAGCTGTCGACGTTGTCGGGGTTGTTGTACTGGTCGGGGTTCCAGGATTGCGGGTCGGCGGCCATCAATTCGGCCACTCGGTCTTTGCGGGCCTGCTGCCACCCTCCGGTGGGATGCGGTTCGGTGACGATGTCGACGCGCGCCCCGTAGGCGGTCAGCATGTGTTGCACGATAGGTTCCATCCCGGGGTCAGTGACCACCGTCACGGGATGCCGATATACCTGTCCCGCCAGCGCCATACCCAAACCCAAAGTGCCGCTGGTGGATTCAATGATTTGCGCGCCGGGTTGCAAGTCGCCACGCGCCCGAGCGCATTCCACCATGTGCAGGGCCGGGCGGTCCTTCATGCCTCCGGGGTTAGCTCCTTCCAGCTTGGCCCAAAAACCACGGCCCTCGGCACCAAAGGGATCTGAAATCCACAGCACCGGTGTATTACCCACCAGGCTGCGGGGTTCGCGATGTTTACCGGCGGTGGCGGCGCATCCGGGCGACCTGAGTTGGCGCAGGGTGTGCCGGTTTGGCATCGAGCGCCACGAGCGCTCCAGTTCGGCACTGTCGTCACTGGCGAGTTCGAAGCGTTCGCAGGTTGCCACAGACAGAAGATTGTTCATTGATCATCGCTTTCACGCGTGTGCCGCAATGGGCGGCGGTGAACGTCGGTCAGCGGGCACCGGCCGTCGGCACATGGCACAACGACCTGACGCTGATCGATCAGCGACGAGCCAAGCAGAATCGTGTCAAAAGATCTTGACCACTCAGGGCGCTAAACCGTCCTTGGGGCGGCCCACGCCCAGCTGATATTACCAGGCTGGCCAGCACGGCAGTAATCGCGACAACTGCGGCCACGGTTCCAAGTGCTACCAACGTGGTAGCCGGCCGCGGCAACACCGCGGTCGCGAACACGTTGTGGCAGTGGGTCGACGAGCCGTCGAAAACATGGGGATGGTCGGCGTTGACGGCGAACTCACCGCCCAGGGTGGAAAGCAAAGCATGGGCAGGATGCGAGGTATGGCTCTCGGAATGCAGCATGGCGGAGTGGCCGACGAGTGCAACAAGGAACGCCACTGTCGCCACGACGATCATCGACCGCCACCGCGGCAGCGCAGATGCGTTGCTGAGCGGCACAAAGCCTCGACGGGCGCGATAGGGACGCATGCCGGAAGCCGGATGGGGTGCCTCCACACGCCGAGTGACTGGCTCTTGCCAAACATCACATGCAGTAACCGGAAGCGAGGCGTCATGAGACGGAGCCATCCGTTCCCACAGGTACCTCATACCCCTAAAGGGTACGCCGTGGTAGTGGTACTCACAACTGGGCAGGGCTGGGTCGGGCAGTCGAGTTGATGTGCGCGTGGTCGACCCCAACGCACTGGGGTTGTCTGGACGCCCGATCATCGTGATGACTTCCTCTATCCGATGGACCAGCGTGGAACCATCGGGGGGCGTTCCAGGAATCGAGCATCGGGCACGATACCGGCTATCCCGCGCCCGCCTGTTCCGGCCAATGGCAATCCGCCCAGCATGCCGCCTAGCCCGTCTGCGTCGGCCGCCGGGGCGGCGCCGAGGCCTGTGCCTGCCAGCGCCGCGGCCGCTCTGGCCGGGGCAGCGGTGGTCCAGGTCTGTGGCACCGACAGCGACCCGACCAATCCGGCCCGGCCCATACCCGCCGAGACTGCCGCACCGGTGCCGCCGAAGCCTGACAACCCCGCTAGGCCTGATCCGAGCACGCCGGAACCCAAGCCGTCGGCGATAGCTGGGGCCAGCGCGGCGGTGGCCGCAGGTAGCAGGCCTTTCAGCTTCTCTCCGGTCGATAAGCCGGCACTGGCTATCCACGCCGTCGAGCTCGTCACGGACAGCAGCGGACTTAGCGAGCTTAGGGCCGACATCGCTGACCCGGACGATAGCGGGGAGGTGAGTTGTTGCAGCGCCGTTGGCAGCGCGGAGGCCAGCTGGTTCAGTGCCGCCTGCGTGTCGGTCGCCAGCGAGCTACCGGTGATCTGGGATACGACGGAGCCTTGCGCAGCCAGCCCGGTCGGGTTGGTGATCTGCGGCGGCGAGGTGAACGGCGGCAACGTCGACGCGGCCGCAGATGAGCCCGCGTAGCCATACATTGCGGCTGCGTCCTGCGCCCACATCTCGGCGTATTGGGCCTCAGCGGCCGCGATCGCCGGGGTGTTTTGCCCGAAGATGTTGGTCGCGATCAGCGACATCAGCAGGCTGCGGTTGGCCGCGATCACCGGTGGGGGCACTGTTGCGGCGAACGCGGCCGCATAGGCGCCGGCCGCGGCTCGGGCCTGATTGGCCGCCTGCTCAGCCTCGGTGGCGGCGTTGCTCATCCACGCCACATATGGTGTGGCTGCGGCGCTCATCCATGCTGCCGCCGGACCATGCCACGACAAGGCGGTCAATCGCGAGATCACCGCCGCGTAAGAGGTTGCCGCCGAAGCCAATTCGGCGGCCAACCCATCCCAGCCGGTCGCAGCAGCCAGCATCGGCCCTGAGCCGGGACCTGAATACATGCTGGCGGAGTTGATCTCTGGTGGGAGTGCCCCGAAATCCATTCGCTTATCCCTTCAGTCGCCTCGGCCGCTTCAGCCGGTCGCAGCCGCGTTGGCGGCCTCGGTGTCGGCATAGGAACCGGCGCTGGTCGCCAAGGCGGCGACAAACTGGTCGTGGATGGCTGTGGCCTGAGCAGCCACCGCCTGGTACAGCTGTGCGTGCGCGGCGAATTGGGCCGCGGTGAGCGCCGATACTTCGTCGGTGGCCGCCGGGACCACCCCGGTCGTCGGGACTGCTGAGGCCTCGGTTTGCGCGCTGATCGCCGAACCGACGGCCTGCAGTGCTTGGGCCGCTGACGCCAGCGCTTCAGGCTGCGTACTCACAAATGACATGTGTTGCCTCCGTTGAAAACCTCGGCACCACTGCCGACGGCGCGTCGTTGCGCGATGGATGGGTAGGTTGGCTCAGAATCCGCGGAGGCAGGTACGGCGCGGGGATGGCGGCCGTCGCAGCGGTCAGCGACCGCAAGGCTTGCTGGGTGGTGGTGCCACCTGCCGCGGCGGGGTTGCCAAGAGCTGCATGGTGCAGATGGGCTGTGCAAGCCCAAGGTGTCCACAGACACGAAATGGTTCATGCGATCGTCGCTTCGATCGAGGCCGCGCCATACAGCGCGGGGTTAACGTGGGCCGGCAGTCACCGGCCGTCGTGGCATAGCACTACGGCCTGATGCTGACCAGTCAGCGACGAGCTAAGCAGAACAGGGTCAAGAGGTCTTGACCGGTGAGGGAGGCAGCCGGCGCGCGCGGGGGGCCCCGCCCGGCCGGCACCACGAGCTGAGCCAACCAACCGCTGCCGATGAGTCCCGCTACGACGACGCCAAGCACAATTAGCGCGGTAACCGCAGATTTGGGCAGCGCAGCGATCGCGAAAACCTTGGATCCCTTGCAGATCGGTAGCCCTTGACCAAGTTGGGGTTGATCCGATTTTGCGGCGAGGGCATTGGTCAGCGATGTCGACATCGATGGTTGCGATGGATATGAAGGGGAATCCGCGGCGCGAACAAATCCACAGTGGCCAACGATCGCAAGCCCAGCCACCGCGGCCGTCAAAACGACAGCCAACCGCACGCGCGACCGCCTGCATGACGGGATACGTCGGACATCCGACCATAACCGGACGTGCCCCATACCCCCACACGGTACACCACGGAGGCTTCCGGCCCAACGACATCGACGGGCTCAGTTCGGTGATGGCGTCGCCAGGAGCCCGCTTCGATAGGTCAAGGAATCGCCACCTGACCGGTATCGGCTCGAAAAGTCGCGTGGTCTGTGGCGTCCGTTGTGACTAGCCGCCGCAGTCCTGGTGCTGTGAGCGCGCCGGGGACACATTTTTGGCTGGCTCCCTCGTTTCGAGGATGTTGATTGGGCGTCGTCTCCGGTGGTTGCAGGGCGTTGGTGTGACGCGCTGCGGCGCCGGGTTTTGTCCTTGCCTCCGAAGCCCCGGATTCGGAACGTGGAGCTGTGTTTGACCCGATCAGCGTCGAATAGTTCAGCGCTGAGCCTGAATGCATTGGAACGCACGCGGGTTCGGCCAGGACGTGCCTGAGTGATCGGTTCTGCTGGGTTGTGACGTCGATTTAGTCCTATGGGTGTGAGCGGGCACTTTTCGCGTTCCCTCTTTGCGCGGGCAGAGGCGCGCTACAGCGAGTTCAGAATGGTCTGCATGGTAGTGATCTCCTGTTGCTGGTTGGTGACGACCGAGTGTGCCAATCCGATAGCGGGCGAGTATTGGCCGGATTTGATTTCGTTCTGCGCCATGGTGATTGCGCCCTGATGGTGCTGAATCATTTGGGTGAGGAAAAGCTTGCTGGCGTCAACGCCTTGCGCGTTCTGCAGCGCCCGCATGTCCTGTTCGGACATCATTCCTTCAGTCCCGGTCATTCCAGGCATGCTGCTGTGACTTGGCATCCCTGGCATCGTGCTCTCAGAGGGCATGCTGCTAGGCATCGTCGTCGGCTGTCCCCACTGGGTCAGCCAGGTCTGCATCTGTTGAATTTCGGGTCCCTGTGCTGCCTTGATCTGGTTGGCCAAGTCGATCACGCGCGCGTCGATGCCCTGCTTAGCTTGGATGATGTCGCTCATCTGGATGGCCTGCTGGTGGTGGGCAATCATATGCTGGGCGAACATGACGTCTTCGCCATTGTGTGCCGACGTTGCAGCGGGCGAACTAGACGCGCCGGAACTTCGCGCTACGGTGGTGCTGGAGCCGGCCTGATTGCCTGAGGCTCCGCAGGCGGTCAAGGTCAATAGGGCCGCACCTGCAGCTGCTGTGGTGATTAGTAATCGTCGCCTCAACACAATGACTTCCTTTTCGACTCAAACATCCGGCCGTTTCCATATACCCAATACGGGTACGCCGTAACCAGCATATTGCACGCAGTTGCGCGGGCCAAAGGAGCTCAACGATGGAACACGATCACCACCGCGGCAGAATAAGCATGTTTCATGGGGCTATGAAGTGCTGGCCAACGCCACCCCGTCGAGCTTGTTGAGCTTCTTCTGGATTCGGGCCACACGAGGCGCATGTCATTCCGCCGATCTGCAGGTCGATATGCCGTAGGCATCCGGTGGCGGTATTCGGGCTATTCCCGTTAATGCAAATGGCGTGTGGTCAGCCGGCCAACTGGTAGCCAGCCGCTTCGACCGCATTCTTGATCGCACCGGTGTCGACTGGGCCGTCGCTGTCGATGGTCACCGTGCCACTGGCCAAATCGACATCCACTGCCTTTACGTGGGAAACATGGCCGAGCTCTTCACGCACCGAAGACGCACAATGTCAGCACGACATCCCGACGACGGCGGCTGTCATAGTGCTCGTTTGGCTCCCCTTCTGTGTTGAGCGTCGCGGACCGACATAGGCAATATACCCCCTACCCCCAAAGGGTATCAAAGCCGGGATTGAGGGATTGAGCGGCTAGCGATGATCCGCCTCGGGGTGGGCTCGGCGACTAGCTCGGTGGGAACGAAGCGGACCTTATCGGAGGTCGGTTGACATCTGTTCCTTAATACCTTAGCGGGGTACCGTACAAACCGCCGGGCAACGTGTATCGATTTGGGAGTCGAAAAATGCCCTTGATTGTGCTACGCATCGCCGCGAATCCTGTTGTGCGCACGATCGCGCGTTGCCCCCTGGGGCGTGCCTCGGCGCGCGGTAACCCAATCGTCGGCGCGGGCGGCCTGCGCAAGCAATCGCACAGTTTAGGTACCGGGAGGACGGGAATCTTGGGATAGAAACAGCACCGCATCGACCCTGATTGAAGAAGAGTGGTTGGCGACTTGGCTTACACGGCAGCGCGATCGATGGCGCTCGAACTAACTGCGATCCAATTGGGTTAGGAGCGGCAATGTATACGGGCCTGGGGTGGATGCTGGTGTTCAGCGTGGCTGGGGTCGTGATGCTTTACGGGCTGCACCGATGGACGGCGACGGCAGCAAGCGCGTTGATCGTGTGGCCGTTTCAGTCGGGATGGGTCGCCCAGGAGCATGCCTTGTCGCGGTATCACGTGCGCTGGTATCTGGCGACACTGATCTTCCTGGCCTTCGACGTCGAGATGTTGTTCATGTACCCGTGGGCGTTGGTCGTAGCAAAGATGGGTGTTGGCGCGATCGTTGAGATGTCCCTGTTTTTGGCGGCGCTGCTGGTGGCCGTGGTGTGGGCATGGCGCGAAGGCGCACTACGTTGGGTATGACGCAGCTGTTGGCCCGATGCGCGGCCCGGCGGGCACATGTTCTCACCGTGGAGGCGCCGGGTTACTGGGTGGTGCGCGCCGAGACCGAATTACGATTTCGCGCTCGCCGGTGGTGCGCGGCGACATCGCCGGCCGACGCAGATGTGTTGGCAGTCTGTGGTGTCCCCGGCCCCGAGTTAAGCGAGGCGACCGGCCGGGTGTGGGATCAACTACCGGGGCCGCGGGTCCGCATCGACGTGCCCGATCTGCAAACAGTGGATTCGGCCCTGGAGCGGGCCGCTGCGGAGTTGGTCGATATCGACATGCACCGCAACGATGCTCGTGAACGCATCCAATCGCCAAACCTGAGCGGTGATCACGACCACGCCGATCATGGAAGGCCCCACCAGCAAGACCACGCTCAGCACGCGCACGGCGGCTACGGCGAACATCAGCACATGGACCACGGCGCCATGGACATGGCGCCGGTCGGAATCGCACTGGCCGAAGGTGGCGAGGATCGCGACGGTTTGGAAATGGATGAGTTGCATGTGCGTGTGGGCCCAGTGCTGCGCTATTGGCCTGCGGGACTAGTGGTTCGGTGGGCTCTGCACGGAGATGTGCTCGCAGGAACCCAGGCTTGGATGCTCGATAGCAACCTCGGCAATTGCCGTCCGCCGTCGGATTTGCGTGACGGCGCGGCGCGGCACTGTGATCACGTCGTTGATGTGCTGGAGTTAGCTGGCTGGCCATGTGCGGCGACGATAGCGCGCACGGCGCGCGACACCCTGCTGCGCGAACCGAACAGTGCGCGCGGGCGGTCTGTGCTCGACACCCTGCACCGCAAGCTTCGCCGGTCTCGGGTGTTGCGCTGGTCGTTGCGCGACATCGCATCGCTGACCGTCAAGGACTGCGACGGTCTCGGATTGCCGGCTGCTCTGGCCGGCGATTGCTATGACCGGCTGCTCGCACGGGTCGACATCGTGCGGCGGGCGTTGTCAGAACCGTTGGAGCCCAACGTATTGCGCGTAGCTGCAGCCGGTATCGTCGACACGCTGCCTCATTTGGTGGATGGTCTCGACCTCGCGACGGCGCGGCTGCTGATTGCCAGCCTTGGCATCGACACCGCGCCCGTGGAGGCGGGCGGTCGTGATGGCTGACACTTCGGTCACGGCGGTGCCCGGTGTGTGGGCGTTGGCCGGGGCGGCGCTGGTAATGGTCCTCAGTTTATATGCGGCGACCCTTGACGGCGTGCTCGCGGCTCGTGGGGCTGGTGTGCGCGGCGGCAAAAGTGCACCGGTCGCCGAGGTGGCACGGTTGATGCGGCAACGTCGGCGCACCACTGTGGCTGCCGACGCGGTGCTGTGGCGCATCGGTGCGGCGGGGCTGGTTGTCGTGGCATCGCTGATGGTGACGGTAGTGCCACTGGGGCGCTGGACTTTGTTCGACTTTGACGTCGGCGTGGTGTGGTTCAACGCGATGGATGTGATGGTGTGGGCGCTGGTGTGGCTTGCCGGTTGGGGCCCCAACTCCGCGCATTGCCTCGTCGGCGGCTATCGCTTTCTCGCCCACGGCCTGGGCTACGAACTGCCGCTGATGTTCGCTCTGGTTGCACCAGCCATCGCGGCGCAAAGTTTGCGGGTCGCCGATGTGGTCTGGGCTCAGCATGGCTTGTGGTTCGCGGTGTGGATGCCGGTCGCATTCGTCGTGTATTGCGTTGGCGCGGTCGCTTTTTCAGTCTGGGGCCCGTTTTCCCCGGCGCTGGGCGCCGATATCGCCGGCGGTGTCACCGCGGAGCTGTCCGGCGTGGATCGCCTCGTATTCCAGGCCGGCCGCTACGCCCTGCTGGCCGCCGGTGCCGCGTTTGCGGTGCCGACGTTCCTCGGGGGCGGCGCGGGACCGCTATTGCCGGGTTGGCTGTGGGTTCTCGTCAAGACCATCGCGCTGCTATCGGTTTTCGTGTGGGCGCGGGGACGTTTGCCAGTGTTGCGGCCCGACAAGTTCATGGAGATCGGCTGGATGGTGCTGTTGCCGCTCACACTCGTGCAAGACCTCGTCGTGGCCATCCTCGCAGTAAGGAACTGACACATGATCGTTGACATCGTGTTTTGGACCATCGCCGTCATCGCCGTCCTAGCCGGGGCAGCCGTGTTCATCGTCAATTCGATGGCGCGGGCCACCTATGCCCTTGCTGTGTCGTTCATCGCGGTCGGCGTCGTGGTTTTGCTGTTGCAGCAGAATTACATCGGCGTCGTCATCATCTTGATGATGGTGATGGAGATGGCGGTCATGGCGGTCTACATGGTCATGTTCATGGGCATGAACCCGGCGCTGATGCCGATGAGTATGGTGCACGACAAGCGACGCGCCCTGGCCGCGGCCGTCGGAACCTTTGCCCTGCTGGCGTGCGGGATACTGCTGGCCGACTGGCCGTCGCGGCGCGCCACACCGCCGCAGGAGGTCACCGTTGCGCTCGGCGAGGCATTGATGGGACCCCAGATGCTGGCCATGGCGGTGATCAGCCCGGTCATGGTCGCCACCATCGTCGCTGGGATTGTCCTGGCAGCCCACCGCAGCCGCTACGACCGGTTCGGCGATGACCTCAAACACAGATCCCTCGATCCGCAACCGGGAGGGGTGGGGCGATGACGCTGCAGACCGTGCTGTTGGTCGCCGCGGCGCTGTTCAGCGTCGGACTCTACGGCGCACTGTCCCAACAGGTCGTGGTCATGGTGATGATGGGCCTGGAGTTGATGATCAACGCGGTTATCCTTGCCGCCGGCAGCTTTTGGTGGTTTTGTGCACCCGCACCGGCTGGACAGGTGCTGCTGCTGGTGATCATCGCGGCCATGACGGTGGAGATGGCGATGGGATTCGCGGTGGCCACGTTGCTGCATCGCGAGCGCCGCGCCGACATGACCGACATGGCCGCTGACCTGGCCGGGTGAACCCGGTGGACGCGACATCGCAACTGGTCTTGTGGCTGCTGATTGTGCTTCCGGCCATATGCGGTGCGGCATTGCTGCTAATCGGACGTGCGGACCGATTCGCCAACGCGATATCTGTAGCGGCGGCGGCGGCGGCGGTGGTGGTGGCGCTGTCGATCGTGGCGGCGACTACGCGGCCGGATGTGAGCGTCGCTTTTGTCGCCGGTGCGCAGTTCGCGCTGACCGTGGATACCCTGGCGGCGGTGGTGGTTCCCGCCGTCGCGGCCGTCACCCTGCTCGTGCTGGTGTTCGCTGCTGCTGAGATTCGGGTTGCTGCAGGCCGATTCGGCGGTTTGATGCTGTTGTTCGCGGCGGCCGCGATCTTGACGGCGACCGCCGCGACGCTGCCGGCGCTGCTGCTGGCGTGGGAGCTCATGGGAGCGGCGTCCTATGGTCTGATCGGGTTCTGGTGGCGTGATGACTTTCGAATGTCGGCCGGGCTTGTTGCCTTTCTCACCACGCGCACCGCGGACCTGGGGCTGTATCTGGCCGCCGGCGCGGCCCTTGCGGGCGGCGCCGGTCTAGCGCTGGCAAATCTGCCTCACGCAACCACGGTGTGGCGCAATGTGATTGCTTGCGGGCTGCTCATCGCCGCCCTGGGTAAGGCCGCGCAGCTGCCGTTCTCGTTTTGGCTCTCCCGGGCGATGGAGGGCCCCAGCGCGGTCAGCGCGCTATTGCACTCGGCGGCCATGGTCGCCATGGGTGCGTATTTGTTGCTGCGCGTTGAGCCGCTGCTGGCCGCCACCGGATGGGCCGCCGTCGCGACGGCCTGGACCGGCGCGGTGACCGCAGTGCTGCTGGGCGTGGTCGCAGTGGCCCAACGCGACCTTAAACAGTTGCTCGCCGCCTCCACCGCCGCACAGCTTGGGTTCGTGGTGATGGCAGCCGGGGTCGGTGCAGTAAGTGGCGGAGCCGCGCAGCTCATCGCCCATGCCTTCACTAAGGCAGGGCTGTTTCTTGTAGCCGGGGCATGGCTTTTACTCCTGGACACCAAGCAGCTTGACCAGCTGCGCGGTGTCGCCCGGCGATGGCCAGTCCTCGGCTGGAGCGCCACGGTCGGCGCGGCCGCCTTGGCGGGCATCGCGCCGTTATCCCTATGGGCGACAAAGGACGCAGTGCTGACGGTCGCCCTTGATCACTCGGTCGGCCTATATGCGACCGGGCTGGTGGCAGCCACGCTGTCGGCGGCCTATGCGGCGAAGATCCTCGTTGCCGTGTGGGGCACGCCGACCCCGGCCGCGGCGGCAGAACAATCGACTCCCAAAGCACTCAACACTTTTGAGCAGGTGCCGCTTGTTGTGTTAGCTATGGGCGCCGCCGTGGCGGGGCTGCTGGTGATGGCGCCTGTCGCGCCAACGTTGAGCCGTGCTCTCGATAACGGGCTCGCCACATACCCGGCGGTACCTGAACTCGCGGCGTCAGCGTTGTTGGCGCTTGTGGTGGTGGCGGCGGTGCTGCGCTGGGGGGTGCCCCAGCCGCGGTGGGCTGCGAGTTGGCTCGGGCTGGAACGCGCCGCCAATGCGGCTTTCGTACAGCCAACGATGCGCCTGGCCGCGGTGCTGGCCCGTTTCGATGACCACGTTTTGGACCGGGCCGTAGATCGGATCGCCGTCGGATCGCTGCGAGCCGCCAGATCGGCGGCCGGCATCGATGACCGTGTCCTGGATCCCGCGGTGGAGGGGGTGGCAAAGCGGATGCGTCAGCTTGGGGAGCTGGCGCGCAGACCGCAAACCGGCCAACTACACCAGTACTATTTCGCCGCGGTGGCGGTGCTCGTACTCGGTGTCTTGCTTCTTGTGGCGGTGAGGTGAAAAGTGCTCACTCTGATCGTCTTTCTGCCATTGGCCGCCGCATTGGGTGTGCTTGTGCTACCGGGCAATTGGGAGATTGCGGCCCGCTGGGGATGGGTCGCGAGCACAGCCGTCGATTTGGTGCTGACGGTGGTGGCGTGGGCACGGTACAAGTCACCGGGTGCCAACGGGCTGGCTTTCGAGGAGCGCGCGCCGTGGATCCCGGGGGTCAACAGCAGCTACCACGTGGGTGTCGACGGCTTGTCCTTGCCGCTGGTGGTCATGACCGCAGTGATCTTTCTGGCCTGCGCGATTTATGGGCTGCGCGGGCGCGACCGATCCCGCGCGCAGGCGGCCCTGTTTCTGTTTCTGCAGACTGTGAGTCTGGGGTTGTTCGTGGCCGCGGACCTCATTTTGTTCTTTGTGTTCTTCGACTTGTCGATTGCGGCGATGTACTTCGTGATCGCCGGCTGGGGCCATGGTGACGCCGGCCGCTCGGCGCTGAAGTTTTTCCTCTATACGTTTCTGGGGTCATTGGCGCTGCTGGTGGGCTTCATCGGCCTGTACATCGCCGCCGATCCACACACGTTCGACATGGTCGAGCTGGTCGCCACTACCCCGCTGGCCGGTCGCCCGCTGGCCGGTGGGCTGGTTCTTGCGGCGATCCTGATCGGATTGGCGGTCAAGACCCCGACGGTTCCGTTCCATACCTGGCTTCCGCCTGCGCATACCGATGCGCCGGCCATCGGCTCGGCGGTGCTGGCCGGGGTGCTGCTGAAGATGGGCACCTACGGGTTCGTGCGGATCGCGATGCCGATGCTCCCGCACGCCTGGCGCGCTTGGGCTTGGGTGATCATCGTCGTCGGCGTTGTGTCGGTGCTTTACGGCGCGCTGGTCGCGTTGGCGCAGAATGACTTTAAGCGCATGGTGGCCTACACCTCGGTCAACCACATGGGCTATATCGTGCTGGCTGTCGGCGCCGCCGGCCTGGTGTCAGCGAGCACCCCCGATGCGCGCGCGGTGGCGATCACCGGAGCGGTCACACAAATGGTCAGCCACGGTCTGATCACCGGGGCGCTGTTCTTGCTCGCCGGGGTGTTGTACGGGCGCGCCGCCAGCTACGACATGGGCGCCTACGGCGGTCTGGCCGCACCGGCCCCGAAACTGGCTGCGCTGTTTACGGTCGGCGCGTTCGCCTCCCTAGGGTTGCCGGGACTTTCCGGCTTTGTCGCCGAATTCCAGATTTTCGCCGGCAGCATCGCGGCTGCGCCGCTCACTGCGATCGCATTGCCGGGCATCGTAATCACCGCGGCATTGTTTTTGCGTGCCTTGCAACGCATCTTCACCGGCGAAACCCGGTGCCACTCGCAGGGCTTCATTGATCTGCATGCATCCGAAATCGGGTCGGCAGGAACGCTCCTGACGCTTTCAGCCCTAATCGGCGTCTTCCCGCGCCCCTTGCTGGATCTGATCGAGCCGGCCTCCCACACGCTCATCGGGTTGGTCGGGAGATAGCCGGTGGACGCCGAGACCGGGATGCATCCGCTGCTGATGTTGCCGGAGATGCTGACATTCGGCGGCGGCCTGGTGGTGCTGATCGGCGGATCATTTCTGCCCCGGAAACGACAGTGGTGGGCCCGTATAGCTGCAGCCGCAACCCTTACCGGTGTGATCGCAGTCGCGGTCATCGGCACGGCGGCCTCAGATCAGACCGCATTCGAGGGCACGTTCGCCGTTGACACCGCCACCGCGGTGGCCCGGATCACCGCGGCATTTGGGGTGCTGATGGTTCTCGCGATAGCCGGCGATGAACTCGCAGCATCGGCGCGGGAAAGTGAAAGCTATGCGCTGCTTCTGTTTTCGACCGCGGGCATCCTGGTGCTGGCCGGAGCTCGCGACCTGCTGGTCCTGGCCGCCGGATTTCTGCTCGCCAGCATCCCGCTGTACGGACTGATCGGACTAGTGCGCACAGCGCTGGCATCCGAGGCAGTGATGAAGACCTACCTGCTCGGTGCGCTGTTCAGCATCACCCTGCTGCTGGGGATCACCATTGTCTACGGGATCACCGGGGCCACCCGCTACGACGAACTCGCCACGCAACTGGGCGGGGCACCGGCGGCGGTGGTCGCGGCTGGCCTCGTGGCCGTCCTGGCAGGGCTGATGTTTGAAGCCGGCGCCGTGCCTGCGCACTTCTGGGTTCCCGACGCCGCTCAAGGCGCCAACGGCGTAGCGGCCATCTTCTTGACCACGGTTCCCAAGGTCGGCGCCTTGGTTGCGCTGTATCGCGTGGCTAGCGTTTTGCCGCATACAGTGGCGTGGCCGCTGCTGATCGCGGTATTTGCCGTTGCGAGTATGACGTTGGGCAACCTGACGGCGTACTGGCAGCAGGACTGCCGCCGACTTTTGGGCTGGTCGACTGTGAGCCAGGTCGGCTATCTACTGGTGCCGGTAAGCGTCGCCGGCCGCAGCGAGCTTGCCCTTGCGTCCTTGTTGTTTTATCTAGTCGGCTACACCCTGACTAACAGTGCCGCATTCGCGGTAAGCACCGCGCTGCCCGATCGACGTGATCTCAACGCATACCGTGGCCTGACTCACGCCCGGCCCTGGCTGGCGGGAGCGCTAATAGTCGCCCTACTCGGCTTGGTCGGCACCCCGCCGACGACCGTCTTTCTCGGAAAACTCACGACGGCCACGGCTGCTTGGGACGGCGGTCAGGCGTGGCTAGCGGTGGTGGTGTTCATCAACAGCCTGATCAGTCTGTTCTACTACCTGCGCTGGATCATCCCTTTATTTCAACCATCTCAAGCCACACCGACGGGCTTGGCGCCCAAACGATGGTCCACCGGGACCGCGATATTTGCCGCCGGCCTAAGCCTCGGGATCGGCGTCGCAGCCGGTCCGGTCTGGGAATTGCTCGCTGCAGCGTCGATGAAGTAACCGACATCACGAATCAGGGCGTGCTGCAGCCCTACTGGCAGCGTCTCCGAAGCGCGCGGCGGCTGGTCGGGCCAGCGCCGGGGCGGGCGGTCGAGCACCGGAGTGAAAGGAAGGTTGAATCGGCTTACAGCGCCTCATCCACCGTTTCTGGCGGTAACCAGGCGCCTATCTTGCGCACCCGGTCGCGCACTCTGCGCGAAGGATGTACACCCATGTTGCGATGCGGACGCCCGACCATGATAGTGACAATCCAGAGCAGCGCGGGTCACCGATCACGATATGAAACATCGCGATATAGGCGACGCGCCGCGCTGCGCCGGGCGCTAGCATGCGGCCGACCTTCAGTCGCGTTCCCGCGAAATAGCCATGGCCGCAAGGGGAGTCGCGGCCGTGGCTATAGGTAATCAGTCGTTGCAGGTGCAGTCCGGGTGACCGCAGTTGCACCCCGGTGCTTGGGTGCAAGCCGAGTTACCACACTTACAGCCGGTGGACTTGCATTGGCAGGATTTAGGTTCGTTCACGCATATAACAGTACCGGGGTAGGGTATTAGCGTCAAGGGGCATACATGTTTGCTGGCCGGGAGATGAAGTAGCTCAAGGCATTTTAGGCGACACGGTTGTCGCGGCGCTTCTGCCAAACAGCCCGGCTCAATCAGCGGTCGCGATCAGGAACGAACGAGTCGTGCGATGGCAGCGGAGGCTTCGGCGAGCTTCACCTCGGCCTGCTCGCCACCCTCGGCGAGCGCGTGACTTACGCAATGGTCGAGGTGTTCATCGATCAGGTTCAACGCCACTGACCGTAAGGCGCTATTGGCGGCGCTGATCTGGGTGAGGACGTCGATGCAGTACTTGTCCTCTTCGATCATCTTCGCGATGCCACGGATCTGACCCTCTATTTTGCGCAGCCGCTTGGCGTAGCTGTCCTTGTGCGCTACGTATCCGTAGGTGGCTGTCGCCTGGCCTTCCGGCGTCTTTGTCATCGGATCGACCTCGGCCTTCCTGCTCATGGTGACGCCGACGCCGGACATCACCGCTGCCATCGCGGTCGTCGTCGCCGCCGATCTTGGACTTGGCCACCTCGACACCGCCACGGGTGACTGATCACTGACTGCCACAACCTATCGCGGCAATTGATACAGCCACTATACCTAGCCGCCCCGCGGGGGTACGTGAAACGGATAGATGGTTGGTGTTGCTGACCACTGATTTGGGGTTTTGCCGTACGGCTTCTCATCAGGAGTCGTCTTCTACATCCCGGGGCTCGGCAGGCTTGCCGGGGTCCGCGACCCCAGGTGCCTGGCACCATCGGAATTGTCGGCGCGTCGCCGAACTCATCGCCGGCTAGCGTGGTCAAGCCCGCTGCCTGGGTGACACCGGATTTCCTTGCGGCCCTGGCGAATCCCAACACTCCGGGGCCCTGATCCGAGGCCACCGTCGGCGCTACGGGCTGCTAACCTGAGGGCGCGGCACAGTCTGGGTCGGTCGACATTCATATCCATGGGCTCTTCGCCGTAGTCACGCTGATGCTTGGCACGTCGGCACGGCCGTGCACGCGTCTGTTCTCGTGCCGCTGCTGTCGCCGCGGCAGCCGTGTTTGGATCCGTGCCCTTCTTTTAGTGCTGAAGCTGGCCGCTGGTAGTCATTCCGGAGCCGAGCCCGCCCGGAGGGGCCATCACGCAGGGGGCACAAACCTCGCATACCTGTAGCCGCAGTCGGCTCTGCGCACTCGGCCCCTGCCATATTCCAGCCTGCGCGTCGGCCAACTGCCGCACCGTTTCGTTCCGACGGCAACGACCACGAGCGGCGGTCGGCTCCCCGCCGCCGCCAACAGCGACCCCGACCCCGGGCCGCTGCGCAGCAAGGCCGAATGAACTTCAGGCGGAAACGCCATCCATTTCGGCGCCGTCATCGTCATCCGCTCATACCCAGATAGGGGCGGCCGCGCTGAGTGCCTCGCCCCGCTCGGCTACCGCCGCGCCCTTCGCTACGTCGGGGCCGTATTGCCGTCGAATGTTTGATATCGCGGGCGCCATCACAGCTGCCGCTTGGTTATCGAAGACGGCGATGCCAGTGTGATTAGTGTGAGTCAAAACTGGACGGTGGGTGGTTGCGGCGCTCGAGTCGATTCATGGCGGATAACTACGTTGTTGACGACCTGGCCGGTTTTGTCGTCGCCGCCGGACCGGCGGATCTGGCCGGGCGGGCGCGGGCCTTGATGAAGCGCAACGTGCTGGACAGCGTCGCCTGCGCGATCGGCGCACTTGGCAGCGAGCTCATCCCGGCCATCCGCGAGCACACCCAGCAATTCAGCGGCCGCCCCACCGCAACGCTGGTCGGCGGCGGGCGTGTCTCGGTGGATCAGGCCCATTCTTCAACGCGGTGCTGGTCCGTTACCCCGATCTGCTCGACACCTATCTGACGGTGGGCGGCCTGTGTCACCCGGCCGACAATCTCGGTGCCATCCTGGCCGTGGCCGAACAAGACAACGCCGACGGAGCGGATTTCCTGCTGGCACTCGCCGTGGCTTACGAAGTGCAATGCCGGTTCAGTGCCCAGGTTCCGGTCATGGCGCGGGGGCTCAATCACGCGCTGCAGCTGGCGATGTCGGTTGCGGCCGGCTCGGCCAAGCTGCTTGGACTGGACGCCCAACAGACCGCCGATGCGATCGCTGGCGCCGCGGCCGACAACGTCTCGCTTGCCACGGTGCACGCCGAACCGGTGTCCAACTGGAAAGGCATCTCGCCGGCCATCACCGGTATGCGCGCGGTTTACACGACGGTCTTGGCCGCTCGCGGCGTTACCGGTCCCAAATCCTTATTCGAGGGACCACACGGTTTGGTGCAGCTCTTCGATCAACAGATCGATTTCCACACCGACGACAAAGCGCTGACCGCCGTCGAACGGACCTATCTCAAGCAGTACTGCGCGCTGATCCATGGACAGGTCATCATCGACACCACGCTGGCCATCCGCGACGCCAACGACATCCGCGGCGACGACGTCGAGCGGATCACCCTCGAGGTGTTTCAGGGCGCGTACGACTTCGCCGGCGGGGGAGCATACGGCGGCAAAGAACATCCGTGGACCAAGGAGCAGGCCGACTACAACCTCAAATACCTGGCAGCCGTCGCACTGCTGGACGGCGGCGTCGGCCCCGAGCAGCTCGAAACCGAGCGAGTCCGGCGCACCGACGTCCAAGACCTGCTGGCGCGCGTCGACGTGAGGCCGGCAGCCGACCTGACGGCCGGCTATCCGGGTCGCACCGCGGCGCGGGTGTGCGTCGGGATGCGCGACGGGCGCGAGTTCAGCCGCGAGGAAGCGGAGTACGAGGGGTCGCCCACCCGGCCGCTGTCCTGGGACCGTGTTGTCGAGAAGTTTCACTGGCTGGCCGAGCCGTTCTGCGACGACGAGCTGCGCACTGACATCATCGCCGCGATCGACCGCATCGACGAGATCCCGATCGCCGAACTCACCAGCCTGCTCGGCGCGGTGAACCGCACCGCCCAACGTCCACGTAGCACGCTGCGACTGATGAAAGAATGATCGGCGCATCGCTCGCCAGCGAAGGAGCGCAAGTGGCCAAGCATGACAATCGTGGCACCAACCGGTGGGAGTTGATCACCTGCGCGATCAGCGGGCACGCGACCTATGCACCCGACGATGAGGAACTCGCCGATCGGCTGCACGCCAAGACGAAGCTCGGTGAAGTGTGGCGCTGCCTGCGCTGCGGCGACTTCGCCCTGGGTGAACCGCATGGTCGTGGCCACCCGGAAGATGCGCCAATGATCATGCGCGGCAAGGCATTACGTCAGGCCCTCATCCTCCGTGCGCTCGGCGTCGAGCGGCTGCTGCGGGCACTGGTGCTGGCGCTTGCGGCCTGGGCGGTATGGGAGTTTCGCGGTGCTCGCGGTGCGATCCAGGCGACGCTCGACCGCGACCTGCCGGTGTTCCGCGCGGCCGGCTTCAAGGTCGACCAGATGTCGGCGATACACGAGCTGGAAAAAGCACTGGCAGCAAAGCCTTCCACGCTGGCTCTGATCACCGCGATGCTGGCCTGCTATGCGGTTCTGCAAGTCATCGAGGGCGTCGGCCTGTGGCTGCTGAAACGCTGGGGTGAGTACTTCGCGGTGATTGCGACATCCATCTTCCTGCCGCTGGAAATCCATGACCTGGCCAAGGGCATCACGATGACCCGGGTGGTGACCTTCAGCATCAATGTCGCCGCGGTGATCTACCTGTTGGTCTCCAAGCGATTGTTCGGCCTGCGGGGTGGACGCAAGGCCTACGACGAGGAACGCCACGGCGAGCAGCTGCTCGACCTGGAGCGTGCGGCCATGACGACCGACCTGACTTGACCCTCGTTTAGTCAGCCGTAAGTATGTGTGCATGGGCAACACGGCTTGCGGCACAACGAATATTGAACGAACCCGGTTGATCGAATGGGCGGATCCCACGATCACGGCCCGGGCGGCCCCTGGCCGCAGTGGCCTGGAGTTTCTGCAGGCGATGGTCGATGGGGAGTTACCGCCACCGCCGATCATGCAGACGCTGGGGGCGCGGCTGGAATCGGTCGCCAAGGGCGAAGCGGTCTTCACGATGACGCCGACCGAGTCGCACTACAACCCGATCGGCTCGGTGCACGGCGGTGTGTATGCCACGCTGCTGGACTCGGCTGCGGCGTGCGCGGTGCACAGCATGCTGGCGGCCGGCGTCGCCTACACGAGCCTGGACCTGTCGGTTCGGTTCATCGGCGCGATCAGCGTCGACACCGGGCCGGTCAGCTGCACGGGAACCGTCAAGCACCTGGGGCGGCGCACCGCCTTGGCGGAAGCGGTGCTGACCAGTCACACCGGCAAGCTGCTGGCGACCGCGACGAGCAACTGCCTCATTCTCAATCCCGCGCCATGAACCTGTCGGGCCCGCTTGCCTACCGGGATCGCTGGACGGTCGCCGATTGGTGCCCGATGGAGCGGGCACTGCAACTGATCGGCACCCACTCGGCGATGGTGTTGCTTCGCGAAGCATTTTGGGGCGCTAGGCGTTTCGACGAACTGGCCCGCCGCGCCGGGGTGACCGAGCAGATCGCGGCCAAGCGGCTGCGCCAGCTTGTCGACGCCGGGCTGCTGATCAAGCAGCCATATCAGCAGCCAGGGCAGCGCACCCGCTATGAGTACGTTCTCACCGACCGCGGCAGTGACCTTTATCCGGTACTGGTCAGCCTGATCGAGTTCGGCAGGCAGCTACAAGGCGACGCCAGCGCGATGGAACTGGTTCACGAAGGCTGCGGTGCACCCCTGGTTCCCTTCGTCCGGTGCACCGCTGGACACGACGTCGCGTCCGCCTACGCGACAGCGCGAATTGTGAAGCGCTGATACGCCGTACAATCACGCGAGTGGCGATCGGCATCATCTGCGCAATTCCGCCGGAGTTGACGTATCTGCGCGGCCGTCTGCGCAACACCGGACGCACGACGGTCGCCGATTATGCCTTCGACAGCGGGCAACTCGACGGGCAACCGGTGGTGTTGGTCGCCTCGGGCATGGGCAAAGTCAACATGGGGCTGGTCGCTACGCTGCTCGCCGATCGGTTCGGTTGCAGCGCAATAGTTTTCACCGGAGTCGCCGGAGGGCTCGACCCGCGACTGCGCATCGGCGACATTGTGATCGCCGACCGGGTGGTGCAGCACGATTTCGGCCTGACCATGAACGAGCAGCTGCATACGTATCAGCCCGGCCACATTCCCTTCATAAACCGGACCGAGCGGCTTGGCTATGAGCCCGATCCCGAGCTCCTGGAGCGCGTCAAACGCCGCCTCGCCGGTCTCACGCTGCCGGCCTTGTCGAATTTCCCGAGCGACGGCGGACCACCGCGCATCACCTACGGCACCGTCCTGACCGGCGACCAGTACCTGCATTGCGAACCGACTCGTATCCGGCTGCACAACGACCTCGGCGGTGTCGCGGTCGACATGGAAAGTGGTGCGCTGGCGCAAGTCTGCGAATCCTTCGGCGTCCCTTGGCTCGTCATCCGCGGGCTGTCCGATCTGGCCGGTACCGACTCCGGTCTGGATTTCCAGCGCTTCCTCAAAGACGTCGCGGGCAGGTCGGCGCGCGTCCTACTGTGCGTGCTGCCCGCGCTCACGCCGGCGGGCCCGGGAAGCGCGTAGGTTCGCCGCATTCCCGCACGTCTTCACGTCGTGCCAGACTCCGCTGTTGTTCTTGGAGCGGTCATAGAACGTGGAATCGCACTGGTGGTTGTGGCATCGCTTGACGCGCCGCCAGGTGCCCTCTTGCTGACTCAGCAGAATCTCCGCCCAGACCGCCGAAGCAAACCAGCGCCAGCCCCGGCCCTCGGGCTCCAGCCGTACCCGTCCGGCGTCGGTCAGGGCAAACGATGCCGAGACGGAGCCGATGGCCGCCGGTTCCCCGGCGACCAGGCCGGCGACGGCGGCACGCAACGCGCGCAGCTTCGGCACGTCCGCGTCGCTCAGTTTCGGCGGGTCGGCCGGCGTGCCGCGCAGCGCCGACCAGGTCCGTACGGACTTGGCCGCCCAGCTGCGCGCAAGCGCCGGATCGGACAGCAGGTCAGGGCCGTAGTCACCGATGCCGACGGTGTTCAGCAAGTCCTGAACCAGACCCAGTCCGCCGGGTGCCGGCGCCAGCCCGTACCGGTGTGACGCAAACCATTCAGACATAATCAAAGACTACTTGCCTATGTCGCAGCCGGTCAACTACGGTGACATAGGCAAACGCATTTCACCTAAGTCAAGGAGCACGGATCATGGTCAACATTCAGGGGTCGACAGTCGTGGTTACCGGCGGGCAGCGTGGCCTCGGCAAGGCCATCGTGGCGGAGCTGCTGAACCGCGGCGCCGCCAAGGTGTACGCCACCGCGAGGGCTCCCCAGCCCAGCGACGATCCTCGCGTGGTGAGTGTCCCACTCGATGTGACGGAAGCCGAATCGGTTGCTGCCCTGGCGAATACGGCAAGCGACGCTGAGATCGTCATCAACAACGCCGGCACCCTTGGCGCGCCGAAGCTGCTCAGCAGCGACATCGAGGAGGTTCGGGCGGTGTTCGAAACCAACTACTTCGGTGCGCTGCGGATAGCTCAGGCGTTCGCGCCGATCCTGGCCCGCAACGGCGGCGGCGCCCTGGTCGACATCCACTCCGTCTTGTCGTGGGTGGGTGGGTTCGGTGGCTACGGCGCGTCCAAAGCGGCCTTCTGGTCGGCCACCAACTCCTTGCGCATCGAGCTGCAACCGCAGGGCACCCTGGTCACCGGAGTTCACTTGGGCTACACCGACACCGACATGGTGTCCGGGTACGACGTGCCCAAGAACGACCCCCGGCGGGTGGCAAGCGAGATCCTCGACGGCATCGAGCGCGGCGCGGCCGAGGTGCTCGCCGACGACCTGACCCGCAATGTCAAGGCCGCCCTGTCCGGTCCGGTCGAAGCACTGCGGGCGAGCTGAGGCCGGTGCGACCGCGGGGCCTGGCGAGTACGGTCCACGTATGGCTCTCCCACCACCAGGAAAAGACCGCGCTGCCATTGTCACCGGGGCCTCGTCAGGCATCGGGGAGGAATTCGCCCGAATACTTGCCCAGCGCGGCTATCAGGTTGTCCTGGTAGCCCGTAGCGTCGAAAAGCTCGAGGAGATCGCCGGGCGGCTGGGTGCCGATGCGCACCCGCTACCCGGCGATCTGTCCGACCGAAACGACCGGGCGAGCCTGCTGGATCGCGTCACGGCGCTGGGCCTGGTCCCCGACATACTGGTCAACAACGCGGGGCTGTCCACCACCGGAGTGGTCGCGAAATCGGTTCCGGAGAAAGAACTCAACCTGGTCGAAGTCGACGTCGCCGCGGTGGTCGATCTGTGCAGCAGGTTCCTGCCGGGAATGGTCGAACGGCACCGGGGTGCCGTGCTCAACGTGGCGTCGGTAGCCGCCTTCGGCCCGCTGCCCGGACAAGCGGCGTACGGCGCCGCCAAAGCGTTCGTGTTGTCCTACACCCACAGTCTTCGTGGTGAACTGCGCGGCACCGGCGTCAGTGCGACCGCGTTATGTCCGGGACCGGTGGACACCGGATTCGGAGAGGCGGCCGGCTTCAGTAAAGAGGAAGCCGATGCCGCGCTGCCCAAGATCATGTGGCTCCCCGCGGACAAAGTCGCCCAGGCCGGAATCGACGGGCTGGCGGCTGGCAAGGCCGTCGTTGTCCCGGGTCTGGCCAACCGGATCTCGTCGTCGCTGTTCCGGGTGGCGCCACCGGAATTGATGCTGCCTTTCCTGGCGCGCAACCACCCGGCGTTAAAACGCAAGTAGTGCAAGCGAATTAGCCGGCGCAGTCGCTCTCGCTGGCCGCACGCAGCAGGTCGTCGCGGGCCCTGGCGACCCGGGACCGTACCGTGCCGATGGGACATCCGCAGACCTCGGCCGCTTCGGCGTAAGACAGGCCCAGGACCTGCGTGAGCACCAGGGCTTCGCGGCGGTTGGCCTCCAGCCCGTCCAGCAATATGCGGATCTCCACCATGTTCTCGATGCGAGTGCCACGCCGGTCGCGCCCGAACGCATCGTCGAGGTCGGCCACGTGGGACAGGCGGGGCCTGCTCTTGTTGTAGCGAATCTGATCGACTACCACCCGTCGCGCGATCGACAACAGCCAGGTGCGCGCGGTGGAACGACCGGCAAAGCGCGGCAGCGCGTCGATCGCGCGCAGGAATGTTTCCTGGGTCAGGTCGTCGGCGCTGGCCGGATCGGCGAGATAGGCGACCGTCCGCCAGACATCGCGCTGGGTGGCGCGGATGAATTCCGTGAGCGCGGCCCGGTCGCCCCGGCCGGCTGATTTGGCGAGGGAAGTAATTCGGTCGTCATCGCCGCCTGTCGCCACGGGTGTTGAGCCTAGGCCATGACGGCTGAGAGTATGCAGGGAACTCATTGCCGGGCCGTGACGACTCTTGTATGTGAGTTCTCTATGCGGGACGAGGTTGGCAGGAGGTGAGGGCCCAGGATGTCGATGACGATCGCGGCGAATGACGCACATTCGGTGCATGAGCAGCTGGTACAGCTCGAGATCACGGGGATGTCGTGTGCGTCCTGCGCCAACCGGGTCGAATCGACGCTCAACGCGCTGCCCGGCGTGCGGGCCTCGGTGAACTTCGCCACCCGGGTGGCAACCATCGACGTCGACGAGCAGACCAGCACCGCCGCGCTGTGCGAGGCAATCGAGCGGGCCGGCTACCAGGCCCAGGTGCACACCGCCGGCGGCAGTTACGACAGCGATCCCGACGCCCGGCACGCCCGGTACCTCTTGCTTCGGCTGGGCGTAGCGGCCGTGTTCTTCGTGCCGCTGGCTCATCTGTCGGTGATGCTCGCGGTGGTGCCCAGCACGCGTTTCACCGGCTGGGAGGGGGTGCTCACCGCACTGGCGCTACCGGTGGTGGTCTGGGCGGCCTGGCCGTTCCACAAGGTGGCGCTGCGCAACCTGCATACCTGCAGCGCAACCATGGAATCGCTGATCTCGGTCGGCATCACCGCGGCCACCATCTGGTCGGTGTACACGGTGTTCGGCCAGCATCGGGTCGCCGAGCGCCGGGGCGTATGGCAGGCGTTGCTGGGCAGCGATGCCATCTACTTCGAAGTCGCAGCGGGTGTCACGGTGTTCGTGCTGGCGGGGCGCTATTTCGAGGCGCGGGCCAAATCCAAGGCGGGCGGTGCGTTGCGGGCTTTGGCCGCACTGAGTGCCAAGGATGTCGCCGTGCTGCAGCCCGACGGCTCGGAACTGGTCATCCCGGCCGACGAACTCGAAGAACAGCAGCGCTTTGTGGTCCGCCCAGGTCAGACGATCGCCGCCGACGGCCTGGTGGTCGAAGGATCGGCCAGCGTCGACCTGAGCGCGATGACCGGCGAAGCCAAACCGATCCGGGTGGAACCTGGTTCACAGGCGATCGGCGGCACCACCGTGCTCGACGGCAGGCTGATCGTGGAGGCCGCGGCCGTCGGTGCCGACACCCAGTTCGCCGGCATGGTCCGGTTGGTCGAGCACGCGCAGGCGCAAAAGGCCGACACCCAGCGACTGGCGGACCGGATCGCCTCGGTGTTCGTTCCCTGCGTTTTCCTGGTGGCGGCAGTGACCGCCGCGGGCTGGCTGATCGCCGGCGGCGGCGCCGACCGGGCCTTCTCGGCCGCACTCGCCGTGCTGGTCATCGCCTGCCCGTGCGCGCTCGGGCTGGCGACCCCGACCGCCATGATGGTCGCCTCCGGCCGCGGGGCCCAACTCGGGATCTTCCTCAAGGGCCATCGCTCGTTGGAGGCCACTCGCGCGGTGGACACGGTCGTGTTCGACAAGACCGGCACGCTGACGACCGGCCAGTTGACGGTGAGCGCGGTGACGGCCGCACCAGGCTGGGATGCCGCGGAGGTACTCGAACTGGCGGCGACGGTGGAGGCGGCGTCCGAGCACGCGGTGGGGCTGACGATCGCCGCCGCAGCGCAGCAGCGGGGAACGGTGGCCAACTTCCGTGCCGTGGCGGGCCGCGGCGTCAGCGGCAGCGTCGCCGGACGGACGGTCCGCGTCGGCAAACCGTCATGGGTCGCTCCCTCATCTGGCTCACCGGCCCTTGTCACGGCGCGCCGGCTTGCCGAATCCCGTGGTGAGACGGCGGTTTTCGTCGAGGTAGACGATGACCTGTGCGGTGTCGTCGCGGTGGCCGACGAGGTGAAGGACTCGGCCGCCGCCGCGCTGGTGGCACTTCACGATCGTGGCTTTCGAACCGTGCTGTTGACCGGTGACAACCCGGCCTCGGCAGCCGCGGTGGCCGCGCGCGTCGGCATCGACGAGGTGATCGCCGACATCCTGCCCGAAGGCAAGGTCGACGTCATCGAGCAGCTGCGTGAGCATGGGCGGGTCGTCGCCATGGTCGGCGACGGCATCAACGACGGACCGGCGCTGGCGTGCGCCGATCTGGGCATGGCGATCGGGCGTGGCACCGATGTCGCAATCGGCGCCGCCGACATCATCCTCGTTCGCGACAACCTCGACGTGGTGCCCCTGGCGCTCGGTCTGGCCGCCGCGACGATGCGCACGATCAAGGTGAATATGCTGTGGGCGTTCGGCTATAACGTTGCCGCGATCCCGATCGCCGCCGCGGGGCTGCTCAACCCGCTGATCGCCGGTGCGGCCATGGCGCTCTCGTCATTCTTCGTCGTGTCAAACAGCTTGCGATTGCGCAACTTCGGGGCGCGAAATCCCGGGAACATTTCGCCGCGAATGCGCGACTATTAAGGCATGGATTGCGAGGTGGCGCGCGAAGCGTTGTCGGCCCGGCTCGACGGCGAGCGGGAGCCGGTGCCCTCGGCGCGCGTTGACGAGCACCTCGAGGAGTGTGCCGACTGCCGCAATTGGTTTGATCAGGCAGCAGACCAGGCTCACTCGCTGCGCCGACTGGTCGAATCGCGGCCGGTGATCACGTCTCTGGGTCCCATCGAGATCGGGCGAGTCCCGCCGCGGCGGCGGGTGCGGATGAGCTGGTCGCGCTGGGCGTTGCTCGGCGTGGGCGTCGCGCAGCTGGTCCTCGCGGTTGTACAGGGGCTCGGGCTGAGAGTGGGGCTGGCGCATGTGCACCCGGCCGGTTCGGCGAGCCATCTGCTCAACGAATCCACCTCGTGGTCGGTGGCACTGGCCGTGGTGATGATCGGTACGGCGTTGTGGCCACGCGCGGCTGCCGGCCTGGCCGGCGTCCTGGCGGTGTTCGTCGGTGTCCTGTCGGTCTATGTCGTCGTGGATGCCATGTCGGGCGCCGTCACCGCCGCGCGGATCCTGACCCACGTCCCCGTGCTGATTGGCGCGGTGCTGGCGATCGCGGTGTGGCGAAGCGGTTCGGCTCCCCGGCCGCCGCTGGACGGGGTGGCCGACGATGCCGATATCGTGTTGCCGCCCAACGCATCTCGCGGGCGTCGGCGTGGACATCTGTGGCCGACCGACGGGTCTGCGGCCTAGCGGCGGATCAACCGAATTCGACGACCGTCACCGGCGCTCGCAACCGGTCGAGCGCACGCAGCTTGTACAGCAATGAAATAACGGGGCGCGCCACCTTGCCGCGCCCGGGCGGAGCGGGCAGTTCACGCACTGTGCGGACGCCGTCGATGGCGCGCAGTTGGTCATATTGGTTGGCGGTGAACCAGAATGGCATCGCCGGTGCTGTGTAGTGCTCACTGAGCCGGAAGCCGCGGCGCTGCGAATACACGCTCAAGAACCACGGGATGCTGTCAAATACCAACTGGCCGTCGGGAAACCGCTTAGCGCATTCGGCGATCAGATCGAACACCGCCTCGCGCTGCAGGTACTGGAACAACCCCTCGGCGGTGATCAACACCCCGTTGGTGTCGTCGACCTGGTCCATCCACGAGTACTCCAGCGCAGACTGGGCGCAGTAACGCAGCCGGTCCGACGGCGGCAGCAGCTGCCGGCGCAGTTGCACGATGGGTTCGAGGTCCACCGAAAGCCAGTTCAGCCGGCCGTTGTCGAGGCGCCAGAAGCTGGTCTGCAGTCCCTCGGCGAGGGCAACCACACTGGCGCGCGGATTGATGGCCAGGTATCGGCGGGTCGCATCGTCAAATGCCAAGGCCCGCAGGGCAGTAGCCTGGTGCGTCCGGCCGAAGTGCTGGTAGTCGTAACCGAGGCCGTCACGCAGGGCGATGGCCGCCGCGTCGACGATGATCCCGTCGGGGCGTGCGGCTTCGGTGGCCCGTTGATGCAGTGTGAGCAGCGCGGTTTCGGATATGCCGTCGAGATGACGGGCATCGATGACTGGCACGGATGAACTATATATAGCGCCCGGCCGGAACTTTCGCCCTCCAGTAGCCGACTACACGGCAAGTAATGGAGGGCGAGGAGGTTCAAGATAGCCCCGATGTGGATGGCTTTGCCTCCCGAGGTGCACTCGACTCTGTTGAGCGCCGGGCAAGGCCCGGGATCGCTGCTCGCTGCCGCTGCGCAGTGGCACGAACTCAGCAGTCAATACGCGGCTGCAGCTGCGGAATTGAGTCAGCTGCTGGCGGAGGTCGCGGCCAGTAGCTGGCAGGGCACCAGCGGCGCCCAGTACGTGGCCGCGCATGGCCCCTACCTGGGCTGGCTGGAACGGGCCTCGATGGACAGCGCGGTCACCGCCGTACAACACGAAACCGTCGCAGCCGCGTACAGCAGTGCCCTGGCGGTCATGCCGACTTTGGTGGAATTGGCCGCCAATCACGTCGCCCACGGCGTCCTGACTGCCACGAACTTCTTCGGGATAAACACCATCCCGATCGCCCTCAACGAGGCCGATTACGTCCGGATGTGGCTGCAAGCCGCCGAAGCCATGGCCGCCTACCAGGCCGTCAGTGCGGCGGCGGCGTCGGCAATACCACCCACCCAGCCGGCGCCAACCATCCTGGCGCCCGGAGCCGAAGCCGAAAGCGTCCCGCAGGCCCTTCCGAATTGGCTCGTTCAGCTCTTCAAGGACATCCTGGATTTCATCGCAAATCCATATAGATATTTTCTCGAATTCTTCCAGCGAATGGGATTCAGCCCCGCCGTTGCCGTCGTCCTCGCCATCGTCGCCCTACAGTTGTACGACTTTCTCTGGTACCCGTACTACGCGTCGTACGGCTTGTTGCTGCTGCCATTTTTCGCGCCCGCATTGAGTGCACTGAGCGCTCTGGCGCTGTTGCTGAACTCAGCGCCCGCGGCCGGATCGATTCCGGTTGTCGCAGAGCCGAATTCCGGCCACCAGGCTGGTTCGAGCGCCCAGGTGGTGGCGGCCTCGGGCGGATCGGCCGCCTTCACCGCGGGGTCGCAAACCAGCAGCACAGCACCGGGCACCCCGGCTTCGGCTACGGCGGGCAGTACTGCGCCTTCGGTCAGCATCGGCTACGCAATACCGGGTCTGACGCCCCCCGGGGTGGGCTGCGGCCCTAAGGCCGGGACCGAAACGGCCGCGCACGCCACCGACACCGTCGCGGCCGCTGCCGCAGGCCGACTGGGCGTCCCCGCCCGGGAGC
The DNA here is from genome assembly GCF_002116635.1 of Mycobacterium szulgai. Lineage (GTDB taxonomy): Bacteria > Actinomycetota > Actinomycetes > Mycobacteriales > Mycobacteriaceae > Mycobacterium > Mycobacterium szulgai. The sequence continues at coordinate 17,019 of NZ_LQPW01000158.1, read as the reverse complement.
GGCGCCGGCGGCGCGACAGGAGCACGTCCGGGGCGCGTGGTTACCGTGACGAATTCCTGGACGCGGCCGCCACCATGGGCGACGAGGCCGACGCGCTCAGTACCGCTGAATTCGACACCCTGTTGGCCGGTAGCCAGGGCGCCGGCGCGCTCGGTTTCACCGGCACCGCGCCCAGCGCCAGTGCGGCTGCCGCCGGAATCATGCAGCGACAGTCCGACAGCGCCGGCATCACCGTCCCGGTGCTTCCCGCTACCTGGCCAGGCGGCGCGGACCAGCCGGCCGAAGCCGGATAGGGAACTTTTCGCCGCCGTGTCCGACTGTTCTCGTAGTGCCCGAGGCTGCGCCGATGTCGGTGCGCCGTACTCCCACGAAAATGACCGAGGAGAAGACAGTCCATGACGCTCAGGACGCTCAACGTGAAAGGCGAGGGGCTCGGGGCGCAAGTCACCGGCATTGATCCCAAGAACCTGGACAACATCACCACGGCCGAGATCCGCGACATCGTCTACGAACACAAACTCGTCGTTCTCAAAGACGTGCATCCATCGCCGGAGGAATTCATCAAGCTCGGCAACATCATCGGTGAAATCGTCACCTATTACGAGCCGGTCTACCACCACAAGGAATATCCACAGATCTTCGTCTCGTCCACAGAGGAAGGCCAGGGCGTGCCGAGGACCGGCGCGTTCTGGCACATCGACTACATGTTCATGCCGGAACCGTTCGCGTTTTCCATGGTGTTGCCGCTGGCGGTGCCCGGGCCCGACCGCGGGACGTACTTCATCGACCTGAACAAGGTGTGGGAGTCGCTGCCTGCCGCACAGCAAGACCCGGCCCGCGGAACGTTCAGCACCCACGATCCGCGCCGCCACATCAAGATCCGCCCACGCGACGTGTACAAGCCCATCGGCGAAGTGTGGGATGAGATCAACCGGACCACACCACCGATCAAGTGGCCCACGGTGATTCGTCATCCCAAGACCGGGCAGGAAATCCTCTACATCTGTGCGACGGGTACCACGTCGATCGAGGACAAAGACGGCAATCTGCTGGATCCGTCAGTGCTGCAAGGGCTCATGGCCGCAACCGGCCAGCTCGACACCGAATACAGGTCGCCGTTCATCCACACCCAGCACTACGAAGTGGGCGACATCATTCTGTGGGACAACAGGGTTCTCATGCATCGCGCTAAGCACGGCACCGCCAGTGGCACCCTGACCACCCATCGCCTCACCATGCTGGATGGCCTCAAAACGCCGGGGTACGCGGTATGAGCACCACCGACCTGACCGACGCGACGCCGGTGCAGCAGGAATCCGCCAAGACAGCCCCGATCACCGAGGAACTACTTCGCCGGGTCCTGGAGCCCTATTCCTACAAGGGATGTCGCTACCTGCTCGACGCGCAATACCGAGCCACCGCCGATTCGGTTCTGGCATATGGAAATTTCACCATCGCCGAATCCGCCTACATTCGCAGCACCGGGCACTTCAACGCTGCGGAGCTGATCCTGTGCTTCAACCAGCTTGCCTACAGCGCTTTTGCCCCGGCTATCCTCAATGAGGAGATTCCGGTGCTTCGGGGTTGGTCGATCGCGGACTACTTCGACTACCAGCTGCCCAGCATGCTGATCAAGACCACGGCGACGCGCTTCCGCAGGCCGATCAACGCGCAGAAGTTCTCCGCACGCCTGTTGTGCAAGGACTTTCGAGTCATCGAGCGGGCGTTGCGCTATCTGCTGGTCCCCTGTGCCATCGAGTTCTGGGACGAGGACGGCGGCTCCGCGTGCGGTGAGATCGAACTAGCGGCCCTGAACATCCCGTGAGGAATCCCTTCACCATGTCGCACTCTGGGCCGACCGTGTGGGAACGGATCTACGACCAGGCGCAGCAACGGCCCGAAGCAACCGCGTTGCGCCGCTGCGATGGAACAAGCGCAGTACCGTATGGACGGCTCGTCGCTGAAGCGCAGCGGCTGGCTGCCGATCTTCATGCTCGATCGGTTTCCCGTGGATCACGGGTCCTCGTCATCTCGGACAACGGCCCAGAGACATACCTGTCGGTGCTGGCCTGCGCGAGGATTGGCGCCATCGCCGTCATGGCGGACGGCAACCTGCCAGCCGCCACCATCGCGCGATTCGGTGAAATCACCGGGCCCGCGGCGGTTCTCATTACGCGAGGGAGCAGAATCGGCGCCACCGCGCTGCCCGACGGGTTACGGTCGTTGCCCGCCCTCACCGTCGATTTGACCGCTGCCACAGCGGGTCCCGGCTCGCCTGTCGAGCTGGCGTGGTCCGCGGAACTGGGCGCCGAGCACCCGCTGGCAATGATCTTCACCAGCGGCACAACGGGGGAGCCGAAGGCGGTGCTGCTGGCCAACCGCACGTTCTACGCCATCCCCGATATTCTTCGCAACGCGGAACTGGACTGGATCACCTGGGTCGACGGCGAAACCACCTACTCCCCATTGCCGGCGACGCACATCGGCGGATTGTGGTGGATTCTCACCTGTTTGATGCGCGGCGGGTTGTGTATCACCGGAGGTGAGAACACGACGTCCCTGCTGGAGTTGCTGAGCGTGAACGCGGTGGCGACCACATGCCTGGTGCCGACGCTGCTTTCGAAGCTGGTTTCCGAATTGAAGTCCGGCGACGCCGCGATTCCACCGACGCTGCGCCTGGTTGGCTACGGGGGTTCGCGGGCCATTGCCGCCGATGTGCGACTCATCGAGTCCACTGGGGTTCGTACCGCTCAAGTCTACGGGTTGAGCGAAACGGGTTGCACCGCACTGTGTTTACCGACCGACTCCGCCTCGATCACCAAGATCGAGGCGGGTGCGGTAGGCCGCCCGTACCCCGGCGTCGAAGTGTATCTGGCCGGCACCCAGGGTGGCGGCCCAACCGCACCTGGAGCACCGCCGCCGGCTGCCTTCGGAACCTTGTGGATAAAGTCACCGGCGAACATGCTGGGGTACTGGAACAATCCCGAACGCTCCCGAGAGGTTCTCGTTGACGGCTGGGTGAACACCGGCGATCTGCTGGAGCGCCGCGAGGACGGCTTCTTCTACATCAAGGGCAGATCGTCGGAAATGATCATCTCCGGTGGCGTGAACATCGCGCCCGATGAGGTGGACCGCATCGCCGAAGGTGTCAAGGGGGTCCGCGAGGCCGCGTGTTACGAGATCCCCGACCCGGAGTTCGGTGCCCTGGTGGGTCTGGCCGTGGTCGCATCAACAGAGCTGGACGAGGCAGCGACGCGCAAGCTCAAGCAGGCGATCGCGGCACGCTACCGCAATGAATCGGAGTCGATGGCCCGCCCGTCGACAATCGTCCTCGTCGCCGAAATCCCACGAACGCAGTCAGGCAAGGTCATGCGGGTGTCATTGGCGGCGGCGATAAACGGAGCAACCGTTGCTGGTTGAAACAGTGCGGGACAGGGTGTTCGCCGCTGTATGCGAGGTGTTGTACGTCGACGAAGCGGATCTTTTTGATGGTGACTCGACCGATCTGAGGGAGCTCGGACTGGATTCTGTTCGGTTCGTACTGCTGATGAAGCGGCTCGGCGTCGACCGGGAATCGGAATTGCCGTCCCGCCTAGCCGAAGACCTGTCGATCGCGGGCTGGGTTCGGGAGTTGGCGTGCAACGGATCCCGCTGAGTAGGTCGCAACAGAACATCTACCGTGGCGTACTGCAGGATAGTGATCCCGAGCTGTATCTGATCGGCAAGAGCTATCGGTTGCACCCACTGGAGCTCACGGCATTCTTGAGCGCGCTGGCGGCGACGATACTAGAGAACCCGGTACACCTTTGTGAGCTCCAGGCTGCTGGGGCCGAAACTGACTATCCGGATCTGGTGCCGTCGTTGGACTTCGACGACATCGTGGGCGTGCGACCAGACGATCGCTGCCGAACGGACCGTGACGAACTTACCCGCGGGTGGTCGGCCGGGATTCTCGCGCAGCCTCTCGTGCGCTATGTCGTACGAACCAACCAGGACGGTCGTGTGTCGGGCTTGGACGTCTACACGCATCACATCCTGCTCGATGGCGGCGCGACGGGAATCGTGGAGGCCGGCCTGGCCCGGCACCTCGCGGCCGGGACCGCGTCCGAGAGCCCCTGTAGTGCAGACGGACTGGTCAAGTTGGAGCAGGCGCATCGCCGTGAGTCGGCGAAGGTGCAGGACTCGCTACTGCGCCTGACCGATGTGGTGCAACGTGAGCTTGTCGACCAGGCGCGCGACGGCGACCACGTGCCGAGCGAGGTTCCGGGGTCAGCGGCCAGGGGCGTGCTGTGTGAGTCGGTGCGGTTCTCCGGCAGAGCTTTTGACGCACTCGGCGAGCTCTCCGATGCCGAGCAGGTGCCGCTCAACGTGCTGGTGGCCACCGCCGCGGTGGCCGTGCACGCCAGCCTCCGGCAGCACACCACCAGCCTGCTGGTGCACGCGGTGGACAACAGGTTCGGCGATCCTGAGCTGAATGTCGCGACCTGTCTGGTCAATTCGGTTGCGCATTCTGTCCGGTTCCCTGCATTCGCCTCGGTGCGCGATGTCGTTCGAACGCTTGACCGTGGCTATGTCAAAGCGGTACGGCGCCGGTGGCTTCGTGAAGAGCATTACCGCCGAATGTATTCGGCGATCAATCGTACGTCTGCGGTGGAGGCGTTGACGCTCAACTTCATCCGCGAACCATGCGCGCCGGGGCTTCGGCCGTTCCTGGCGCAAATGCCGGTTGCGACGGATATCGGTCCGGTCGAAGGCATGACGGTGGCGTGTGTTCTGGACGAAGGCCAGCGCACCCTCGACATCGGAATCTGGGATCGGGCGGATCTGCCCGCGACAACGACACAGCGCCAGGTTGCGCATCGGATCGCCGCGGCGCTGGAAGCGATGGCGACGATGTGGCAGCTGCCGATCGCCATGACCGTCGACGAGTGGATCGGCATCGGCCCGGAAGGGGCGCGTTGCCAAGCTGATTGGGCAGTCGCAGACCAGCCCCGGGCTCCCGCCTGGTTTCTGGATCCGGCAGCCGGCGTCCAGCTCACCCTTGCGCGGCGCCGCCATGTCTATCCATGGGTCGCCTGGTTGGTGCGCATTGGCGCGGTGCCCGGCGATGTCGTGGTGTGCACGGACGACCACACCGACAAGGCCGTCGACCTGCTGTTGGCGGCACACCTTGCGGGTTGTGGCTACAGCGTCTGTGACGCCGTCGAGGAGATCCCCGATCGAGTGGAGTCGCTGGAAGCGCAGGGTATTTCGACTTGCACGGTTGACATCGCTGCCGCCCGGGTCCCGGCGAGTATCGGCGATGAGCTGCGAGCGCTGGCCGATGCGCGCATCGCCCAAGTGGCCCGAGACAACTCGCTGGCCGCCAACACTGCATACATCATGCCGACGTCGGGATCGACCGGAGCACCCAAACTCGTCCCGATCAGCCACGGGTCGCTAGCCCTCTTCTGCGACGCGGCCCGCCGTGCCTATGGGTGGGGTCCGAATGACACCATCCTGCAATGCGCACCGCTGACGTCGGACATCAGTGTGGAGGAGATCTTCTGCGCCGTGTTCTGCGGGTCGCACGTGATTCGCTCGTCGGCCACCAAAACGGGAGACGTGCAGGCACTCGCGCGTGACGTCGTCGCCAACCAGGCGACCGTCGTCGATCTGCCGACCGCGGTGTGGCACCTGCTGTGCGAAGATGCCGATGCCGTCTCGGCGCTCTGCCGCTCCGGCCTGCGGCAGGTGGTCGTCGGCGGTGAAGCGATCCGCCCCAGCGCGGTCGAAAAGTGGAACACCGTTGCCGGGCACCGGATTGTACTGATTTCCAGCTACGGCCCGACTGAGGCCACCGTCGTAGCCACCCACTTGCCGGTCATCGGCGACCGGGTGGCCGGCGCGGCGGAGACTTGGCTCAGACTGGGCCGGCCGATGATAGCGAACACGGTGTTCGTCGTCTTCGGTGAGATCGTCATCGTCGGAAACCTGGTGTCCAGGGGCTATCTCGGCAGCGACGGCGGCTTCGGCACCATCACGGCCGGCGACGGCTCGCGGCGCCGTGTGTTCGCCACAGCAGACCGAGTGACGTTTGACGCCAGTGGTTTTCCGGTGTTCGCGGGACGCAAAGACGCCATCGTCAAGGTTTCCGGCAAGCGGGTCGATACCGCCGAGGTGGCCCGGCGCATCGCAGCGGATCCTGCGGTGTCCGATGTCGCCGTCGAGCTGCACGGAGGCCGTCTCGCGGTGTGGTTCGAAACCCCGCTAACTCGGGAGGGTGCCGAGGACGACGCGGTGGCCGCGCGTATCAGGCGCAGGCTGGTGGGTCTGGGTGTGTCGTCGTTCTTCGTTGTGGCGGTTGCGAATATCCCGAGGAAGCCCAACGGAAAGGTGAACAGCGACGGTCTGCACACCGCATTCGGTCCTCCAACCCCGATACGAGGCGACGAGACGGACGCGATGGCTACCGGGCTCGCCGAAGTGTGGAGCCTGCATCTCGGCCGGACGATCCGGCCGGAATCATCGCTGTTCGATGAGGGGATCGGCTCGCTCGACCTGATCAGAATTCTGCCCGAAACTCGGCGGTACCTGGGCCGGCAGCTCTCCATTCTGGATCTGATCAGCGCTGACACCGCTTCGAACCTGCTCTGCGAGTGGGGGTCTGGTATAACGGCCGAGATCGAGTGTGACCTTGCGGCACTGTCGCGGCCGCGGGCCCCGGCGGCGCCGAACACTGCCGGCGGGCAGGCAATCGTTGTACTCGGCGCGTCCGGAATTCTCGGGACTGGATTCGCTCGAGCGGTGCTCGACCTCAAACATTCAGGTGTACTGCTGCCGGATGTGGTCTTTGCCACCAGATCCCGACTCCCGCAATGTGGTCCGTGGACCGCGCTCCAGTCGGCCGACGGGGTCCGGATCGTTACGCTCCCCGCCGATGTCGGTGCTGCTGAACTGGACGCGCTATTAAGGAACGCCGGAACCGTCGTCAACTGCATCGGCAACACCAATGTGGTTGTGCCCTACCGCGAACTACGCCAGGCGAACGTGGCACTGGTCTCGGCCCTCGCCGAGGCATGCGCGGACCGTGGCACCAGATTGGTGCAGTTGTCGTCGTTCGTCGTCAATGCGGATGTCACCGCGCCGCGAGTAACCGACCCCCGCGAGTCGCCGTATCCGTATGCGGCCGCCAAGTCGCTCGCGGAGCTGGTCGTAGCCGCCTCACCGGTCGATTTCACCATCGTGCGCCTGCCGCGCGTGCTCGGCGAGGACTATCAATTGCGCGACACCTCCGACGTTCTGGTCTCAGTCTTGGATGCCTGTACCTCGATAGGGGCGTACCCGCAGCTGACATTGAGCGAAGAGGTCACCACCGGCCGAGCGGCGGCAACAACCATCCTGGGCCTGCTGCCGGAGGTGACGGCTCGGGGGGAGCTGGGCCGCGGCATCACCGTAGTTCACGGGGAAGTGCTGGCCTACGCGGAACTGCTCAGTGGCTACGGGCTGGATGAACTCGACGTCACACAGTGGAAATGCCTGCTGGATCAAAGCGATTGGGCAAAGCGCAACCCGCGCCGGTGGTCCGTGGTGGATGCGTGGGCCAGCTTGGGCAGGATGCTGGGGCCGCGCTCTTACGCCGAGCATTTGGCGCAATACCCCGCCATCGACCTCGGCGTCGTAGTTGTCGGTGAGCTCGTCGCGACTCCAGTGTCGTTGCGGGCGCTCTTAACCCACGGCCTCAGCCCTGTAGCAGCGTCGTGCCGAACATGATCGCCATCGCGGCGGCCATCATCGCCTGAACCGCAGTTCCCAGCGACAGGCGCCAGACGCGCCGGCGCCGCCGGGCACCGCGTTGCGTGACGAACCAGTAGCCCCACGCCAGCGCGGCGCACACGAAGACGGCCGTCCAGATCCCGTTGCCGGCGTCGATCCAGCTCGGCCAATCCCCGGCGGCGTGCACGTCTGTCGCGGTCATTTCCTCGCCCGGCACCATGTGGTGATGTCCGTGGTGCTGCTCGGGGACGCTGACGTGGCCGGGCCCCAGCTGGCCGTGCACGGCATACATCCAAGTCATCGCGAACATCGTCGCCGCGCCGTATCCGCACAACAGTCGCTGGGCCAGCCGCCGTGCGGCAACCACAGCCGTCATGACAAACCAGAGCCCACCGACCAGGAAAAAGGCCTCAGGCAGCTGCACGGGCAGTTGAAGTCCCTGCGGCCAGGCCATCACCGCCATCGCGACTGCCATCGCGACATGCCAACCGTGGCTCAGCACCGAAATCCACGAGCGGCGGTCGATGAGCACCAGGAATCCGGTGCCACTGAGCAGGGACAGGCCGGTGACCAGCCAACGAAGCGCTAGGTCAGCGATCACGTGGTGGGCCTGCTTTCGCGGTTCGGATACCGTGCCGAATAGAGCGGTCACCAAGACTATGCGTTCGGTGACCGACGCTGCACGGCCGTAAGCTGCAGGGGTGAAGAATGACCGGCCGGCCGAGGACGCGTCCCCGGCTGCGCACGTCGCCGGACCCTCGATCGCGGCGCGGGTTGGCCTACTGGTTGGTTTTCTGGCCATCACGGCGGCGCTTGCCGGCTACGGCCTGGTGTCGGGACCAGGCCGCTACGCCGAGGCCGGCAATCCCTACCCCGGCGCCTTCGTCGGCATCGCCGAACCGGTGGGGTACTTCGTCGGCTCCCTGCTGGGCGCAATCATTCTTGGCGCGTTGTGCTACGTGGTCATGACGGCACGGCCACAGCAAGACGGCCTGATCGATCCTGCGGCCTTTCGCATTCACCTTGTGCTAGAGCGGGTTTCGCCGGCGTGGCTGGTCGTCGCCCTGGCGATGGTGGTGATTCAGGCATCGCACGACTGCGGGGTGTCGCCGGGGCGGCTGGTGTCCAGCGGCGCATTGCCCGACGCCATCAGTGCATCCGAGACCGCCCCGGCGTGGTGTCTGGTAGCCCTCGGTGCGCTGCTGGTCACGGTGACGATGCGGTTCAGCACGCGTTGGCTTGGTCACTGCGTGCTACTGGTCCCCACCGCGGTCGCCGTCGTCGCCACGGTGGTGACCGGCAACCCCGGCCAGGGGCCCGACCATGACTACGCGACCAGCGCCGCCATCGTCTTCGCGATCGCGTTGGCCATGTTGACCGGGCTGAAGATCACCGCCGCCTTGGCCGGGGCGACGCCCAACCGCGCCGTGCAGGTCACGCAGCTTGTCAGTGGGGCAGTGGCGCTGGTGTACGGGACGGCGCTGCTCTATCTATTGATCCCCGGCTGGGATCTCGGTTCGGATTTCGCTCGCCTCGGCATTGCCGCGGGCGTTGCGGTGGCACTGGTGTGGCTGTCCGACTGCTGGCGGATGTTCGGCCGTTCGGCGCGCTCTGTTCCAGCTGTCGTCGCGGCGCTGGCGATGATGACCGCCGGGGCGGCGCTCTCGGGTATGGCCGTTACCACCGCGCCGCGACTGATCACCCACCAGTTCACGGCCTGGGATGTCTTCCTGGGCTATCAACTACCGCAACCGCCGACCGTCATTACGGTGCTTACGGTTTGGCGCTATGACGGTCTGATCGGAACTGCCGGCCTGGTTCTCGCGCTCGTCTATCTGGTGGGCTTCGTCCGGCTGCGGCGGGCCGGCAACTCGTGGCCGGCCGGGCGCCTGCTGTCGTGGCTGATCGGTTGCGCCGCACTGGTATTCACCAGCAGTTCGGGTGTGCGTGGCTACGGGTCGGCGATGTTCAGCGTGCACATGGCCGAACACATGACGCTGAACATGTTCATCCCGGTCTTGCTGGTTCTCGGTGGACCGGTCACGCTGGCGCTGCGGGCATTGCCCGCCGCCGGTGAAGGACAGCCACCCGGTCCCAGGGAGTGGCTGACCTGGCTGCTGCATTCCCGGGTGACTGCGTTCTTCTCACACCCGATCGTTGCGTTCGTTCTCTTCGTTGGCTCGCCGTACATCGTCTACTTCACACCGATTTTCGATACCCTGGTCCGCTATCACTGGGGCCACGAGTTCATGGCCATTCACTTCCTATTGGTCGGATACCTCTTCTACTGGGCCATCATCGGCATCGATCCGGGACCACGACGACTGCCTTATCCCGGCCGGATCGGTCTGCTGTTCGCGGTGATGCCGTTCCACGCGTTCTTCGGTGTGGCGCTGATGACGATGTCCACACCGGTAGGCGGTACCTTCTACCGGTCGGTGAACCTGCCCTGGCTGGGCAGCATCATCGCCGATCAGCATCTGGGCGGCGGAATCGCTTGGACGCTAACGGAATTGCCGGTGGTTATCGTCATCGTGGCGCTGGTGACGCAGTGGGCGCGCCAGGATCGCCGAGTCGCATCGCGCGAGGACCGGCACGCCGACAGCGACTACGCCGATGATGACTTGGAGGCGTACAACGCGATGCTTCGCGAGTTGTCGCGGATGCGCCGCTAACCCACTACCGAGAAGTTGCCGTCACCGCTAAGGGCTGCCTGAACCTGATCGCGCGTCAGCTCGGTATCGGTCGAAATTCGCACTGTGGAAGTGCCATTGGTGTCCAGGTCGATGTCGACGGCGCTGACCGGTTGCAGCGCAAGTAGCGCGTTGGTAATGGTCTCTACGCAGCCGCCGCAGCGCAGCCCGTCGACGGAGAAACTCTGTTCGGGCATCGTCACATCCTTCGTCGCATCTTAGTGAGAAGCAAAGTTGCGCAGCCGCAGGCTGTTTGACACCACGAAGAACGACGAGAACGCCATCGCGGCCCCGGCGATCAGTGGGTTGAGCAGCCCCGCGGCGGCAATGGGTATTGCCGCGATGTTGTAGCCGAACGCCCAGACCATGTTCATCCGGATCGTCAGCATGGTGGCGCGGGCCAAGTCCAGGGCCTGCGGGACGATGTGCAGATCGTCTCGCACCAAGATGATGTCGGCCGCGCCGATCGCGACGTCGGTGCCACGCCCGATCGCCAAACCGAGATCCGCCCCGGCCAACGCGGGCCCGTCGTTGATCCCGTCGCCGACCATGGCGACGGTTCGACCCTCGGCGCGAAGTCGTTGAATCACTTCGACTTTGCCTTCCGGGAGCACATCGGCGATGGCGGTGTCGATGCCGACCTGCGCTGCAACCGCATCGGCGGCGGCCTGGTTGTCGCCGGTGAGCAGAATGGTGCGCAGCCCGCGGGCGCGCAATGCGGCGACGGCGTCCGCCGCCGAAGCCTTGACCGTGTCGGCGATCGCGACGGCGGCGCAGGCGATACCGTCGACCGACGCCAAAACCACCGTCTCGCCACGGGATTCGCCGTCGCGCCGGGCGGATTCCAGTATCGCCTCGCCCGCCCGGTCTCGGGTGATCCAGGATGGCTTGCCGACCTCGACGCGGTGACCCTCCACGACTCCTGAGACACCCCGGCCGGCGACCGCAACGAACTCGGTCACCGGAGCCGGGTCCGCGGAAGCGGCAACGATCGCCGTCGCCACCGCATGCTCGGAGGCCGCTTCGACAGCGGAAGCCAATGCAAGGGCCCGCTGCGAATCCCATCCGCTGATCACCGTCACGTTGGTCACCGTCAGTTGCCCGACCGTCAGCGTTCCCGTCTTGTCGAACACCACGGTGTCGATGCCGCGGATCGTCTCCAGCGCCCGGTAGCCCTTGATGAAGATGCCAAGCTGCGCGCCCCGCCCGGAGGCGACCATCATGGCCGTCGGGGTGGCCAGCCCGAGCGCACAGGGGCAGGCGATCACCAGCACCCCGAGTGTCACCGAGAACGCGCGATCCGCGCCGGCCCCGCTGATCAGCCAGGCCGCCCCAGCGGCCAGCGCGATGGCGAAGACCACCGGCACGAAGACGGCGGAGATGCGGTCGGCGAGCCGCTGTGCGCGGGCCTTTTGTGCCTGCGCCTCCTCGACGAGCCGGACCATCGCGGCGAATTGGGTATCGGCGCCGACCGCGGTCGCCTCGATGACCAGCCTGCCGTCCAGCGCGACGGTGCCACCCACCACGGCAGCATCCGGGCCGACCCGCACCGGTTTGGCCTCGCCGGTCATCGCGCTCATGTCGATAGCCGCGGCGCCGTCCACGACGATGCCGTCGGCGGCGATGGTCTCGCCCGGCCGCGTCACGAAGCGCTGTTGCTTCTTGAGTTCGCCGGCCGGGATCACCAGTTCGGCCCCATCGGGCAGCAGCACGGTGACGTCCTTGGCGCCCAGCGCAGCCAGGGCCCGCAGCGCGCCCCCGGCCTTGGACTTGGCGCGGGCCTCGAAGTAGCGGCCGGCGAGCACGAAGACGGTGACCCCGGCGGCTACCTCGAGGTAGATCGAGTCGCTGTGCAGGATCGCCTGCCAGATGCCGTTGGTTTGCCGCGGCTGTCGAGGAACCAACACCGTCGACAGCGACCAGATGGTGGCCGCCACGATGCCCACCGAGATCAGCGTCTCCATGGACGCGGTGCGGTGGCGCGCGTTACGCAGCGCGACGGAGTGGAACGGCCAGGCGGCCCAGGTCACGATCGGGGCGGCCAGCGCGGTCAGCACATAGCCCCAGCCGGCGAATCTGGCGCTGGGCACGATGGCGAACATCGTGGACAGATCCGCCAGCGGCACGAACAACACCGCCGCGACCAGGAGCCGACGCAGCAGGCTGCGAGCGTGCGCGGCGTCGGGATCCTTGGCCTCCCGAGCGTCTGCGGCCGTGCGCGGGGCCGCCTGATATCCGGCTTTCTCCACCACGTCGCACAGTCGGTCGACGTCGATGTCGACGGCGTCGATGGTCGCCACCCGGGTGGCGAAGTTGACCGATGCGCGTACGCCCGGAACCTTGTTCAGCCTGGTTTCGACGCGGCTGGCGCAGGCCGCGCAGGACATGCCCGAAACTTCCAGCTGGACGCGGCGCGCCGAGGCGAGGTGGGAGTCCTCTACAAGCGGCGCCGTCACGGCTCTCCTCAGGTCGGGCTTATTCGGTACCGCCAGGGTACCGGCGCAGCTCGGCCCGATCGCCGGCCGCATCTGCTCTGCTCAGCGCATATACGCGCCACCGGCCGGGCACGCCCTTGAGTTCATGCTCGCCACGTTCGGCGAAACAGTGGCGCGAGCCGGTGACGATGTCGCGCACCGTGGCGGACACCAGCACCTCGCTGGGTCCGGCCAGCGCCGAGACCCGCGCACCGATGTGCACGGCCATACCCGCAACGTCGCTCTTGAAGGCACCGCGTATCTCGACCTCGCCGGCATGAATGCCCACCCGGACCTCGATGCCGAGTACGTGAACCGCGTCGACGATGGCGTCGGCACACGCGATGGCAGCGCTGGGGCTGGTGAACGTCATGACGAAGCCGTCACCGGCGGTGTTGACCTCACGGCCGCCGAAGCGCTGGATCTCGTGTCGGACCAGGTTGTCGTGGTTATCGAGCAGGTCGCGCCAGCGTTCGTCCCCGAGGGCGGCCGCGCGCGCAGTCGAGCCGACGATGTCGGTGAACATGATCGTGGTCAGCACCCGCTCGGCCTCGCTGCCGCCCCGGACGCCGGTGATGAACTCCTCGATCTCGTCGAGCATCGCCGCGCTGTCGCCGACCCAGTACAGCGCGTCGGCCCCGGCCAGCTCGACGAAACGCGCTCCGGCGATGTGTTCGGCGAGATAGCGACCGTGCGTGAACGGGACGAACCGGGTGTCGTTGCGATGCAGGATCAACGTCGGCGCGGTGATCCGGTCCAGGCAGTCGCGCGCGTCACAGTTGCGCACGGCATTGATGAAGGCGCGAGCCATGCTGGGCGAGGCGGCGCGGTTGCCGGCCAGATCCCACCACGAGCGGAAAGCGTCGTCATCGACGACGCTGGGCGCCAGAACGCCGAGCACGTCGAAGCCCCGTTCGACGGCGTCCGGCTCGGTCCCGATGTTGATGAAGGGATCGGCGATATCCGGCTGGGTTCCGATGTCATAGTCGGGCGCCCACAGGGTTCGCGCCGAGCCGTTGACGATCACCACGCTGCTCACCCGCTCGGGATATTCGGCGGCGATAACCAGAGCCGTCGTCGCGGTGAAGCCGGACCCGAGCAAAGCCGCCCGCTCACAGCCCGCGGCATCCATCACCGCGATCGCATCCTCGGCCCAGGACCGCGGCCCGAGCAGGTCGAGGGAAGGAACCCGGGACGACAAACCGACGCCGCGATGGTCGAACCGGATCAACCGGCTGAAGGACGCCAGCCGCCGGTGAAAGCGGTACATCGACGGCTCGGCGTCGATCGTGTCCACCGGAATTGACGGGCCGGGCACGACAAGCAGATCGATGGGACCCTCGCCGAGAACCTGGTAGGCGATATCCAGGCTTTGTTCGGCGTCACCGCACCTGGCGTAGCGAGTTCTCGGGGCCTGCGCCACGGTTACAGGCTAATGATCGGAACCAGATACCTCGCGGCATATGCCCGCACCGCCGCCTGATCAGAGGTGTCGAGGCGGTCGGTGGGGAACATGATGATGCCGACGGCGACGCGCAGCAGGATGTCGGCGACATTGGCGAGATCGGCGTCGGCGACCTCGGCGCCGCAGCGGCGCAGGGTGTGGGCGATGCCGTCGGCGAATTGGGTAATCGGGAATACGTGCGAGCTGGAGAACAGGCCGAAGAGTTCGGGCTCGCTTTCGGCGATGCGCGAATACAGCGGCGAATCCTGGATCAGGCGCACGCCGAGGGCGAACGCCTCGATGACCGCCTCCTGTGCCGAGCGGTTCTTAGTGGCCTGGTCCAGGGTGGCGAAGAACCGTTCACCCTCGCGCCGCACGACCTGTGCGAACAGCTCGTCCTTGGTGGGAAAGCGGCGGTAGATGGTGCTGCGGCTGACACCGGCGCGTGCGGCGACGTCTTCGATGTTGGCCCGGCGCACGCCGTAGGTTTCGAAGATCGCGCGGGCGGTGTCCAGGATGTTTTCGTCGAGATTGCCGTCCGGGCCTTGGTCTGGCATCAATCAACGACCCCCACGGCAATCGGATGCAACCTGCTAGGCTGGAACAAAGATACGCTTTTGTTTCACTGTTTCACAACCGTGTGGGGAGTTCGCGGTGACGGCTGAACTGAGTTTCGACAGCGGCGTTCGCGAGGCGGTGCCGATGCCGCTCGATGACCGTGCCGATGCGGACGTCGCACGGCTCGGTCCCGGCTCACTGATCTGGAAGTTCTACGGCGACAACCGCACTCAGCTGTTCGGCTTCCAGCGGGTGGCCGGCACCGAGAACTGCATCGAACAACTCGCCCAGGGCGTGTTCGATCACTCGGTGATCTTCAGCGACACCTTGGGCAGGGCCAAGCGCACCGCGCCACCGCTGATGAAGACCATCTACTCCGACGACCCGTACAAATGGGGCCGCACGGTCCGCGATTTCCACAAGCCGATCAAGGGCACCATCGGCGACGGGTCCAGGTACCACGCCTTAAACCCAGAGTTGTTCTATTGGGCACACGCCACATTCGTCGATCAGGTGATCTACAACACCGACATGTTCATCCGGCGGCTGTCGCGCGCCGAGAAGGAGCAGATATTCAACGAGAGCAAGGTCTGGTACGGCCTCTACGGCGTCAGCGACCGCGGCCAGCCGCAGACCTACGACGAGTTCGTCGCCTACTGGGACGGCATGCTCGACCGGTTCGTCCCGCACAAAACCGTGCTGTACGGCACCGGATATCTGCGCAAGGGGATACCGGGTCCCCGCCGGATGCCGGGACAGATCTGGCGCATCCTGTCCGGGCCGCTGAACGCCTACGCCCGCCTGGTCGTGGTGGGCACCTTGCCGCCGCAAATGCGCGAAGTATGCGACCTTCCCTGGAATGCCAAGCGGGAAAAGCGATTTCAACGCTTTGCCGCGGTGATGCGCGCGCTCAATCCGTTGATCAGCCGCCTTCCCCTGCGGCTGATCTACACACCCTGGGCAGCCGACGCGTGGGCCCGATCCGGCGTCGACCCGCGCCGCACATAGCACCCGCTACGGCAACACGGTGTGCATCAGCATCACGTTGTACGCCGACCACAGCGACAGGTTGAAGTACACGTCCTTACCCGTTGACCAGGGGTGCATCATCGGCGCGTAGATGCCGCCGGGCATCTGCCAGGACGACACCAGCATCGTCTCGGGGCTCCACGGTCCTTGTGGCGACGGCGCTGTTCTGCCCACCACGTCGTTGGCTCCGTTGGTGTACATCACCAGGTATTGCTTGAGATAAGTGTTGTACTGGGCCGACATTTCGCCCACCGGGCCCGGGATGACCGGGGTGGCCGCCGAGGGCTTGTTCGGGACCCAGGAATTCGAATCTCCGTTCCAGTACTCATATTTGGTGAGGTCCGGCACGAACCGTTGAGGCACCCGCGCCAGAAACGCCGAACCGCCGCGCCCGGGTGGGGTGCCGAACGAGTAGAGGTAGCCATCGCTGGATTTGAGGAACGCCCCCATCTGGAAATTCTCGTTGCCCTCAACGAATCTGGCTCTGCCGCTGTCCGGTCCGGACGCGCGGATTGTGTTGGGATAGACCCCCCAGTTCTGGCCGTTGTCGTTGGACACTGCGATGCCCGAGTAGTTCGTCGTCCATTCGCCGTCGCGGCCCCAATCCCTGATGGACATGAAGTTCACGTATTGGGTCTTGCCGACCGAGACAGCGGCGGTTGGGATGATGCCGTCCTCTTTCGGCGCCCACTTGATGCTGCTGATCAGCTGTTTGGCGAAGCCCGCTTGCCGCATTGGTGAGCCGGAGTATCTATTGGCGGGATCGCCGGGTGTGACGTTGATTCCGTCACCGAGATCGCGGTCCTGGCTGCGGAACAGCACGTTGTACCGCCATTGATGTTCGTTGACGGCGCAATAGCCGAAGGTATCGCCGAAGATCATCAGCGCCTGATGGTTGGCGGGAT
Organism: Mycobacterium szulgai; assembly: GCF_002116635.1. Lineage (GTDB taxonomy): Bacteria > Actinomycetota > Actinomycetes > Mycobacteriales > Mycobacteriaceae > Mycobacterium > Mycobacterium szulgai. The sequence goes on along the minus strand of NZ_LQPW01000158.1, from coordinate 161 downwards.
CGCCGTTGTCCCAAAGGATTCCGAGGTCGGTGCCCGAGATGCCGAAGCGGTCCAGGGTCTTGTTCGGGCTGTCAGGCCCGGTTACCCACTCAGCGAGCGACGTCGTTGATCCACCCAGGCCGGGACCGCCGTCCGGGGGTGGTGGCGGGGCCGGCCTGGGT
>NZ_LQPW01000157.1 GCF_002116635.1 Mycobacterium szulgai | reverse complement strand
TTCTACGGGAGTACACCCAACTACGCGTTCATCTGGGACGAGGCCGGGTTCGAGGGGACCACGGCCCGCATCCGGGAGAAACAGAAGGCCGGCGACTTCAAGGGGATGGCGGCCCAGATCAGCGACGAGCACATCGCGGCCTTTGCCACCGAGTCGACATGGGACGACTTGGCCGATGCGCTCGTCGACAAGTACGCAGGCATGGCGACGCGCATCGTGCTGTACAACGCCCTCGGCGATGCCGCGCATTTCGAACGGTATGGCGAAGTGGCACAACGCATATCGGCCCGCCAAGCCGGCTAGCAGTGATGCAGGTAGAAGGGGTCGATCGCGCGCGGACTCATTCCGGTAGTGAATAGGAAGAGGCACAACAACAGACCGATGGCACCGATCGCCGTCGCTGCCACACCGATAGCCAGATAGGCGCCGCGGACTCGGGGTCTGAGCAGACTGACTAAGCCCGTCACACCGGCACCGACGCTCAACAAACCACCCAGGATCAAGCACCGGCTTCTGGCACCATCCAGGTTGCGGTCGACGCCACAGCCGCTTTCCCAGGCATGGCTGGCCACGATGAGCGTGCCTGCACGCCCTCGCCGGACACGCCGACAAGGTGTGGTGGTGGCGATGTGCGCCGACGGCCGCATCGGTATATCCGGAAGCGGCGACAACACCGTGCGCAGTTGGGATATGGCCGCCGGGCAATTGCTGCACACCCTCGACCAGCACACCAAAGCGGTGACTCAGGTGGCGCTTTCCGCCGACGGCCGCCAGGCCAGGTCGGGCGACGCCATCACCATCCGCTCTGGGACGTACTCGCCGGGCGGTGTTTGCAGACCCTGACCGGGCTCGACGCGTACGTACGACGGCTCGCGCTCAGCGCCGACGCCACCGTCGCGGCAACGCTGCAATTTCCAGCGATCAACCCGACGACACTGCGCATCTGGCCGCTTACCCTGGTCCCGTGAGCAACCCACAAGTACCCGGAGGCGTGGTACATACTCTGCCCACGGACCTACGTAGCGCCTTGATCGGCAATTCAACCGCGCTGGCCGCCTGGAAAGACATCACTCCGTTAGCGCGCAACGAGTTCATCTGCTGGGTGGAGGACGCCAAGCAGGAGAAGACTCGGGAGCGCCGCATCCGCCGGACCCAGGAGGAGCTGGAAGAAGGCAAGCGGCGCCCCTGTTGCTGGCCCGGGTGCAAGCACCGCGAACGCAACGGTCGTTAGGCCGACGGCCCGCCCGGAGTCAGCCGGG
>NZ_LQPW01000156.1 GCF_002116635.1 Mycobacterium szulgai | reverse complement strand
CTGCCGAGCAGTTCTGATCCGCCGACCCCGCCATTACCGCCGCTCCCACCGGCCCCGCCGGTGCCGAAGAACCCGGCGTTGCCGCCGGCCCCACCGGCCCCGCCGGTATGGCCCGGTTCTGCTGTGAAGCGGACTTCAAACTGCGGACCGGACCCGCCGGCCCCGCCCGCGCCGCCATCACCGAAGAAGAAGCCGCCGTCACCGCCGCGACCGCCGGCCGCGAAAGTCCCGCCCATCCCGCCGCTGCCGCCGCTGCCGAAGAACCCGGCGTTGCCGCCGGCGCCCCCGGCGCCGCCACTTCCCAGACTCACCCCGGACGGACTGACCGAAGCGGCGCCGCCGGCGCCGCCCCTGCCGCCGTTGCCGACGAACCCGGCGTTGCCGCCGCGGCCACCGGCCTGGCCGGCCGCGCCCGGCGCACCGTTGCCGCCGTTGCCCCAAAGCCAGCCGCCGTCGCCGCCGGCCTGCCCTGGCGCCGTCCCGTCGACCCCGTTGCCGATCAGGGAACGTCCGGTCAGCACTTGCGACGGCGCGTTGACCGCATTCAGCAGCTGCTGCTCGACGTTGAGCGACTCGGCACTCAGATACGCGCCGGCTCCAGCCTGCAGGTTGCGCACGAATTGACTGTGGAACGCCGCGACGTCGGCGCTGATCGACTGATATTCCCGGGCGTGCGAACCGAACAATGCGGCGATGGCCGCAGACACCTCATCGGCACCGGCGGCTGCGACCGCCGTCGTCGGGATGGCGGCCGCCACATTGGCCTGGCTGATCGCCGCGCCAAGTTGCGACAGCTCCGCTGCAGCGGCGTCCACGAACTCCGGTACCGCGAATACGAACGACATTGGTGTCCTCCCGTACGTGCCGAAACTGCGCAAAGTATGTGCAGCGGGCGTTCGGGGAACCTTCGGAAGTTTTGAAATGCGCAGGTTGCTGGCGCCAAGCAGGCCCTTCGGTCGCTACCCTGTCCCAATGCGACATGGTGGTCGGACATGACACGCTTTCTGGCTCGCCGGTTGCTCAACTACCTCATCCTGTTGGCACTGGCCTCCTTCTTGACGTATTGCCTGACGTCGCTGGCGTTCTCGCCGCTGGAAAGCCTGATGCAACGCAGCCCCCGCCCGCCGCAAGCCGTCATCGACGCCAAGGCCCACGATCTGGGTTTGGACAAGCCGATCCCGCTTCGCTACGCCAATTGGGTTTCCCATGCCGTGCACGGCGACTTCGGAAAGACCATCACCGGCCAGCCCGTCGGCACTGAACTGGGCCGGCGAATCGGAGTCAGCCTGCGGCTCCTGGTGGTCGGCTCGGTGGTCGGCACGGTGCTGGGCGTGGTGCTCGGGGCGTGGGGCGCCATCCGGCAGTATCGGCTCAGCGACCGAGTCGTCACCATGGTGGCGCTACTGGTGTTGAGCACGCCGACGTTCGTGATCGCCAACCTGCTGATCTTGGCCGCGCTGCGGGTCAACTGGGGACTGGGCGTCCAGCTCTTCGACTACACCGGGGAGACGTCGCCGGGCGTGACCGGCGGATTCTGGGACCACTGGGGCGACCGGCTGCAGCACTTGGTCCTGCCCTCGCTCACGCTGGCTCTTGGCGCTGCCGCCGGGTTCAGCCGCTATCAGCGCAACGCCATGCTCGACGTCCTCGGCCAAGATTTCATCCGCACCGCGCGGGCCAAGGGACTAACCCGGCGGCGCGCGCTGGTCAAGCACGGACTGCGCACGGCGCTGATACCGATGGCCACCCTGTTCGCCTACGGAGTGGCCGGACTGGTCACCGGCGCGGTGTTCGTGGAGAAAATCTTCGGCTGGCATGGCATGGGCGAGTGGGCGATTCGCGGTATCTCGACGCAGGACACCAACATCGTTGCCGCGATCACGGTGTTCTCCGGCGCGGTGGTTTTGCTGGCCGGGCTGCTATCCGACGTCTTCTATGCCGCACTTGACCCCAGGGTGCGGGTGTCATGAGCCGCGCCAGCGACGATGCAGTGCGTAGCGATGAAGAGGAGCGGCGCATATGAGCGCCGTAACCGCAACGGGCACAGTCGAATTCAAGTCCCGGCGCACCCTGGTGCTGCGGCGGTTCCTGCGCAACCGGACGGCAGTGGCATCGCTTGGCCTGCTGGTGGTGCTATTCGTCGGCTGCTACGCGTTGCCCTCGGTGCTCCCCTACTCCTATGAAGACCTCGATTTCGACGCGCTGCTGCAGCCGCCGAACACCAGGCATTGGTTCGGTACCAACGCGCTGGGCCAAGACCTGTTGGCCCAGATCCTGCGGGGCATGCAGAAGTCGATGCTGATCGGTGTGTGCGTCGCGGTGATCTCCACCGGAATAGCCGCCACCGTCGGGGCGGTCTCGGGGTATTTCGGCGGCTGGCGGGATCGGGCCCTGATGTGGGTGGTGGACCTGCTGCTGGTGGTGCCCAGCTTCATCCTGATCGCGATAGTGACACCGCGCACCAAGAGCTCGGCCAACATCATGTTTCTGGTGCTGCTGCTGGCCGGGTTCGGCTGGATGGTCAGCTCCCGCATGGTGCGAGGCATGACCATGAGCCTGCGCGACCGCGAATTCATCCGGGCCGCAAGGTATATGGGTGTATCCAGCCGCCGGATCATCGTCGGCCACGTGGTGCCGAACGTGGCGTCCATTCTGATCATCGACGCCGCCCTGAATGTCGCGTTCGCCATCCTGGCCGAAACCGGCTTGAGCTTCCTGGGTTTCGGCATCCAGCCGCCGGACGTCTCGCTGGGCACCCTGATCGCCGACGGCACCGCGTCCGCGACCACGTTCCCCTGGGTGTTCCTGTTCCCCGCCGGCGTTCTGGTGCTGATTCTGGTGTGCGCCAACGTGACCGGCGACGGACTGCGCGACGCGCTGGATCCGGGCAGCAGAACCTTGCGGCGCGGTGACCGATGAGCCCGCTGCTCGAGGTGACCGACCTCGCCGTCACTTTTCCCACCGACGCGGATCCGGTGACGGCGGTGCGCGGCATCAGCTACCGCGTCGACCCCGGCGAAGTAGTGGCCATGGTCGGCGAGTCGGGATCGGGCAAGTCCGCGGCGGCGATGGCCGTTGTCGGACTGCTGCCGGAGTACGCGCAGGTGCGCGGCTCGGTGCGACTGGCGGGCACCGAACTGCTTGGGCTGGCCGACAGCGAGATGTCACGCTATCGCGGCCGGAGGATCGGCACGGTGTTTCAGGATCCGATGTCGGCGCTGACCCCGGTCTATACCGTCGGAGACCAGATCGCCGAAGCGATCCGCGTGCACCAGCCCGCGGTCGGCAAGAAAGTCGCGCGCGCTCGTGCAGTGGAATTGCTGGAGCTGGTCGGGATCTCACAACCGGAGCGGCGCGCCCGCGCCTTTCCGCACGAACTGTCCGGCGGCGAACGGCAACGGGTGGTAATCGCGATCGCGATAGCCAACGATCCCGACCTGTTGATCTGTGACGAACCCACCACCGCCCTCGACGTCACCGTGCAGGCGCAGATCCTTGAGGTACTCAAGAAGGCGCGCGACGTCACCGGTGCCGGCGTGCTGATCATCACCCACGACCTGGGGGTGGTCGCCGAGTTCGCCGATCGGGCCCTGGTGATGTATGCCGGCCGGGTCATCGAATCGGCCGGGGTGGACGACCTTTACCGGGACCGCCGGATGCCCTACACCGTCGGGCTGTTGGGTTCGGTTCCCCGGTTGACCGCCGCGCAGGGCACCCGCCTGGTCCCCATCCCCGGCGCGCCGCCGTCGCTGGCCGGACTGGATCCTGGATGCCCGTTCGCGCCACGCTGCCCGCTGGCGATCGACGAATGCCGGGCCGCCGAACCGCCTTTGATCGAGATGGCCGCCGACCACCGGGCGGCGTGCATCCGCACCGACCAGGTCACCGGGCGCAGTGCGGCCGACATCTACGGCGTCAGCACCGAACGGCTCGCCGCGGAACCGGACGACTCGTCCGTGGTGGTAAAGGTGCGAGATCTGGTCAAGACCTATCCGTTGACCAAGGGGGTCCTACTGCGTCGGTCGGTCGGCGAGCTGCGCGCGGTCGACGGCGTCAGCTTCGAGCTGCAGCGCGGCCGCACCCTGGGCATCGTCGGCGAATCCGGTTCGGGCAAGTCGACTACCTTGCATCAGATCCTGGAACTCGTTGCCCCACAGTCGGGTTCGATCGAGGTGCTCGGAAACGACGTCGCCACCCTGGATGCCGGGCGCCGGCGCGAACTGCGACGAGACATCCAGGTCGTCTTTCAGGACCCGGTGGCCTCGCTGGACCCTCGGCTACCCGTGTTCGACCTGATCGCAGAACCGTTGCAGGCCAACGGGTTCAGCAAGGACGATATCTATGCCAGGGTCGACGAGTTGCTGGGCATCGTGGGCCTGCGCCGCGCCGACGCCAGCCGCTATCCCGCCGAATTCTCCGGCGGGCAGAAGCAGCGCATCGGTATCGCACGAGCATTGGCGTTGCAGCCCAAGATCCTTGCCCTCGATGAACCGGTGTCCGCGCTCGATGTGTCTATCCAGGCCGGCATCATCAACCTGCTGCTCGACCTACAAGAACGGTTCATGTTGTCGTATCTGTTTGTTTCCCATGATCTTTCGGTGGTGAAACATCTCGCCCACCAAGTGGTGGTGATGTTTCGCGGAACCGTTGTCGAGTACGGCGACAGCCAGGGGGTCTTCGGCAATCCGCAGCACGAGTACACGCGCCGGCTGCTGGGCGCGGTACCACAACCCGAGCCGGGTAGACGATGACTAGCCGGGTCCGCGTGGCAATCGCGCTACTTGCCGCCGCTCTGGTGTTGTCCGGATGCTCGGCTAATTTCGTCCCCCCGACCGGCGGTAACACCGCAGTCGGTACCACCAGCGACATAAACCCGCAAAATCCGGACACGCTGCAAGACGGCGGCAACTTGCGGCTCGCGCTCAGCGATTACCCGCCCAACTTCAACGTTCTGCACATCGACGGCAACTCGGCCGAAACCGGCGGGATTCTGAAAGCAACCATGCCGAGTGCGTTCACTATCGCGGCGGATGGCTCGGCTACCGTCAACACCGACTACTTCACCAGCATCGAACTGACCAGCACAGAACCTCAGGTAATCACCTACACCATCAATCCCAACGCATTCTGGACCGACGGCACTCCGATCACCTGGCAAGACATCGCCAGTCAAATCCACGCCACCAGTGGCGCCGACAAGGCGTTCGAGTTCGCGTCCCCGAACGGCTCCGATCGCGTCGCCTCGGTGACCCGGGGCGTCGATGACCGCCAGGCCATCGTGACTTTTGCCAAGCCATACGCGGAATGGCGGGGCATCTTCTCCGGCAACGGCATGCTGCTGCCCAGCGTCATGACGTCCACGCCCGAGATATTCAACAAGGGCTCACTCGAGAGCCCCGGCCCATCCGCCGGCCCATTCATTGTGTCCACCCTGGACCGGGCCACTCAGCGAATCACTCTGACCCGCAACCCGAAATGGTGGGGAAAGCGCGCGCGCCTGGACAGCATCACCTACCTGGTACTCGATGACGCGGCGCTGTTGCCGGCGCTGCAGAACAACACGATCGACGCAACCGGAATCGGCTCGCTTGACCAGCTTACGATTGCCGAGCGCACCAAGGGCATCTCCATCCGACACGCGCCCGCTCCCACCTGGAGCCACTTCACTTTCAACGGTGCGGCTGGCTCAATCCTCGCCGACACGGCGCTGCGCGTCGCTGTTTGCCGGGGAATCGACCGGCGGACGCTCGCCAAAGTTGGCCTATACGGCCTTGTCAGTGACCCGGCCCCGTTGAATAACCACATCTACGTCGCCGGCCAAAAGGGCTATCAGGACAACAGCGGGGTTGTCGCCTACGACCCCGAGCAGGCGAAGCGGGATCTCGACGCGCTGGGCTGGAAGCTCCCCACCGGTTCACGGAGCAAAGTCCGGGAGAAGGACGGCCGCCAGCTCATCGTGCGGATGTTGTTCTACGACTCGCAGGGCAGCAAGCAATTCGCACAGATCGCTCAACACAGTCTCGCCGAGATTGGGGTAAAGCTTGACCTCCAATCCCGCTCCGGCAGCGGCTTTTTCAGCAACTACGTCAACGTCGGGGCATTCGATATCGCACTGTTCGGCTGGGTGGCCGACGCGTTCCCACTATCAGGGCTCGCGCAAATCTACGCGTCCGACGGCGAGAGTAACTTCGGCAAGATCGGCACCCCGGAGATAGACGCCGCGATCGAGCGCACACTCGCAGAACTCGATCCGGCTAAGGCGCGGATGTTGGCCAATGAGGTCGACAGACTCATCTGGGCGGAAGGCTTCAGCCTGGCGCTGACGCAGTCTCCCGGCGACATCGCGGTTCGCAGCACACTGGCCAACTTCGGCGCAACGGGTCTTGCCGACCTGAACTACAGCGCCATCGGGTTCATGCGCACGTGACCGGGCGCGGTAGCGGCCTTCCCCGCCAGCCGGCCGGGAGCGCCGCCTCGATCGTGGCCGCCGCCGCAATTGCCTTCCACAGCAAGCGCAGATGAAGACGCGGCGGCAGCGCGTCCAGTTGCCGCGCCCGGTCGACAAGCCCGTCGACGTCGCCGCGGCATACCGCCGCAGCGATGGCCAATGCGGCCGGCTCCCGGAAATCCACCGCGCTGTGCGACATGCTCGGCAAGCGCAGCAGGGTCGCGCCCGGCACCAGTGCCGCCACCCGCTCGGATACCGCTGGCGGCGTGACGAGATCACGGCCACCGGCTATCACCACCGTCGGCCAGTGGAATTTCGGCATCTCGACGGATAGGTCGAATGGTTCTGCGACGAAATGATCTGTCACCCTTAGCGTTTCGCTGAAGGCCACGGCGGGGTCGAGTGGGAGTCCGTCGGGTTCGGCGGCGTAGTCCAGTTCGCGGAATGCGATGCGGCCGACCAGGTCGAGTTCGAGGCGATAGGGAACCTTGCGCGAGACTATCGCGCCCACCCGGGACAGCGCCGTCCACAACAGCATTCGGCCTTGGAGCAGCAGATCGAGTTGGCGTTCGAGCAGTTCGGACCCGCCGTGGCCGTAGACCGTCGCCGCGATCTGGCCGGCCGACGCGGTCATGATCCCGGCATCGACCAGTTGGCGCATCTTGGGTGCCAGCGCGGCCGTTTCCGGGTTGTCGCCCTCCAACAGCCTGCCCCGGATGGCGTCGCGGACAATCGTGATGTCTTGGCTGGACAGCACCGGTGAGTCCAGGATCATCGCGGCCACCAATCGGGGATGCCGGACCCCGACCCCGGCGGCGACATAGGTGCCGTACGACGTGCCGTAGATGACGCCCGAATCCACGTGCGCGTCGTCGAGCACCGCGGCGACGTCGTCGATGACCTGATCGATGGTGATCGCTTCCGGCGGCAAATCCACACCGCAGTCGTCGTGGCGCGACATCCCCACTCCGCGGTGCTCGATCATGATGACGTCAAAGCCGGCGGCGGCCGCGCGGCGCCGAAACCCCCGGTAAGGGAGTACCGAGGCCATGCCCGGTCCGCCCGGGATGAGCACCAGTGGTTGCCTGGATTTGCGGCCGGCGCGCACGTAGTACAGGTCGAACTCTTCGTCGTCGCCCGGAGAGACCGGACGGCGCACCGTTCGCACCCCGGGCAACTTCGCCAGCCTCGCGTGCACCCGGCGCCGTTTTGCGTTCATGGTCATTGCCGTCGGACCGCCATTACCCCATTGTGCCGGTGACTGCCTCAACCGCGAATCAGATCAGCCGCCTTCTCCCCGACCAGCACCGATGGCGCGTGCGTGTGTCCGCGGATCGTGCTGGGCATCACCGATGCGTCGGCGATCCGCAGGCCGTCGACTCCCCGCACACGCAGCTGCGGGTCCACCACGCTGGCCTCGTCGTTACCCATCCGGCAGGTACCGAGCGGGTGATAGAGAGTGTGCGAGCAGTGGGTGAGCGCCAACTCGAGGGTCTCCTCGTCCAGTTCGGTGCTGTTGCGGGGTCGTGCGATGGGCCCCAGAAAGGGTTTGAGCGCGGGAGCTTCGGCGATCTGGGCGCATATCCGCAGGCCCGCCATCATTGCGGCGCGATCCACGCCGCCCGGATCGGACAGGTAGCGCGGTTCGATGACCGGCTTGACCGACGGGTCGGCGGAGCGCAGCGTGATCTGGCCACGGCTTTCCGGAGCCACCAGAATCGGACCGAACACCACCCCGTGTCCCGGCGACTTCGTCAGCAGGCCCTCGTCATAGAACGGCGCCGGGGCGAAGATCAGCTCGATATCGGGCAGCTCGAGATCGGGACGGCTGCGGAGAAAACCGTATGCCTCCCCGACATTGGAGGTGAGCATGCCGCGGCGCCTGGTCAGGTAGTTGATCAGCTGCTTGGGCGTTTGCGCGGCCGCCAAGCTGCCCTTTTCGACCGCGAAGCCCAGCGGTGTGACGAGATGGTCAAGCAGGTTTCGCCCTACCTCGGGAGCGTGGTAGACGGTGTCGATGCCGTGCTCGGTGAGATGCTCGCGGTCGCCGATACCGGAGAGCATCAGCAGCTGCGGGCTGTTGACGGCGCCACCGCACAAGATGACTTCGCGGCCGGCGTAGGCGACTGAGCTCTGGCCTTTGCTCCGGTATTCCACGCCGACGGCGCGGGGCCCGTCGAACACGATTCGCGTCGCGGTGGCCTCGGTGAGCACGGTGAGGTTTTTGCGTTGCATCGCCGGCTTCAGGTAGCCGTCGGCGGTACTGAACCGGGCGCCACGACGCTGGGTGACGACGGTTTCGCAGAACCCTTCCGGTGCCACAGAATTCGGTTGCGCGGCGGGTAATCCGCATTCCCGGGTGGCCTGCAGCCAGGCGGCGGTCAGCCCGCTGGGGCTGCGCTGACGTGAGACGTGCAGCGGCCCACTCACGCCACTGTCGTCGCCGCTGACGAAGTGCCAGGCATCGGTGACGTTCTCGATGCGACGGAAGTAACCGAGCGCTTCGGCGTATGACCAGTCCGGACCGGCTCGCGATGCCCATTCGTCGTAGTCTGCGCCGAACCCGCGCACCCACATCATCGCGTTCATCGACGATGATCCGCCGAGTACTTTGCCTCGGGGCCAATAGATTTCGCGCCCGCCGAGCTGCGCCTGGGGTTCGGTCAGGTAGTCCCAGTCGACCTCGCTGCGGAACAGTTTGGAGAAGGCCGCCGGAATGCCGATGAATCTGTTCTTATTGCGCGGGCCCGCTTCCAAGGCCAGCACCGAAATAGCCGGGTCGGCGCTAAGCCGATTGGCCACCACCGCCCCGGCCGAGCCGGTACCGACTACCAGGTAGTCGCATTGAATGTCCATGGTCTCGGTGGTGAGTGTATGACGCGGAGTTGCTAAACGGCGAGATCGATGCGGTGCGCGCTCTTCACCCCCTCGTATCGGTCGGGGCTGCAGGTCAGCACGATCACCTGTCCGTGGGCACCCACGTCGTCGAATACCTCTCCCATCCTGGCCAGCCGGTCGGGATCGCTGAACCCCAGCGCGTCGTCGATGACAACCGGCACGGTGTCCTCCTTGGCGACCAGCGCCGCTCCGGCCAGCCGGGCCAGGATGCCGAGCTGTTCCTTGGCGCCTCCCGACAATGATTCGTAGGGCACGGTGATGTCGTCCACGGTTCGGCTGCGGATCCGCAGATCACTGTCGACGTCCACCTCGAACGTCGGGCCGAACACCGGCCGGCCGAGCCGCTGCAGTTCGGCGCGGTACGGCTCGACATAGCGCAAGCGGGTGGTGTCGCGATGACGCGCCATCACCGAACGCAACAGTTGCACGGCCCGGGCCCGGCCGCCGACCCGGTTGTGCTGGACGCTCGCGTGCTCACGCTCGGTCTCGGCGTCGTCGAGCTTGCCTTTGCGGCCCTGGGTGCCGAACACCGAAAGTTCAACGGCGACTTCGCGCAGCGCGTACACGGTGTCGTCGTGGCGTTCGCGCAGCGACTGGACCACTGCGGCGGCCTCTTTCAATTCCGCGGCGACGGTCTCGGGCGCGGTGGCGTTCAGCGCCCTGGCCAGTTCTGCCACTCGTTGCTCGGCGGCCTGTTGGGCTGTCTGGTCGGCCTGCGCCCTGGCGGCCAGGTCTGCGTCGCCGACCGCCGCCCGTTCGCTGGCCAACCGGGCGGCGGCCGCATCGAGCTCGGCACGCTGTGTTGCCACATTGTTGAGTAGAACCGTTGCCCGCGTGGCTGCTTCGGCGAGGTTCGCAGCGGCTTCGGCCGCGATCCGCCGTCGGGTCTCGCATTCGGCTTGCGCGGCCGTGCGCGCCGCCTCGGCCGCATCGAGTTCGGCGCGCGCCGTCGCGGCATCCGTCCCGAACAGATCGGGCGCTTCGGGTTGCGCCGCATCCAGCTGCGTCAGCCGGGCGCGCAGCTGGTCCACCTGCTCGTCGCCGCACACTCCGGACCGGGTGGCAGCCAGCCGGTCGCGGCCGCTCTGCAGTTCGCGCCGCCTTTTGTCAGCCGCTTTGGCTGACATCAGGTCGGTGACACCGGCCGCGGCCACTGCTTTGGCGAGCTCTTCTTGCGCCGCAAAGTGTTTCGCCTGCACATCGAGCGCGGTGGCCCCAGGCGTGACGCGGGCCGTCAATACACCGGGAACCTGCACCTCGGTGGGGCCGCTGGCGGTGATCGCCCAGCTCTGGCCCGCGGCCAGCACCACCCGCTGATCGCCCACAGCCAACTCGATATCGGCCGCGGCGATGAATTCCACGGCGGTGGACATCAGCGTCAGCTGCCCACTCGCACGATCGGCCGCGGCTGCGGCGCTTTCGATTCGCTGCAGCAGCTCCTCGGTTACGGTGATCTCACGTAGCTCCGCGTCGATTCGGTCGCACTCGGCTTGGATGGTGTCGATTTTGGCCAGCCGGGCGGCCAGCCGGTCGGCCTCGTCACGCGCGGCGATCTGATCTAGAGCCGACCGGGCCGCTTCGGCGCAGCACTGTACGGCGGGCAGCTGTTGGGCTGTCGCCTCGAGCGCGGCATCGGCGGCCGCGGCATCGGCTTTGGCCGTAGCGAGCTGGCCGGCGGCTTCGTGCGCAGCTACTTCGGAATCGTTGATAGATGCTGTGCGAGAGGCTATTTCGTCCAGCAGCCGTAGTCGCGCGGTGTGCGCCGCAGTGGACGCGTTGCTGGTAGCGGCAGCCGCGGTTGCCACCAGTTCGGCTTCGCGCGCTTCGTCAGCAAGGGCGGCGATCCGTTCGGCAGCCGCCTTGGCGGCGACCAGCCTCGGACCGGCAGCGTGTCGCTGCCGGTCCAATTCGGCCACCTGCGCGGTCAGGTCAGCGTGACGGCGCACCCGGTCGTCGACCTCGGCTACCGCGTGGCCACACTCCACCACCTTCGCCTCGGCATCGGCCAGCCGGGAGATGGCAGCGGCCCACTCGCCGGTGGGGCGACCGGTCGGGGTGAAGTAGCGTGCGAATTCGGCGTCGATGCGCTCGATGAGTAGCGGCTCGGTTCCCGACAGGGCTCCGTTGTCACCGGCGGCGACATCGAGCGCACGCGATAACGCATCGCAACCGGACAGATCCACCGCCTCCGTCGACGCAGCCTGCAGCACGCGCTGGGCACGCCACAGTTCGGTGTCCACCGTCTCGGCGAGCATCGCCCGGACTCGATCATGGGCTTCGTCGCCGGTCAGCTGTTCACGGCGCGGCGCCAGCACCGTCAATTCCGTCTCACACCTCTTGTGAAAGCGCTTGCGATAGACGAAACGGTAAGGGCCGCTACTGAACTCGGCCGTAACCTCGGAGGACGCATCGGCGTGCGTGGGTTTGACTTGCTTGACTTCTTTTTTCGTCGACCGATCTTTGAATTCCAGCAATAGGTCCAGCGCTTCGACCATGGACGTCTTGCCGATCTCGTTGTCGCCGCAGACCACCACCACGCCGTGATCGGGGAACTCGATCTCCCGGTGAGCGATGCCTCGGTAGTTCTTCAAGACCAGCCGGTGCAGTTTCATGCCGCGCCCCGATCCGCGAGCCGCAGTAAGAGTGCCAGCGCCGCTTGAGCATCCACCGCGGACTCGTCTCCCGCGCGCGCCGTTGCGACCAGCTCGTCGACAGCGGCCGCGGCGAATCCGCCGATGCCGAGGTCGGTGAACTCGCCGTCGGCGGGCACCACGGCAAGCTCGGTGTGCCGCTCCCACAGCCCCAGCCAGGCGAACAACCGCGCGTACTTGTCCAGACACGCATCGAGTGCCGCGCGGTCGGTGACGGTCAACGAACCCGTCAGCGCCAACCGCACCACCGTGCGTTCCTTATCGGGCAACTGATCCAAGTTCAGGTCCAGGTCGGCGATCTCGCGATTGTCGTCCACCTGCCGGCGCAGCGTGGTAAATCGCCAACGCCCAACACTTTTGGGCTCCACCCTGACCGGCCGGTGCGGGTCTTCTTCGTCGATTTCCACGACCAGCACATGACCCGGGTCGGCCTCGACATCATCGAAGTTGGTCACTTCCGGTGAGCCTGAATACCACACTCGTCCGCTGCTGCCGACCTGGGTGAGGGAATGCTTATCCCCCAGGGCCACATAGTGAATCACGCTGCCGGACAGTGCCTTATCGATGTCCGCCAGTCGAATCAGCGAGGGCTTGTCACGGTCGGGATCCAAGACGTCCACGCCGCCGTGGGCGACCACCACCCGGGTCACGTCGGTTGCGCGCAGGCCGTTGAGCGCCTCGGCGACCAGGTCGGTGGTGGGCGCCTTCGACCGCCAGGGTGCAGCGATGATCTCCAGCCCGGGCCTTATCTCGTGCACGCCCGCACGGTCGAGCACTACGACATTGTCCGGGCATTCGGCGGTGAACAGGGCACTGGTGTAGATCGATGACGCATCCAGTGGATCGTGGTTGCCCGGCAGCAGATAGACCGGAATACCGATGGCGCGCATCGCCTCTAGCGACTGCGCGATCACCTGCGGCGCGAGCTGGTTGTGCTCGAAGACGTCGCCGGCAACCACGGCGAATTCGGCGCCCACTTCGACGGCCAGCACACCCAGGCCGGCCACCGCGTCGCGGCGGGCCGCCGAATAGCGGGGCTGGGCATCACCGGCGAGGAAGTGCCGCGTCATGCCTAGCTGCCAGTCGGCGGTATGCAGGAATTTCATCCTGGCGCCCTCCTCCCGAACTGCGTTTCTTTCCAAGGCATTGCGAGTGTAGGACTGGGCTCCGACAAGTTCGGGGACGTGCGTCGGCAGGTCATTCTTGTCAGGGGGCCGGCGTAGTGTTTCGAACATGGGTTCGAGCACCCGGGAGGCCGTCGTGACGCCGTTCGACGCGCTGCGCACCGCGGTGTCCGGTGTGCCGGCGCTGTCGTGCGACGCCCTGACCACTCCAGAGCGTTTGATGCTTCTGCAGCGCTTGGAAGATGAGACTCGACGGTTGCCGGTGGTGCGGCATGCATTGATCAACCAGATCGCCGAGCAGTCCGGCGAAACCGAACTGGGCGGCAAGCTGGACGAGGCGCTGGCCAATCGATTGCGCATCACCCGCAAGGAGGCCAGGCGCCGTATTGCTGAAGCCGAGGATCTGGGCGAGCGCCGGGCTTTGAGCGGCGAACCGCTGCCGCCGCAGCTGAAGGCTACCGCTAGAGCCCAGCGCCAGGGCCTGCTCGGCGACGAGCATGTGCAGGTGATCCGCCGCTTCCTCACCCGGCTACCCGAAGCAGTGGATCTGTTCACCCGAGAAGCCGCCGAAGCCGACCTGGCCACCAAAGGAAGGCAGTATCGTCCCGACGAACTGGCCGACTACGCCAAGGTGCTCGCAGACTGCCTCAACCCGGATGGCAACTACAGCGACGGCGACCGCGCCCGGCGGCGCGGGATCACGCTGGGCAACCAGGAATTCGACGGCATGTCACGCACCAGTGGCGTGGTCGACCCACGGCTGCGGGCCGTTATCGAAGCGACGCTGGCCAAGCTGGCCGCCCCGGGCATGTGCAACCCCGAGGACGAGATGCCGGTGCTCGACGGGGAGGCCTCGCCAGAGGCGGTGCGCCGAGACCTCCGCAGCGCGGCGAAACGCAATCACGATGGGCTGCTGGCCGGGCTGCGAGGTATGTTGTGCTCCGGAGACCTGGGACGGCACAACGGATTACCGGCGTCGATCGTCGTGATTACGACGCTCAAAGCCCTCGAAGCCGCCACGGGCCGCGACTTAACGGGTGGCGGCACCCTGCTGCCCATGTCCGAGGTGATCCGATTGGGCCGGCACGCGAACCACTATCTAGTCATCTTCGACAAAGGCAAACCCCTCGCGCTCTACCACACGATAAGACTCGCCTCACCCGGACAGCGAATTGTGTTGTACGCCAAGGACCGCGGCTGCACGGCGCCAGGCTGCGACGTGAAGGTTACTACTGCGAAGTGCACCACACCAAAGAGTGGGCAACCACTCATCGCACCGACATTGACGAACTCACCTTTGCTTGCGGAGTCGACCACAAACTCCCCGAACAAAGCTGGACCACCCGCAAGAACGTCAAAGGCGAAACGGAATGGATACCCCCACCCCATCTCGACTACGGGCAGCCCCGCGTCAACACGTTTCATCACCCGGAGAAGGTCCTTTACCTGGAGGATGACGATGACGACGCGGCGTAGTCGCGGGCCTCCACTAACGTGTGTCCGATGAATGAGCAGCAGCGCACGCTAGTGCTGATGCGGCATGCGAAGTCGGCCTACCCGGAAGAGGTTGCCGATCACGAGCGGCCGTTAGCGCCCCGCGGTACCCGCGAGGCGGGCCTGGCTGGGGACTGGTTGCGCGCCAACCTGTCCCCCATCGACCTGGTGCTGTGTTCGACGGCAACACGTGCGCGGGAAACCCTGGCGTGCAGCGGCATCGACGCTGCGCTGCGATACGTCCAGCGGCTGTACGGCGCGGCGCCCGGAACCGTGATCGAAGAGATCAACGGGGTGCCCGACGACGTGAAGACGCTGGTGGTCATCGGACATGAGCCGACGATGTCATCGGTGGCGATCATCCTGGCCGGCGCCGAGGGCACCGACACCGCCGCCGTCGACCGGATTGCGCGCAAGTTCCCCACGTCAGGGCTAGCCGTGCTCCGGGTCAGCGGTCGCTGGAAAGACCTCGAACCCAACACCGCGGCGCTCATCGAGTTCAATGTGCCGCGCGAAGAGTAGGTGCGGGTTGCGCAGCTAGGCGCGTGGCTAGGCGTTGGTCGCCAGCGTCAGCTCCATCAACTTGATGGCCTGGCCGCAGGCGTCGATACCGGGCGCTTGCGGGTTGACCCACCAGCCGACCACTCCGGCCGCGTCGCTGGCCACACCGCAGGCACCGTTGGGATCGTTCGGGCGCATCACAATGGAGTCGATGCCCTGGATCGAACGGTTCTCGATCTGGTATTTCAGCCCCTCGGCGACTTTGCGCTCGTTGCTCAGGCTGCCCTGCTCGAACCAGAACCGGGTGATGTCTATCAGCCCGGCCGGGTTGGCCGCCTGCCAGCGGCAGATTGCGCCGACGAACGTGCTCTGAATGTCCAGCGGGTCAGCACCGACGGTCTTGGCCAGGATGTCGGTGGTCAACACCTCACATTCCTTCAGCAGGTTCGGATACTGCCGTTCGGAATTGTCGTTGCGAGGCACGCCGCCGCTACCGGCCTTGACGGCGGTGCCGCCGACCGACCTCGTGCAACCGGTCAGCACCGCCAGCACGCTGAGCACTGCCGCAACCACGGCAACCACCCCACGCGTCCGCCGGTTCATTTCGAGTTCGCAATCGACTGGCGGGTCAGCTCTTTGGCGATGTCGCACGGCGGCGGGAATGGCTTCTGACTGAAGCTCACCGACCATTCGATGAAGTCGTCCTGAAATTGGATCCCGATTTCGCACAGCGAGTCCCCCAGGCTGGGCTCGTTGCCCACCGCGATGAAGCCGCTGTGGCCGTTGATGTTGATGTCCTCGACGCTGGCGCGCGACAACTCCTCCGTCTTGCGTTCGCGCCCGATCGGGCTACCGCGATACCAGGAGAAGGAGAAGTGCGGCCCCGAGATGCCGCCGCCCGCCAGCCATTGGCAGCCCACCGAGTTCTTGGCGGTGTTGATCAGCCCGGTCATCCTGGTCTGCTCAGCGACCGTCTGATCGCTGACGCCGCCGCATTGCGGGAAAAACGGGCCGTGGTGGCCCTCCGAGTTCCCCTGCGACGACGAGATCGTCGCGCCCGGCTTGTCGCCACCGGCACTCGAGCACCCGGCGATGGTCGGGCTCAACGCCACTAAGGCCGAGACCGCCACCGCCAGCTTCGTCACGTTACGCCGCACCGGTACCTCTTCTGCTGGTCACAGGATGCAGTGTAGGGGCAGCACCACAGGTCAACTACCGACACGCCATCTGATCAGGCATTTCCGGCTTACCGGTGGACCCGGCGCGGGTGCCCAACCACTGTGCGACAGTTACCCAATGCTGCGGGCACTGCTGCGCCAGTACATCCGGCCGTATCGCCGGCTGGTCGCGGTGCTGATGGTACTGCAGCTGATCAGCACACTGGCTTCGCTGTACCTGCCGACGGTCAATGCGGCGATCATCGACGACGGCATCGCCAAGGGCGACACCGAAACGATCATCCGGCTGGGCTTGCTGATGCTGGTGGTCACCGGTCTGCAGGCGCTGTGCGCGGTGGGCGCCATCTACTTCGGCTCCCGGACCGGGACGGGTTTCGGCCGCGACCTGCGCGCGGCCATGTTCGAGCACATCATTAGCTTCTCGGAGCGGGAAACGGCCCGATTCGGAGCCCCGACGCTCTTGACCCGCAGCACCAACGACGTGCGCCAGATCGTGTTCCTGGTCCAAACCGGCGCCAACATACTGGTCACCGCCCCGCTCATGTGCATCGGCGGTGTCATCATGGCCATCCACCAGGAAGCCGCCTTGACGTGGCTGCTGCTGGTCAGCGTTCCCGTCCTGGCCATCACCAACTACCTGATCATGACTCGGATGCTGCCGCTGTTTCGCCGCATGCAGGCGCTGATCGACGGGATCAACCGCGTCATGCGCGACCAGCTCTCCGGTGTCCGGGTGGTCCGCGCGTTCACCCGCGAAGGGTATGAGCGAAACCGGTTCGCCCAAGCCAATGGCGCGTTGTCGAATACCGCACTGAGGTCGGGGAATTATCAGGCGCTGATGCTGCCGGTCACCACCTTGACCATCAACCTGTCCAGCGTCGCGGTGATCTGGTTCGGCGGCCTGCGCATCGACAAAGGACAGATGCAGGTCGGCTCGCTGAGCGCCTTTCTGTCCTACTTCGCCCAGATCCTGATGGCGGTGTTGATGGCAACCATGACGCTGGTCGTGCTGCCGCGCGCCTCGGTGTGCGCCGAACGCATCACCGAGGTGCTGGGTACCCGCGCCGCCGTCGACAACCCGCCGGACCCCAAGTTCCCGCCGCATGGAATCACCGGGGCACTGCGCCTGGATAAGGTGACGTTCACCTATCCGGGTGCCGATTGCCCTGTGTTGCAGGATATTTCGCTGACGGCGTTCCCCGGCACCACCACGGCAATCGTCGGCAGCACCGGGTCGGGCAAGTCGACGCTGGTGTCACTGATCTGCCGGCTCTACGACGTCACAGCCGGCGCGGTCCTGCTCGACGGAATCGACGTGCGCGACTACCACACCGAGCGGCTCTGGTCGGCGATCGGCCTGGTGCCCCAGCGCGGCCACCTATTCTCCGGCACCGTCGCCGACAACCTCGGATACGGCAAGGCCGAGGCAACCGAAGAAGAAATGTGGGAAGCGTTGCGGGTGGCCGCGGCCGAGGATTTCGTCAGGGCACACGGGCTGCACATGCGCGTGGGTCAGGGCGGCGTCAATTTCTCCGGCGGCCAGCGCCAACGGCTGGCGATCGCCCGGGCGGTGATCCGCCGGCCGGCCCTCTACCTATTCGACGACGCGTTCTCCGCGCTGGACGTACACACCGACGCCCGGGTGCGCGCCGCACTGCGCGACACGGCCCGCGACGCCACGATTATCATTGTCACCCAACGTGTTTCAACTGCCGCCCAGGCCGACCAGATCGTCGTCGTCGACAACGGCGGGATCGTCGGCACCGGCACCCATGAATCGCTGGTAACCGACTGCGCCGCCTACGCGGAGTTCGCCGCTTCGCAGTCGGTGGGCGCCGGCATCGGAGGCCCGCGATGAGCGCGCCGGTGGGCGCGCGCCCCCGCGGCGCCGCGCCGGACCCCAAGGCGCGGTCGCGCGATTTCTGGGGAACGGCGACGAGGCTGGTGAAACGGCTTGCGCCGCAACGCCGGCTGAGTCTGGCAGTGATCACGCTGGGCATCACCGGCACCGCGATCGGAGTCGTGGTCCCACGGATCCTCGGCCACGCCACCGACCTGTTGTTCAACGGCGTCATCGGCCGCGGGCTACCTAAGGGCATCACCAAAGCCCAGGCGGTCGCCGCGGCCCGGGCCCGCGGCGACACTACCTTCGCCGACCTGCTGTCCCGTATGAACGTGGTGCCCGGCCAGGGCGTGGACTTCGCCGCGGTGGCGCGCACGCTGGCACTGGCGCTAGCCCTGTATCTTGTTGCCGCGCTGTTGATTTGGGCCCAAGCGCGGTTACTGAACCTCACGGTGCAACGCACCGTCACCGCGTTGCGCTCCGACGTCGAGGACAAACTGCACCGGCTGCCGCTGGCCTACTTCGACAACCGGCAGCGCGGTGAGCTGCTGAGCCGAGTCACCAATGACATCGACAACGTTCAGTCCGCGCTGTCGATGACGATCAGTCAGCTGGTCACTGCGGTCCTGACCGTGGTGGCCGTGCTGGCGATGATGGTGTCCATCTCGCCGCTGCTGGCGTTGATCACCGTGCTGACGGTGCCGCTGTCCCTGTTGGCGACCCGCGCGATCACCAAACGTTCGCAGCGCCTGTTCGTGGCGCACTGGACCAGCACCGGCCGCCTCAATGCCCATATCGAAGAGACCTACAGCGGTTTCACGGTCGTCAAGACGTTCGGCCACCAGGCCGCCGCGAAAGAACAGTTCCGCAGGCTCAACGACGACGTCTACCAGGCCAGCTTCGGCGCGCAGTTCTTCTCCGGGCTGGTCGGCCCGGCGACGACGTTCATCGGAAATCTCGGCTATGTCGCGGTCGCGGTGATCGGCGGCCTGCAGGTGGCCACCGGCCAGATCACCCTCGGCAGCATCCAGGCCTTCATCCAGTACGTCCGCCAGTTCAACCAGCCCATCGGCCAGGTGGCCGGCATGTACAACAGCCTGCAGTCCGGCGTCGCCAGTGCCGAGC
The DNA here is from genome assembly GCF_002116635.1 of Mycobacterium szulgai. GTDB lineage: Bacteria > Actinomycetota > Actinomycetes > Mycobacteriales > Mycobacteriaceae > Mycobacterium > Mycobacterium szulgai. Next base: position 52,172 of record NZ_LQPW01000156.1, on the reverse strand, counting down.
GGGTGTTCGATCTGCTCGACGAGCCGGAGGAATCCCCCGACCCGGAGCCTGGCCTAATTCCGGCGCCAGAGCTCGGCCCGCAGCCGGGACGCGTCGAGTTCAGGCACGTGAACTTCGCCTACCGCACGGGCATCCCGGTGATCCGCGACCTGTCCCTGCTGGCCGAACCCGGCAGCACCGTGGCGATCGTCGGCCCCACCGGGGCGGGCAAAACCACCCTGGTGAACCTGCTGATGCGGTTCTACGAGGTCGATTCCGGCGAAATCCTGATCGACGGCATCAATATCGCCGCGCTTAACCGGCATTCGCTGCGATCGCGAATCGGCATGGTGCTGCAAGACACCTGGCTGTTCGACGGGACCATCGAGGACAACATCGCCTATGGGCGACCCGACGCCAGTGCCGACGAGATAGTGGAAGCGGCCAGGGCGGCCTACGTCGACCGGTTCGTCCACACCCTGCCGGCCGGTTACCAGACCCGGATCAGCGGCGGCGGCGGCAACGTCAGCGCCGGCGAGAAGCAGCTCATCACGATCGCCCGGGCTTTCCTGGCGCGTCCGCAGCTGCTGATCCTGGACGAGGCCACCAGCTCGGTCGATACCCGCACCGAATTGCTCATCCAGCGCGCGATGTGCGAACTTCGCCGGGACCGGACGAGTTTCGTTATCGCCCACCGGCTTTCGACGATCCGCGACGCCGACCAGATCCTGGTCGTCCAGGACGGCCAGATCGTCGAGCAAGGCGATCACGCCGAGCTGCTGGCCCGGCAAGGGGCGTACTACGCGATGACCCAGGCTTCGATGTAGCCGGCGCGCGGCGTTACCAAGAAGTTATCGAGAATCCGCCAAGCGCACGCCCCGATTCTGAGGTCATCCAGCCAGGAGACCACCTCAGCAAGGAGCTAAAAATGTTCTCACCCCGCATCACCGCAGCCCTCACCACCGCAGTCGGCGCCGCGGCCGTCGCGCTTGCCGTCGCCACCGCGGGCGCCGCCTCGGCCAGCGCGGCCGACGACACATTCATCTCGCAGATGCAGTCGATCGGCGTCAGCTTCTCCTCTCCGCAGGCCGCCGTGCAGCAAGGCCACCAGGTGTGCACGGAGCTGGCTGCCGGCAAGACCGGCACGGAGATCGCCAACGAGGTGCTCAGCCAGACCAACCTGACCTCCAAGCAAGCCGCCTACTTCGTCGTCTACGCCACCAAGGACTACTGCCCGCAGTACGCCAGCCAGCTCGCCTAATCGCCGCACCTGCAGGTGGGGATCCCGGGCACCGGGATCCCCATTTGCTCGTTTGCCATCCCTGAGCCCTCACTAAGCTCGGTGTCCGGGGTAGCCGGCTCTCGGCCGACACAAGGACCAAGATTAGGGAGAAGTCGATGAAGCTTCCGACTCGTGCCAACCGGACCCGTGTCGCCGCCGCGGCTGCCGCACTCGCCTTGTTCGCCGTCGTCCCATCCCTCGGCGGCTGCGGGAACCACGGCGGCTCGAACGCCGGATCGTCGGCCACCACGGCCAACGGAACCAGCGGCGAGGCCGCCACACTGCTCAAGCAGGCCGCCGACGTCATGCGGAAAGTCACCGGAATGCATCTGACCCTGTCCGTGCAGGGCGACGTGCCCAACCTGCGGGTGACAAAACTCGAGGGCGATGTCTCCAACACGCCGCAGACCGTCGCCACCGGCAGCGCCACCATGCTCGTCGGCAACAACCCGCAGGACGCGCAGTTCGTCTACGTCGACGGGCATCTCTACTCCGACCTCGGCCAGCCCGGCACCTACACCGACTTCGGCAACGGCGCCTCGATCTACAACGTGTCGATCCTGCTGGACCCGAACAAGGGCTTGGCCAACCTATTGGCCAACCTCAAGAACGCTGCGGTGGCCGGTACCCAACAGGTGAATGGTGTTGCTACCACGAAGATCACCGGAGATTCCAGCGCCGACGACGTCGCAACACTGGCCGGATCCCGCCTGACCGACGAGAACGTCGCGACGGTTCCGACCACCGTCTGGACCGCTTCGGACGGGTCCTCCCACCTGGTCCAGCTGCAGATCGCCCCGACCTCGAATACTTCGGTGACGCTGACCATGTCCGACTGGGGCAAGCAGGTCACCGCAACCAAACCGGTCTAGCAACCTCCGGCCCTGGCGAAAGGACTTCACCACATGACGACGATGATTACCCGCCGGCGACGGCTGGCGGTGGTTGTCGCCCGCCTGGCTATTGTCACCGCGATCATCCTCACGCTGGCCCCGGCGATGGTCCCGACGGCGCAAGCCGCCGAGTCCTACGGCGCAATCGCTTACTCCGCCAACGGTTCCTGGGGCAGGTCGTATGCCTATCCGACGCGGGCGGCGGCCGAAGCGACCGCGGTCAAGCATTGCGGCTATTCCGATTGCAAGGTGTTGACCACCTTCACCCAATGCGGTGCCGTCGCCGCCAAAGATCATGACTACAAGGGCGGGGTCGGCACCGATTTGAGCGCCGCGATGAAAGACGCGCTGAGCAAGCTCGCCGGCGGCTATATCGACACGTGGGCGTGCAACTGATCGGCCTGCAGACCAATCACTCCAAGGATTCGTCGAGATAACAAATAGGTCTTGATCCGAGCCTTTTCTCAACAGCCCGAGAAAAGGACAACCGTGAAAATCACCTACGCTTTCAAGACCGCATTGAAGACCGCCCTGTTGACCGTCGCCGCCGGTGCCGTCGCGCTCGGCGTGGCCGGTCCGGCCGACGCATCGGCGGCCACCATGTACGGGGATCCCGCAGCCGCCGCCAAGTGGTGGCGCTACCAGAAATACGACGACTGCCTGCTGATGGCCAGCGCCGACGTGGTCGGTCAGATGACCGGCAAGGAACCCTCGGAGGCAGCCATAATCAAGCTGGCTCAGAACACACCCAGCACCGTGCACCCCGGCTCCATTTACGTCAAGCCGGCCGACAAGAAGCACCCGAACTCGGGCCAGGGCACGAGTTTCGGGGACTTGCCGGCGCTGCTGGGACACTACGGCGTCGAGGTCCAGATGACCGATCAGAGTCACAGCCCAAAGACCGGCGTCGCCACGGGCATCGAGGCGCTCGAGCAATATCTGGGCAGTGGCCGCAAGGTGATCGTCGACGTGAACGCCGAAATGATCTGGGGCCAGCCCGTTGAGACCAAGGACAGCGACGGCAACCCAGTGGGCGACCACGCCGTGGTGGTGACCGGTGTCGACACCGCCAACGGCGTGGTGCATCTCAACGACAGCGGCAACGAGAAGGGCCGCGACGAGCAGATCCCCATGGACCTGTTCACCAAAGCGTGGGCCACCAGCGACTACTTCGTGGTCGTCACCACCGGCAAGTGACACAAGAAACTACTACCGCGGACAGCCGCCCGGTTTCATGCCGGGTGGCTGCCCGCTTTGCAGCATTGGCGGCCAACGGAATTCAGGTTCGGCAGATCACTCCAAGAATTCGAGGAGATAACAAAAAGGCCACCCCGCGAACCTTTTCTCAACGCCCCTTCCGCAACTGCGGAACGAGACCCCGAGAAAAGGACCACCAATGAAAATCTCCACCGCAATCAAGACCGCCATCTTCGCCACGGCCGCCAGCGCGCTCGCGCTCGGACTGGCCAACCCGGCCGAAGCGTCGTCGGGCACCATGTACGGCGACCCGACGGCGGCCGCGAAGTACTGGCGCCACCAGAACTACGACGACTGCGCGATCATGTCGAGCGCCGACGTCGTCGGCGAGCTGACCGGCAAGCTGCCCTCGGAGCGGGCCATCATCAAGGTTGCGCAGAACACCCCCAGCACCACCCACCCAGGCTCGATCTACCTCAAGCCGGCCGACAAGAACAACCCCAACTCCGGCATGGGCACCGACCCCGACGACCTGCCTACCCTGCTGGCGCACTACGGAATCCACGCGGTCAACACCGACGCTGACACCGCCGGCAAGACCGGGGTCGCCACCGGCATGGAGGCACTCGAGCAGTACCTGGGCAGCGGCCACAAGGTGATCGTCGGGGTCAACGCCGAGATGATCTGGAACCAGCCGGTCGAGAGCAAGGGCAGCGACGGCCAGCCGCGCGCCGACCACGCCGTCGTGGTCACCGGTGTCGACACCGCCAACGGCGTGGTGCACCTCAACGACAGCGGCAACCCCAACGGGCGCGACGAGCAGATCCGGATCGACATCTTCGTCAAAGCCTGGGCCACCAGCCACAACTTCATGAGCGTCACCCAGGAAACCAAGTGACCACTGCCCCAACATAATTGGGACACCCGCACGGTTCCGCTACGGGACCTGCGGGTGTCTCTTAGGTGGATCGGGGCACTTCGTACCACAATGACAGGGACTGAGACCATGTTGCCAACACGGAATGGCTGGTAGCGCGATGGAGGACAGACGCCTCGAATTCGGTCTGCTGGGACCGTTGGAGATGAGCATTGACGGTGCCCTGGTGCCGTTGGGCACCCCGAAACAGCGGGCAGTGCTGGCCATGCTGGTCATCAACCGCAACCGGCCCGTCGGGGTCGACGCACTCATCACCGCCCTCTGGGAGGAGTGGCCGCCGTCGGGAGCACGGGCCAGCATCCACTCCTACGTGTCCAATCTGCGCAAGCTGCTCAGCAACGCCGGCATCGACCCGAAAGCCGTATTGGCCGCGGCGCCGCCGGGTTACCGGCTCAACATTCCGGACAACACCTGCGATCTGGGCCGCTTCATCGCCGAGAAGACCGCGGGTGTGCACGCCGCCGCCGCCGGCCGGTTCGAGGAGGCCAGCCGTTACCTTTCAGCCGCACTGAAGGAATGGCGCGGACCTGTGCTCGACGACCTACGGGACTTCCAGTTCGTCGATTCCTTTGCCACTGCCCTCGTCGAGGACAAGATTCTGGCCCACACCGCCAAGGCCGAAGCCGAAATCGCTTGCGGACGAGCGTCCGCGGTGATCACCGAGCTCGAGGCTCTCGTCATCGAGCACCCGTACCGCGAGCCCCTGTGGACACAGCTGATCACCGCCTACTACCTCACGGACCGTCAATCCGATGCCTTGAACGCTTATCGGCGGGTGAAGACAACCCTGGCCGACGATCTCGGCATCGATCCCGGCCCGACGCTGCGCGCGCTCAACGAACGGATCCTGCGTCAGGAACCGCTGGACGCCAAGAAGACGGCAAAAACCACCGCTGCCGGCACCGTCACCGTCCTCGACCAGCGCACGATGGTCACGGGCCAACGGGCCATCGCCTCGTTGCACGACATAGCCTCCGGCCGCAAATACCCCTTGCAGTCCGCGGCGACCCGGATCGGTCGTCTCAGCGACAACGACATCGTGCTGGACAGCGCGAACGTGAGCCGCCATCACGCCGTCATCGTGGACACGGGCACCAACTACATCATCAACGATCTGCGCTCCTCGAACGGCGTACACGTGCAGCACCAACGGATCCGCGCCGCGGCCACCCTCAACGACGGTGACCACATCCGTATCTGTGACTACGAATTCACGTTCCAGATCACCGGCGCGACCCAGGCCTGACCCGGGCGAATCGAGCCTGAGCGATGCGGGCCGCGGCAGAACCGGTGGTGCTGGCGATGCCTTACCGTCATGATTACCGTCATGGGTTGCTGGGCCCTGCCGGGTTCGGGGGCTGTTGGTTATTGGCCGAGCCGGGTCCAACGGCCTGTTGGTAGGGTCGGCGGGATTCGGAGTGGGTTGAGGAGGATCGGCGATGAGCGAGGCGTCAGACTCGCGGGTGGGGTCAATGTTCGGCCCTTACCATCTCAAACGGCTGCTGGGCCGCGGCGGGATGGGCGAGGTTTACGAGGCCGAGCACACCGTCAAGGAGTGGACGGTCGCGGTCAAGCTGATGACCGCAGAGTTCAGCAAAGACCCGGTGTTTCGCGAGCGGATGAAGCGCGAGGCGCGCATCGCCGGCCGGTTGCAGGAACCGCACGTGGTACCCATCCACGACTACGGCGAAATCGACGGCCAAATGTACTTGGAAATGCGCATGATCGAGGGCACCGACCTCGACAGTGTGCTCAAGCGTTTCGGCCCGCTGACCCCGCCGCGCGCGGTCGCCATCATCACCCAGATCGCCTCGGCCCTGGACGCCGCACACGCAGCCGGCGTGATGCACCGCGACGTCAAGCCGCCCAACATCCTGGTCACCCGTGAGGATTTCGCCTATCTGGTCGACTTCGGGATCGCCAGCGCCACCACCGACGAGAAGCTGACCCAGCTGGGCACCGCGGTGGGCACCTGGAAATACATGGCGCCCGAACGGTTCTCCAACGACGAGGTGACCTACCGCGCCGACATTTACGCGCTGGCCTGCGTGCTCTACGAGTGCCTGACCGGTTCTCCGCCGTACCGCGCCGACAGTGCGACGACGCTGGTGACCGCGCACCTGATGGACCCGGTCCCGCAGGTGAGCGCCGCCCGTTCGGGCATTCCGAAGTCGTTCGACGCCGTGATTGCGCGCGGCATGGCCAAAAAGCCCGAGGAGCGCTATGCCAGCGCCGGTGACCTGGCGCGAGCCGCCAAAGAAGCGCTGAGCGACCCCGATCAGGACCACGCCGAAGACATCCTGCGCCGCAGCCGGGAATCCACCATGCCCGGCACCGGGCTGGCCTCGCAGCCGCCGACGGTTGCCGCCGGCACGCCACCGCCTGGCCCAGCGCCGGCGCCCCCGGCACAGCCGTATGGCGACCCGCTGAGTTCAGGGCCCATGCAGCGGCCCGCCCCGGCCGGCCAGCCGCAGTGGTCCAGCGGGCCGGTCCCGGCCGCCGCGCCGACCCCTCAGTACTTCCAGGGCAGCGGCTGGGGTGGCACACCCCCGGGCACCCCACCACCGCAGCAGCCGGGCGGCCCCACGGCCTGGAACCAATCACCGGCACCGCGCAAGCGCAACCCGTGGCCCATCGTCGCCGGCGCCGCCGCCGCCGTCGTCGTCCTCGCGCTTGCCGGCATCGGCATCTGGATCGCCACCCAGCCCGATGACAAGCAGCCGGTCGCCGACAACTCGTCGACACCGGTCACCACCCCAAGCTCCAGCAGGACGTCGTCGGCTCCGCCGACTTCGACCACTCCGGCCGACCCGCAAAGCCGGCTGCTCAGCTTCCTGCCGGCCGGCTACTCCAGCGGCACCTGCACAGCGACCACACCCAAGCCGAACAGCGTGTGGACCGGCGCGGTTGCCATGGTCGACTGCGGGCAGAACTCCAACCAGGGCGGCCCGAGCCGCGCCGTCTACGGACTGTTCCCCAACCTCGACGCACTCAAGCAGGCCTTCAACGACGACATCGGCGCGGGCGAGCTGTCCAACTGCCCCGGCGAAGGACCCTCGCCGGACACCTGGCACTACGCAAAGACGCCCAATGTCGTGGCCGGGATGATCGCGTGTGGCACCTACAAGAACCACCCCAACGTGATCTGGAGCAACGAGTCCAAACTCATGCTCAGCGACGTCTTCGGGGACCCGGCAACCCTGGAGGATCTGCACAGCTGGTGGGCCAAGTACGGCTGATCAATGGCCCCCGGGCCAGGCCTATGGATAGGCGACCCCGGACCGCCTATAGATAATGCCGGCGGGAGTGCGGTTGGTTTGGAGGGGCAGCGATGAGCGAGGCGCAAGGCTCGCGGGCGGGGCAGACGTTCGGGCCCTACCTTCTCAAACGACCGCTGGGCCGCGGCGGCATGGGCGAGGTCTACGAGGCCGAGCACACCGTCAAGGGATGGACGGTCGCGGTCAAACTGATGTCCGAGTCCGTCAGCAGCGACCCGGTATTCCGCGAACGGATGAAGCGCGAAGCCCGCATCGCCGGCCGACTGCAGGAACCCCACGTGGTGCCCATCCACGACTACGGCGAAGTCGACGGGCTGATGTTCCTGGAGATGCGCCTCATCGAGGGCACCGACCTGGACACCATGCTCAAACGCTTCGGCCCGCTGCCGCCGCCGCGGGCGGTGGCCATCGTCACCCAGATCGCCACGGCCCTGGATGCCGCCCATGCCGCCGGGGTGATGCACCGCGACGTCAAGCCGCCCAACATCCTGGTCACCCGCGACGACTTCGCCTATCTGGTCGACTTCGGCATCGCCAGCGCCACCACCGACGAGAAGCTCACCCAGATGGGCACCGCGGTGGGCACCTGGAAATACATGGCGCCCGAACGGTTTACCAACGACGAGGTGACCTTCCGCGCCGACATCTATGCGTTGGCGTGCGTACTCTACGAATGTCTGACCGGCGTGGCACCGTACCCGTCCGACAGCGCAGGGATGCTGGTCAGTGCCCACATGATGGACCCGATCCCACGGCCCAGCGCTGCACACTCGGGTATTCCCCGCGCCTTTGACGAGGTGATCGCTCGCGGCATGGCCAAGCGGCCGCTGGACCGCTACGCCAGCGCGGGTGATCTGGGGCGGGCCGCACACGAGGCACTGAGCACTCCCGACCAGAACCGGGCCAAGACCATCCTGCGCCGGAGCCGGGAAGCCACCCTGCCGGCTGGGCCAGCTGGGCCCACTGGGCCCACTCGGCCAGCTGGGCCAGCTGGGCCCACTGGGCCCACTGGGCCCACTCGGCCAGCTGGGCCAGCTGGGCCAGCTGGGCCAGCTGGGCCAGCTGGGCAGCAAACCATCCAGCACCCGCCGGCGCCGACGACTCCGATCGCGGCGCCCACCACCCCGGTGGGCCCGCCGAGTTATCCGTCCTGGCCCGCAGTGCCGGTCATGCCGAACCCCGGCCCGCCCCCAATGGCCCCGCCCCCTGCAGCCTGGAACCCCGGGCCGCCGCCCGGGCCGCCGCCACAGTTTGCCGGCCTGCCGCCCGGGCCGCCCGGGCCACCAGGTCTGCCGCCCGTGCCCGCACGCGGGCGCAACCCGTGGGCGATCGTCACCGGAGTAGCCGCGCTCTTCCTCGTCCTCATCCTGGGCGCCATCGCTATCTGGGCGGCCACCAAGGACGACGATAAGCCACAGCCCGACGCGCGCCGGACGACCACCACCACAACCACCACCCGGACCACGCCACCCACCACTACGCCGACCACGACAACGCCCACCACGCCGACTTCGGCTGCCCAGGCACGGCTGATGAGCCTGCTGCCGCCGGGCTTTCCCCCCGGCAGCTGCACGCCGGATAGTCAACCGATGCCGGGCGCGGTGGTTTCGGTCAAGTGCGGACAGAACACCGATCCCAACGGTCCGAAAGTCTCGGCCTTCGGGCTCTACTCCGACGTTGCCGCGGTAAAGAAAGCCTTCACCGCTTTCATCGGCACCTTCACCATCCAGGGGTGTCCCGGCGGGAAAGCATCGCCGGGCACGTGGTGGCACAACCAGGACCCAAAGACTGTCCTCGGTCAGATCGCCTGCGGCAACTACAAAGGCAACGAGCCGCAGGTGATGTGGAGCAATGAGCAGACGCTGATGTTCGGGCTCGCCGCGGGAAATCCGCAAACTCTCGATCAGCTGTACAAATGGTGGGCTTCCCACTCGTAGGCATCGGAGGCTGCACATGCAAGACAGGCAAGACAGACAAGCCACCAGTTTGGCTCAGCTGGAGCTGAGGGCCGCCGGACGTACCTGGCACGCCACCGCAAACCGGGTATGGACCATCGGCCGCGCCGCGGAAGCCGATATCCGCCTAGACAATCCGCGAGTGTCACGCGACCACGCGGTGCTCGAGCCCACCTCCGAGGGCTGGGTGCTGGTCAACCGCAGCAGCAACGGCACGTTTCTGGACGGGCAGCGCGTCGAGCGCCTGGCGATCCGGCAGCCGGTCACCGTGGTGCTGGGTTCGGTGTCGTCCGGAGAGGTAGTGGAACTGCACCCGGCAACCCCGCCACAGCCCGCCGCGGGCAGGCCCAATGCCGCTGAGCCGCCGATACCGGGCGGGACGACGGTCGCCCGCCCGCCCACGGCCGTGCACGCCATCGACCAATTGGTCATCACGATCGGCCGCGGGCAGGACAACAACGTCGTCCTCAACGACCTGCTGGTATCCCGGCGCCACGCGATGCTGCGCCGCTCGGGCAACCAGTGGGAGCTGGTCGACAATCACAGCGCCAATGGCACCTACGTCAACGGCAATCGAATCAACCGGGCGCTCATCGGGCCCAACGACATCGTCGGCATCGGCCACCAGCTGATGCACCTGTCCGGCGATCGGCTGGTGGAATACGTTGACACCGGCGATATTTCGTACGAAGCGTCCAACCTGCGGGTGGTCACCAATAAAGGCCGCGTGCTGCTGTCCGACGTCACCTTCGCCCTGCCGCAACGCAGCCTGCTGGCGGTGGTGGGCCCCAGCGGCGCCGGGAAATCGACATTGCTGGGCGCGCTCACCGGATTCCGCCCGGCCGGCAGCGGTTCGGTTCGCTATGACGAGCGCGACCTCTACGACAACTACGCCGAGCTGCGGCACCGCATCGGCTTTGTGCCGCAGGACGACATCCTGCACACCCCGCTGACAGTCCGTCGGGCACTGAATTACGCAGCGCGCCTTAGGTTTCCGCAGGACGTCTCGGCCGGCGAACGCAAGCAGCGCATCGAGGAGGTACTGACCGAGCTCGGGCTGTCCACCCAGGCCGACCAGCGCATCGACAGCCTGTCGGGTGGTCAGCGTAAACGCACGAGCGTCGCGCTGGAGCTGCTGACCAAACCGTCGCTGCTGTTCCTCGACGAACCGACCTCGGGTCTTGACCCGGGCTATGAGAAGTCGGTGATGCAAACACTGCGCTCGCTGGCCGACGACGGGCGCTCGGTGGTGGTGGTCACCCACAACATCGCCCACCTCAACATGTGCGACCGGCTGCTGATCTTGGCCCCCGGCGGGCGGCTGGCCTATTTCGGACCGCCGCAACAGGCGCTGAGCTACTTCAACTGCACCGACTTCGCCGACCTGTTCACCCTCCTCGAACACGACAAGGCCACCGACTGGACCGCCCGGTTCAACAGCTCACCGCTGCGCGCGGCACTTGCCCCGCGCCCGCCGCAGCGGGCGCCCCACCCCGGCCCGGCGCCGACGGCGAAACCGGTGGCCCAGCAGAGTGCACTGGCCCAGTTCGCCATCCTCTCCCGGCGGTACCTCGCGGTCATTGCCGCCGATCGGCAGTATTCGGTGTTTCTGCTGCTGCTGCCTTTACTGCTCAGTTTGTTCGCCTATGCCGTGCCGGGCGAGGCGGGTTTGTCACTGGCCAAGGCGATTGCCCAGAAGTCGACGCAGCCCTCCCAATTGCTGGTGTTGCTCATCATCGGCGGCGGGTTGATGGGGTGCGCGGCCTCGATCCGCGAAATCGTCAAGGAGCAAGCCATATACCGCCGAGAACATGGCATCGGCTTATCCGGCGGCGCCTATCTGGCGTCCAAGCTGGTGGTGCTGACGGTGCTGACCACTGTGCAGGGACTGATTCTGGGCTTCCTCGGGGTCGCGTTCCTGCCGCCGCCGGATCAGTCGGTGGTGCTGCCGTGGCCCAGGCTGGAGGTGGCGGTCGCGGTCGTCGCCGTCACCGTGGTCACGATGATCATCGGCCTGTTGATCTCAGCGATGATCGGCAACGCCGACCGGGGTATGCCACTGCTGGTGCTGGTGGTCTTCGCCGAACTGGTGCTGTGCGGCGGGATGTTCGGGGTGAAGGGCCGCATCCCGCTCGAGCAGCTGGCTTGGCTGTCGCCGTCGCGGTGGGCCTTTGCGATGGGAGCTTCGACGGTCGATCTCAACGACCTGCGCCGGACCGTGCCCGGCGGAGAACAGGATCCGTTGTGGGACTACGACGTCAGTACCTGGCTGCTGGCCGCCGGGGCATGCCTGGCGCAGGCCATCGTGCTGGCGCTGCTGATCGGGCTACAGTTGCGGCGCCTGGACCCACAACGCAAGGCCCGCAAGTGATTTCAGGCATGCTTCATCATGAAGGGGACGCCGCTGACGGCCAGTTCGCCGTAGGATAGCTGGACCGACAGCAGCCGGTAGCCGAGGTAGTAGACCCCGTAGGACCAGGCACGCTCGGCGGCGGTAGTAAGCATCTTTCTCCCCTTGGTTTGGCTGCTGGGAGAAGCATCTGCCGGTGCACTTGCCACATCCTTGACGGATGCTTGGGATAGTGTCGGCGCATTGCGGGTTGATTTGGAGGATCAGCAATGAGCGACGCGCAGGACTCGCGGGTGGGGTCCACGTTCGGCCCTTACCACCTCAAGCGGTTGCTGGGCCGCGGCGGGATGGGCGAGGTTTACGAGGCCGAGCACACTGTCAAGGAGTGGACCGTCGCTCTGAAGGTGATGACCGCGGAGTTCAGCAAGGACCCGGTATTTCGCGAGCGGATGAAGCGCGAAGCCCGCATCGCCGGCCGACTGCAGGAACCCCACGTGGTGCCCATCCACGACTACGGCGAAGTCGACGGGCAGCTGTTTTTAGAGATGCGCCTCGTGGAGGGCACCGACCTGGACAGCCTGCTCAAGCGTTTCGGCCCGCTGACACCGCCGCGCGCGGTCGCCATCATCACCCAGATCGCCTCGGCCCTGGACGCCGCACACGCAGCCGGCGTGATGCACCGCGACGTCAAGCCGCAGAACATTCTGGTCACCCGCGACGATTTCGCCTATCTGGTCGACTTCGGGATCGCCAGCGCCACCACCGACGAGAAGCTGACCCAGCTGGGCACCGCGGTGGGCACCTGGAAATACATGGCCCCGGAACGGTTTTCCAATGACGAGGTCACCTACCGCGCCGACATTTACGCGCTGGCCTGCGTGCTGCACGAATGCCTGACCGGCGCCCCGCCATACCGCGCCGACAGCGCCGGCACCTTGGTGACCGCCCATCTCATGGATCCCATCCCCCAGCCCAGCGTCGCGCGCGCGGGCATCCCCAAGGCGTTCGACACGGTGGTGGCTCGCGGCATGGCCAAAAAGCCCGAGGACCGCTACGCCAGTGCGGGCGATCTGGCGCTGGCCGCCCATGAAGCGCTCAGTGATCCCGACCAGGATCACGCCGCCGACATCCTGCGCCGCAGCCAGGAGTCCACCCTGCCCGGTCCGCCCGTCCCGGCCCCGGCGCCGCCGACCAAGCCGGCCACCGCGCTGGCCCCGCCGTCGAATCCGCCGTCGAATCCGCCCTCGCGGCCGGTTCCCGTCACGCCGCCGCAGCAGCCGCAGCAGCAGCGGCCCCAATATCAGCCGGCGCAGTCCTATCCCCCGTCGGGTCCGACGCCGCAGCAGCGACCGGCCAACCAGCCCGGATGGTCCCCGCCCAGCGGTCCCATCCCCTACCCGAACAGCGGGTGGAGTGGCCCCCAGCGGGCCGTGCCGCCACCACAGCAGCCCGGCGGCCCAGCCCCGTGGAGCCAGGGGCCGGCACCGGCGGGCAAGCGCAATCCCTGGCCCATCGTGGCCGCGGTTGCCATCGTGCTGGTCTTGATCGTGGGCGGTATCGGCATCTGGCTGGTGATTCAGCCGAAGCCCAAGCCGCCGCCCAAGCCCATCGCCGAGGACCGGCTGAGTTCGCTACTGCTCAGCCCTTCGGAAGTCAACTCGGTGATGGGGGCATCGACGATCGCGCCCGGCAAACCCATTACGTCGATGGATGCCCCGACATTGACTGTCTCCCAACCGGATTGCCAAGGCGCGCTCTACACCAGCCAAGCCCCGGTCTACGCCGGCACCGGCTACACCGGGATCAGCGCGCTGGTGTCGTCCGAGCCTGGCGACAATTACGACCACTGGGTCAACCAGGCCGCCATCGCCTTCCCGTCCGCCGACAAGGCACGCGACTTCGTGCAGACTTCGGCGGGCAAGTGGAAGAACTGCGCGGGCAAGACCGTCACCGTCACCAACAAGGGCAAGACGTACCGGTGGACCTTCGCCCAAGTTGAAGGCAGCCCGCCGCGGATCACGGTGGTGGATACCCAGGAGGGCGCCGACGGCTGGGAGTGCCAGCGCGCGCTGAGTGTGGCCAACAACGTGGTGGCCGACGTCAACGCGTGCGGCTACAAGATCACCGATCAGGGCGGGCAGATCGTCGACCGGATCATCGCCAAGATCAATAAGGCCTGATGGCGTTAACCCGGCAGATCGGGTCCCTGCGCCCGTAGGTCGTCGACGGCCGACATGGCATCGCGCAATTTGGCCAGCCACTCCTCGGTGTGCTCGCCGACCAGCTTGACCGACCACGCCAGAGCATCGGCGCGCGAGCGCGCCACGCCGGCGTCGACGAGCGTGTCGAGCACCTGACGTTCTGGTTGCTTGAGTCTCGTCATGACCGGAACTGCTATGTGGGTGAACAGAATTCGCTCGGCACCGCTGTCCGAATCGACCTCGACGCCCCAGGAAACCTTGCGCCCGTAGCGATCTTGAGCCTCGTCGGCGATCTTCATCCGCTCCGGCCGGGTCTCTTCCCGAAACCGCGAGACCCGGCCCTGCGCACGCTCTTCGCTTTCGGTTTCGCCGGGCAGCTTGCCGACCACGGTGATCTCTTCGCGGTCGACGACGACCGCGGGGTCGCCGTCGAACCATCCTTCGGGCAGCCGTCCGGCGAACCATTCGGCCGCACCGCTGGCATCGGGTTGCTCGGCCTGCTGCCAGCCCCCGGGGCGCCCGTACCGGCGTCCATGCATGTGTTGGTGTTTCATGATTACATGATTACACCGTTACACATCCAATGGAATGGCGTTCACCGGCGGCGAACGCAATGGCGATAGACCGTTGCCCATCGCCAAGCACCGGCGTATTTTTGGTACCGAAGCAGGCCCGGAAGCGACCAGTCAAAAGTGCCGGAAGATGGGGTGGAATCCGGCCGTGTCGGACCCGCATAAGACGGAGTCGGACGCCCCCAAGAGTCGCCCGGGCCTGCCCATATGTCTGCGGTGTCCGCGTTAGACGCGCCGCACCCGGAAAAGCTTCGCCTCACCCTTGATGCCCTTGAGCCGACGGGCGCCCGTGAACGACCAATGGAACCCCGCCGAATTTGCCAAGCCTTTTACGTCGTCGTGCACTGCCTCGGTGACCAGCACCGTCCCCGGCCGCGCCACCCCGGTAACCCGGCTCGCCGCGTTCACCGGACTGCCGAACCAGTCGCCGGCCCGGCTCACCGCCATCCCGGAGGCGACCCCGGCCCGCAACCGGGGGAAGCTGTCGTCGGTGTCCACCACGTCGACCAGCTTGATGACGGTGTCCAGCAGCGGCGCCGGGTCGGGGCAGACGAGCATCACCGCATCGCCGATCGTCTTGATGAACCGCACCGGCGGCACGGTCAGGTCGCGGGCGAGATCTGCCAGCCGGCCGGCGAGCCGGCCGAGCTCCTCGGCCGACACCACCTCACCCAGCTTGGTGAAGCCCACTAGATCGGCGAAGGCCACGGTGACCTGGCGGGCACCCGGCAGCGGTTTACCGGCGGCCCGCTCACCGGCGTTGACCGCTTCGGTTTCCAGCATGTGGCGCAACTGCATGAACAGCATGTCCTGGATCATCGGACCGAGTAACGGCGCAACGCGGCTCACCAGCGCTTTTGATGCCTGAGCGATCTGCAGCTCGGTAACGCCCGGGCGCATGATCGTCGACAGCGCGGTGTAACGCATCACCTCCGCGGCGTGCGACAGTCCTTCGGCCAGTACCCGCACCACCTGCACCACCTGGTCGGGGCTCAACCCAAGTTCGATGAAGCGCTGCGCGTTTGCGGCCGCGACGAGGTCAGCCCGCATGTGCACGACCGCGTCCGGGTCGTCCACCCTGGCCAGTCCGACGGCGCGCTGCACTCGCTGCAGCAACTCCAGGTCGACGCCGTGGCTCTCGCTGATCTCCCGGGCGGATACATAGGTGCCGTCGTCGCCGACGAGGTGGCGGGTCGCCAGCAGCAGCGGCGGGTTGGTCGACCGGATCTCCTCGGCGGTGATGCCTTCGGCAAGCAACCAGTCCACCAACTCGGCACGCTCGGCGCGCGCGGCGCCCTCGAGCCCGTCGAGGAGATTTTGGGGGTCGTCGTCCGTCATGACACCGGCGGCCGCCGGTGTGCCCACGGTCTGGCGGCTTCGATCTGCGCGGCCAGCGACAGCAGCGTCGCCTCGTCGTAGGGCCGGCCCACCAGCTGCACCGACATCGGCAGGCCGTCGTCGTCGAAATCCCACGGCACCACGGCGGCGGGCTGGCCGGTGACATTCCACACCTGGTAGTACGGAATCCGCCGGGCCACCAGGAACAACGTCGACACCCCACCACGGCGCTGGTAGGCGCCGATGCGCGGCGGACCCATCGCGGTGCCCGGGGTCAACAGGACATCCACATCGCTGAAGATCGACTGGATCCGCCGGCTCACCCCCTCCTCCGCGGTGCGCAGGGCCGCCATCCGGCGGTCGGAGAAGAACGAGCCAAGCCAGGCCAGCGAGCGGGTACGCGGTTCCAGCCGTTCCGGGTGGGCTTGGGCGTCGGCGTCGTCGCTGACACCACGCAGGAAGCGCGGCAGGAAGTTGGCGTAGGTAGCCAGGGCCGGATAATCGGGATCGCGGTTGATCACTTCGTGGCCCAGGTCGCGCAGCAGCGCCCCGGCCTGCTCGAGCGCGGCCAGCTGCGCCTTGCCGCACCGGGCCGGCAGCGGCGTTGGGCCTTTGGCGCTCAACGCAATTCGCAACTGACCCGGCTCGCGTGCCGCCGCGTCGGCGAACTGACCTTGCGGACCGGGCACCGTCGTCGTCGCATCGAGAAACAACGCCGCGTCCATTACCGAACGCGTGAGTGGGCCGTTGACGCTCAGCCCCTGCCATGCGCCGTCGTGCGGCTCCAGCGAGATGCGGTCCCGCTGCGGCTTGAGCCCGAACAGGCCGCACCAGGTCGCGGGGATACGAATCGATCCCCCGCCGTCGGAGCCCAGCGCCATCGAAGCCAGCCCGGCGGCCACCGCGGCCGCACTGCCGCCGCTGCTGCCGCCCGGGGCGCGCCGCAGGTTCCACGGATTGCGCGTGGCCCCGAACGTCAGCGACTCGGTGAACGGCATGATCATCAGCTCGGGCACGTTGGTCTTGCCGATGACGACCGCACCCGCGGCGCGCAGCCGGCGGACCACCTCCGCGTCGGAGCTCACCGCCGGACCGTGCGCGCCGCTGCCGTACGCGGTCACCTCGCCGGCGACGTCGGCATCGTCCTTGATCGCGATCGGCACGCCCAGCAGCGGCAGCCGCTCACCGGCGTCGAGGCGCTGCTGGGCGAGGGCGGCCTCCTCGCGCGCGCCGTCGTAACGCACCACGCGGTAGGCGCGCAGGTCACTATCGAACCGCTCGATCCGTTCCAGGTAAATCTCGAGCAATACCGGTGCGGTGACTTCGCCGTCGGCCAGCATCCGAGCCTGGGCCGCCGCCCCGGCGAACGCGATATCCCTTGGATCGCTGAGGTCCATCGCCGCAGCGTATCCGCTGACCAACCGGCCGTTGCCGCGGGTCCAGTAACGTGACGTCAGTGTCCTGCGTGTTCTGTGCGATCTCCAGCGGGGAAGCTCCGGCGATCCGGATCTATGAAGACGACGGCTATCTGGCCATCCTCGATATCCGGCCGTTCACTCGCGGCCACACCCTGGTGCTGCCCAAACAACACACCGTCGACCTCACCGACACCCCATCGCAGACCCTGGCCGACATGATCACCATCGGCCAGCGGGTCGCGCGCGCGGCCCGGGCCACGGAATTGGCCGACGCCACCAATATCGGCATCAACGACGGACGCGCCGCGTTTCAGACGGTGTCCCACATCCACCTGCACGTGCTGCCGCGGCGCAACGGCGACAAGCTGTCGGTGGCCAAGGGACTGGTGCTGCGCCGGGATCCGGACCGCGAAGCCACCGGCCAGATCCTGCGGGACGCGCTGGCCCGCATCAGTCAGTAATCCGCCGGCCGGTAGGACTGGATTCATGAGCCTTATGCATCAGCTTGAACAGGTGGGCATGCGGCTGCTGCCGCTGCACGACTCGATCTATCAGAAAAGCCACGGCTGGCTCGGACACCGGATACCGGGCATGCCGAACAGCTGCTGCTACACACCGTCGGTGCGAAGAGCGGCCGGCCGCGCACCACGACGCTGTCGTATGCCCGCGACGGCGACTCGTATCTGATCGTGGCCTCCAACGGCGGCGCCGACCGGTATCCCGGCTGGTACCACAACCTGCGCAACCGCCCGGAGTGCGAAATCAACGTCGGCCCAAGGCGATTCGCGGTGACCGCGCGGCGCATCGCTCCGGACGACCCGGACTACCCGCGACTGTGGCAGCTGGTTAACAAGAACAACGGCAACCGTTACAACGGCTACCAGCATCAGACCTCGCGGCCCATCCATATATTCGCGTTGACGCCGCAGGGCACCGGGTAATCCGCCGCCCGGGCCGGGCGCGGCGGTTTATTCTGCTAAACGCAGGCAGTGGAGGACCGCTAATCACCCTCGGAGCCGGCTGGAGCTGGCCGGAAGCTGGCTAAAGCTGGCTTGAGCTGGCTGTTGAGTTGCCTGGAGTTGCAATGAGACCCTGGACGCGAACCGCGTGGCAGCGGATCGGGCTGCCCGCGCACGTCGGTGGGTTGGTTGTCGCCGGATATGGCATCGCGGCGGTCCTGGTTTTGGCGTCCGGCGTCTTTGACTGGCAGGGCGTCTACGCGACCCGGCCGGTCGACGAAGTCGTCACGGTACTGTGCCTGCTGGTCGCGGCGACATGCGCCTGGTGGGCGGCCCGTCGCACGGCCGGTCACCGAAGATTCGGCTGGCTTGCGCTGGTTGTCGCGCTGTTGGGCTGGGCGGTCGGTGAGGTGATGTGGGCCGTCTACGACGTGCGGCCCGAGTTCGATCACGCCGCCCACCCGGCTGCAGCCGACGGCATACTGCTGATTTATCCAGCCGGCGCGATGGTGGCTTTGCGGCTGCTGTCCAACCGGGTGCGCCTCATTCCCTGGCGCTTGGTGCTGGACGGTCTCATCGTCGCGACGTCGCTGTTCGTCGTTTCGTGGGTATTCGTCCTGCAGAAACTGATCCGGGAGAACGCCGGGGCGGGACCGGCGACCGTGACGCACATCTTCGTCGACATCATCGTCATGACCGCCGCCATCCTGGCATTTTCCCGGGCCCGTGCCGACAACCGGCACAGCCTCAGCGTGCTCGCCGGAGGCATCATCACGATCGGCCTGGCCGACATCCTGGTCGTGTTCCACACCGGAATCGGGACATACCACACCGGCGATCTGGTTGACCTCACCCGAGTGATCGGGTTGGGAATGCTGGCGCTGGCGGCGCTGGCCAGCGTCAACGAATCCCCGGCCCCGGGGGCGGGCGAAGAACTCGTGTCCCGGGCGCGGCTGTGGCTACCGTACTTGCCGCTGTTGTTGGCCGCGGCGATCGGACTGGGGCACGCGTTTGCCCACGTCCAGAACCGCCCGATGATCGCCGCGCTGGCGATTCTGGCGGCGGCCGTGCTGGTCCGCCAGTTCGTGGCGCTCTTCGAAAACCAGGGTCTGTTGTCCGAAGTGGCGCGCGAAGCTTTCCGGGACAGCCTCACCGGTCTGGCCAATCGGGCCCGCTTCCTGAATCGCTTGGAACAAGTGGTGGCCCGCGGCTGCGCCGACACACCGATCGCGGTTTTATGTCTGGACCTGGACAACTTCAAGTCGGTCAACGACGCCCTGGGTCATCCGGCCGGTGATGAGCTGCTCGTGCGGGTCGCCGAACGGCTCACCGCCGTAGTAGGCGAAGCCGGCACGGTGGCGCGGCTGGGTGGTGACGAATTCGCTGTCCTCATCGAGCGATCCGTCGAGGAATCGCAAGGGATAGCGCACCGGGTCCTGGCCGCGTTCAGTGCCCCGATCGTGGTCGACGGCGTTCCGCTGTCGGTACGCCCGAGTATCGGGTTCACCGTGGCTTGCCATGGGGCCGAAGCGAGTTGCAGCGTCGACGAGCTGCTGCGGCACGCCGACCTGGCCATGTATACCGCCAAACGCGAAGGCGGGCAATGCATTCGCAACTTCGTGCCAGACGCGTCCCTTCCCGATATGCTGCCGGAGCTGGGCGACGCGGTGGCGCCGGTGGTGGCCACGCGTGGACCGGACCGGACAACTTCCGACGGGATCGCGTGGCCGCCACCGGCGATGCGAATCACCTTGGCGCTATTAGCAATAGGAGTCACCGCTTTCACCATCGGCAGCTTCGTCGCCGGACACAATGCGTTCTTCGACGATGTGCTGTATCCGGGACTGAACATGGCGGCCGCCGGAATCGTCGCCGCACGCGCGTACCGGGTCGCGGCCGACCGGTTGGCTTGGGGGCTGGTGGCGGCCGGCCTGGCCTGTTCGGCGCTGGGCGACGTGGTTTATTCGGTGTGGGTGCCCGACGGGCAGTCGCCGTCGGCGGCCGATCCGTGGTACCTGGTGTTCTATCCGCTTGTCTATGCGGGGCTGCTGCTGCTGATGCGGTCGCGTCTGCAGCGGGTGCCGACACCGATTCGGCTGGATTCGCTAGTGTGCGGGCTGGCCGCTGCCGCGGTGGCCGCGGCGCTGGCGGCCGGACCCATCCATACGGCAGCGGCCCGCGCACCGGCCACCGTGCTGGTGGGCCTGATCTATCCGTGGGGCGATCTGATCCTGTTGGCGCTGGCCGCCGGGATACTGCCGATCCTGGGCTGGCGCAACGAATTTCGCTGGGGTTTGCTGGTCGGCGGGTTCACCCTGTTCGCGGTGGCCGACACGGCCTACCTGTTCCAGACGTCGGCCGGCGCCTACCGGGCCGGCACGCTGCTCGACGCGTGCTGGCCGGCGTCGGCCTTGCTGGTGGCCGTGGCCAGCTGGGCGCCGTGGTCGTCGTTGCCGCCCTTGCCCAGACGCGGCCTCGGCTCCTATGCCGCCCCGGTGGGGTGCACCATAGGGGCCCTCGCCGTCACCGTCGCGGGTCCCGAGTCCCGGCTGGCGGTGACGCTGGCCGCGCTGAGCCTGGTCGCCGTCGCCGCCAGATTCTCGGTGACCTTCCGCGACGTCAGCATCGTCGCCGAAAACCACAAGCAGGCGATGACCGACCAGTTGACCACGTTGCCCAATCGCCGTTCACTGGCGACGACACTGACCGAAGATCCATTGCCGGCGATGAGAATACCGGCCCGCCAGGCCCTGCTGTTGCTGGAACTCTATGAGTTCCAGGAGATCAACGACTCGCTGGGCGCGCACTTCGCCGATGAACTGTTGTGCCACATAGCAAATCGGCTTTCGAAGAACGTGCGCCGGGAAGACCTCCTCGCCCGCGCCGGCCCCGATGAATTCGCCATCCTGCTGGGCGAGGGCGCCGACCTCATTGCCGCCCGCGCCCAGGCGGGCCGGTTGATCGAGGCGCTGAGCGAACCCGTCGCGCTCGATCCGATCACCGTGCAGGTCGATGCCCGGATCGCCATTGCGCTCTATCCCGACCATTGCGACCACCCGCAGGAGTTGTTGAACCGCGCCGAAACGGCGCTGCCGCACGCCAGATCCGCGAAAAGCAAGATCGCCGTGTACGACTCGGCGTTCGAACTCTATCGCGACAACGACCCCAACATCGTCGAGGAACTGCGCGCCGCGCTCAGCGACGGCGACGAACTGACCTGTCACTACCAGCCCAAAATCAACGCGAGCGACGGCAGCGTGCACAGCGTAGAAGCGCTGCTGCGCTGGCACCATCCCAATCGCGGGTTGCTGCTGCCAGAGGAATTCCTGCCCGCCGCCGAACGCGCCGGGCTGATGCGCAAGGTCGCCCACCGCACCGTCAGCGTCGCGCTCGACCAGAGCCAATCCTGGCGCCGCCAGGGCGTCCCGGTCACCGTCGCGGTGAACCTGTCGACGACGAATCTGCTCGACCTCGACCTGGTTGGCACCATCGAACGGCTCCTGCACAGCCGCGGTCTGCCCGCCGACGCCCTCATCATCGAGATCACCGAAAGCACCCTGGTCGACTCGGCGCGATCGCGCAGCACCGTCGCCGCGTTGCAGCGCCTGGGGGTTCGGATCTCGCTCGACGATTACGGCACCGGGTGGTCGTCGCTGGCCCGGCTGCAAGACGTCTCGGTCGACGAACTCAAGCTGGACCGGGTATTCGTGGCCCGGCTCGCCTACGACCCCCGCTCGGTTGCCATCGTGCGCTCCACCGTCGCACTGGCACGTAGCCTGGGCGCCGACCTGGTTGCCGAGGGAGTCGAAGACGAAGCGACGTTGAGCGCCCTGCGGCGCTACGGTGTCACGATCACCCAGGGCTTCGTGCACAGTCCGCCGCTGCCCACCGATGAGCTGCAGCGCTGGATCAGTGGCCACGCGCCGGCCTGCTCGCCTTCGAACCAGATCGAGTCGAGCACAGACCGGAGTCTCGGGTCGAATGAGGCGGAGCGCCTGTACCCCAAAACATCTTTTTAAGTTTGGAACATGCATTCTTGCAAAGAAACGACCGCCGCGACTTGTGGCCTGCACGGCAATTCACGCCACCAGCAGCCGACCTAATTAGATTGGGCGACAGTAAAAGTCAATTTCGTCGACCGATTCCTTTGGACCACCAAGGCCAACCGTCTGCCTGCCCCCAGCAACACGATCGGAGCTTGGAACGTTCTCTCCAGATCTTCTAAACATGTTGGCAATAGCGGTATTTCGATGTTAGCGTCGCCGCCGGTAGGTCAATGGTCGCCCCACCAGTCAGCAAGAGAATGTATCAAGTCAACGAGATCTTGGAGGATCCGCAAATGAATAATCTGCCCGGCAACTTAGTTGAACCCGCCGGAATCGGCGAGGTGGCGCTGTCGTCGGATTGGGAGATCGCCTTGACGCTAGGCGACAGCGAGTAGACCGCGACGCTTCGAGGGACGGCCCACGAAAGACCTTCCTTCGATACGCGATTGGACAGACGGATCAACTGATGTCGAGGTACCCGTGGCCTTCCGGGGCGCTATTCAGGAACTGACTGACGCCCGGCAGCACGGCAATGCGCTTCATCACATGTCAGCCCAATCAGTCTGGGCGACAGTAAGAGTCAAGTGCCAAGTGCCGACAGATCCCTCTGGCCCACCCAGGCAACCGCCTGCGTGCACTCCTAGAAGTATTGGCACTAGCCCTATTTCGATGTACCCGTGGCCGCCGGCAGGTCGATGATCGCCCCGCCTCAGCAGCAATATGCAAAAAGTCAAAAGATATCGGAGGATCCGCAAATGAACAACCTGCCCATGTTCGGGGGATATAGCCCCGCAGGAATCGGCGAGTTGGCGCTGTCTTCGGATTGGGAAACCGTCTTGATGCTTGGTGACAGCGAGTAAACCGTAGCGCATCGGGGGACGGCCCACGACGGACCGTCCCTCGGTGTGCGTTTGGGCAGCCGGATCAACAGATATCGAGGTGACACAGTGGTTTTCGCAGACTGGGCAGAACATGCCTATACCTCTGCCCGATACGTTGTCGACCCGTACCGTTGGTTGGAAGACGACGATAGCCAGGAGACCCAGCGGTGGCTTGATGGCCAGGAAGCGCTGCGCCAGCAGGCTTTACCTGCAATGGGTGAATGCCGCGTGGCCTTCCGAGACGTTATGCAGGAATTGACTGACATCGGTTCGGCCATCAGTCCGGTGGCCGGTGTGCCGGTGCTGCGAGAGTCGCGCCGCTTCTACTTGCACTGCCAACCTGGCCAGGATCTTGCGGTGTTGATGGTCGCCGACGAACAGACCGGCGCGGCCAGGGTATTGATCGATCCGCTGACCGAAGATACATCCGGGACAACAACTCTCGTCGCGTGGCGTCCGTCGTGGTCTGGACGCCTGCTCGCCTACCAGCTTTCACGCGGCGGCAGCGAACAACCAGAACTACGGCTACTCGACGTCGAGAGCGGTCGCGACGTCGCACAACCGATTCAACCTGGCCGATTGACGCCAGTCTCATGGCTTTCCGACGACTCGGGTTATTACTACGTCAAGGGCGCAGCCACCGACGCTGAGCAGCAAATCTGCCTGCGTCGGCTCGAAAGCCGATTCAGTAGTTCATCCGACGTAACGGTTTTCCGTACCCTGATGCGCCAATTGACGGTCATGGCCAGCGGTAACGGTCGCTGGCTCATTGTCAGTTGTTCAGCCGGCGCACGAAGCGGCAACGACCTATACCTTGCCGACCTCAATACCATCGGCTGTGATCCCGCCGCCCCACCGTTGCAGAAGATCTTTGACGGCGCCACCGATAACTCGCGGGCACTCCTCAAGGCCGGGGTGAGCGAGCTGATGTACGCCATCACCACCCGGGACGCTGCCGGCGGCCAGATCTGTCGCGTCAATCCCCAGCAGCCCAATTATGATGCCTGGCAACCGATTATCACTCCTTCCCCAGGGAGCGTGATCACCGGATGCGCCGCTTTGACTGAGCCAACCAACAGCGAACCCCGCTTACTCGTTGCCACCTCGGCGCACGGCCATCCCGCGCTGCGACTGCACAACCAAGACGGGCAGTGGTTAGCCGACATCCCCACCCCGAACAACGGACCAGCCACCATTACCAGACTGGCCGGCTCCCAAACAAAGCCAGGCCATGCCCGGTTTCTCTTCACCGATTTCACCACTCCGCATACGGTGTACCGGTTTGATCTGGCCGATCAAACAATTCAGCCGGACGCACCGCACACCCGAGCTCATCATCCTGCGACCAACGCGCCGGAGGCGACGGTCCATCAGATGGGTTACACCTCGGACGACGGCACCGAAATTCCGTTGTACCTCATCGTTCCCGCCGGATGCACCCACGGGCCGCGCCCGACCATCCTGACCGCCTACGGCGGCTTCGGAGCAACCATCTATCCCACCTACTCCCCCTCGCTGCTGGCCTGGGTGCGCGCCGGCGGTATCTATGCCATCGCCGGAGTTCGCGGCGGCGGCGAATACGGCAGCGCCTGGCATGCTGCCGGACGTCACCACAACAAGCCAACCGCCTTCGCCGACTTCAGCGCCGCAGCTCGTTGGCTGCACGCCCAGGGCTGGACAACACCACAGCAGTTGGCCGTTCGCGGCGCTTCCCACAGCGGACTCACTGCCGCGGTAGCCCTCACCAAAGACCCACACTTATACGCCGCGGTGGTCTGCTCGGATGCTTTGACGGACATGATTCGCTACCCCCACCTCGGGATCGGCTCCTGGTGGATTAACGAATTCGGCGACCCAGACAGCCCGGCCGATCGAAACACGCTGCTGAGCTATTCGCCGTACCACAATGTCCGAGCGGGCACCGCCTACCCGGCGGTGCTGGTGACCAGCGCCCGCCACGACGATCGAGTGGGCGCCGCTCACTCCCGCAAGTTGACCGCAGCGCTGCAACATGCCACCGCAGCTACCAAGCCAATCCTGCTCCGCACCGAAAACCACGTTGGCCACGACGACCGGGCAACCTCCCGACTCATTGACCTGCACGCCGACATACTCGCCTTCTGCGCCACCCACACCGGCCTCACGCACCCATGCGGGCCGACGTGACCGATTACGACCGTTCCTTCGCCAGTAGCGATGTCATCGGGTTGAGCCCAAGCCCGAGCTTTGGGACGTTGAGACGGAGCACCTGCACCCTGGAACATCGAATTACGTTTGGAGCGTGCGTCTTTTACCGGTTCGAGTTGGCCCGCCGAGGCAATTTCTGCGCCTGCCGCCGGAACGAACTCTCCACATCTGATTCTGAAATATATTGACACTTAATGGATTTCGTTGTTAGCTTTAGCAGCAGCCAGCAATATACAACTGCGATCAATGCAACCCCGGAGGATATCGAAAGTGAACAGTCTGCCCGGCGTGGGGCTTCTTGGTGGAAGTGCATCCGGCGAGTTGGCGCTGCCTCCGGATTGGCAAATCGCATTGATGGTCGGCGACACCGAGTAACTCGCTGCCTGTCGAGCGACGGCCGCAAAAAGACCTCCCTCGATGTGCGTCTGGAAGAGAGTCGCACCGCATCGCTGCACACCGTCGCCGACTAGAACAGCTCCTTGGCCAGCAGCTCGAGGGTGGCCACCCGGGCCGGCGCGGTAGCGGGATCGGTGCCGCGGTGGGCCGAGGCGACCGGGTGCACCATCACCTCGTCGACGCCGAAGCGTTCGGCGAGTTGACGCAGCTGTTCGGCGGCCTCGGCCGGTGCGCCGACCACTGCCCTGCGGAGCCCGCTGTCCACGATGTGCTGCTGCTGGGGGGTAAGGCGTTCGGTCGCCGCCTCCTCGACGAGCTGGACCGGGCCCAGCGGCTGACCGGTCCTTAGCCTGGCCATCATGTGCAGGTTGGGCAGCATCAAAGCCGTTGCCTCCTCGCGTGTTTCGGCCACCGCGGCATTGACGGTCAGGAACGTCACCGGCTCGGCGGCCAGGGCGCTGGGCTGGAACCGGGTCCGGTACACCTCGAGTGCCTCCTCGGTGCCTTTGCCGGAGAAGTGGTGGGCAAACACGTACGGCAGGCCCTTGGCCGCGGCCAGGTGTGCGGAGTACATCGACGAGCCCAGCAGCCACACCCGCGGTTCGGTGGCCGCGGCCGGGGTGGCCTTGAGCCGGTAGTCGCCCGACCGCAGCGGCACCACGACACCGCGGGCGCTCATCAGTGCGACGACGTCGTCGAGGTATTCGGGAAAGTGCTCGATGTCCTTGTCGTCCCGGCCGCCGCGCAATGCATAGGAGGTCACCGGGTCGGAGCCCGGCGCGCGGCCGATGCCGAGGTCGATGCGCCCCGGTGCGGCGGCTTCCAGCAGGGCGAACTGCTCGGCCACCGCCAGCGGCGCGTGATTGGGCAGCATCACCCCACCCGAACCCAGGCGCAGCTGGGCGGTCTGGGCCGCTAGATAGGCGATCAGCACCGGCGGGCTGGTGGCCCCCACCGACGGCATGTTGTGGTGTTCGGCCACCCAGTAGCGCGTGAAACCCAACCGGTCCGCGGTCTGGGCCAGCGTGACGGTGGCTGCCAGCGCGTCGACGGTCGTCTGGTCGGAGCGCACCGGGACGAGATCAAGAACGGAAAGACGCACGATGCGGGTAACGCTATGGGCGCTGCGAACGTTCCCGCTCAGTAGTCCCGCAGCGTGATCGAGTTCACGATCAGGTCGAACTGCTCCTGGGTGATGGGCGCACCGCCGGGGATGTTATCGCTGGCCAAGAACTGGGTGCGCTCGGTGTAGGCGTGAAACCGCTTGAAGTAGTTGGCAAAACCCAGGCCGTGATCCACCAGACCCTGATAGCTGGCCGCCTTGAGTTCGCCGGCCAGGATGTAGGCGCCCAGCAGGGCGACGCTGGTCCCCTGACCTGACAGCGGCGAGCAGCAGTACGCGGCGTCGCCCACCAGCGCCACCCGGCCGATCGACCAGTGATCCATCACGATCTGCGACATCTCGTCGAAGTAGAAATCGGGTGCCGAGCGCATGTAGCGCAGCAGCTCCGGGCGTACCCAGCCGTCGTCGGCCATCCGTCGTTCCATCTCGGCGAACTGGGCTTCGGTGTCGCGGTAGTCCATCCGCAGCTCGGTGTCCATGAAGGCCAGCGCGGCGCGGGCCTCGGTGTTGTTGCGCGCGCTGTAGACCCCGGCCATGCTGGTGTCCCCGTAGTGCCAGGTCTGCCAATAGTCCAGGTCCAAAAAGTTGGGCACGGTGAAGATGGCCATGTGCGTCCCGAGCCGCTTGATGAATCGCTCCTCGGGTCCGAAGACCAAGCTGCGCACGTTGGAATGCAAGCCGTCGGCGCCGATGACGAGGTCGAAGCTGCGCGGGCCGGAGGCGGCGAAGGTGACGTCGACGGCGGGGCCGCGGTTGTCCAGGGCGACGATGGTGTCATCGAAGAGGTATTCGGCTTCTTGGGTTGCGCCGTAAAGCAATTCGACCAGATCGTCGCGCAGCAGTTCGATGTCCGGGTTGTCGATGGGGCCGCCGGTCGGCGTCGATTCGGTGTCCCGGGACAGCTCGTTGCCGTCGCGATCGACCACTGACGCCCCGCGAATCGCGGTCTTCTTGTCCTCAGCGGCCTGCCGCAACCCCATCCGGTCGAGCACCTGCAGGGCCGGGCCCCGCACGTCGATGGCCTGCCCGCCCGGCCGCAAACCCGGATAGCGCTCCACCACCGTCACCGAAAAGCCGTTTCGCCCAAGCCAATACGCCGTCGTCAAGCCGGCCACACTGGCGCCGGATACCAGAACCGTCCCTGTCACGTGATCCCTGCCCGCTTCTTGGCCTCGGAGAAAATGTCGTCGAGCATTGCCGGAGTCAACCTACCGGTGAACATGTTCTGCTGGCTGGGGTGGTAGCAACCGAGCAGTTGCACGCCGGGTAGCTGCGCCACCACGCCGTGGCCGAACTTCGGCCGGGGCTTGGTCGCCAAGCCCGGCAGCCCCAGCGCGACCTGCCAGGCGAAGCCACCCAGCGCGACGATCACCTTGACGTCGTCGGACAGCAACCGCCATTCGGCGTCCAGCCACGGCGAGCAGGCGATGCGCTCGGCCGGCGTGGGGGCGTTGGCCGGGGGCGCGCAGCGCACCGGCGCGGCGATGCGAATACCCTTGGCGCGCAGGCCATCCGCGGCGTCCACACTGGTCGGCTGGTTCACCAGCCCGGCCCGGTGCAGTGCCGCGTACAGCTGATCGCCGGAGCGGTCGCCGGTGAACATCCGCCCGGTCCGGTTGGCGCCGTGCGCGGCGGGGGCCAGCCCGACGATAAACAGCCACGGCCGCGGTACTCCCCAGCCTGGCACCGGTCGCCCCCAGTAGGGCTGGTCGGCGAATGCGCGCCGCTTGGCGACGGCGACGTCCTCGCGCCAGCTGACCAGCCGCGGGCACGCCCGGCACACGCTGATCGCCGCGTCGAGTTCGGGTATCGAAACCAGTCGTTGCGCCAGCGTCACCACCTGCGCGGCATCGGCTGCCACCGGCGTCTGCGGTGTCGCCGGATCGCCGGGCCAGCCGGTGCCGGGCGCGACGGGAGAACCGAATGCCTGGCCGGTATTCGGATGGTTGAGCACACGAACATCCTGCCGTGATCCGGCGTGCGCCGAGAAATTCGGTGGTTGCGATTGCCGATTGGCGTTACATTCAGCCGCGATATCCCATGAGAAAAAACAACCGCGGCCCGGCATTCCTGGTTCTTTTCGCCACCTTGGTGGCGTGCGCGGGAGACGGCGTTTCCATTGTCGCCTTCCCGTGGCTGGTGCTGCAGCGCCAAGGCAGTGCGGGGCAGGCGTCGATAGTGGCCGGCGCCGCCATGCTGCCGCTGGTGTTCTCCACCCTGGTCGCCGGTACCGCGGTCGACTACTTCGGGCGGCGGCGGGTATCGATGGTCTCCGACGCGCTATCGGGTGCGGCGGTGGCCACCGTTCCGCTGGTGGCGTGGGCGTTCGGCGCCGCGTCGGTCAACGTCGCGGTGCTGGCGGTCCTGGGTGCCGGCGCGGCGGCGTTCGACCCGGCCGGCATCACCGCACGCCAGTCGATGCTGCCCGAAGCCGCCGCGCGGGCCGGCTGGTCGTTGGACCGGGTCAACAGCATCTACGAAGCGATCTTGAATCTGGCTTTCGTGGTGGGACCGGGCATCGGCGGGCTGATGATCGCAACGGTCGGTGGCATCGCCACGATGTGGATCACCGCCGGCGCGTTCGGTTTGTCCATCCTGGCGATTTCGGCCCTGCGCCTGGAAGGAGCCGACAAGCCGCACGTGGCGACCCGCCCACAGGGGCTGGTGTCCGGGGTGACCCACGGGCTGCGCTTCGTCTGGAGCTTGCGGGTATTGCGCGCGCTGGCGCTGATCGACCTGTCGGTGACGGCGCTGTATCTGCCGATGGAAAGCGTGCTGTTCCCAAAGTACTTCAGCGACCGCCATCAGCCCGCGCAGCTGGGCTCGGTGTTGATGGCGCTGTCCATTGGCGGCCTGGTCGGTGCGCTGGGCTACGCCGCGCTGGCCAGGGCCGTTCGCCGGCGCGCGATCATGCTGACCGCGGTGCTCACGCTCGGTTTGGCGACGGCGGTGATCGCTTTGCTGCCGCCGTTGCCGGTGATCCTGGGGTTGTGTGCACTGATCGGCCTGGTCTACGGGCCGATCCAGCCGATCTACAACTACGTGATACAGACCCGCGCGCCTGCGCATCTACGCGGCCGGGTAACCGGGGTGATGACATCGCTGGCTTTTGCCGCGGGCCCGCTGGGCTTGCTGCTGGCCGGTCCGCTGACCGATGCGGCCGGGCTGAGCGTCACGTTTTTCGCACTGGCCCTGCCGATCTTGGTCATCGGGCTGCTGTGTGTACGGCTGCCATCGTTGGGTGAGCTGGACCGCGAGCCGGCACAGGTCTGACGTTAGGTACCGAGAATCCGGCGCTTCTGTTCTTCGAACTCGTCGTCGGTGAGCACTCCGCGGTCCTTGAGCGCGGCCAGCCGTTCAAGTCGGTCGATCACGTCCGAACCCTGTTGTGGGGCAGGCTTTGTGGCCGGTGGCTGCATGGCCTGCAGCGCCTGCTCCTGCATCTCGGTGGCCCGGCGCATCATCTCGTTGCGGAATCCACTGGGATCGGCCATGGCCTGCCGGATCACGTCGCCCATCGGCATCCCCATGACCTCAGCGCCCCGCAAGTCCGGGCGGGCCGCGGTGATCGCGTCGATTGCGGTCTCGGCGGCCGGCTGCTGGTCCAGCTGGATATGGCTGTGGTCCTTCGGGTCGTAGACGACCGCCAGCCGGGTGCCCGGGCGGGGCGGCATCGACTGGGGCAGCAGCGCTTTGAGGCTCGTCTCGAACGACGGTTCATGCTCCGGTGTGACACGCAGCCGTAGCGTCCAGCGAATTTCGGTGTTGCCGAGAAGATTCGGATTCCCGACGGTGACCGAGACGGCCGACTGTTCGGCGTGCAGGACGTCCGCGAAGGTGCGGACACCGACTTTGCTGAGCTTCCGCTGTCCGAACAATGAAGGCACCTATCCGTAACGCACTGCAGGACCGCTTCAATCTACGCCGGTTAGCTACCGCGACGGACCCCTGCGCGCGGCCCGTAGGATCGGTCCGTGGATGTGTTGGCAGATCTGATCGCGGACCTGCCCGACGGGATGGTGATCACCGATCCCACAATCACCGAGGGTTACCGGCAGGATCGGGCGCTGGACCCGTCGGCGGGCAAGCCGCTGGCCGTGGTGCGGCCGCGGTGCACCGAAGACGTGCAAACCGTGCTGCGCTGGGCCAGCGCTCACAGCGTGCCGGTGGTGACCCGCGGTGCCGGTTCCGGCCTGTCTGGCGGGGCAACCGCGCTGGACGACGGGATCGTGCTGTCCACGGAGAAGATGCGCGACATCACCGTCGACCCGGTCACCCGCACCGCGGTTTGTCAGCCCGGCCTGTTCAACGCCGAGGTGAAGCAGGCCGCCGCCGAGCACGGGCTGTGGTATCCGCCCGACCCGTCGTCGTTCGAGATCTGCAGCATCGGCGGCAATATCGCCACCAACGCCGGCGGCCTGTGCTGTGTGAAGTACGGCGTCACCACCGACTACGTGCTTGGCATGCAGGTGGTCCTCGCCGACGGCACCGCGGTCCGGCTCGGTGGCCCGCGTTTGAAGGATGTCGCGGGGCTCTCGCTGACCAAGCTGTTCGTCGGCAGTGAGGGCACGCTGGGCGTCGTCACCGAAGTGACGCTGCGGCTCATACCCGCGCAAAACGCGTCGAGCATCGTGGTGGCCAGCTTCGCCTCGGTCCAGGCGGCCATCGATGCCGTGCTCGGGGTGACAGCGCGGCTTCGCCCCTCGATGCTGGAGTTCATGGATTCGGTGGCGATCAACGCCGTGGAGGACACCCTGCGCATGGACCTGGACCGTTCGGCGGCGGCCATGCTGGTCGCCGGCTCCGACGAACGGGGCCGCGGCGGTACCGAGGACGCCGAACTGATGGCCGCGGTGTTTTCTGAGCATGGCGCCAAGGAAGTGTTTTCCACCAACGATCCCGACGAAGGCGAGGCGTTCGTGGCCGCCCGCCGGTTCTGCATCCCGGCGGTGGAAATGAAGGGCTCGCTGTTGCTCGAAGACGTCGGGGTGCCGTTGCCCGCCCTGGGCCATCTGGTCACCGGGATCGCGCGAATCGCCCGGGAGCGCGAGCTGCTGATCTCGGTTATCGCCCACGCCGGCGACGGCAACACCCATCCGTTGCTCGTATACGACCCCGCGGACAGCGCGATGGCTGAGCGTGCTCAGGTTGCCTACGGGGAGATCATGGATCTCGCCGTAGGGCTGGGCGGCACCATCACCGGCGAGCACGGCGTGGGCCGGTTGAAACGGCCGTGGCTGGCCGGCTATCTGGGACCCGACGTCATGGACCTCAACCGGCGCATCAAGCAGGCATTGGACCCCCAGGGGATTCTGAACCCGGGCAGCGGCATCTGACTTTTGCGCCGAGTGTGAGCACAGTCTCTGGTTGACATGTCCGTTGTCATGTCTTACACATGAGACATGTCGACAATGATGTCTCATGGGTTCCAGCTGGCGACCGCGCAGACCTGGCCCAATCCGTGGCCGATGTACCAGGCACTGCGCGACCACGACCCGGTGCACCATGTCATCCCGCCAGCGCGTCCGGACCACGACTATTACGTGCTGTCCCGGCACGCCGACGTCTGGTCGGCCGCCCGCGACCACGAAACGTTCTCGTCGGCGCAGGGGCTGACCGTCAACTACGGCGAGCTGGAAATGATCGGGCTGCAAGACAATCCGCCGATGGTGATGCAGGACCCGCCGGTGCACACCGAATTTCGCAAACTGGTGTCCCGCGGTTTCACTCCGCGCCAGGTCGAGGCGGTAGAGCCCAAGGTGCGCGAGTTCGTCATCGAGCGGATCGAGAAGCTGCGCGCGGCCGGTGGCGGCGACATCGTCACCGAGCTGTTCAAGCCGCTGCCGTCGATGGTGGTCGCGCATTATCTCGGTGTGCCCGAAGAGGATCGGGTTCAGTTCGACGGCTGGACGCAGGCGATCGTTGCGGCCAACACGGCCGAGGGCGGCGTCGCGGGCGCTCTGGAGACCGCCGGCGATGCGGTCGGGACGATGATGGGCTACTTCACCGGGCTGATCGAGCGGCGCCGGGCCGAGCCGGAGGACGACACCATCTCGCACCTGGTCGCCGCCGGCGTGGGAGCCGACGGTGATATCGCCGGCACGCTATCCATCCTGGCGTTCACGTTCACCATGGTCACCGGCGGCAACGACACCGTCACCGGCATGCTCGGCGGCTCCATGCCGGTGCTGCACGAGCGGCCCGACCAGCGCCGGCTGCTGGTCGACAACCCGCAACTCATCCCCGACGCGGTGGAGGAACTGCTGCGGTTGACCTCGCCGGTGCAGGGCCTGGCCCGCACCACCACGCGCGACGTGATCATCGAAGACACCACCATTCCCGCCGGTCGCCGGGTGCTGCTGCTGTACGGGTCGGCCAACCGCGACGAACGTCAATACGGCTCCGACGCAGCAGAACTCGACATCACCCGGTGCCCGCGCAACATCATGACGTTCAGCCACGGCGCACACCACTGCCTGGGTGCGGCCGCGGCCCGGATGCAATCGCGGGTCGCGCTGGAGGAATTGCTGGCCCGCTGCCCGGACTTCGACGTCGACACCGCCGGCATCGTCTGGTCCGGGGGCAGCTACGTGCGGCGTCCGCTGTCGGTGCCGCTCATCGTGAAGTCCTGATGACGAGTTCGGGAAGAGACTGGCTGGCTGATCGGCGTACCGAGGTGGCCGCCGACCGGATACTGGATGCCGCCGAGCGGCTGTACACCGAGCGCGACCCGGTTTCGATCGGCATGAACGAAATCGCCGCTGCCGCAGGCTGTTCCCGCGCTACGCTGTACCGGTACTTCGACAGTCGCGAGGCGCTGCGCACCGCGTACGTGCACCGCGAGACGCACCGGCTTGGCCGCGAGATCCTGGCGCAGATCGGCACCGTCGAGGACCCGCGGGAACGGCTGGGCGCCGGGATCTGCGCCACCTTGCGGATGGTTCGCGGAAACCCGGCGCTGGCGGCATGGTTCGGCTCGGGCCGATTGCCCATCGCCGGCGAGCTGGCCGGGCAGTCGGAGGTAATCACCGCCCTGGCAGCGGGATTCTTGGGTTCGCCGGGGGGCCCACCGGAGCCCGGGGGCATCGTCGAACGCCGGGCCCGCTGGGCCGTGCGGGTGATCATCTCGTTGCTGATGTTCCCCGGCCATGACGAAGCCGACGAGCGGGCGATGATCGAGGAGTTCGTCGTCCCCATCCTGGGGCCGGTTTCCGCGCCGCGATAAGCGCGCGAAGCTTTTTGTTGCGGACCGGTGACGCCCGGCGTCGCCGGTTATGTTGAGGCTCATCGGTCGGCGGTTCGCTGCTGAGTCGCGGTGCCGGATCGGGGCGGATGGATTCGGCCGCAGCGAGCTGGGGCGGGCCGGCCGAGCAGTTGCGGGATGCGTCGACGGCATTCCCGTCCAGAACCACCGACGCGGCCAACGGCGCCGGGCAGGGCGCCCGACCCTGCCGATTCGCCAGCTGCCCGGGGATGGGTGGCGAAGGCGTAAAACGAATTAGGGCCGCAGCTATCCGGTCTTGACCCGGGTGAACCGGTGTAACAGCCAGGCCAGCGGGATCGTCAGCACCATCGTCGCGACGAACAGATACAGCATGGAGCCGGTATACACATGGGCGCGCACTACGTAAACCATTGCGAATTCCATTGTGACCAAATGGATCAGGAAGATTTCGTAGGAGATTTCGCCTAGCCACACCATCGGCCGGGTGGCCAGCAACTGGTAATACCAGCCCTGGTCGCCCAGCGCGAGCGGCGCCACCGCCAGCGTGGCGATCACGGCATAGAAGCAGGTCTTCACCAGCGCCTCGCTCACCGACGCCGGTGACGTCGTGGGCGCGCCGCCGATGGGCGTGGAGACGATGAAGTAGCAGATGACGGCCAGCGATATGGCCGCAAACGCGTAGCAGCGCACGCCCATGGCCTGCAGCACGGACAGCATCATGCCGCCGAGGAACCACGCCAAATACGTTGGCAGCCAGAGCCGGGCGCCGTCGGGAAACCAGTGATCGGTGTGCACCAGGATCAACCAGGCGGGGCTGATCAGCGTCATCGCCGCCAAAGCGGCCAGCGTCAACCTGGGTTGCCATCGTCGCCGGGCGATCAGGACCAGCAGTAGGTATGCCAGCACGGGCAGCGATACGTAGAAGGCGGCTTCCACCGCCAGGCTCCACATTTGGGTCAGACCCTGATGGAGGTACTTGCCCAGATAGCCGTCGGTGTAGATCTGGGTCAAGGTGAGGTTGCGGACCAGCCCCAGCCAACTGTGTCCGGGGTTGGGACCCGCCTCGCGGTAGTGGTAAAGCACGTATGCAATGAGCACGGTGATGACGTAGGCCGGCATGATGCGCCGAACCCGATGCCACGCATACCGACTCAGCGAGGGCGCCGGGCCGCCGGTGACAGCGGCTTTGACCCAGGGGCGAAACAGCAGGAACCCCGACAGCACGAAGAAGATGGGCACCCCGATCTCCATCCGGGCACCGACCAGGCCCCAGTAACCGTGCGTGTACTTGCCGGTGGTGTAGGCCGCGTGGGTGCCGACGACCAGCAGCGCTGCGACGGCGCGGACGCCGGTGAGCGACGCGACCCGGTCCACGTGGGCGGTCTGTTCGAGTCCGCCCTGGGCGTCTTTCTCCTCGGACAGGGTCATCGGACGGGCTTCCGTTTAGGTGCTCTGGCCGGGCGGTCCGGCCGGCCGGACCGCTCCGGCCGCAGTTCGATCAGGACTCCCGAGATACGTGTTTTCTCAAGTTTTTTCAGCGTCGCTTTGGACATCTTGGCCGGCAATTCCACCAAGGAGAAGTCGGGCCCGATGCTGATGTGGCCGAAGTCGCTGCGGTGTAATCCCCCTTCGTTGGCGATAGCGCCGACGATCGCCCCGGGCCCGATCTT
The DNA here is from genome assembly GCF_002116635.1 of Mycobacterium szulgai. Classification (GTDB taxonomy): domain Bacteria; phylum Actinomycetota; class Actinomycetes; order Mycobacteriales; family Mycobacteriaceae; genus Mycobacterium; species Mycobacterium szulgai. The sequence continues at coordinate 16,285 of NZ_LQPW01000156.1, read as the reverse complement.
GTGCCGCTTGCCCACCGAAATCCGATAGGTGGTGAATGCCTTGTCGCGCCTTGGCCTTTCGGGGCGTTCCCGGCCTTCCCGGTCTTCGCTGCGCCGGCGCGAAGCGCGCTCGGGCGGTGGTTCGGGCGCCATCAGGAATGCCTCGCCGTCGCGCGACTGGACCGCCAGGGCGGCGGCGATGTCGGCCATCGGGACGTCGTGCTCGCGTTCGTAATCCTGCACCAGCCGGCGGAACAGCTCGATGCCCGGTGCTGCGAGCGCGTCGGTAATGGAGTCGGAGAACTTGGCCACCCGTTGGGCGTTGACGTCCTCGACGGTGGGCAGCGCTGCCTCGGTGAGCGTTTGGCGGGTGGCCTTCTCGATCGCCTTGAGCAGGTGGCGTTCCCGGGGCGATACGAACAACAGCGCCGTCCCCGAACGTCCGGCCCGGCCGGTGCGCCCGATCCGATGCACGTAGGACTCGGTGTCGTGCGGGATGTCGTAGTTGAGCACATGGGAGATGCGTTCGACGTCGAGACCGCGGGCCGCCACATCGGTGGCGACCAGAATGTCGAGGCGGCCGTCTTTGAGCGCGGCGATGGTGCGTTCCCGCTGCCCCTGCGGGATGTCGCCGTTGATGGCCGCCGCGGAAAGCCCTCGGGCACGCAGCTTTTCGGCGACTTCTTCGGTCGCTTGTTTGGTGCGCACGAACACGATCATCGCCTCGAACGGTTCGACTTCCAGGATACGGGTGAGCGCGTCCATTTTGCGCGGGCCGGCGACCTGGATGTAGCGCTGCGAAATGTTCTCGGCGGTAGCGGTTTTCGCTTTGGAGGTGACCTCCAGCGGGTCGTGCAGGTATTTGGTGGTTATCTTGCGGATGGCCGGCGGCATGGTCGCCGAGAACAGGGCCACCTGTTTGTATTCGGGGGTATCGGAGAGGATGCGATCGACTTCCTCGGCGAAGCCCATGGTGAGCATTTCGTCGGCCTCGTCGAGCACCAGATAGTCCACTCGCGATAGATCCAGGGTCCCGCGTTCCAGGTGGTCGATGACGCGGCCCGGGGTGCCGACCACGATCTGTGCGCCGCGCTTGAGCCCGGCCAGCTGCACGGTGTAGGACGCGCCGCCGTAGATGGGTAGCACGTTGAGGTGCTGCAGGTGTGCCCCGTAGCGGCTGAATGCCTCGGACACTTGCAGTGCCAGCTCGCGGGTGGGCGCCAGCACCAGAGCCTGGGTCGCTTTGCTGGTGACGTCGATCTTGGACAGGATCGGGATGGCGAAGGCCGCGGTCTTGCCGGTGCCGGTTTGCGCCAATCCGACCACGTCAGAGCCCGCCATCAGCGCCGGGATCGTCGCAGCCTGGATGCCCGTCGGCGTCTCGTAACCGACTTCACCGATCGCGCGCAACACGCGCGGGTGAATCCGCAGGTCGGCAAATGTGGAGGGAGAGCTCTCCGGGATGTCCATTTGCCATGGAGTTTAGCTGTGCCCGGCCGCCGCATACGCACTGTCGGTCCGGACACCATGTCGCCGAACGTGCACTGGTTGCGAAAATCCGCCGATTTTTTCGCAACCAGTGCACGTTCAGCGGAGGGCCCGGGACGGCCCGGGACGCCGGCTACTTCAGGCCGTGCCGCCCGGCTTTGCCGGTCTGTGTTCCGGCGGTGCCGCCTTTACCGCCAACGCCGTTGGTCGGGCCATATCCCCCATTACCGCCGTTGCCGCCGTTGCCGGTTTGATCGGCGTTGCCGCCGGCACCCCCGACACCGCCCTTGCCGGTGCCCGGCGCCGCTATGCCGCCTTCGCCGCCGTCGCCGCCGTTGCCGTACTGGCCGGCGTGGCCGCCGTCGCCGCCGTGTCCGCCATTGACGCCGTACCCGCCGGCGCCGCCATCACCACCGAAGCCGAATTGCGAGCCGGCGTCACCGCCGGCGCCGCCAGCCCCGGCGGTGCCCTTCGCCGAAAAGCCGCCGGTACCGCCGAAGCCACCGCTGCCCAGTGGACCACTGGCGTCACCACCGGCGCCGCCGGCACCACCCTGCTGGACACCGCTACCGCCCGCGCCGCCGTTGCCGCCGTGTGCGAACTGCCCGCCGAGTCCGCCCGCACCCCCGGCACCGCCGATCTTGGCGCCGCCGCCGCCGGTACCGCCGGCCCCACCGGTGCCGAACCAACCACCGGCTCCGCCGTCCCCGCCGGCACCGGCAATACCGGCCTGAGGGCCGGTACCACCGGGGCTGGAGTTCCCACCGGCTCCACCGCCCCCGCCGAGGCCGAACATCCCGCCGGCCCCGCCAGCGCCGCCGGTGCCCCCGACACCCGCGTAGCCGAAGCCGCCAGTTCCGCCGGCGCCGCCGCTGCCGAACAAGCCGCCGGCCCCGCCGTGTCCGCCGACCTGGCCCGCACCGCGGGGGCCGATGGCACCGGAACCGCCCGCGCCGCCGGAGCCCATCAGCAACCCGCCGTCTCCGCCGGCCAACCCGCTTCCGGGTGCGGCATTGGCGCCGTTGCCGATCAGCGGGCGGCCGAACAGCGTCTGGCTCACGTCGTTCAGCGGAGCCAGGGTCTGCTGCAGCGAACCGGCGGGGATCGCGCCGGCGGCGCCGGCAGTGCCGATGGCGCCGCTGAGGCTCAAGCCGCCGTTGCCGCCATTACCCGCGGTGCCGATCATCGAACCGGCGCCACCATTGCCACCGTTACCGCCAGTACTCGGCGACCCGCCGGCATAGCCGCCTTCACCACCGGCGCCGCCGAAGCCGAATTTTGAACCCGCGTCACCGCCATTGCCGCCGGTACCGCCGTGGAAGTTTCCGTATCCGCCAGTGCCGCCGGCGCCGCCGTCGCCGTACAGCGTGCCGGCGTGGCCGCCCGCCCCACCGGACGCGCCGTTGGCCGCGCCGCCACCGCCGACGCCGCCGGCACCGCCATGGCCGAATTGGCCGGTGGCGTTGCCGCCGGCGCCGCCCACACCGCCTGTTCCGTCGCCGGTGCCGAGTCCACTGGCGCTGCCAAAGCCACCGTTGCCACCGGTACCGCCGGTGCCGAATTCCCCGGCATTACCGCCGTTACCACCGGCGCCGCCAACGCCTATTCCGTTGCCGCCCATTCCGCCCGGACCGCCCAGTCCGAAGATGCCCCCGGTCCCGCCGTTGCCCCCGGCTCCCCCGGCGCCGACGGTACTGAAGCCGCCGGTGCCACCGGCACCGCCATTGCCGAACAGCCCGGCCGCCCCGCCGTTACCACCGGCGCCGGACAAGTAGCCCGCGCCGCCGGCGCCGCCATTGCCGAATAATCCGCCGATACCGCCGTTACCGCCGGCGAGATGGTTGGCGCCCCCGGATCCGCCGGCGCCGCCATTGCCGATCAAAATCCCGCCCGGCGCACCGTCTGCCCCGGTACCTGGTGCGCCGTTGGCGCCGTTACCGATCAGCGGACGATTCACCGCCGCCATAGAGGGCGCGTTGATCACGTCGAGGACGGTCTGCAACGGCGAGGCGTTGGCGGCCTCGGCACTGGCATAGGCGCCGGCACCGGCCTGCAGGGCCGACACGAACTGGTCGTGAAAGGCCGATACTTGGGCGCTGAGCGCCTGGTAGGTCTGCGCGTGTGAGCCGAACAGTGCGGCCAGGGCCGTCGACACCTCGTCCTCGGCGGCGGCGAGCAAATTGGTGGTTTGGCCCGCCGCTGCGGCGTTGGCTGCGGTGAGGGTGGAACCGATGCCGCTAAGGTCGTGTGCGGCCGACATGAGCGCCTGGGGCGCCGCGGTGAGAAACGACATTGACAAACCCCTTCGATGCACGTTGCAGCCTGGCCAAACTCGGCAGCGGCAACATATCCAGCGCGCATTGAGGCTTTCCGGAGGATTTCATGTATCGCCACGCCAAGGCCGCAAAGCGTGGGCGCGCCTGCCCCGCCCGCGGGCGGGATGGGGGTACGGTGCCCGGTGTGGTTTCGCGGGGCGTGCAAGGTTTGGCCGCCGCCGCAGTGGCCGCCACGATGGTGACGGGCTGCGGCTCGGGAGACTCCACCGTCGCCAAGACGCCGAAGGCCACACCCGTCACGTCAGCTGCGGCCCCGACCGCACCGGACAGCTCGCCGGCGGCACCGCCCGGCACGGCGGCCGCACCCACCAGTAGCGCCCCGCCCGCCGACCCGTGCGCGGTCAACCTCGCCGCGCCCACCATCGCCAAGGTGGTCTCCGAGCTGCCTCGCGACCCACGCAGCGAGCAGCCGTGGAACCCAGAACCATTGGCGGGCAATTACAACGAGTGCGCGCAGCTGTCGGCCGTCATCATCAAGGCCAATACCAACGGCGATCACCCCAGCACCCGGGCGGTGATGTTCCATCTCGGCAAGTTCATCCCGCAGGGCGTGCCGGACACCTATGGGTTCAACGGCATCGACACGACGCAGAGCACCGGCGACACCGTTGCGCTGACTTATCCCAGCGGTATCCACGGCTTGAACAGCGATGTGAAATTCCACTGGAACGGCACTGGCGTGGAAGTGATCGGCAACAACTCCGGCCGCTGAAGGGCGGCTACCCACGAGGAGCCGGTGCCGCTCTGGCCGCCTGTGCCGCCTGTGCCGCCTGTGCCGCCTGTGCCGCCTGTGCCGCCCCAACTGTTGTATGCGCCTGTCGGACCCCTGCCCTACAGTGGCGGCTGTGTTGGTCACCGGCGACAGCATCGTCTACAGCGCAACGGATCTGGCGTCGGCCGCGCGGTGCGAATACGCCCTGCTGCGGGACTTCGACGCGAAACTGGGCCGCGGCCCCGCCGTGACCGCCGAGGACGAGTTATTCGCCCGCACCGTCGCACTGGGCACCGAGCACGAACGACGCCGGCTCGCGCGACTGCGTGACGAATTCGGGGATGCGGTCGCCGTTATCGGGCGTCCCGCCTACACCCCCGACGGGCTGGCCGCGGCCGCGCGGGCGACGCTGCGCGCCATTGCCGGCCAAGCGCCCGTCGTGTACCAGGCCGCGCTATTCGACGGCCGCTTCGTCGGGTTCGCCGACTTCCTCATCCGCGATGGTGCGCAGTACCGGGTCGCCGACACCAAGCTGGCCCGCTCACCGAAGGTCACCGCACTGCTGCAGCTGGCCGCCTACGCCGATGCGCTGGCCGCTTCGGGTGTGCCCGTGGCGCCGGAGGCCGAGCTGGAGCTTGGCGACGGGACCGTGGTGCGGTACCGCGTCGCGGACCTGATCCCGGTGTATCGGTCCCAGCGCGCAGTGCTGCAGCGCCTGCTCGACGAGCATTACGCCGCGGGCGCGGCGGTGCGCTGGGACGACGACGGGGTGCGGGCATGTTTCCGCTGTCCGCTGTGTACCGAGCAGCTGCGCGCACGCGATGATCTGCTGCTGGTCGCCGGCATGCGAGTGACCCAGCGGGACAAGCTCATTGACGCCGGCATCACCACCATCGGCGATCTTGCCGGCCACACCGGGGCGGTGCCGGGCCTGGCGCCAAGCGCCGTCGGCAAGTTGACCGCACAGGCGAAGCTGCAAGTGCTGCAACGTAATACCGGGGTTGCGCGGTTCGAGGTCGCAGAACCGCAGCCACTGACACTGCTGCCCGAGCCCAACGCCGGCGACCTGTTCTTCGACTTCGAGGGCGATCCGCTGTGGACCACCTGCGGCAAGGAGTGGGGCCTGGAATATCTGTTCGGCGTGCTGGACGCGGCGGGTGGTTTTCGGCCACTGTGGGCACACGACCGGGCGGCGGAGCGCAAGGCGCTGATCGACTTTCTGGCCATGGTCGCCAAGCGGCGCAGGCGCTACCCCAATATGCACATCTACCATTACGCGCCGTACGAGAAGACGGCGCTGTTGCGGCTCGCCGGGCGCTACGGTGTCGGCGAGAACGAAGTCGACGACCTACTGCGCAACGGTGTACTTGTGGACCTGTATCCGTTGGTGCGCAAGAGTATTCGCGTCGGCGCGGAGTCGTTCAGCCTGAAGGCACTCGAGCCGCTCTACATGGGCACGCAGCTGCGTTCGGGTGACGTCACGACGGCCGCCGCCTCGATCACCTCCTATGCCCGCTATTGCGAGTTGCTCGCCGAAGGCCGCCGCGACGAGGCCGCCACGGTGCTCAAGGAGATCGAGGACTACAACCACTACGACTGCCGGTCCACCCGCGCGCTGCGCGACTGGCTGGTGCTGCGGGCCTGGGAAGCCGGCGTCACACCGGTCGGCGTCCAGCCGGTTCCCGACGGCGGGGCCATCGCCGAGCAGGACGGGCTGGCGTCGGCGCTGTCAAACTTCACCGGCGATGCCGCGGCCGCCGACCGCACCCCGCAGCAGACGGCGGTGGCCATGGTGGCCGCCGCCCGCGGCTATCACCAGCGCGAGGACAAGCCGTTCTGGTGGACCCATTTCGACCGGCTGAATTATCCCGCCGAGGAATGGTCGGACAACCCCGGCGTTTTCGTGGTCCGCGAGGCTTCGGTCGCCGTGGACTGGCATACCCCGCCCCGCGCACACAAGCCGCAGCGCCGGCTGCGGCTAAGCGGTGAACTGGCGCGCGGCGATCTCAGCACCAATGTATTCGCGCTGTATGAACCGCCGGCGCCGCCGGGCATGTCCGACGATCCCGATCGGCGGGCGTGCGCGCGTGCGGTGGTCGTCGAGGTCGACGACCCCGCCGTGCCCACCGAGGTCGTCATCGTCGAACGAATCGGCAACGACGGCAACACCTTTGACCAACTGCCATTCGCACTCACACCCGGCCCCCCGGTGCCCACAACCACACTGCGCCAGTCAATCGAGGCAACAGCGACCGCCGTGGCCGCCGGGCTGCCGGCGTTGCCCCGCACCGCGCTGGCCGACATACTGACCCGCCACCGTCCGCGCACCCGCAGCAACGGTGGGCTGCCGCGGAGCACCGATATCGTCGCCGACATCACCGCGGCGGTGCTGGACCTGGACTCGTCCTACTTAGCGGTGCACGGACCACCCGGAACCGGCAAGACACATACGGCCGCGCTGGTCATCAACGGATTGGTCATCGAACATGATTGGCGCATAGGCGTGGTCGCGCAATCGCATGCGGCCGTGGAGAACCTGCTGGACTGCGTGATCGATGCGGGCCTGGATGCCGCACAAGTCGGCAAGAAGCGCCAGGATTCCCAGGCTCGGGGTGCAAACCGCTGGCAGGAGATCGACGCGGGCCAGTACGCGGCGTTCATCACCGAGGGTCCCGGGTGTGTGATCGGCGGCACCGCATGGGATTTCGCGAACGGCAATCGGGTGCCCCCGGGCAGTCTGGACCTGCTGGTGATCGACGAGGCCGGCCAGTTCTGTCTGGCCAACACCATTGCCGTAGCACCGGCGGCGGCGAATCTGTTGCTGCTCGGGGACCCGCAGCAACTGCCCCAGGTCAGCCAGGGCACCCACCCCGAACCCGTCGACACCTCGGCGCTGGATTGGCTGGTCGACGGCCAGCGCACGCTGCCCGATGAGCGCGGCTATTTTCTCGACGTCTCCTACCGGATGCACCCGCAGGTGTGCGCCGCGGTTTCGGCGCTGTCCTACGAAGGCCGGCTGCATTCACACACCGAAACGACCTGCGCGCGCCGCCTCGAGGGATATCAGCCCGGTGTGCACGTGCTTCCCGTTCGCCACCAAGGCAATTCGATCGAAAGCCCGCAGGAGGCCGACGCCATTGTCGCCGAGATCCGGCGCCTATTGGGCCGGCAATGGACCGATGAGCACGGCACCCGGGGGTTGACGGCATCCGACGTGCTGGTGCTGGCGCCCTACAACGCACAGGTGGCGACGGTACGTCAACGGCTGCGGTCGGGCGCGCTGGGCGAGGTACGGGTGGGCACGGTTGACAAGTTCCAGGGTGGGCAGGCGCCGGTCGTGCTGATCTCGATGACCGCCTCGTCGGTTGACGAAGTTCCACGCGGAATTTCGTTCCTGCTCAACAGGAATCGGCTCAACGTTGCGATCAGCCGGGCGCAGTACGCGGCGGTGATCGTGCGCTCGGAGATGTTGACCGAGTATCTGCCCGCCACACCCGCCGGTTTGGTGGACCTGGGTGCCTTCCTCGCGTTGACGCCCGGGTAGACAGCGCCTACAGCGAGCCGGTGCCTCCCGTGCCGCCGGCGCCGCCGGTGCCGCCGGTGCCGCCGAGCGGGTTGGTGGCGCTATTGCCCGGCTTGCCCGGTACCCCGATGGCACCGCCGCTGCCGGGGTTACCGCTGGAACCGACACCACCGGTGCCGCCCGTTCCGCCGGTGCCACCGGCACCGCCACTGCCGCCCAAGACGGCGCCGATGCCGCCCACGCCGCCGTCTCCGCCGAAACCGCCCTGACCGCCGGTGCCACCGGTGCCGTGGGCGTTGGAACCGCCGGCGCCACCTTTGCCGCCTTGGCCGCCTTGGGCACCGTTGCCGGCGACCAGACCGTTGGCGCCTTGGCCGCCGACGCCGCCGTCGCCGCCCAGACCGCCCTTACCGGCCGCGTTCCCGGCGAACGTGGTGCCACCACCCTGGCCACCTTGACCGCCTTCGCCGCCACCGCCCGCAGCACCGGCGACTCCGGTGCCGGAGGGACTGCTCCCGCCCATACCGCCTTTGCCACCACCACCGCCGATGCCGCCGCGGCCGCCGATTCCTGCATTGTTGGCGCCGTCGTCGTTGTAGCCCTGGCCGCCGCTGCCGCCGGCACCACCCAGACCACCTTGGCCGCCATTGCCGTTAATGGAGCCCGCAGCGAAGGTTTGACCGCCCATGCCGCCCGCGCCGCCCTGGCCGCCACCACCACCGCTGCCCGCGACGCCACCCGCCGGGCCGATAGCACCGTCACCGCCCGCGCCACCATTGCCGCCGAGGCCACCAGTGCCGCCGGTGTTACCGGACACATTGACGAAGCCGCCTTGGCCGCCGGCGCCGCCGTCGCCGCCGATGCCGCCGGCACCGGGTGTTCCGCTACCGATCGCACCGCCGGTGCCAATCGCGCCACCGCCGCCGCCCTTGCCGCCATCGCCGCCGGTACCGCCGTTCGTGGCGTTGAAGGGCCCGTTGTCGGGGCTTCCGGCCCCACCGTCACCGCCGCGACCGCCGGTGCCGCCCTGCCCGCCACTGCCATTGGTGGCGTTCGGCACGGCATCGCCGCCGCTGCCGCCGAGACCGCCGTCGCCACCGCGGCCGCCGGCACCGGCGTTGTTGCCGCCGGAGAAGTCGGTGTTGCCCAGGCCGCCTTCGCCGCCCTGGCCGCCTTGGCCACCCGCGCCGGCGGTGTGACCGGCGATGGTGGTGGCGCCCCCGGTGCCGCCGGTGCCGCCGGCACCGCCGTCGCCCCCGGCGCCCGACGTTGCGCCGCCGTTGCCGATGCCGAATCCGGCCGAACCGCCCTGACCACCCTTGCCGCCCTGACCACCGGCGCCACCGGCGCCGGCCGCAACGGTGCCGGTGTCGGCGAAGCCCTTGCCGCCTTTACCGCCGCCGCCACCGGCGCCGCCGTCACCGCCATTGCCCCGAGATCCGGTGGGGGTGAAGGAGTTACCGCCCTGTCCACCCTGGCCGCCGTCGCCACCCTGGCCGCCGGCAAAGCCGGCACCGCCGGGCGTGGCGGCATCAGGTCCATCGCCGCCCTGGCCGCCTTGGCCGCCTTTGCCGCCGTCACCGGCGACGCCGGTGGAACTAAAGGCGCTACCACCCGAGCCGCCGCCGCCGCCTCGGCCTCCGGTCCCCACCCCACCGGCGGTGCCACCGGTACCGCCGGTCCCGATCGCACCCCCGGCGCCGCCCTTACCGCCCATTCCGCCGTCGCCACCGGCGGTGGCCGGGGTGCTGCTGCCCTCGAATGCGCCCTGGCCGCCCTGGCCACCTAGACCGCCGGTGCCGCCTTGGCCTCCGCTGCCGTTTATTCCGCCGTTGGTGGTGCCGCCGCTACCCCCTATGCCGCCCTGCCCACCGGTGCCCCCGTCCCCGCCGACGACGCCGGGACCGGCGAATGAGCCGCCGCCACCTTGGCCGCCGTCGCCGCCTCGGCCACCCACACCGCCACCACCCTCGGTGCCGCCGGTGCCACCGTGGCCGATCGCACCTCCGGCCCCGCCCTCGCCGCCCTTGCCGCCGTTACCGCCGGTGCCGGCGTTGTTGCTGCCGGTGTCGGGGAAACCAGTGCCACCCGTGCCACCCTGGCCGCCGGTGCCACCCTGGCCGCCGCTCCCGTTGGTGCCGCCGGCAACCGCTGCGCCGCCGGTGCCGCCCGTCCCGCCCTTGCCGCCTTGGCCGCCATCGAATCCGGCGCCCGCGGGCGTGTTGCTGCCGACGCCGGCACCGCCCTGGCCGCCCGCACCGCCTTGGCCGCCGAGACCACCGGTGTGACCGGTAACAGTGGTGGCGCCGCCCTGGCCACCCTGACCGCCCTGGCCGCCGGTGCCCGCGGCACCGACTGTCGAACTGCCGGGATCGCCGCCCACACCCACTGCGCCGCCCTGGCCACCCTGACCGCCCTGGCCACCGCGGCCGCCGGTGCCGCCCATGTTGCTGGGAAGATTGCCGTTGTCGGTCACACCGGTGCCGCCGGTGCCGCCCGCACCACCTTGGCCGCCCTTCCCGCCGCTGCCGTTGGTTGCGCCCGATATGGCGCTACCACCCTGGCCACCCGCACCGCCCTGGCCGCCCTGGCCACCGTCGGCGGCGGTACCGGCGTTCACGCCGTCGCCGCCCTGGCCGCCCTGGCCACCCTTGCCAGCGGTGTGACCAGCGGTGGAGGTATTGCCGCCTTGCCCGCCGGTGCCTCCGTCACCGCCGACACCCAGGCCGCCGGTGGCACCGCCGATGCCACCCGTGCCGGCCGCGCCGCCGGCACCGGCCGTACCGCCGGTGCCACCGGTGCCACCATCGCCGGCCGGGGTGACACCGTCGTCGGTGAAGCCGAAGCCGCCGGTACCTCCGGTGCCGCCGCGGCCACCGACGCCGCCGTCGCCGTTGATTCCGCCGCTGGTAGTACCGCCCTGGCCACCCTGACCGCCATGGCCACCAGTGCCGCCGGGGTTACTGGTCCCGAACGCACCCTGCCCACCTTGACCACCGATGCCGCCCTGGCCGCCCTGGCCTCCCCCACCCACGGCGCCAGCCTTACCGCCGGTGCCGGCCGCGCCACCCGCGCCGCCCTGGCCGCCGGTACCGCCGCTACCGCCCATGCCGGCGTCGCCCGAGCCGCTGTCGTTGAAGCCGAAGCCGCCGCTACCGCCCTGGCCGCCTTGACCGCCGGTGCCGCCGTCGCCGTTGAATGCGTCGGCAGCTGCGTTGCCGCCGGTGCCGCCCACGCCGCCTTGGCCGCCCTGCCCACCCGCGGAGGCACCGCCGGCGGCGCTGGTGGCGGAGGCGCCGAAGCCGCCGAGACCGCCGGCACCGCCGCCGCCACCACGGCCGCCGGTGTGGCCGGTGAAGGTGGTGGCACCACCCTGGCCGCCGTGGCCGCCCGTGCCGCCGTCGCCTGCGGTTCCGACGCTTCCGCCGCTGCCGCCGAAGCCGGTCATGCCGCCCTGGCCGCCCTGGCCGCCCTGGCCACCCTGGCCGCCCTGGCCGGCGTCGTTGTTGCCGTCGTCGGCATAGCCTTGACCGCCTTGACCGCCCGACCCACCGGTGCCGCCCTTGCCGCCGCTGCCATTGGTCGCCCCCGCGACTGCGTTGCCGCCCTGGCCGCCGAAGCCGCCGCTGCCGCCGTTGCCGCCGGGCATGCCGCTATTGAATGGTGCGACACCATCGCTGGCCGCGGCACCTTGACCGCCGTCACCGCCCCGGCCGCCGGTGCCGGCGGTGTTGCCGGCTTGGGTGGCGGCACCACCGGTGCCGCCGGTGCCACCGGTGCCGCCGCTGCCGGCAACGCCGGCAACGCCGCTGTTGACCCGACCACCGGTGCCCACCGCGCCGCCGGCTCCGCCATCGCCGCCTTTGCCGCCGACGCCGCCGGCCCCGGCGTCGTTACCGCCATGATCGGCGTAGCCGGCGCCGCCAATGCCGCCGGTGCCGCCTTCACCGCCCTGGCCGCCACTGCCGTTGAATCCCCCGGCCGTGGCGCCGCCGCCGGCACCACCGACGCCGCCCTGGCCACCTTTACCGCCCTCGTAGCCGGTGCCGAACGGTGTGGTGGCATCGGCGCCAGTACCGCCTTGGCCGCCCATACCGCCCCGACCGCCCATAGCGCCCGACCCAAACCCCGAGGTGGCGCTGCCACCGGCGCCACCGGTGCCACCGGTCCCGCCCGTTCCAGCGGCGCCCGACGTGCCTCCGGTGCCGCCGCTACCGGCCGCACCGCCGCTACCGCCCACGCCACCCTGGCCGCCGTCGCCGCCCCATCCCGCGCCCCCGGTACCCGTCGTGTCGGTGAAGCCCGCGCCACCGGCCCCACCTTGACCACCGGCGCCGCCCTGGCCGCCGCTGCCATTGGTCGCACCGGTCACGGCGTGGCCGCCGGCACCGCCGGTCCCGCCAACACCGCCCGTACCGCCCATCTGGCCAGTGCCGAACTGGATGGTCGCGTCCATGCCGGCGGCACCCTGGCCACCGGCGCCGCCCTGACCGCCGGCACCTGCGGTATTGCCGCTCTTCGTGGCGTCGCCGCCGACGCCGCCGGTGCCGCCGGTGCCACCCTGGCCGGCCTGGCCGTTGACGTTTTGGGTGCCGAAGCCGGTAGTGCCGCCCTGGCCGCCCTGACCACCTCCACCGCCGGTGCCGCCAGTGCCACCGGTGCCCGCGTCATTGCTGCCGCTGTCGGTGAAGCCCGCGCCGCCGGTGCCGCCCCGGCCGCCCTGGCCGCCGTCACCGCCCATGCCACCATTGACCGCGCCGAAGCCCGCGGCGCCGCCGGCACCGCCTCCGCCGCCCAGACCACCTTTGCCGCCGGTGCCGGCGGTGGCGTTGGCCAGGCCGTTGACACCGTCGCCGCCCTGGCCACCGTGACCGCCTTGACCACCGTGACCCGCGGTACCAAAGCCACTGCCCACTGTGCCGCCAGCGCCGCCGGTGCCGCCGGTACCGCCGACGCCGGCGACTCCGCCGGTGCCGCCGATGCCAATCGTCCCGCCGTCGCCGCCGTCACCGCCTTTACCGCCGGTACCGCCGAAGGAGTCGTCGCCCAGAGTCGCGGCCTTGCCGCCCTCGCCACCGGTACCGCCCTGGCCACCGTCGCCGTTGACTCCGCCGATGGTGACACCGCCCTGGCCGCCGTCGCCGCCCTTGCCGCCCTGGCCACCCATGTTGCCGGTGTTGCCGCTGCTGGACCCGGTGCCGCCGGCGCCGCCGGTGCCGCCCTGGCCACCGGTGCCGCCGGCGCCCACGGTCCCCCCGCTGCCGCCGCTACCGATCGCGCCGCCTAAGCCACCTTGTCCGCCGTGGCCGCCGGTCCCGCCGGTGCCGGCGTTGTTGCTGCCGGTGTCGGCGTGGCCGACGCCGCCGGTGCCGCCCTGCCCGCCCTGGCCGCCCTGGCCACCGGCACCGTTGGTGGCGCCGGCAATGGCGCCGCCCCCGGTCCCGCCGAGCCCGCCTTGACCGCCCTGACCGCCCTCGCCGCCAGTGCCCGCGATCGGACCGTCGATGCCGGTACCGCCTTGGCCGCCCTGCCCGCCCTGGCCGCCGGCGCCCGCGGTACCGCCGACGGTGACGGTCGCGCCACCCTTGCCGCCGTCGCCACCGATGCCGCCGAAGCCCGCTGCGCCCGCCGTACCCGCGACCGCACCGCCGGTGCCGGCCGCACCACCGCCGCCGCCTTGACCGCCCTGGCCGCCCTGGCCGCCGGCGCCGGCGTTGTTACTGCCGGTATCGACATGGCCGGTCCCGCCGATGCCGCCGACGCCGCCTTCGCCGCCGCCGCCGCCGCTACCGCTGGTTCCGGTGGGGTCGGCGGAACCACCACCTTGGCCGCCGGCACCGCCGGCACCGCCCAGGCCGCCCGCATAGCCGTTACCGCCGGTCGGTCCGGCGAGCCCTTGGCCGCCCTGCCCGCCGCGGCCGCCGTCACCGCCATCGCCGGCCACACCGCCGGCACTGGTGGCCCCACCGCCTACCCCCCCGTCGCCGCCGGCGCCGCCGGTGCCGGCGGCGCCGACGGTGCCACCCGTGCCGCCCACGCCGATCGCTCCGCCGGTGCCGCCCTTTCCACCGTTGCCGCCCATGCCGCCCTTGGTGGCGTTATTGCTGCCGTCGTCGGTGAAGCCGGCGCCCCCGGTGCCACCGGCGCCGCCGGTGCCACCCTGGCCGCCGGTGCCATTGACACCGCCAAGACCCGAGCCGCCCTGGCCACCTTCACCGCCGTCCGCGCCGTCGCCGCCCGTGCTGCCGTTAAAGCCTTTCGTGGCGTCGGGGCCTTGCAACCCGGCCCCACCTGTGCCACCTTTACCGCCCGCACCACCGATGCCGGCGGCACCCGTGGCACCACCGGTGCCCCCGGTGCCGGCAATACCGGCGGTGCCGGCGGCCCCGCCCATACCACCCTTGCCTCCTCCGGTGGCTTTGTCGGTGCTGGTCTCGGCGAAACCGGTACCGCCCTGACCGCCGACGCCACCTATGCCACCGGCACCGCCGGTGCCGTTGATGCCGCCGACGCCGGAGCCACCCTGGCCACCTCCACCACCGTTACCGCCCTGGCCGCCGACGCCGCCGGTGACACCCTTGCTGCCGGTAATGCCTTGGACGCCGGCACCGCCGGTGCCTCCTTGCCCACCGGCACCGCCGGTGCCGGCCTTGCCCGTGGCACCACCGGTTCCCCCGGTGCCCGCGCCACCAGCCAGGCCGGCGGCGCCGCCGACCCCGCCGTCGCCGCCGTTGGTGGCGTTGTTGGTCCCGTCGCCGTCGAAGCCAGTACCGCCCTGACCACCGGCGCCGCCAGTGCCGCCGGTACCGCCGGTGCCATTTGTGCCACCTACACCCGAACCACCCTGGCCGCCCTTACCACCGTCACCGCCGTGCCCGCCGAGGCCGCCGTCAACGCCCTTACTGCCCGCGGGGCCTTGCACGCCGACCCCACCAGTACCGCCCTGGCCACCCTGGCCGCCGGTACCGCCCACACCCGCAGCGCCGCCGGTGCCGCCGATACCGGCCGCGCCGGCCAGCCCGGCCGCGCCGCCATTACCGCCGGTCCCACCGCCGGTGGCTTTGTCAGTGCCGCTCTCGGCGAACCCGGTGCCGCCCTGACCGCCCATGCCACCCGTGCCGCCGGCGCCGCCGATGCCATTGGTGCCGCCGTTACCGAACCCGCCCTGACCGCCCTGACCACCTTGACCGCCTTGACCGCCCAAGCCGCCGATCTTTCCGACCGTGCCCGTCACGCCCTGCCCGCCGGCCCCACCGGAACCGCCGTGACCGCCTACCCCGCCGGTGCCCGCGGTACCCACCGCGCCGCCGTCGGTGCCCGCGCCGGGCAAACCCGCATCGCCGCCGCTACCGCCCTGCCCGCCGTTGGCGCCGCCACCGCCGGTGGTGCCGGTGTTGGAGCCCCCGCCCCCGCCCGCGCCACCCTGTCCGCCGGTGCCGCCATGACCGCCTGCGCCACCGCCGGATCCGCCTATGCCGAAGCCGCCGTAACCGCCCTGCCCGCCGGGCCCACCGGTGCCGCCCGGCGAGCCGGGGGTGGGCAAGGTCGGGTCGCTGGTCCCGCTGCTACCGGTTGCGCCCTGCCCACCGGCACCCCCCGTGCCGCCCGCTCCACCGGTGCCGTTGGCGCCGAACGCGCCCCCGTCCGCGCCGGCGCCGCCGTGACCGGCGCTACCGCCCATCCCGCCCTGACCACCACCGCCGCCGATGCCACCGCTGTTGCCGGTATTGGCACCACCGGTTCCGCCGGTACCACCCTGGCCGCCCACGCCGCCTTGGCCGCCTTGGCCACCGCCGACTCCGGCAATGCCGGCACCGCCAAAGCCACCTTGACCGCCGGGGCCGCCCTGGCCGCCCGGATTACCCGGGTTGGGTGAGAAGGGATCGTCGAATCCGTTGCTGCCGGTGAAACCGACCCCGCCGGTGCCGCCGGTCCCACCGGTTCCGCCGACGCCATTGGCGCCCACGTGGCCGGGCGTTCCCAGGAAGCCGCCGTTACCGCCGGGCCCGCCGGGGCCCGCGTTGCCGCCCGTGCCGCCGAAGCCACCCGGCCCGGCGCTGAAGAAGTTCGCGCCGCCGTCGCCGCCGCTGCCGAACGGCGCACCAAAGCCGAGTGGACCTCTATTCCCACCGCCCGCGCCGCCGGGCCCACCAGGTCCGCCGAAACCCCCGAAACCGCCCATGTTCCCGGACACGCCCGCGTTACCCGCGCCACCGGCGCCACCGACCCCGCCGGCACCTCCCGCCC
>NZ_LQPW01000155.1 GCF_002116635.1 Mycobacterium szulgai | reverse complement strand
GAGTCGGGGCTGGGGCCGGGTGCACCGGGGCCGGCGCCGGCGCGGGCTCCGGGGTCGGTGCCGGGGCCGGGGTGACCGGGGTGATCGGAGTGACCGGCTGATTCGGGTTTGGCCGTGGATTGACCGGAGTGATCGGAGTTACCGGGGTACCGGGAGTTACCGGCGTCACCGGGTTTACCGGGGTCACCGGGATTATCGGCGCCGGGTTGACCGGGGTGATCGGGCTAATCGGAGTCGGGTTCAGTGGGTCGAACGGCGTCGGCGGTACCGGTTCGAACGGAGTCGGGTTCACCGGGGTCACCGGAGTACCGGGAGTAACCGGGGTATAGGGGTTGGCCGGCACCGGTTCGAATGGCGTCGCGGGTGGGATGACGGGCGACGGCCCATTCGGGGTCGGGACGACTATCGTCGGGACCTCGGGCGTCGGCGGGGTCACCTGGTGGAGCAGATCCGCGAGGGCATTGTGCGGCGGTTTCCAATTCTTGGATGCCAGCACCTGTTCGGCCGTTTCAGCAACCAGGCTGGTATTGGCATTGTGGGTGGCGCGGACCAATTCATTGACCGCGGCTTGCCGCTGCTCAGCCTCCAAATCGGGGTCGTTCTCCAGAATGCTTATTTCCCGTTGCGCGCCGTCGACGTTGTTGCCGATATCGGATTTTGCTTGCGCGATCAATCCGGCGATATGGCGATGCCAGGTAATGACGGTGGCAAGGTAATCCTGCAGCGTGCTCATTTCATTGAGGTTGGTGCCCAGTGCGCCATTGGCGGCATTGGCGGCACCGCCCGACCAGACCCCACCTTCGAAGATTTCCACCTGCTGGCGCTTAGCCGCATCCATGACGTCGGTGACCTGGCGCAGCAGCTGGTTGTACTCCTGCGCACGGTCGTAGAAGGTGTCCTCGTCGGCTTCCGGCCATCCACCGGGCTCGAGCATTTGACCGGCGTACTCGCCCGTCGGCCTTGGAATGCCCATCGCTACTTTCCTTCCAACAACGTCATGCTTAACCAGCCTAACCGAGGTTATGGCCTGCTAGATGCGGCAATTTGGTGGAGCAATGCCGGGCGCTGAACGGTCGACAAGGCAAGCGAGGGCGCGCGGCGCCCTCGCTTGAAAGTGACCAGAAAAGCTTTAGCGCAGCCCGTGGTTCATCGTCTTGGACATGGCCTCCAGCGCCGCGGTGAGTTGCTGGCCCGCCGCGTTGTTGTACGCGCTCGCCGTGGCTTGGGCATTCTGCAGCGCCTCGTTGACGCGGGCGCCGACCACTTCGGCGCCCACCTCTTTGATCAGGCCGTCGTCAATGCGAACACCGGTGAGCCATTGGTGCCCATTGATCGTGACTTCGACCGTTTTGGCTTCATCGGTGCCACGGAAAGACCCCGTGTTCATTTGGTTAAGGGTGCCGTCCAGGGCCGATTGGAACTGTCCTGCGAGGGCCAATACCTGCGCTACGTCTGGCGGAATTTCGTAGAAACTCACTTTGACTCCTTGCTGTCTTGGCGGCGGCGTTGACCGATGACGGCCTCGGTCCATTCTCTGTCTTCGGTGTAGAGCGCTTCGTCGTCACCGGTTGCGCCCTTGGATTTGGACCCTCCCCCGCCCTGGCCGTGCCCGCCCATCGGCATGCCCATGCCGCCGCCGCCCATTCCACTGCCGGTGGGCGCCTTACCCGCGCCCACGCCGCCAATGTCGCCGGCCGACGCCGGACGTACGGATTCGCCGTCGATGCCGGTCGCGGGCGCCATCGGCATTGACGGCATACCGCCGCCCCCACCGCCACCACCCAGCGACATCGGCTTCACGCCCAGTTCCCCGGATAGGTTCGCCGCGGCCTCGCGCCCGGCGGCGGTCAGCTCGGCCGCGGTACCGGCCGGCATGCCGCCGCCGGCGCCGGCACCCGTCATCGGGGCCATCGGAGCCATCGGCGTGGTGCCGCCGGTGCCGCCCGAGCCGTCGCTCGGCGGCATCAGGAAGCCCGGGATCAACCCTTGCGCCTGCGGTGGTGGCGGCGGGTCGATCTTGATGGCGCGCGGCGGCTTCTCGGGATTCACCGGTTCCAGCTCGGCCTTGGTGTTGTAGTCCTTGAGCACCTTCTCCGAGGTCTGCTGGTACTCGGCGTAGAGCTTGATGGCCTGCTCTTGATACTTGGGGTCTTTCGACATCTCCTCGAGCTTTGTGATGTCGGCCAACGAGGGATGTGCCCGCCTGGCCCACACCTGCAGCTGCGCCATATAGGTGGCTTGCTTAGCCAACCCCGCGGCCAGCTGCGCCATGTACATGATCCACTTCTTCTGCCCGTCCAGCGAATCCTCGCAGGCCGTGGCCGCATCGCCTTCCCAGTTGTCAAACCCGCGGAACCGCCGGATGTCGCCCTGCAGCGAGTAGTTGAGCGCATTCCACCCGTCGGCAAAGCCGGTCAACGACTGGCCCTGGTCGCCCGATTCGAGCTTGGTCGCGGTGGCTTTGAGGTCGCTGAAGTCCGGGTCGCCCGCCGCTGCGATCTTGGGGGTCTCCTGCAGCCCCGCCGAACTGTCGCCACCTTCGCCTACGGTCGACTCTTCGTGCATTGAACCGTCGCCATCGCTATTGAGCGCGGTCGCTGAATCCTCGTCTACATCCCCGTAGGCTTTGGCCGCGTTACGCAGCGAAGTCGCCAACCGGGCGCGCTCGCGTGCGCCTGCCTCCAGGTAGAGCCGCATGTTCTGGGCGGACACGTCCATCTGCTTGGCCGCGTTCTGGGCCGCGGTGAGCGTGCACGGCGGCTGGGGAACATCCGTGGGTGGAACTGCCATCGGGGTTTCCACTTCGGTAGCCCGGTTCAGGATCTCTTGCTGATCCACCTTGACGGTCTGCGGCTGCGACATCTCGGTTCATCCTCCTTAGTGCTACAGCCATTATCGTCGCTGAGCGCCGGGGGTCCATGCACCAAAAAATTCGGCCTGCTCCGGCCCTGCTCCGGCCCTGCTCGGGCCCTGCTCGGGCCCTATTTGGGCAAAGCCATCTGGAATCGGCTCTCCTCGGGCGGCAAAATCCGGCGGATCGGCAGCTCACGGTGCCGCGGCGTGCCGATCAGGTTATGCCGCAGGATCACCCGGTCGATGCCAGGGTGCGGGCCCAGATAGGTCGTCACAGTCGGCCACACCACCTTGGCGACCGGGCCGGTGTGCGCACCGATCAACCGGGCGAATTCCTCGAACTGCGGCGCAACGGTGACAATCGCGCCCGCAGCCGCCGCACGCACGGTGAACTGCGTGAATGTCTGGGCGTCGGGCAAGTTGATGCTGGAGTCGACGTCGTCGAACGGCATGTAGACCGGGCACCGGTTCACCGTCTCCCCGATCAGCACGCCGGCAGAGCCGATTGGGATCTGGCAGTGCCGGTTGGCGACCAGGTTCTGGCCCACCAGGGCGGGCCGCTGGCCACCGAAGAGCCGGGTGAAGCCGCGCGGAGTCTTGGGCTTACCGATCGTGGTCAGTAGGACCGTGGTCTGCGGCGGCATTTCCGGAGCGATCCGCACCCTGGTGATGGTGTGGTCGGCGCGAGCCGACCACCACAAGTCCGGACCGCCGGGCGCGGTGTAGGCGGCGGTGTAGGCCTCGCGCCCCTGGATCATCGACCACTTCTCCCGCACGAAGCCGATGTCGGTGGCGTGGTCGTAGTCGTCGAAGCTGCGCCCGCACAGCGCGTCGACCCCGTGGCCGGCCAGGTTGTCGGCGATGCGAGTCGCCGAGGCCACCAGATACCGGGCCAGTCCGGAGACGCCTTCATCGCGGCGCTGCGCCGACTTTTGCGCGCGTACCGGGTCGGCACGCAGCATGATCCAGGTGCGCCGGTTGGCCGGGGCCGGGTCGGCCCCGATCACCTGCTGGTACAGGTTCACCACGTCGGGCGTGGCGGTGTGGCCGACGCGGTATCCGGCCGACACCACATCGGCCTCCAGGTCCGGACAGTGCACCGCCAGCAGTTCCTGCAACAACCGCGTGTCCAGCACATCGTCGGTGTGAGCCTGCCCGTCGACGATGACCGTTGGGGTGAACGGACGCGACTTGAGCTCGATGACCGCGATGAGGTGCTCGCCACGCCAGCGCACCGCGACGTGATCTCCCGGCTTCACGGTGGCCCCCACCACGGGCTCCGACGGAATGTCCGGCGGCTTACGGCGCCGGCGCAGCCAGGCGAATACCGTTGCCACCCAGCCGGTTACGCGACGGCCGAAGAAGGTGACGAAGGCGATGACGGCCAACACCGCCGCGATCACGATGCCCACCCACCAGTACCGCATGTGCAGGAAGAACAGGACGGCGGGCGGCGCCAGCACCGCAACGATCAACGTGTGGCCGGTGCTGAACCGCAGCCGGACGGGGTTCCTCATGAGCTCATCACCGGCGCCTCATGGCCCGCGCCGTCAACGAACCCAGACCCAGCGCAACCACCAGGCCGACCACCGTCAGCGTCACCACCGTGATCGGTCGACGATCGGGACCTGGCTCTATCACCGGTGGCGGAAGTCGACGAACCTCGTAGGGGATGGTTGGGGCGCCGGCCGGCATATCCCAGGTCAGCGCGGCCAGAGCGTTGATGACGCCGGCGCCGACGAGGTCGTCGACTCCCCCACCGGGGTGGCGCGCGGTGGCGGTGATCCGGTTCATGATCTGAATCGGCGTCAGTTCGGGAAACCGCTGCCGCAGCAGCGCCGCGAGACCTGAGACATAGGCCGCTGCAAAGGAGGTACCGGCGATGGGAACCGGGCCCTCCTTGCCCTGCAACGCGTTGACCGGCTCGCCCCGATCGCCGAGAGCGATGATGTTCTCCGCGGGTGCGGCGACACCCACCCACGGTCCGTGCATCGAAAACGAGCTCGGCACCCCGTTTTGGCCGATACCGCCGACGGTGAGCACCAATGGTGCGTACCACGCGGGTGTCACCACTGTCTGCACCTTGTTCCAGCCGCGCGCGTCGTCGGGCGTGGAGGCGTCGGGCAGTGGGTTCTGCGCGCAGTCGCCGCCGGTGTTGCCGGCGGCGACCACGATCACCGCGCCTTTGACGTTGACCGCGTAGTTGATGGCCGCGCCCAGGGTTGCCTCGTCGATGGGCCGGCTCACCTTGTAGCAGGCCGCCTCGCTGATGTTGATCACGCCGGCGCCCAGATTGGCGGCGTGCACGACGGCGCGGGCCAGGCTGCGGATGGATCCGGCGGCCGGGGTCGCGTTGGGGTCGTTGGGGTTGGGTTGTGAGCCGACGGGTTCGAAGGCCTCGGAGGTCTGGCGCAGCGAGAGCAGTCGCGCGTCGGGCGCGACGCCGATGAAGCCGTCGGTGGGTGCGGGCCGGCCGGCGATGATCGATGCGGTGAGCGTGCCGTGGGCATCGCAGTCGGACAGCCCGTTGCCGGCCTGATCGACGAAATCGCCGCCGGGCTCGGCGGGTACGCGCGGTGACGCGTTGACACCGGTGTCGATGACGGCGACCGTCACTCCGGCCCCGGTGGCGAACTTGTGTGCATCCGACACACCGAGATAGGCATTGCTCCACGGCGGATCGTGAAAGCTGGAATCCGGCAAAACCGTGGGCGCCGAACACAACACACGCTGTTCGGTGGGTTGGTCGGGCCCGGTCACGTCGGGCGGCACCGCGCCGGGATCAATGCTTGGCGGCGTGATCGCGAGTGCGGGCGGGGCGGCTCCGGCGGTCAGCAACGCTAGCGCCACCGTCATCAGCAAGATCCGGTGCACCCCCGAATCACTCCGTTCATTTAGCGGCGTTGGCGTGCGTGTCACGTCTGCGTGCAGTTTAGACGTAACAAGTGCGTAAACGGAGTAGCTCCAGCAATCGAGTGTGCGTGCTGGGCGGGGCTGCTGCTCCGGCGGCGCCGTGGCGTCACTTTCGAAGCCGTGGATGCACACTCAATGCGTTATCGGCACATGCTTTTCCGCGCACGCCTCGCCTACCGCCGTGATCACGTCGTCGGCACGTAGCGTCTGCAGATCCTCGACCGTCACCGAGCCTTTGGCGCTGCGGTGCTGGGCGGCCACCCGCGAATCCCGCAACCGCTCGGCACGCTCGACCACGTTGCGGGCAAAGCGCCCGTTGTGCATGGCGTCGATGCCATGCGTACCGTCGGGTGCGGTGTAGATCCTTAGCGCGGTGCAGGCTTTGGTCAGCGCTTCGGCGGCGGCGGGCTCGATGACGGTGGCGCGGGGTTTGCCGTAGCGAACCGCGATTTCCACCAGTTCGCCGGGGCTGTAGGACTCGAACCGCAGCTTGCGGTTGAAGCGGCCGCCCAGACCCGGGTTGACGGTGAGGAACTCGTCGACTTCCTTCTCGTATCCCGCGCCGATGAAGCAGAAGTCGAACCGGTGCACCTCGAGGGCCACCAGCAACTGGTTGACGGCTTCCATGCCGATCATGTCCGGCCGGCCGTCCTGGTGTCGCTCCACCAGCGAATAGAACTCGTCCATGAACAGGATCCGGCCCAGTGAACGATTGATGAGTTCGTTGGTCTTAGGTCCGGACGCCCCGATGTGTTCGCCGCAGAAATCGGCGCGCTTGACTTCGATGATCTCGGGATGCCGCACGATCCCCAGCCCGGCGTAAATCTTCCCCAGCGCCTCGGCGGTGGTGGTCTTACCGGTGCCGGGCGGCCCGACCAGCAGCATGTGGTTGGTCTGGTTGGCAACCGGCAGCCCGGCCGCCAGCCGCAGCGCCCGAACCTCGATCTGATCCTCGAGCTCGGCGACCGCGCGTTTGACCTCGGCCAGGCCGACCTGGTTGTCCAGCAGCGCTCGCCCCTCCTCCAGGAGCTCGTTGCGGCGCTCCTGGTGCTCGGCCTCGGTGCGCTGCTGGGCGGAGCGCTGGGTGTTCACATCCCACTTGTCGGTCCGGGTTGCGATCGTCTGCTCGTCGGTAATGACCAATTCCAGCGTGGGGTCGGCCAGCGCCTGTTTGGCCGGCCCGATTAGTGCACCGTTGATGGTTGCCTTGGACAACCACACCTGCGCCTTGTGTTCTTCGCCGAGCTGGCGATGGGCCATGCCGCGCACATAGGCCAAATCGGCTGCGATCAACGGAAAGTCGTTAGGATCGATGGCGGTGATCGTGGTGTTGTTGCGGTCACGGCGCGACTGCGTCGGACTCTGGTATGCAGTGCGCACCTCGACCCGGTCGGTCCAATCCAGCGCGACCCGCGACTGGCCGAGGTGCGCGGCAGCATGGGCGGCCAACGCGCAGGTTGCCGCCGTCACCGCGGCCATGATGATGGCCTGTGGCGGTAGTACGGTCGCCGCTACCGAGATGACATCCGGCCAGCGCTGCGCGGCGAACATCAGATACGCCTCGATGTACTGCTGCCACTGGTGATTCTCCCAGGTGTCCAGCAGTACCGGGTCCGCAAGCAGCCCTTGGGCTTTCTCGTACTGTCGATCGTCGATGAGGGCGCTGGCCAGTGCCAGGCCGGCATGAGACGACTCGGTCACCGAGATCGACAGGTAGGGCCCGGCCTTGATGGGCGCCGAGAGGCGTACGCCGAGCCGGTTGGTCTCCCGGTGTAAACGGTTCCCGTAAGCGTAGAGCTGTTGCACCGTCGACAATGTCTCGTCGCCCGCCGCAATCCGGCCCAGCCACGCGTCGGCCATCGACGGGTCGATTTCGGTGGCTTCCCGAAATTGTGCCGCGGCCGCTGCAGTGTCGTTGTCCAACAATGCCATTGCCTGATCGAACCGCTTGCGTGCGGCGGCGGTTGTCGTGCTGCCAGCCATCATGGCGTGTCCACCGTCTCCAATTCGGCGCTGCGCAGCGACACCGGTTCCGACGAGACGTAGCGGTTCTCAGCCCGGAACAACTCCACCTCCACTGTGTGCACCTGGCCGGCTGCTGTCACTTCGATGGTGGCCGGACCCTTTTGGGTGACAACCACATTGGCGCCGCCCCGGTACGGCGTATCCGGATCGCCCACCGAGATCAGCGTATTCGGGCGCGGCGCCGGGGTGAGCGTGCCGTCGACGATGCTGACCGTGGTGCCCGATACCGGTTTGGCCTGATCGCTGACGGCGATGTCGGGCGTTCGAACGCTCGCCCACCGCTGCAGGTTTCGGGTATGCACAGTGACCCGCTCCCCGGCCCCGGCCAGCCGCACCACGATCCGTTTGGCCAACGAGTCGTCGGCGGCGATGTGCACGCGGCTGAATTCGCCCGGATCATCTAGCGGCAACATCAGCCGGTTTCCGCCACCGACCTTGCCGAGCAACACTCCCGACGGCCCGATCGGGACGATGAGCGGACCGGTCAGGGATCCACGCCGGACGCCGCGTAGCACCGGCCGGGGACCGCACAGATTTGCCGCGACGGCCTGGGCCTGCTCACCGGGCAACGTCTGCAGCATGGTGCTCGGAGGCGCGGTCGGTGGTTGCCCGCTGCGCACGGTAAGGGTAGCCGCTGCCGTGCCGTCACCGAAAAGTGTGATGTTCTGAGTGATTCCGTCTGCTCGCATGGACCAGGCCTGTGCCAGCTTTTCGGCGATGACGTCGCCGGGCCGGTACCAGTACGTGGTCAGCCAGCCGCCGTCCCCACGCACCGACCGCCAGCGCCGGTTCAGTACTTGCAGGGCGGAACGCCCTAGCCTGCGCTCCATCTCGACGATATCGGTCGCGGTTGCCACCTTCGCGCGGATGCCCTGCTGCCGCATGGCCGAACAGATCCGCTGCGCGGCCGCCAGGGTCGCGGTGCCGACCGAGGCCCGGCCCTGTAGCGCTTCGGCATTGTCGAGAGCGCGGACGCGCACAATGAGCCAGGTTTCGCGTTGACCCGCATAGGGTGGGGTGCCGATCAGCGTGTCGTACACGCGCGGGTAATCACCCGTGCTGCGGCGCCGCGCACCCGCACTGATCACGCTGAGCGATTCCACTTGCAGCCCAAGGCTTTGCCGCAACAGCGGCTGCAAACCCGTTAGGTCGAAGGCGTTTTCGGTGACAGTTGTGGTCGAACCGGTGAACAACGTCGGCGCATGGGCCTTCCCGAGCAGTTGCACCGCGGCCACGGCCACGCCGTCCTGAAAGCGGACTCCGCCGCCGGTTCGGTCGTTGGCCACCGTGCGGGGCTCGGTCCACTCGATCAGCTGGTTGCGGCGCAGCCACAGGTTTAGCCACGACCACAGCGGCTGGCCTCGCCACGGAACGACGCCGCACACCAGTCCCACCGCCAAACCGGTTGCCGCACCCAAGTATCCGCCGATCGTCCAGCCCATCAGCACGGCTAAGAAGATGCCGACGATGATCGCGAGCCTGGTCGGGGCACTCATCGGTGCCGCCGCGCACGAGCGATCAGCGACGCCACCGCGACAGCTGCCAGCACGACGCCGGCGAAAACGATGGCGATGGTGCGGGCGCGGTGATCCGGCGGTGGCAGTGGTGCGGCAGGCGTAATGATCCGGTTGTGTGCTGACGGCGGAAGCCGTTCTCCCGCAGGCACATCGAATGTCAGCGCGGCCACCGGGTCGACCACTCCGTAGCCGATCTGGTTGTCGACTCCGCGCGGCGGGTTGTGCGCCGTCTGCACGATCCGGTTGATGATCTGGTGTGCCGATAGGCCGGGATACTTGGCCCGGACCAAGGCGGCCACCCCACTGACGTACGCCGCCGAGAAGCTGGTGCCCCAGATCGGCATGTTCTTGTCACCTGGGTGAATCGGCGGATAGCCGTTGACCGGTCCACCGGTTTGCGGCGACAAGCCCATGATGCCGATGCCCGGCGCCGCGGCCGCCACCCAGGGACCGGCCAGGCTCTTGGCCAACGGGGCGCCCGTGTTGTCCACCGCCCCAACCGACAACACGTAGTCGGAGAACCACGACGGCGACGAAACCGTCTTGACCTGATGCCAATCGCGGGGGTCGGCCGGGTTCAACGGATCGAACGACGGGTTCTGAGCGCAGCCGTCCTCGCTGTCGTTGCCCGCAGCGGCGACGATCAGTGCGTCTTTGACGGTGGCGGCATACCAGACGGCGGCGCCGATGGCCGCTTGGTCGAGTGGGTCAGCCGCCGACACGCACGATGTCACGCTGATGTTGATCACCTTGGCACCCATGTTGGCGGCGTGCACGATTGCGGTGGCAAGCGTCGCGATCGAACCGGCCTTCTTGCGCACCTCCGAGTCGCCCGGTCCAGGGTTGACGGGTTCGTAGGCCCGCGAGGACTGGCGGATGGACATGATTACCGCATGCGGCGCGACGCCGACGACGCCGTCGGGGGCGCCTGGCGGCAGCGGGGGTACCTCGGGATCGTCGGGCGCGCCGTTGCCCGGATCCCCTGGGCCGTTGGATGGTTCGTCCGGTGGTGGAGGCAGCGGCGCCGGTTTGGTCTCGGTGATAGTCACCGGGGTGGGCGGCGGTGGGGGCGCCGCCGGCGGTGGCGGTCCGCCCGGCGGCGGTGGTGCCGAGTCGGTCGCCGGCGGGGCCGCCGGCGGCGGGAAGGCCGGGGCACTGGGCATCGGTGCGGGCATCGGGCTGCCTTGCGGGGCAGCTCCGATCACCGAGGCCACGATGGTGCCGTGGGCGTCGCAGTCCATCAGGCCGTCGCCGCCCATGATGTAGTCGCCGCCGGGGACCACCCGTAGCCGCGGACTGGGGTTGATCCCGGTGTCGATGACGGCCACCGGCACACCATTGCCGGTCGAGTACTGCCAGGCCTTGCTGATGTTGAGCATGGTGAAGCCGGGTGCGGTGACGGCCGGATTGGGATCGGCGACGGTGATGGTCCGCGCGCACATGTTGCTCTGCCGCATCGGCTGCTCTGCGGCCGGTTTGCCGTCCGCCGGTACCCGCGCGGGATCGATGCTGGGGGGCGGAATCGCTTGTGCTGCAGGCAGACTCGCTATCATCGCGACGAGCGCGCTGGACAGGACTGCCGCGCAGATGCGCCGGAGTTGGGTCATCGCATGCGCACCCAGGTGAACAATCCACCGATCCAGGCCGCCAACGGAAGGGCGGCGATGATGGCCGCGATCTCTAACCATTCGGCGGTCATGCGCACCAGCGGAGTGAACCTGGTAACCGGCACCAGTAGCGCCGCGATCAGGCCGGCGCCGCCGAAAGCGGCCACTACCAACACGCCCCACACCACCGACTGGCCCGATGAAGCCGGTTCGTGGGCGACGTATTTGATGACACCGGCGCAGGCCGCCGCCGCCGCACCGCATACCAGCGCCACGGCTTGGCGCTTGTCGGCGAACGCACGCCCCCGGCTGATGAAGATCACCACAAACAGCCCGGCCAGTACGGCGGCCGCGGTGCCGCGGTCGTGGCCAGGCATTAAAGTCGCCCACACCGCGGCGGGCAGCGCCAACCCTGCTGCCACGCAGATTCCGGTCAGTACGTGATTGGCGCGTACCGCTGCCGCGGCGATCTGCGCGCCGCGCGGGGTGGTGTCGGGATTGACGTCGTCTTCGGCACTTTCGGCCGCGTCGTTGACCGGCGACACCGCATCGATCGGCAGGCCGGCGCTGCGCCGGAACAAGTCGCGCCCGGTGATGGAGCCGAAGTACGGGGGCCGGATGCGGGCGACCCACAGTGCGATCGTCGGCGCCATGGTGAGCAATAGCAGTAGCGCAACCAGCGTGCACATCCCCAGCCACTGAGCCGGAATCGGCCACCACATCCTGGCGGCGGCGACGATGCCACCGAGTCCGCACAGCGTCACCACCGTCGACGCGATATCGACGTGCCGGCGCGTCGCCGCGGCCATGCCACACGTCAGCATGCAAACCGCGAGCGCGGTGATGAACAGGTGCGCGGCGCCAAGACGGCCCGGCGCGCCGGCGCCAAGGGCAACCGCCAGCAGCGGCACGGCCAGCCACCCGAATCCGTCCAGCATGTCGGTGCGCTGCGGCCACCAGCGCCACACCGCGACCGCGCCGCCGGCGGTCAGCACGCCAACGGTTCCGGCCACCAGCGCGGGGGTCGGCGAATCAACGGAAATACGTTGGCGCACAGCAAGTCCCAGCACGGTTGCCCCGATCATGGCCAGGATCGCCAGCGCCGTGTGCGCGGCGGTCTGCACCGTGACCGGTTCGAAGAGCGACTTGGCGACCCGGGCCAGGCCGGTCGACAGCGACTCGTACTGCGGTTCGAACGACTCGCCCTGGGCCGCCGGCACCAGGGCCAGGGTGGCGCCGTCCTCGACGCCGAGTTCGTCGAGGGTCTTGGTGATATCCAGGCGAACGCCGTTGGCCTTGTGCAGTTCGTAGCCGATGCCGGACTCGAGCCCGGCCAGGCCCCGGCGCTTCAGCTCGTCATTGAGCAGTTCCACGACGTTGTCGATGAAGACCTCGATCGGCACCGACGCCGGATAGACCTGCGAGACAAGGTGTTCGCCGCATACGACGGCGACGGCGCAGCGCGCCGGAAACGAGACCTTCGCCATTAACGCGGCCTGTCGGCATCCGGAATGTACTTGTCGGCCAGGGCTGCGGTGATTTCGAAGAGCCGCAGCCGGGTCTTCTTCTTCAACTCGTGGCGGGTGTCGATGATCCCGCCCTTGGCGAGATACGGGTCATACGGCATGAATTCGACGGTGGCGCCGGATTGGCCGAACCGCTCGGTGAGGTACGCGCGCGCATTCTGGTCGTACTTGTTGCGGCTGTCGTTCAGCACCACCATGCTGCGCGATACCAATTCGTGGTACCCCATCGAACGCAGCAGATCGATCGCGCGCGTCACCGGAAGCGACGTGTCGGCGGTCAAACCAGACACGAAAACCAGTGCGTCGCAGGAATCCAGGACGGCTTTCATCACCGGGTGCTCAAGGTCGTCGGAGGTGTCCACCACAATGACGGTGTGGGTGCGGCGCAGCCGCGAGAGCACTCCGGTGAACATCGACGGAACCAGCGGCCGGGGTTGGTCCGACACGCGGTTCCCGGCCAGCACGTCGAGGCCAATGCTGTTCTGCCCCAAGTGCTCCCGGATATCCGCGTAGCCCTGGACGTCGGTGTCGTTGAGGACGGCCGAGTAGTCGCCCGGCGGGGATTCGTCGATGCGCCCGGCCAGCGTCCCGAAACCGGGTGCCGCGTCGACGGCAACGATGTTGTCGGGCCGGCATTCCCGGAACGCCGCGCCGATGCATGCGGTCATGGTGGTCTTGCCGACGCCACCCTTCCCCGATACGACTCCGATAACGTACTGCTTGCGGATGTGGCGGCGGATCCGTTCCTGCAGTTCCCGGTAGTGCCGTTCGGCTGGCGATTCGCCCAGATTCATGGTGCGAAAGGACAAGCCGTAGATGACCTTTCGCCAGCCGGCGCCTGGCGGAATCTTGCGTGGCGCAACCATATCCGAGATGCGCAGTGTGCCCGACACGGAATCCTGATGCTGGTAACGCGGGGCTTCCCGCTGCAGCTGCATCGATCCGGCTTCTTCTAACACGTGGGATACCCTTCGACTACACGACTTTTCGGTACGAATGCCATTCCTGGTCGGCGGGCAGGCGCCGCAGCATGTGGTTGATCGCGTTGGCGATGTTGCCCTTGGTGCCGGGGGCGACGATCATCCACTTCTTTCCGGCCGAGTGGACGTCCTCGGCGATGAGGCGTCCCTCGGGGGTGTCGATAATGGTCACCGCGCTGCCCTCGATGTGTGTTCGCCGGGTCTGGCCCGTCGCCACTCCGGACTGAATCGCGACGATGGACGCCTGGGCCGATTGACCTGGATCGGTGGCGAGCCGCAACGTGCGCAGCTGATCGGCGTCCAGCCGCTGATCGGCCAGGAAGGTGGCGAATCCATCGTGGCTGGTGGCCGCCGCGCGCAGCGCGTCGGAGTCCAGGGTGACGGGCCGCAGCGGCGCTGCCGTGTTTTCACCGCACAGCCGCGCGATCTGTGCGTTGAGCACCGCGCTGGCCGTCCCTTCGGCGTTGGCGATGCCCGCGCCGCTGATGCGAATGAGATCCGAGGACCGTTCCAGCACCACCCACCACTGGGCGAATCGGGCCAACAGCACGCGCGCCGGCTCCTCGTCTCCGGGAGTGCGGATCTGCAGGAACAGCGCGACGTCGCGCCGAGACAGCACGGTCAGCCACTCCACCACGGTGCTGTCCACCGCGTGCGACTCGTCGACAACACCGGCTGCCTTCAATTCGGCGGTCACGGGATGCGCCAACGCCAGGTGCTTCGGCTCGACGCTGGGCAGGAGTGGACGCAGGCCTAACTCAGGGGCGATGGACTCGATGCCCGTGAGCACTTGCAGGGCCCAGAGCCCGTCGACGGTGGTGGTTAACACGTTGTCCTCAACATAGGCGGCGGGCGCACGCACAGCGTGCGCCCGCAAAGCCTCTTCACAGGTTCTTCGCAGTCGTTACCCGAACAACGTGCCCATCTGCGCGTCGCACGCCTGGGCCATCTCGTCGACGCTGTGCACGGTGTGGGCGTGCCGGCTGACGGTCTGGATCAGGTCCTCCAAACCGTGCAGCATCTGCTGCTGCGCGTCGAAGAAGGCGGTCGCGCCGTGGCCTTGAAAGAAGTCGCCGAGCGCCTGGGTCATATTGAGGACATCGCTGTGGATCTCCATCAACTGCGCCGCTTGTGAGCCGACCTCGCCGGCGAAGCCGACGACGGCGCCGTGGTTGTAGACGATCTGATCTGTCATGAAAGTGCTTCCTTACTGGATAGGTCTGATGGGATGGGGGCTTTAAACGGCCTGGGCGCCGCCGCCGAAGACACCGTTGAGGTTGTGGGCGGCATCGGCCTCGTGATTTTCCATCAGGACCGCGGCCTGACCGAGCCCGTGAGCCAGCCGCTGGCCGCCGTTCATGATCTGCTGCAGATCGTGGTGGATCTGGCCGGCGGTGTTGAGGGACGTGTTGCCGGCATCGCCGGCCCATCCGGTGGCACTGATGATGTTCTCGTGGCCACTGAGGTACTGGTTGGCGATTGCAGCGGCTTCCTGCAGTCGCGTTTCAATGCGCTGCTGAGTGCTTCGCAGCAGTTCCGGAGTGACGACGGTCGCGTTTGCCATAATTTACGTCTCCCTCAATTAATTGCGCTTCCCAGGCCGGGATCTCGGTAAAGCTAGATCAGCTGCAACCTGCTGTCACTTCACCCGTCCACAGGGCCGAACGGCTTCCGAACAGCCTGTTTAGCAGGCACCGCAGTTGAGCGCCCGTCAAACGGTAGCGGATGGTCGCGCATGCCGCCGTGCGAGTTACACCACACCGAGGCGACTCGACCGATCGACAGCAGTTAGCTAGACTTCACAAAGTGGTCGCGCCGTCGGCGCTGCCGTCGCCGTCAGTATCGGTCAGCCGGATGTTCCAGCGGCCGTCGCCGTCGGTATCCACGTATCCGGTCACGCCGTCCTCGCAGGCGCACAGCACGCGGTCGGCGACCCCGTCGCCGTCGGTGTCGAACAGCCGGTCGTCCGGGCTACCGCCGCCGTCGAAATCGACCAACGGACCACCGGTGTGCTCGACGCCGTCGAGGCCGAACCAGCGCACTGAGCCGCGGTGGTCGACGGCCACCGCCCACGTCCCCGATCCGTCGTCGGTGAAGTAGCTTTCCGGGATCCCGTCGTTGTCGAGGTCGAGAACGGCATGATCGGCCGTCCCGTCGCCGTCGAAGTCGGCCAGCGCGTCGTCGCGCATCCCGTCGCCGTCGAAATCCAAACCGGCCGCGTCGAGCCGGCCGTCATGGTCCAGGTCGAGATCGAGCGGGCGGTTCCAAATTGTCGCGGTACCGTCGTCGCCGCCCATGCAGTACTCCACGACTGTTCAGACGCGACGCTACGACTCGGGGTTCCCCCGAGTTTTCCACCAGGCCAACAGCTCAGCCGTCGCTTCCTCGTGTGAAAGCGGCCCGCGGTCCAGCCGCAGCTCCTTCAAAAACCGCCACGCCTCGCCGACCTGCGGTCCGGCCGGAATGTCGAGCAGCTTCATGATCTCGTTGCCGTCCAGATCGGGGCGCACCCGGTCCAGGTCCTCCTGGGCGGCCAGCTCAGCGATGCGCTGTTCGAGCCGGTCGTAGTTGCCCCGCAGTCGCGCGGCGCGGCGCTGGTTGCGGGTGGTGCAGTCGGCGCGCACCAGCTTGTGCAGTCGTCCCAGCAACGGCCCGGCGTCGGTGACGTAGCGGCGTACCGCCGAGTCGGTCCACTTCCCGTCGCCGTAGCCGTGGAAACGCAGGTGCAGATACACCAGCTGCGACACGTCGTCGACCATCTGCTTGGAGTACTTCAGCGCCCGCATCCGCTTGCGGACCATCTTGGCGCCCACCACCTCGTGGTGGTGAAAGCTCACCCCGCCGTTGGGCTCGTGGCGGCGGGTTGCGGGCTTGCCGATGTCGTGCAGCAGCGCCGCCCAGCGCAACACCAGATCCGGGCCGTCATCCTCCAGCGCGATCGCTTGCCGCAGCACGGTCAGCGAATGCTGGTAGACGTCCTTGTGCTGATGGTGTTCGTCGATTGCCATCTGCATGCCGCCGATCTCGGGCAGCACGACTTCACCCATCCCGGTCTGCACCAGCAGGTTGATCCCGGCCACCGGGTCGTCGCCCAGCAGCATCTTGTCCAGCTCGGCGGCCACGCGTTCGGCGCTGATGCGCGCCAGCTGCGGAGCCATCTCCTCGATCGCGGTATATACGCGCGGCGCGACGGTGAAGCCAAGTTGCGCGACGAAGCGCGCGGCGCGCAGCATCCGCAGTGGGTCGTCGCCGAAGGAGACCGACGGCGCCGCCGGGGTGTCCAGCACCCGGGCGCGCAGCGCCACCAAACCGCCCAGCGGGTCGAGGAATTCGCCGGCGCCGTTCGGCGTGACGCGCACCGCCATCGCGTTGGCGGTGAAATCGCGGCGCACCAGGTCGTCGTGGAGGTTGTCGCCGAAGCGCACCTCCGGATTGCGCGACACCTGGTCGTAGGCGTCGGCGCGGAAGGTGGTGATCTCCAGGCGGTAGTCGTCTTTGCCGGCGCCGATGGTGCCGAATTGGATACCGGTGTCCCACATCGCGTCGGCGAAGGGTCGCACGATCTTCTGCACCTGCTCGGGGCGCGCGTCGGTGGTGAAGTCGAGGTCTGGGCTTAGCCGGCCCAGCAATGCGTCACGCACCGAACCGCCGACCAGATACAGCTCGTGACCCGCGGAGTCGAACGCCGTGCCCAGCTCACGCAGTACTGCGGCGTGCTGATGCAGGGTGACCGCGGCAGCGGTCAGCAGCTCGGCATCGTGGGCGGCATGAGACACGTTCGATGAGCCTAATGGGAATCAGATCGGTGTGCCGTTGACGGGTATTTCTTGCTCGTCGGGGAGGCTGGTCAACCGAGCCGCT
>NZ_LQPW01000154.1 GCF_002116635.1 Mycobacterium szulgai | reverse complement strand
CCTTTACCGCCGGCGCCGCCGGGTCCGGCAAGCCCGGCCAACCCGCCCGCCACCGCCGCCCCGCCGACGCCGCCGGCACCGCCGTTGCCGACCAGCAGGGCATCGCCACCGGTCCCGCCCACGCCGCCCTGGTCCACGCCGGCCCCGCCCGCGCCGCCGACTCCGCCGTTGGAGAGCAGCAGACCGCCGGCGCCGCCGTGTCCGCCGTTACCGCCGGCCACTTCGCCGAAACCGCCGTCCCCGCCGGCCCCGCCGGGGCCGAAGACCCAGCCGCCCACACCGCCGGCGCCCCCGGCGCCGCCGGTTCCCAGTGAGCCGAATCCGCCTGCTCCGCCCGCTCCGCCGGCGCCGGCGAGCAGACCGGCGTGGCCGCCGGCTCCGCCGGTGCCCCCGGTATTGCCGCTGCCGCCGAGTCCGCCGATGCCGCCGCCGCCGAACAAGCCGCCGCTCCCGCCATTGCCGCCGTTGCCGGCCACCGTGGCGCTACCGCCGCCACCGCCCGCACCACCGTGGCCCCATAGCCAACCGCCGGCGCCGCCATTGCCGCCATTACCGGCGTTGCCGGTCGGCGAGCTTCCCCCGGGACCGCCGGCGCCGCCGGCACCCAATAATCCGGCCGCACCGCCGTTACCGCCGCTTTGCCCGGGAGCCCCCGACCCGCCGGCGCCGCCGTCGCCCAGTAACCATCCGCCGGGCGTGCCGTCTACTCCCGTGCCCGGAGTGCCGTTAGTGCCATTGCCGATCAGTGGACGTCCGGTCAACGTTTGGACGGGTGCGTTGATCGCGTTGAGCAGTTGCTGCAGCGGCGACGCGTTGGCGGCCTCGGCGCCGGCATAGGCGCCGGCGCCGGAGGTCAGTGCCTCCACGAACTGCCGATGGACCGCTGCTGCCCGCTGACTCAGCGCTTGAAAGTCCACGGCATGTCCGGAGAACACGGCCGCGATCGCTGCCGAGACTTCGTCTTCGGCCGCGGTCAGCACCGTTGTCGTCGGAGCCGCCGCTGCCGTGGTTGCCGCACCCAATGTCGAACCGACTGCGGCCAGATCCGCGGCGACCGTGGCCAGCGCCTCGGGGGCGGCGATCACGAATAGCATGTGGGCACCTTCCAGCAAAGCTCGGCCCGTTACGGCATGGCCAGAAGCGGGGTTGTCTGGTCAGAGAGTATTACGTCTCGGACCAGGACAGGCCGGAAAGTTGGGCAAACGGCTGCGTGTCCGCCCCGGGCGTCAGTGAAAGGCCGCTAAGCCGGTGATGGCCTGACCCAGCACCAGCGTGTGGACCTCGCTGGTGCCCTCATAGGTGAGCACCGACTCGAGATTGGCCATATGGCGCATTACCGGGTAGTCCAGGGTGATTCCGTTGGCGCCCAATATCGTTCGGGCCATCCGCGCCACATCCAGTGCTTTACGCACGTTGTGCAGCTTGCCGAAGCTCACTTGTTCGGGCTGTAGCTGACCGGCATCCTTGAGCCGGCCCAGATGCAGGGCCAACAGATAGCAGAGGTTGACCTCGGTGAGCATCTCGACAAGCTTGTGCTGGGTGAGCTGGAATCCGGCGATCGGCCGGCCGAATTGCGTTCTGCTGCCGGCATAGTCGAGCGCGGCCTCGTAGCAGGCCCGGGCGGCTCCGACCGCTCCCCAGATGATTCCGAATCGGGCTTCGGTAAGGCAGGACAGCGGTGCCCGCAGACCGCGGGCCTCGGGAAGCATGGCGTCCAGCGGCAGCCGGCAATCCTCGAAAGCCAGCTCCGCGGTGGTCGACGCACGCAGCGACAGCTTGTGCCGGATCTCGCGCGCCGTGAAGCCAGAGGTGTTGCGCGGCAGCACGAATCCGCGGATGCCGTCGGGCGTCTTCGCCCAGATCACCGCCACGTCGGCGATATCGCCGTTGGTGATCCACATCTTGGCGCCGTTGAGGACCCACTCGTCGCCCTCGCGCCGAGCGGTCGTGCGCATGCCGGCGGGATCGCTGCCCGCGTCGGGCTCGGTGAGTCCGAAGCATCCGACGGCCGTGCCCCGCGCCATCGACGGCAACCAGGTTTGCTTCTGCTGCTCGCTGCCGTAACGCCAGATCGCGAACATGGCCAGCGAACCCTGCACTGACACGAAGCTGCGCAACCCACTGTCGCCGGCCTCGAGCTCCATGCATGCCAGGCCGTAGGAGACGGCGCTCATACCGGGGCAGTCGTAGCCGTGCAGGTGCATGCCGAGTAGGCCGAGTTCGCCTGCAGCTGTGGGGAATCCGGCGGGCAGGTAGCCATCTGCGTAGGCCTCGGGCAGCCGGGGCAGCAGGTCGCGGCGGACATAGGCACGAACGGTGTCGCGGATCAGTCGTTCCTCATCCGACAAGCCGCCGTCGATGGTCAAGAAGTCGTGTGCACTCATTGTTTTCCTATCAGGCTGTTCGGCGACCGGCGAGGCTGGCGAGCCAGCTGCGGATCGCGCTGGTGTGTTCGCCCAGCCGCGGTGCTCTGGTGCGGTAGGTCACGGGTGTGGCGGACAGCTTGATCGGGCTGGCTACCTGGGGGCCGGGACCTTCGCCGTCTTCGGTGTCGCGCAGCGGTTGCAGGCCGAGCTGCTCGGCCAGGGCGAAGGCCTCGGCGATGTTGTTGACCGCACCGGCCGGCACGCCGAGTTCGGGCAGAATTCTCGACCAATACTTGCCGGAGTTGGGGGCCAACGCGGTTTCCAGGTACTCGCGCAACAGAACTCGGTTGCGCACCCGCAGTTCGTTGGTGGCGAAGCGCTGATCCTGCGCCAGGTGGGCGATGCCCAGGGCGCCGCAGAGTTGGGCGAACTGCTTGTCATTGCCCACCGCCAGCACGATCATTCCGTCACCGGTCCGATAGGTGTCGTAGGGCGCGATGCTGGCATGTCCGTTGCCCATCGCGCGCGGAACCTCGCCCGCCAGAACATAACTGGCGGACTGGTTGGCCAGCGCCGACAGCAGCGCCGACATCAGGTTGATCTCGACGTACTGGCCGCGCCCGTGCTGGTCGCGTTCGCGCAGCGCCGCCAAAATGCCGACCGTGGCGAACAGGCCGGCCAGCACGTCGACCAGCGCCACCCCGACCTTGGTCGGTGTCTCGGGATCCGGCCCGGTGATGCTCATCAACCCGCCCAGCGCCTGCACCAGCAGGTCGTATCCGGCCAGGCTGCCGCCTTCGCCCGATCCGAACGCCGAGATGCTGCAGTAGACCACTGTCGGGTTGGCCCGGCGAATGGTGGGTTCGTCCAATCCGAACCGCGCCATGGTGCCGGGGCGGAAGTTCTCCACCACCACGTCGGCGCGCTCGGCGAGCGTCTTAGCCGTCTGCAGGTCCTCAGGGTCGCGCAGATCGAGGACGATGCTGCGCTTGTTGCGGTTGACGCCGAGGTAGTAGGTGCTTTCGTCGTCGACGAACGGCGGACCCCAGGCTCGGGTGTCGTCGCCCTCGGGGCGTTCGATCTTGATGATGTCAGCGCCCAGGTCACCGAGGGTCATCGTGCAGAACGGCCCGGCCAGTATCCGCGAGAAATCGACCACCAGCAGCTTCGAAAGCGGCGGTGGCGCTTGATCATTCGTCATTTGGCCGTGGCCTCCAGAGCCGCCCGCAGGTGCCCGTTTGCAGCGGCGGCGACGAACCAGATCCGTCGGGCTTGCGGGGCGATCTCGGCGGCCCGGCCGTCGAGCTGTTCGAGCGTCAGGCTGCTGATCGGGTGAGTGGCCACCGCGGGCTCCAGACCGGCCATCCCGCGCGACTCGCGCTGCAAGCGCGCCTCCAATTCGAACTCGGTGGTGACGATGACTACCGTGGGCACCCCAGCCGCTTCCAGGCGTACCCCGTCGTTGACACACGCCGAGCAGCACGACCCGCAGTCGCCGATCGCCGTCAGCGCGACGTCGTTCTCGGCAGCGATCTGGCTGATCAGTTCCGGACTGGCGTCGGAGGAGAAGTGGTGCTTGTCGTAATAGGTAACCGAGGCGAAAGCGATTCCGTGCTCAGTCAATTCACGCACGGTGGCGCGCAACAGCTTGGCGGCGTTCCATTTGGTGTTGCTCAGCACGCCCAGGCGCAAGCCCTCGATGCTGGTCGGCCGCGGGGCCATCGGGATGGCCGTCACCTCGACCACGCCGCACGGGTCATAGATGTAGTCGTTCATTTCTTCTCTCCTCAGACTGGTCGGGATCACAGGCGGCAGGCGCCGTCGGAGCAATCAAGTTCGCGGACGCTGGCACTGGTCGCCTGTTCGGCGTGGCCCTCGATGGCGCGCAGCACCGGTGTCGTCGCTGTGCTCCAGCCGGGCAGAAAGGCCGAGAATCGGCCTGCGGCGCCGCCGGCGACGAACAGGTGAATGTCGTCGGGGGTGAACACAATTGGCAGCTTGCGGCCTGAGACCCGGGGGTACCACTTGGGCAGGTTGCGGTTATAGGTGTGTCCGCCCGGCGGGGCGTAGCGATCCCCATAGCTCACGTCGTCCCAATCGTTGGTGCCGTTGAACCACAGGTAGCGGCGGACGTCGTCGCGGCTCCAGCCGAAGGAGGCGATGGTGCGGGCATGCTCCACCCCGATGACCACCGTGCATGAGCCGCCGAGCACCGCGTTGTTGTGCGCGATGGTGCTCATGGCCGACGCAATGGAGTCCAGAATCCCCTGCGGGTCATCGGAAATGTGGTTGGTGACGCTGTGCGGGGCTTCGGCCCCGATCACCAGGACGGTGCTGTCTTCGGGGGCGTAGCCGTGCTCGACGTGGTAAGGCGCCCACGGACTGGCCTCTTCGTTTTCGGCGATGCAGAAGGTGTACTTGCCGGGATGGCCCAGCGTGCTCTTGTCGAGTTCGCCCGGAATGCCGCCGCCGACGCTGAGCAGGATCAGCCTGACGGCGCGGCCGATCGTGGCATTGGCGCGGTTGCCCGAGCCGAAAACGTTTCCGCCGGAGTTCATTCCGATCTCGCGGGCAATGGGGCCGTTGACGACCACCAGCGGTGAGACGACGTGGGTGGTGGCCTGAATGCCGTTGAGATTGAACCGTGCGTCGGCCAATGCCAGGATTGCGGCGCGGACGACGGGGGCGTACTCGGGCTTGCACCCGGCCATCACCATGTTCACGGCCAGCAGCTCACGGGTCAGGCTGCCCCACCGCGGCGGAATGCGGGCCACGAGTTCTTTTGGCTCACCACCCAATACGTCCAGCACGGCCGCAACGCGCTCGGGCGTCGGAGGGACCACCGGCAGGCCGTCGCTCCACGGCTGGTCGAAGTAGTACTCGACGAGATCGCGTTCCTCGGTGATCACCGCGGTCATTTCATTGCCTCCTACGTTGCTCGTTGGGACCACCGTAGGTTCGCAGCACCATCTACGTCCAAGACATATTGATACAGCTATTATATTCTGCAGATATGTCTGACCCGGAGCTGCGGCTGCTGCGGTACTTCGTCACCGTCGCCGAGGAACGTCACTTCGGCCGCGCCGCCGAGCGGCTGCATATTGCCCAGCCGCCGCTGAGCCAGCAGATTCAGAAGCTCGAACGCCAGCTGGGGGCCGAACTCATCGATCGATCCCGGCGCCCGATCGAGCTCACCGACGCCGGCAATGCACTGTTCGAAGAGGCCCGGCTCGCGCTTACGCACGCCGAGCGCGCCTTCGCAGCTGCACGCAAGGCGGCCACCGGGCATCTCGGCCATCTTCATATCGGTGCCCTGCAAGCCGCGGTGGATGGCGTCTTGTCCTACGTCATGCGCACCCACCGGCGCGAGTACCCCGACGTCAAGCTCGAACTGACCGAAATGACCACCACCGAGCAGGTGGCCCAACTGGTTGAACACCGCCTCGACGTCGGCTTTGTGCGCGGACCCGTCGACGAGCCGACGCTGACCATCCAGACGCTCATCGATGATCCCCTTGCCGCGGTCGTGTGCGAAGACGACCCGCTTGCCGGCCATGAGCGGATCGATCCGTCGCAGCTGAAAGATCAGCCGATCGTGCTGTGGACGCGCGCCGCGGCGAGCACCACCTACGCCGACGTGGTCGAGCTGTTCCGGCTACACGACATCGATCCACCCGTCGTCGACGAAGTGCCGCGCATTCAGACGATTCTCGCGCTGGTGGCTTCGGGTGCTGGAATCGCCCTGCTGCCAACATCTTTCATCAATCTCAATCGCAAGGGTGTCCGGTTCGTCCCGCTCCGCGGCCCGCTGCCGTATCGCCCGCTGGCCCTGGTTTGGCGCACCTCCAACCAATCACCAAGCGTGCGTTGCTTTCTCAACGTCGCCAGGCAATCGGCGCCCCAATACCTGCGGGACCTCAGCGAGCACTATCCGCAGCTCGCGTCGAAACCGCACGACGTCAGTCGTCCAGCATCCCGTCGATGAGCCGGCGCAGCACCTGCCGGATTTCCCGACGGGCCCCCTTGGGATCCTCGGCAGTGGCAATGGCCATAGCGGCCTCGTCGAGCGCACCGATCATCACCGTCGCCAGCGGCCGTACCGGTTGACGCGCCAATTGACCCGCCCGAACGGCCTCTGCGAGCAACTGCTCGGTCATTCCGAGGCTGTATCGCTGGGCCACCTCGCGGAAGCCGGCCCAACCGAGCACCGCGGGCGCGTCGAGCAGGATCAGCTGGCGCACTTCGGGTTCGCCGGACACTTCCAGCCAGGCATCGACAGCGGCGCGGATCGCATCCGCCGGCGACTTGGCCCCCGAAGACGCCACCAGCGTGGCCATCCGGGCCATCACGTCCTGCTCAACCGCCTCGACGACCTCGCGGAACAGCGCTGCCTTGTCGGCGAATTGGTGGTACATCGCGCCGCGGGTCAGACCCGCCTCTTTGGCGATCTCCGGCGTTCCGACCTCTGCGTAACCGCGTGCGCCCCAGAGTTTGCGGGCGGCCGAAATCAACGCCTCGCGGGTGGCCGCGGAGCGCTCTTCCTGGGTGCGTCTCTTGATTTCCATACAACCTGTTGGTAAGTTACAGACAGCCTGTTTTTAACTATATCTCGAAGTGGGGGTTATCCATGTCGTCGATCGACATTAGTGCCGGAACCATCCATTACGAAGCAACCGGACCCGAGGGCGGCAGACCGGTTGTTTTCGTGCACGGGTACCTGATGGGCGGGCAGCTGTGGCGACAGGTGAGCGAGCGGCTCGCCGGGCACGGACTGCGCTGCATCGTCCCCACCTGGCCACTGGGTGCCCATGCACAGCCGCTGCGGCCCGGCGCGGATCGAACCATCGGCGGCGTCGCGCGCATGGTCGCCGACGTACTGGCCGCCCTCGACCTGCAGGACGTGGTGCTGGTGGGCAATGACACCGGCGGAGTGATCGCGCAACTGGTCGCCGTGCATCACCCCGAACGTCTCGGTGCTTTGGTGCTCACGAGTTGCGATGCGTTTGAACACTTTCCGCCGCCGATCCTGAAACCGGTGATTCTGGCCGCGAGGTCGAAGACGTCGTTCCGGGCGGTGAGTCAGGCGATGCGGGCTCCGGCGGCGCGCAAGCGCGCCTTCGCCGGCCTGGCGCACCGCGACATCGACCAACTCACCCAGGCCTGGGTGCGCCCCGGACTGTCCGACCCGCGGATCGCAGAGGATCTCCGCCAGTTCACCCTGTCGCTGCGCACCGAAGTGACGCTGCGCGTTGCGCAGCGGCTGCCCGAGTTCGGCAAGCCGGCCCTCATCGCGTGGTCGGCCGACGACCAGTTCTTCCCGCTCGAAGACGGCGAGCGACTGGCCGCCACCATCCCGAACGCCCGTCTTGAGGTGATCGACGGCGCACGGACGTTCTCGATGCTGGACCGTCCGGATCGTCTTGCCGATCTGCTGTCGAGCATCGCAGTATCGGCTTAAGTCCCTACCCGAAAGGCCCGCTTGGGTACCGCGCGTGCAGCCACCGTGTGGGTGGTGGCTGCCGTAGGGTACCTGGTGCTCGAGGCGGTCGCCGCAGGTTACCGGCCCGGCTACAGCTACTGGACCGACTACGTCAGCGACCTGGGGTTGGCTGCGCCGCAGGCCTATTTCATGCATGCGGCGTTCTACCTGCAGGGAACCCTGTTTCTGCTCGGGGCACTGCTGATTGTCGGGCTACCGCACAGGCGACGGGCTCAGCTTTTCCTGGGTCTGGTCGCGGCGAATGCCGTTGGGAACATGGTGATCGCAATCGTGCACAGCGGAAAGGTGCACGTCGCCGGTGCCGCGCTGGCAATCGTGGGTGGCAACGCGGCGATCGTGGCGGCGACGGCCGGCGCAGGCCTGGTGGCGCCGGTCGGCGGCCGCCGCTGGTACCAGATGGTCTCTCGACTCATTGCGGCCCTGGGCTTGTCATGTCTGGCCTTGCTGGTCGTCAACTCAGTAGCGGGCCGGACCGTAGTGTTGCCAAATGGGGCGGCCGAACGCGGAAGCGTGTACTCGATCAGCACGTGGCAGTTGCTCACCTCGATATGCCTGCTGATCCGCGCGGGCAAGAAGTGTTAGCCAATTGACTGCCTGCCAGTCTTTGCCGCTCGGCGGTCGATTAGGGTCAAGGGAATGCGAGGGCCGCGTCCAGCCCGCTGCGCAAGCGCAATGGCAATAGGATTGCCGCTGTACGCAGCGTTTCCCGCAGGGTTGAATCCACAGCCCGTCGAATAAGAATGGTCGGCTTCGGACTGGCGGTCTCCCACCAGGAACGGATGTGAGGTACGGCATGGTTGGTCCAGGTAATGGAGCGTTCGCGGTCGAGGAAAGCCGGGTGAAAAAGGCGGTCGTGCTCACCGTGTCCGGCGAAGTAGACATGCTGACCGCCCCGCAGCTCGAGGAGGCGATACGCACCGCGCTGGACAGTCGGCCCGCGGTTCTCATCGTCGACCTGTCCAAAGTGGAATTTCTCGCGTCGGCCGGGATGAGTGTGCTGGTCACCGCCCAGGCTGAGGCGCAGCCGCACACCCGGCTGGCGGTCGTCGCCGAGGGCGCGGCCACCAGCCGGCCGATCAAGCTCATGGGAATCGACTCGGTGGTCCCGCTGTTCCGCGACCTGGACAGCGCTCTCGGCGAGTAACCAATGCGTTAAAGATTGCCGGGATGGGTACCCGGCAGAAATCTATGCCTGCCGCAATGGCTCTCTCATGATCGGCACTGAATGGTTACCTGCATCGACGACCGCTCCCGGTTCCAGCGGACCCGGGTTGTCGCCGATGCGCCGAGTGCCGCTCAG
The DNA here is from genome assembly GCF_002116635.1 of Mycobacterium szulgai. GTDB lineage: Bacteria > Actinomycetota > Actinomycetes > Mycobacteriales > Mycobacteriaceae > Mycobacterium > Mycobacterium szulgai. Next base: position 76,559 of record NZ_LQPW01000154.1, on the reverse strand, counting down.
ACTCGGCTCGAGTTCGGAAATTGGCTGCAGAGGCATTTCGCGCTCAGCGCCGAACGGTTCAACGATCTGCTGCTGGCGGTAAACGAAGCGCTGGCCAATGCCGCCGAATTCGCCTACACCGATTTCTCGCACAGTGGAACGCTCGATGTCAGCGCCGCCTACGACGAAAATTCCGACACCCTCGCCGTTACCGTCAATGACCGCGGCCGGTGGCGTGTCCCGGAGCCGGCGGCCGGCGGGACGCGATTTCAGATCCGCGGCCGCGGCATCCCCTTAATGCGGGCACTCGCCGACACGGCAACCATCGATTGCACACCGAACGGAACCCACGTCACCTTGACCTGGAACCGTCTGCGGCAATCGAGCTGCGGGTAGCAACGCCCGGCGAGGGTTAGCCGTCAGCCTTGGCCAGGGTGAATTGCGCCACGTCGGTGTAGCCCTCGCGAAACAGGTCGGCGCAACCGGTCAAGTACTTCATGTACCGGTCGTAGACCTCCTGTGACTGGATCGCAATAGCCTCATCGCGGTGCGCCTCGAGCGCGGCAGCCCAGGTGTCCAGAGTGCGGGCGTAATGCAGACGTAGCGGCTGGACCAGCTTGACGGAGAAGCCGGCGCGCTCCGCATGCTCCGTAACGGCCTGGGCGTTGGGCAGGTCACCGCCCGGGAAAATCTCGTCCATGATGAATTTCATGAACCGCAGCTTGGTCATGGTGATCGGCAATCCACGCTCGGCGAATTCTTCATCGCTGGGCTTGATGATGGAATGCAACAACATCACGCCGTCAGCGGGAAGAGCCCGGTAAGCCATCGCGAAGAAATCGTCGTAGCGGTCACGCCCGAAGTGTTCGAAGGCCCCGATAGACACGATGCGGTCGACCTTTTCGTCGAACTGCTCCCAGCCCTGCAGTAGCACGCGCTTGCTTCGGCCGCTGGGATGTTTGTCGAGCAGTTGCTGCGTATGGGCCTGCTGATTGCGACTCAGCGTCAGGCCGACGACGTTCACGTCGTAACGCTCTAAAGCACGAGTGACCGTAGCGCCCCAGCCGCACCCGATGTCGAGCAGCGTCATGCCCGGTTGTAGTCCGAGTTTGCCGAGTGAGAGGTCGATCTTGGCGATCTGCGCCTCTTCGAGCGTCATGTCGTCGCGCTGGAAATAGGCACAGCTGTAGGTCTGCGTCGGATCCAGGAACAGTCTGAAGAAATCGTCGGACAGGTCGTAGTGTGCCTGTACGTCCTCGAAGTGGGGAGCTAACGTGGCGGATTCATCGTGATTATCGGGCAAGGCACAACCTTTGTTGCTGGTATGTCGTCGGACCGTCGAGGCTCTGGGGGACGGTGATCGACTTGCTGAACTTCGAAGTCTAGGGGTACTCGCGGATATGCGCGAAGAGCGAGGTTCCCGCGGTCTGGCCGGGGCGGTAATGAAATTGCTTGGTGCGGGCGATTACCGCCTCACCGTCACCGGCCGGCGCCAAATCAGCCCCCACTACCTGCGGCTGAGCTTCGACGCCGCCGGCATGCTCGAAGCGCACCCGCCGCACCCGACGATGTGGGTGCGGATGTGGTTCGCCGACGGGGACAAGCTGCACCAGCGCGGATATACACTGGTCAACCCGGATCCCGTGGGCGACACGGTGGACGTCGAATTCGCATTGCACGGCGGTCTGGCATCTCGCTGGGCAGCCGCGGCGCAGCCCGGTGACGTCATCAAGGCGACCGTTTTGGGCACCAAGTTCGCCCTTCCTGAGCCTGAGCCGGCCGGATACATTCTCGTCGGCGACGCCGCGTCGCTGCCGGCGATCAACTCGCTGCTGAGCGCGATCGGCGACGCTCCCGCTCAGGTGTTCTTGGAGGCGGGCTACGACGACGACACGGACCTGCCGGTTGCCCGAAGCGAGGGAATCACCTGGGTCGACCGCGTGGACGACGGAAGCGCCCTGGTGCGCAGGGTCAAAGCGGCGGCGTTCGACGCGAACGGCCACTTCGGCTGGGTTGCCTGCGACAGCCGCACCACGCGGTCGGTTAGCCGGGTCCTGCAGCACGACTTCGGCATACCCCGCAAGTCGATCGCCGCGCGGGCTTACTGGATGGTGGGACGGTCCATGGGTTAACGCGGCCGGACGGCGGCAGGCCTATTCGATGGGCTCGTCGCCCAGCACGGTGGTACGCAGCAATTCCCGCGGCGAGTCCGGGTCATAGGGGGCGGCGCGGTGCAGCACACCCTGGTTGTCCCAGATGACGGTGTCGCCTACCGACCAGCTGTGCCGGTAGACCTTGTCGGCTTTTGTTGCACGCCTGAGCAATTCGTCTAGCAACGCGCGGCCATCGTCGCGGTCCATCCCGACGATGTAGTCCGCCGAAGCGCCCAACACCAGCGATTTGCGGCCGCTGCGATGCGTCCAGATCAACGGATGCTCGTGCGTGCGCCGTTGCCGCCAGCGTTGCACCTGCTCCGGCGTCGGATCGGCAGTGATGCGCCGCTGCGAGGCTTCCAGTGAATGCACCACTCGCAGCGAGCCGAGCCGTCGCTTCTCTTCGTCGCTCAACTGGTCATATGCCGCATAGGAATTGGCGAATTCGGTTTCGCCACCGCGTTCGGCTACCGCAACCGCGGACAGCACCGTGGCTTTCTGCGGGCATTCGTCACCGGTGGGAGTGCAGCCGTCGATGTGCCAGTCGAACGTGGCGCGCAGATAGGCGGCCGAAGAGTTCTTCGAAGTGTCCAGAGTGATCGGATAGATGCCGGCTACCGGGTGGTGCCCATCGGAAGAGAAGTCGACCTCGCCGAGCCGGCGGCAGAAGTCCACTTGCGCTTGCGGTTTCAAACCAAGTCCGCGGAAGACCAGGACGCCATTGTCCTCCAGCGCCTCCATCACCGCGTTGCCCAGCGAATCATCGCAGGCCAGCCGTCGCAAGTCGACACCGAGCACCTCGGCACCGACCGACGGGGTGAGTCTGTTGATGGTGAGCACACTCATCGCCAGTCCTCAGGGCACCGGTTCGCCGACGCGGTCAAGGACGGCGTCGGCCGAGTCCGTGGGCCTTGGCTGACCGAAGATCTCGACCGCCATCGCGACCATCACCAGCGAATAGATGAGGTGCAGCAGATTGGCCGCGTCGTCGGGCAGGTCATCGAGGGAAAACTTGTCGCAGTACTCGATGGCCTCCTCGACCCGCGGGAAGAAGGCCTGATAAAACCCCCGCATCTCGGTCATGCTGGTGGCCATGCGCTGGTTCCATCGCTCGGCCTCGGTTGGCAGGCACCAGGTTTGGGCGAACTCTTCGAGCTCGGCGAACGCGCTGGGCAGTAGGCACCCAGGCTTTGCAGTAGTTATATCTACACTCCCACCGGCTGAGTCCCGCGCTGGTATTGCTCGACCCAGTCGACGACTTCCTTGTGCAGGTGGCGCACCAGGATTTCCTGGTCGTTGAGGGGGAACTCGTCGACGATGCCGGTCTCCAGCGCCGCCTGGGTACCCCCGAGCATTCCCGCGTCCTGCAGGGCGAATTCCTTGAGCACCACCGCGGCCACTTCGTGCTCGACGCGTTCCCGGACGCTGCGTGCGGGGTGGAAGGCGGTGTAGGCCTCGAAACGGTGCGTGTTGTGCGACGTCGGCCAGTACCGGTAGAGCAGATACCAGCCGCCGTAGATGAGGATTTCCAAGTTGGGGAAGATCTGGAAGTTGCTGATGCCCCAAGGCTCGATGCCACCGGGGTTCAGCCCGGCGGGCAGCTCGCCGATATCGGGAGTGCGCCACGGGCCGACAAGTCCACTGCGCGTTGCCCGTTCGATCGGATACATGTATTCCGGAGCCATCAGCCAGCGCCGGGTGCCCGCCGTCGACACCACCCGATGCGGGCCGTCGATCTGGAAGTGCGCGCACTCGAAACCGGCGTTGGGGTCGCGCACCGCCGAGGGCACCTGCTGGGGATGCAGGGACGGAACGTGATAGTACTCCTGGAACGCGTCGGCGAAGATCTTCCAGTTGCTGTTGTTGTGCGCCAGGAAGTCGTAGCGTTCGGTCAGCCTGCCGAACGGATAGTCGTCCAGCGCGGTGATCATCGGGCCGAGGAACTCCCGCAGGTTCTGCCGCGGCCGCTCATCGAAGTTGATGAAGATGAAGCCGTTCCAGACGTCACAGTGCACCGGGCTTAAGCCATAATCCGACCGGTCGAGGTCGAAGAACTCGGACTCCTGCTGCACGAACGTGAGCGCGCCGTCGAGGTCGTAGCGCCAGCCGTGGTATTTGCAGGTGAACTGCCGGCATACGCCGGAGGTCTCCCGGTGCGGAAAGTCGTTCCATACCAGCTTGTTTCCGCGATGGCGGCAGATGTTATGGAACGCTCTGATGTGTTCGTCTTTGCCCTTGACGACGATGATCGAGGCGCGTGCGGACTCGATCTCTTTGGTGAGGTAGCTGCCCACCCGTGGTAACTCCTCGACGCGTGCGACGTTGAGCCACGCCCGTTTGAAGATCGCCTCACGTTCGAGTTCGTAGAACTCCGGCGATGTCGAGTCACGGAAGGAGATCGGGCCGGTGCCGAGCTGTGGGTAGTGCTCGGTCCAGGTGCCCTCCGCCGGCTTAGGCCATCGCGCCATCCGAACCTGCCTCTCTGCTCACATCACGGCTCCGCCGTTGACGCCGAGCACTTGGCCGGTAATGAAACCGGCCTCCTCCGAACACAAGAAGCCCACCGCCGCGGCGATGTCGTCGCCAGTACCTAGGTGGCCCACCGGAATTCGGCGCGCCAGCGTCTCGTTGGAGCCAAGCTGCCCGGCGGCCTGCGACTGTCGCTGCATCGGCGTCTCGATGCCCGATGGGGGGATGTTGTTGACGGTGATTCCCATCGGCGCATACTCGTTGGCCAGCGATTTCGTCAGCGTGATCACCGCGCCCTTGGACGCCGCGTAGTGCGCCATGCGCGGCGAGCCCCGCTGGGCACTCGACGACGAGATCATCACGATGCGGCCCCATTTCGCCGCGATCATGTCCGGCAGTGCCACCTGGCAGCAATGAAAGGTGCCGTTGAGGTTGACATCGATGATGCGCGACCAGGATTCGAGGGTGATCTCGGTGAATTTTCCGAAGCCGACCATGCCGGCACTCGTGACTAGAATGCCCACCGGGCCCAGCTTGCTGCGTACCTTGGCGAAGGCCTCTTCCACCGCCGGGCGATCAGTGACGTCGGCGGCCACGCCCAAGGCGGTAACCCCTTCGGCACGAAGATCTTCGGCCACCCGGTGTGCCGCTTCCCCGTCGATGTCGAGCACGGCTACCTGATGGCCACGCCGGCCCAACTCGTGACAGGTCGCCTCACCCATACCCGACGCGCCGCCGGATACCACCGCCACCCGTGTCATCGCCTCTCGCTCCCTACTCGTACACCACCGTCACCGATGCACTGATCGGCAACGACTGGCAGGTCAGCACCCACCCTTCGGCCACCTCCTGCTCGGTGAGCGCGTCATTGTTGATCATTCGTGCGCTGCCGTCGGTCAGCCGGGCCATACATGTTCCGCAGGAACCGATTTCACACGACGACGGCGCACGTAGCCCGGCGATGCGCGCGGTCTCCAGCAAAGTGGAGCCGGCCCGGTAGCTCACGGTAATGGTGCGCCGGTCCAGCTGGATCGTCACCTGTTCAGTTTTGGAGTCCTGCGCAGTGGGATGAGGCGTGGGGTTACCGACGTAGCCGCTTGCTCCCACGTTTCCCATCCACGCGAGAGTATCAAGTACTTGTCTTTGGTATCAAGTACTTGACATGCCTGGGGCGCGGGTATTCGGGGTATCGAGGCCGGTCTCGCCATACCGCCGGCGCAGTACCTCCCATGGCTGTGCGTAAACGCCCGGCCAATTGCGGTACGCCGCTTGGCGTTTCACCATGGCCCGGGCGAGTGGAGCTGCCAGCCGCGTCGCGGGTAGCTTCCAGCCCGCATTGGCGCGCATTTCGGCAAGCATGTCCGGCCACGAATGCTGCTGAAACTGCAGAAGTTCTTGCGCTCGGGTGACGTCCATCCAGCAGTTGAGGAACCAGTCGTGATCGCTTTCGGGATCACCCGGTCGGCACTGTAGTGCCTTGCTCAGCCCACTGAGTCCTCGAGCCGCCGCGGGCTCCTCTCCGGTAGCACCGAATGTCAGCAGGTGTGATTCGTCCCCGGCGATCAGCAGCGTCGCGCCGACGACGTCCGCGGTGGTTGCCGCCGCGAATGCGGCGGCCGCGTCGCGGACGTCGACCGAGTGCACCCGCCCGTCCGACGGCTGTGCGCTGCCGAAGTACACGATGTCGGCGTCGAAGTTCTCTTCCTCGGGGTCCGCGGTGAATACCGCGCCCAGCCGCAGGATCACCCAATTCAGGCGCGACGAGCGAACCGCTTCCTCGGCTTCGAGCTTGTGTCCGCTGTACAAGTCACATGGGTTCGGGGGTGTGTCCGGACCACACAGGCCCGGGCTTCGATACGGGTTGGGTGCGCCGTAGACACCGCAACTCGACGCGTGTAGGAACCGGGGCGGATTTGGCAGCATTTCGGCGGACCGCACCAGTGCCGCGGTGCCCTCGACGTTGACCTTGCGGGCGAATCTGGCGTCGCGGTAGATAGCGGGCGGAATGACCGCGGCCAAGTGGATGATCGCGGTCGGTGCCGCATCAGAGACGAGCCGATCGATGTCGGCAGCGTCGGTGAGGTCGGCCCACTGGACCTGCACGCGCGCCGGCAGTCGTTGCGCGGCCTTGCGATTGGCCACACTGTTGCGGCCGGTAGCGATCACTCGGCGGCCGTCGGCCGCCAAACGCTTCACCATCGCAGAGCCGACCAGACCGAAGGCCCCAGTGACAAGTACCGTCTCAGACATCATTTGCCGCCTTCACTTCAAGGCACAACGACACCAATCCCGATGCGGTGCCGACCAATATCTGGTGTTCGTCGACGACGCGGATCGTTTTGATGCCCGCGCCCAGCGACGCTTCCGTGACCAGCGATCGATCGGGTAACCACCAGATCCGCAGCAACCCGGCGCTGTCACCGGTAACCGCCCAGGCCGCACCGAGTCGCGCGATGGCCTTGATCGCCTTGGGGTGAGCGCGCCAATGGCTCCGCCGTCCCCAGGAGAGAACGTCGCTATTCGGTTGGCGTGGAAACGAATTCAGATACACCACACCGTTCTGGCCGGCCCGGAGGAAGGCGATCTCAGCACCGTGCTGCCAGATGGCGAACCCGGCCGATTCCACATCACCGGATATGTCTTCGCCGCTGGCGGCATTGATACCCGGCTCGAAGAAACCAACCTGCGCCGCCATGGTGGCGGCCCAATCCCACAACACCAGCGACCCGCGGTAATCGAGGGCGACGATCGTCGGCTTCCCCGCTACCTCGGCAACATCGACCTGCGTGAGCTGAAATTCGTTGTACCGCAGCGGTGGAACCGTCTCACCGGTTTCGATCTCGAACAGCCGCAGGTAGCCGCCGTCACCACAGGCCAATAACCAGCCGGCGGCGTCGGCGAAGCCACGCACCTGCGCGTTGTCGCTGAACCATAGGGGCTCAGCAACCGGCGAATGGTCCTGCAACGCCAGCCGTTGTATCTTTCCCCCGGCCTTGCCGCCGTTGACAACGCCCACCGCGTCGAGAAACTCACTCGGGCGATCAGCGGTCGCGTGCAATGCCGTTGGTAACAGGACCTTCTCGCTCCGCGCAACCAGTGCGCCATCGGTTACCCGGATGGTTTCCAGGGCTCCGCCCCGGCCGTCGTACACGCCGCAGGCCACCATCCCCGCGACAACCGGAGTGCAGGAGGTAACGTCCCGACGTGCTGTGCCGGTCGAGGCGAGCAGGGTGGCGAGGTCCCACCTCGTTGCCAGCTCGCCGTGGGTGGCGACGACGAAGGTCGTCTCGGGCGTCGCGGCAACCGCGAGGCCGCGGACGGCCACCGAGTTTCCGTGCCCCGCGCCCAACGGCTCCCATTTGTTGTGCGAAAACGGGATTACGCCATTGCCGGTGCCCATCAGCCATATATCGCCGGCCCGGGTGACCGTCTCGATGCTGTCGAAGTACTCGTAGCCGGCTACCGCGTCGGTGTCGGGTGACCATCGCACCACACGGGAGTAGGGGCCCCATGTCCATAGCAGGACAGTGCCATCGCCGCCGACGCAGGCGTGGCTGACAACGGCGTCATAGATTTCGTCTCCGGCCTGGTGGATCACCCGACCCTCGGCGTCGAATACCCGCGCGACGGCGGAGGTCTCGGGATCCTCGTCACCCGGGTCACCCCCGGCCACGATCTCCAGCCCGCGCCCTGTACGCCGCCAGTCCAGCGTGATCACCGAGCCGCCGAATGCGGCGACGTTCCACTTGAGTTGTGGCGGCTCGGTGTCGACCCGCCACAGCTGCAGGCGGCCCGATTTCGCAGGCTGGTCACCGATATGCGGGGTGCGGTCGGCGTCGAAGATGGTGCCGACAGCAAGCAGCACCTCGTCACCCTCACACGTCAACCCGAGCGAGTGGACGTGCGGCGCAAATCCGGACGTATGTCGGCTGCCCGCGAACGTCATGGGCACCAACCCTTTTGGGTCTCCGGTCAGCGGGTCCAACAGCGTGATCCGCGAGCTATGGCCCGCCGCGACGAGGTTCGGCGCCGACGCGAGCGCCAGTACGGCTTCGTCGAGGGTCGTGCGCCACACCAATTGCGCGGAAATCAGTTCGACACAGACCAATTCGCCGTCGTTTGACGCAGCGACCACCAGTGGGGTGTCACCGTCGATCACGCATGCGGCGATGATTCCGCCAGTCAGCCGGGCCAGCACCGTATGAGGCGGGTTGGGCGACCAGCGTGTCCATGACGGCCGCCAGGCAGCGCCTTTGGCGACGACGACGGTATTGCGTGCGAGGTCGTCGGCGCCGGATTGCAGCGCCGCCAGCGCCAGTTGGCTGGCCATGGTCTGGGTGTTTCCCGATCGCAAGTGCTCCAGACACTGCAGAACCGCAGCCTCGTTAGGGCCGGCGTCACGGCCCCGGTTACGGCTCAATGCGACACCCAACCGCACCGGCTCCATCGCCAGGACAAGCGCGGGGTCGGCAAGCAGATCGTCCAGGACACCGGCGCGTGCGGCGTGCTCTGCCAAATAGTCCCGCACGTAAGGGTGTGCACCGGCCCAGTCTTTGGTGCCGTCGAGTTTGGTCGGGGTCTCGGCGATCAGCGCCTCGGTAATTCGTCGGTGCGCATCGGTGGCATCGGTGCCTTTGCGCAGGTGTTCTGCGAATAGTTCGTGATAGAGCCGGTAGTAGGAGCTGCCCCCGGCGGCTGTCTCCACCACATAATCGCCCGCCGCGCTCAGCACTTGCTGGACATCGTCGTCGGTGTAGGTCGCGTAGTCACGCAGGGCGCGGCCCACCGCGGGCCAGATACCCTCCCACGGGACGCCCGCACCTTGTGACCACGCCAGTACGCCGAGCAGTTCGCGCACTCGCCCGGACTTGTCGTCGATGCGCGCAAGATCACCTTCGAAAATGCCGGCGAGGCTGCCGAATGACTGATAGGCCGCCACGACTTGGACGGGCGTGAGGATCTTCATGCCACACAGCGCACGGGCGAATGCGCCGGCGACGAGAAAGTTGCCGGCCGTCAACGACGCTACGGCGGCAGCGACATCGGTGGCGCGGTCGTGGTGCTCGGTATACGGGCTGGGGTCGCTTTGGGTGAGCAATCCAAAAACGTACTTCCCGACGTCCTCATCGTCGGTTCTGCCGTCAAGGTCCAAGGTGACGCGATCGAGATTCAGGGTGCGCGTCAGACCGGGCCGGATACCGGCCACCACCCGGATGCCTTTGGCGAGAAGCGGTTTGAGGACCAGCTTTTCGATAGCGTCGGAATTCAACGCCTCATCCACCGCGTCGACGATGACGGTCGCGCCCGGGACAGGCGCGGGGTTATTGAGAATGTCGCTAATCCGTTGCGCTACAACCTCTGCGAGTAAGCCGCGGGCGTGTATCGCCCGAATCACGCCAAGCCGATGAGTCAAGCCGTTAGCAGCCCCGACGACGAACTGGGCCAGCAATGCGGATTTACCCATGCCCGGGCTCGCGGTCACCACGAACAGACCGGGCCGCGACGGATCTGCGTGCCAGTCGAGGATCTCGTCGATGAGCGGTTGCCGCGTCACGAAGAGTGAGGGCCTGCCCTCGGCCGCTTCGCCGCGTGCTCTCGGCAGCCAATGTGACTGCAACTCATCGTCATCGGCCACTTCGGATGTGGCCGGCACCGAACCCGCATACAAGGGGTTCTCGAAGAATATTTCCTCGTAGGGCGAAGTCACCAGGGTCAGTGCGACAGCCCGCTGGTTAGCGTCGGTCGACGATTCGAGCAGGCGATTGGTGCGATCCACCACCCTGTCCAGGGAAATGAACTCGACCTTCGTCCCGGAAGTGCTGCGCAACAGATCCAGCGCCTGGCTTAACGCCTGCGCGAACACCAGTTGGTCGGCCGTTTGGCTGGTGCGCGCCGAGGCCACCACCGAGTAGCGCCGCCTCGGGTTGTCCGGCCACTGCTCCTTGACCTGTAATGCCGCGCGCGCCATGTCGTCGGCGGCCCGCTCGCCGTAGCAGGTGTCCAGGATGATCAGCAGATGCTCCAGCTTTGGGTTGTCGCCCAGAGCGCGGATAAAGGATCCCGCATCGACCATGGTCTCGTACTGGCCGTCAACGGAGTCGCGCGCAGCCAAATAGTGTCCGTATGCGGCGTAGACACCGTGGCCGGTCACATACAGAACTGCGACGTCTCCCGGCGAACACTCCTGTCGCAAAAATCGGGACACAGTGTCGATAAATTTCTTCTGTGTCGGGTCCTTCAAAGACGGCTGGACCTCGAAACCCATCCGCTGGAACGTGCCAGTGATCGTCTCCACCGATTTCGGCACACACTTCAGTGGCGGGAACGACTGGGTGTCCTTGTATTTGGCCGTCCCTATCGCCAACAGCCGCCGCGCCATGGCTGCCTAGGCCAACCCTGCCAGCACCGCCTGACCGACCAGGGCCTCGGTCAGATAGGGCTTGATGTCGTGCGCCTGTGTTCCGGTGTCGATGCGCGCGTCGGTGACGCCGTCGAAACAGTCGGCGAGCTTCGGTACCAAAGCCACGATGTCGCCCGGCGCAGCGACATTCACCCAATTTCGCAGTATGGGCGGGCGCATTCCGCGGCCCCTGACCGGAGGGGGCGAAAGACGGTCGAAGACCAGATTTCTGATCCCCAACGGCGAACCGAGGGTGATCAGGGTGTGGACCTGCCAATCAGGTTTGGCAGCGGCCAGCGCTTCGAATGCGACTACAGAGCCCAACGAATGGCCGATCACCACGCGCGTGTCCGCAGTGACGGCTTCGCCGACGGCATTAATTGCGTCCGCGCGCACCTTGATGTCGCTGAAATACAGCCGCACCTGTTTGACCGTTCCGATCATCACCTTCTCGGCGAGCCCGGCGAAGAACGTACTCTGGCTCAGCGCATTAAGTGCACGCTTCACCCACTGCGGTGTGCGCCCCATCACCTCCGCGTCGGGATCGGGAACCTTCGGGTCCACGCGGGCAGCCTTGCGCCACAGCAACTCCAGCAGTTCGGCGTCCTCGTCGTTGAGATCTTTGGGCTTCAGTGGCGGGAAACCGCCGGCCATCACACCTGGTGGACGAAACATGTCGCCGTAGTAGGCCATCTCGAAATCATCATCTGGAAATGCAACCTTGCCGCCCGACTTCACGCCGTCCTTCAAGTGGGGAAGCCATTCGGCTTTTAGCGAATTCGGACCCTTGTATTCCTGCGCGATCCCATGCACTCCGACAACTTTGGCCATCACATCTCCTGCAAGGGCTGCTGCTATTCCCGGCCTTTCCCGGCCTTTATCTAGTCCCGGACTCTACGGCTCGGTGTGCTCGCTGAACAGAGTGTGACCGGTGCCCTGTTCGACGACACGGGCCAGCAGGTCGTGCAGCAGCTGCTGCTCGTCACTGCTCAGCACGCCGAACACCGATTCGTGTGCGGCCAGCGCGTCGGCCAGTACCGCCGAGGTCACCGCGCGGCCCTGATCGGTGAGATAGGCCTGCATGATCCGGCCATGCTGCGGATCCTGCTTGCGCTCCACCAGGCCGCGGCGCTCGAGCGCGGTGAGCGCGAGCTGGGCCGCCTGCGGGGTGATCAGCAGCCGCCGGGCCAGTTCGGCACCGGACAGGCCCGGTTCGTTGGCCAGCTGGCGCATCAGGCCGATCTGAGCAGTGGTGACGCCGTGGCCGCTGATGGCCTCGTTCACCGTCGTCAGCGAGAAGTGAAACGCCTGCTTGAGCAGCCACAGAATGTTGTCGGTGAGTTCCATGGCTGCTCCTACGGGCTCCGGTGAATCCGGCCGTCTTTCATCACGAATCGGACGTCCAGTGTGGTCGCGATGTCCTGTGCGGGGTTACCCGGCACGGCGATGACATCGGCTAGATAACCTGGCGCGAGCCGGCCTAACTCGTGGTCGGCCTCGATGAGCTCGGCGCTGGTCACGGTCGCCGCGCGGATCGCCTGCATGGGCGTCATGCCACGGTCGACCAACGCGCACAGCTCTTTTGCGTTCTGTCCGTGCGGAATGGCGGGGGCGTCGGTGCCGCACGCGATGCGAACGCCGGCGGCAATCGCCTTGGGCAACATAGCCTTTGCCCGCGGGAACACCTCGTTGGCCTTCTTGCGCAATTCGGGCGCGATCCGGTCGACGGCCATCGCTTCGGTCAGATACGTCGTCGAAACCAGGAAGGTGCCGTGGTCCACCATCATCTGAATGGTCTCGTCGGTGGCCAGGAATCCGTGCTCGATGCAGTCGATGCCCGCGTTGATGCACGCGCGGATGGCGCTGTCGCCGATGGCGTGGGCCGCCACCCGAATTCCCGCGCGGTGTGCCTCGTCGGCGATGGCGGCGAACTCTTCGTCGGAGTACTGCTGGGCACCCGGTGCGGTGCTGTGCGACATCACCCCGCCCGATGCCGACACCTTAATCACCTTGGCGCCGTGCCGAATTTGATAGCGCACGCAGGCGCGCACGTCGGGGACCCCGTTCGCGATGCCTTCGGCCACCGACAGCGGCATGATGCCGGGCGCCAATCGTTGGAAGACCGTGGGGTCCAGGTGGCCGCCGTAGGGCGTTACGGCGTGGCCGGCGGCGATGATTCGCGGGCCGCTGTGCCAGCCCTGATCGATCGCGCGCTGCAGCGCCACGTCCAGTAGGTAGCCGCCCGTCTTGACCATCAGGCCGAGGTTGCGCACCGTGGTGAACCCGGCGTCCAGGGTGGTGCGGGCGTTCACGGCGCCGCGCAGCGTGCGGTACGCCGGGTCGTCCTGCACACCATGCATCGGGCTGGGCAGCCCCTCCGGTCCGCCCGGGCCGCCGATGAGCAGGTTCAGCTCCATGTCCATCAGGCCCGGCAGCAGAGTCATATCGCCTAGGTTGATCGCTGTCGAATCGGGCGGCACCGCAACGGGATTCACGGCCGTGATCCGATCACCATCGATCACCAGCACTGCCGGGGAGCGGACCTCACCGGCGTCGACGTCGGCCCAGCGGTCGGCCCGCAGCACGAAAGTCACGGGACGGGTTCGGTGATGCAGTCCAGGGTGGAAGCTCCCGAGTCAGGCACTCGTGGCTGCTTCCAGCATTCGACGGGGAAGGACACCATGATCATCGAGTACAGCAGATGCATCAGATTGGCGACGTCGTCGGGCAGATCGTCGAGCGGGAACTTGTCGCAATACGCGATGGCTTCTTCAGCGCGCGGGGTAATGGCGTCGTAGAAGGCCTGCATCTGGGCCATCGAGCTGTTCAGCCGTTTGGCATAGCGCTGTGGCTCACTGTCCAAACACCACTCTGAAAACGGTTCCAGGTCGGCGAATTCGGCCGGCAGCTTGGCAGTCATGGCTACACCCCCACCGTGCTGCGCTGGTACTGAGCGATCCACGCGGCGGTCTCCTTGTGCAGGTGGCGCAGCAGCACCTCCTGGTCGTTGAGCAGAAACTCGCCCACCGCACGCGATTCGATCATCGACTGCGTGGCTTCCAGCGTGTTGGCGTCCTGTAGCCCGTATTCCTTGAACGACACCGCGGCGAGTTCCTGTGCGATCCGTTCCCGCGGCGTCCGCGGCTGCGGAAAGTACAGCGTTCCCTCGAACACGTGCGAGTTATAGGACGTCGGCCAATAGTGGTAGGTCAGATACCAGCCTTGCCCCCAGATCAAGATGACGAAGTTGGGGAAGATCTGAAAGGAATCCAGCCCCCACGGGTCGCACTTGGCCGGGTTGACGCCACTGGGCAATTCGCCGAGATCGGGCTTGTCCCAAGGGCCGAACAGCCCGCTCTGGCAGATGTCCTCGATGGGCTTGCGCATGTCGGCATCCATCTCCCAGGCGCGCACACCCGAGGTGCTGACCAGCCGATGCGGGCCGTCGATGCGATAGTGCGGGGCCTCGAAACCCGCTTCGGCCGCCGCCTTCGAGTACTTGCTCGGCGATTGGTTCGCGTGCAAGACCGGCGCGTGGTAGAACTCCTGGAACGCGTCCATATAGAGCTTCCAGTTGGCTTTCACTTCGGAGCGATAGCACCACCGAGAAGTCATCTGCCCGAACGGATATCCCTGCAGACCCGTGATCATCGGCCCGAGGAAGTCGCGCAGCGATTGCTCGGGCTCGGGGGCGAAGTTGACGAAGATGAACCCTTCCCACACGTCGCAGTGCACCGGCACCAGCCCGTAGCGGCTCTTGTCCAGATCGAAGAACTCGCCTTCCTGCTGAACGAAAGTGAGGTTGCCGTCCAGGTCATAGCGCCAGGCGTGGTATTTGCAGGTGAACTGCCGACAGACACCGCTGGTTTCCTCCAGTGGCATGTCGTTCCACACCAGCTTGTTGCCCCGGTGGCGGCAGATGTTGTGAAACGCCTTCACCTGGCCCGCGGAGTTGCGGACCACGATGATCGAGGTGTTGGCAACTCTGAGTTCCTTTGTGAAATAGCTGCCTTTACGCGGAAGGCCTTCCACGCGGCCAACATTGAGCCATGCCCGCTTGAAGATCGCCGCACGTTCGAGCTCGTAGACGTGCGGGCTGATCGAGTCGTCATAGGACACCGGCCCGGTGCCCAGCTCGGGGTAGTGCTGCGTCCAGCTACCTTCGGACGGCTTTGGGAAGCGAGCCATGCCTGCTGACCGTATATGCTCTACATCACAATCGCAAGTAGTTGATATTGCGCACGCGCGGGAGGACTTCGCATGCACCGACATGAAGCGCTATTCATCGCTGGCACATGGACTTCGCCGAGCACCAATGCCACCATCGAGGTGATTTCGCCGCACACCGAATTGCCAATCGCATCGGTGGCCGCCGCGGGTCCCGCCGATGTCGATGCCGCCGTGGCGAGCGCCCGGACTGCGTTCGATGACGGGCCCTGGCCGCGGCTCGAGCCCTCAGCTCGCATCGACGCGGTGCGGCGGCTCGCGAAACTCTACGCGGCACAGCGCGATTCGATGGCCAAGCTGATCACCGCCGAAATCGGGGCACCCACTTCGTTTGCTCAGCGCGCCCAGGTGGGGCTGCCGTCGCTGATGATGACGGCGTTCTGCGACCTGGCCGAGTCGTTCCCGTGGCAGGAGACGCGGCCCGGTTTCTACGGCTCCGACTTGGACCTGCGGCGTGAACCCGTCGGCGTGGTCGCTGCGATCGTGCCGTGGAACATGCCGCAGTTCCTCATCGTCACCAAGCTCATCCCGGCGCTCCTGGCCGGCTGCTGTGTGGTGATCAAGCCGGCACCGGAATCCCCGCTGGACGCGCTGCTGCTGGCCGAGATGCTCGAAGAGGCGCAGCTACCAACCGGTGTTGTGAGTGTGCTGCCCGGTGACGCCGCGGTAGGCGCGCGACTGGTCACCCACCCCGGCGTGGACAAGGTGTCGTTCACCGGTTCCACCGTCGCCGGCAAGGCCGTGGCGGCGGCCTGCGGAGCCGATCTCAAACGGGTCAGCCTCGAACTGGGCGGTAAGTCCGCCGCGATTATCCTCGACGACGCAGACCCAGCGCGCGTCGCGACGGCGATCCGGTCGGCCAGCCTGTCCAATTGCGGGCAGATCTGCAATGCGCTGACCCGAATTCTATTGCCGGCCAACCGGAGCAGCGAATTCGTCGACGCGCTGGCGGCCGACATATCCGCCTTGCGCATCGGCGACCCGGCCGACCCGGCCACCCAGATCGGCCCATTGGTCGCCCGACGCCAACAAGAGCGCGTCCGCAATTACATCGCCGCCGGGCAGAAGGAGGGCGCACGCCTGGTCCTTGGCGGCACCGACATGCCCGACGGCGTGGAGAGCGGCTGGTACGTGCGGCCGACGCTGTTCGCCGAGGCCGGCAATTCCATGCGGATCGCGCGCGAGGAAATCTTCGGTCCGGTGCTCACCGCCATCACGTACCGCGACGAACAGGAAGCCGTTGCCGTCGCCAACGATTCCGACTACGGCCTGGCCGGCTCGGTGTTCACCGCAGATCGCGACCGCGGATTGGCGATTGCCGGCCGCGTGCGCACCGGAACATTCGGCATCAACCAGGGCTACACGATGGACCCGTTCGCCCCCTTCGGCGGGATTAAGGCCAGCGGGTACGGCCGAGAACTGGGCAGCGAGGGCATCGCGGGTTTTACGGTCACCAAGTCGATCTCGTCAGCCGCCTTCGGTTGAGATGATCATCGAGCGCACGAGAGGAGGCCATGCGGTGGCGTACGTGATTGCAGTCCCCGGAGCACTCGCCGCCACGGCAACCGATGTGGCCGGCGGCAGTGGCGGTCAATACCTAGGCCAGGACGGCACAATCGGAGCACACGGCATTTGATAACCGCTCAAGCTCAGCCCGCGACTGAGGCGTCGTAGATCGACTGGATCGACGCATCCAGAGTGGCGTTGAACTCTTCCTCGGATTGACCCGCCGAAAGACCCTCGGTCAGCGCGCGACTGAAGCTGGCGATCACCCCGGTGTTCTCGGCCAGCAGCTTGTTGGCGTCGGCGCGGGAGTAGCCACCGGAGAGCGCGAGCACCCGCATCACCTTGGGATGACCGACGAAGTCACGGTAGTGGTTGGCCTCGCTCGGCAGGGTCAGTTTGAGCATCACCTGCTGCCCGTCGGGCACTGTTTCCAGTTGTTTCGTGATCTCCTCACGCAGCATGTCTTCGGCCTCCGCTTTGTCCGAGATCGAGATGGTGACCTCGGGTTCGATGATCGGAACCAGGCCGTGCGACAGCACCTGGTGAGCCACCTCGAACTGCTGGGCGACCACCGCGGCGATGCCGTCCGGGTTGGCACCACCGATCACCGACCGCTCCTTGGTGCCGAAAACACCCTTGCGCACGGCACGCTCCAGCAACTCGTCAAGTCCCGGCATCGGCTTCATCAACTGCACGTCGTCGGAGACGTCAGCGAGCCCCTTGTCAATCTTGAGGATGGGCACCACGCCCTTGGTTTCCCAGAGGTAGGTGGGCGACGGCACATCGGCGATGTCACGGTCCATGGTCTGCTCGAACAGAATCGCCGCCAGCACCCGCTCGCCGTTGAACACCGGCGAGGTGATGATCCGCGAGCGCATCTGATGGATGAGGTCGAACATCTCCTCTTCACCGGAATACTCGTCGTCCTCGATTCCATACAGGCGCAACGCCTTTGGTGTCGACCCACCGCTTTGGTCGAGCGCGGCGACGAATCCCTTACCCGACGCCATCCGGCTCGCTTGCTCCTCGTTCGGCATAGCCCTCTCCTCACTCGTCGTCACCGGCCCGGCAGTCTCGGCGTCGCCGGCGAGCGCCCGGTGCTCGATCAGATCGCGCAATCCGCCCGCACCGAGCCTTTCCCGAAACGCCGGCGCCGTGTAGCCGACGGCCGTCGCATCGGTGCGGGCGCGCACGGTCGCCGAGCGCGGCAGGTGAAACAGCACACCGATTTCGCCGAAGTAGTCCCCGGGCCCTACGACCTTAAACAATTCCTCACCGCCGTCGGCCAATTCGTGCACGATCTCGAACTCGCCTTCGGACACCACGTAGATGAGATCGCCCATCGTGCTCTGTTCGAACAGCACTTCGCCGGCTTTCAGTTCGACCGTCTCGGGTTCGCGATCCGTTTCGGCGAAATCGGGTGTCAGTTCGACCACACGGTCAGCCAGCGGCAGCATGCGGCTGTCGTGGGTGGCGACCACCACCACGCGGTCGTCATCGGCGAGTTCGCGGATCAGCCGCAGCACCTCCTCCACCTGAATGAAGTCCAGGTGCGCAGTGGGCTCGTCGGCCAGAATCAACGGCGGGTCCAGCGCGATCGCCCGCGCGACCGCGACCCGCTGCTGCTGCCCGCCACTCAGGTCACCCGGCCGATGCTTCATCCGATCAGCGAGATTGACCCGTGTCAGCAACTCCTCTGCGCGCTTGCGCGCTGCCGCCCGCGACATCCCGGCCGACCGCAGCGGAACCATCACATTCTCCAGCGCAGTAAGCTGGGCACCAGGTTGAACGCCTGGAAGACGATGCCCACCTTGTCGCGCCGGTACTTCGCCAGCGCGGGGCCTTCCAGGGTGGTGATGTCGACGTCCTCGAACTTGATCGCCCCCGACTTCGGCCGCAGGATGCCGCCCAGGCAGGACAGTAGCGTCGTCTTCCCGCAACCGCTGGGTCCCAGCAAAATCACCAATGACCCGGCTTCCACGTCGAGGTTCAAGCCGTTGATCGGCCGCAGCGCGTACCCGCCGCTGTAGTACTCGACGACCAGATTCTGAATGCTGAGATCGCCCACCGGTCAGGGACCTCCGAACGCGAGCGCAGGATCGACCGCCACCACCCGCCGCAGGCCGGCGAGGCTGGCCACCAAACCGATCACGATCGCGACCCCGGGTAGCGCCAGGTATGCGCCCGCCGGGACGGCGACGATCATCGGGAACAACGGTGCCAGCAGCTTTGAAAGAAGGACACCCACCGCCGCGGCGAACAGCGAGACGACCAGCGCCTGCAGGGCCAGTCCCGCCATGATCGAGCGCGTCGGCGTGCCGATCGCCTTGAACACCGCGAAGTCGCGCAGCCGCTCCAGCGCCGACAGGTACACCACCGATCCGACGATCAGCGCTGCCACGATCCACAGCAGGATGGCCACGATCGAAATCGAATTCACCGCGACCTTCAACGGGCGCAACAAGTCATTGACCGCGCCGGTTCGGTCATAGCTCTGATAGCCGTCCGGGAGGTGCTGTGCGGTGCCGACAATCCCGTAAGACGTGATCATCGGCTGACCGTTGTACGCGATCTGCTGCAATCCTTCGGTCGTCAGGAAGATATTCGGAATCTTGGCCAGCGCAGTCGAATTGGGCACGATGCCGACGATGTGCAGGGTGTGCACACCGACCTCAATGGTGTCACCGAGGCGCCGGCCCAGGGTGCTGGACACTGCGACCTCGTCGGGCCTCGACGGTGCCCGGCCCTGCGAGACGCGCGGCATCCCGGGCCCGCGCTCGGGTGCACCGAAGGCCGTCACGTTCTTTCCTGATTTGCCTTCCTGCATGATCGTCCCGACGCAGCCCAACGGAGCCGCGGCCACGATGCCGGGTTCGGCGGCCACTCGGGCCAGGTCGGCATTGGGGAACGGCGTCGAACCCAGGAAAGGTCCGGCCGCCCCGGTCTTCACCACGAATGCATCCACACCCATGGAATCGACGGTGTGCCTCGCCTCGACCCGGAATCCATTCGCCAGGCCGGTCAGCACCAAAGTCATTCCGAAGATAAGTCCGGTGCTGACGATCGCGATAACAAGACGCCGTTTTCGCCATTGCATATCGCGCAGTGCCGCAAAGAGCATTCCCCGACGCTACCAACGTCGGGGCCCTCCGGGCAGAGCTGTCGAGGTTTTTGCTGGCTACGGCTCCCCGCCAAGCGCAGCGACGACCTCGCCCGCGGTGACGACGGCGGTGGCGTAGTTCGGGATGTTGACCTCAAGGGCCGCGTGCATCTCCGCATCCGAGTAGCTCGCCGTCGCATCCTTGACCATCGTCACGTCATAGCCGAGTTCGGCGGCGTATCGGACGGTGGCTTCCACACATGTGTGCGCTATCAGTCCCATCACAATCAGCCGGTGGATGCCGTGCTTCTTGAGCAGCAGGTCCAGATCGGTGTTGGCGAAACCGCTGGAACACCAATGTTCCTGGGCGACAATGTCTTTTATGCGGTGCGGCCCGTCCGGCCCGCCCAGCTGGGGTTCGAAATCTGGATGGAGCTCACCACCCCAGGTGCCGTAGGCGAAGGTCTGACGCGACCATGCGGCTTTCTGAATGGGCGCGACGTACTTCCAGCTCTCGTAGTCGCCCGGACGATATCGGCGGTGCAGCGCGTAGAAGACGCGGATTTCGGCCGCTCGGGCCGCGTCGAGCACCTGCTTCATGTGCGCAACACACCCGTTGGCCTCAGCAACACCCTTGAGCCGATCCCATACTTTGCCACCTTCGGAGATGAAGTCGTTGTACGGATCGATGAGAAGAAGACCGGTGAGGTCTTTTCGATAGGTCAGGTTCATTGTTCATCCGATTTCGCAGGTGTGGGTTCGGTGGGCCAGATCGCCATACGGTCGAGGAGCCCATCGCGCAGCACCAGCGTATGAAACACCACCGCACAAATGTGGGCGGTGAACGTCGCGAACAACAGATAGCCGAAAGCGCTGTGGCAAAAACGAAGCGCCCCGTAGACATCCAAGTTGTACGGCGCAATCCCGGGCAGCCGCAGTGGCCCGGCCACGGTGATCGGAAACCGGGCCGCCGAGAGCATCGCCCAGCCGATCAGGGGCTGCACGAGCAGCAAGGCATAGAGAAGGTATTCCGACCAAGAGGCGATGCGGCGTTCGGCCGGGCTCATGGTAGCCGGAAACGGTGGCAGCCGGTGGCTGAGCCGATTAGCCAGGCGCGCCACCGCGAATCCCAGAATCAGGATTCCCAACGGCCGGTGGATGGCCAGCAGCAGCGGGTAGTAACTCAGCGAAGCCACCATGGTGACGCCGATGAACAGCTGCGCGACGACCATCGGCGCCATCAGCCAGTGCAGAATCCGCGACGGGAGAGCGAAGCGCGATGGGACGGCGGTGGCCTGCTGTGTCATGACAGCACCCGCGCGACGTTGACCTCGCTGGGCGACTTGGGTTCCTCGGCGCGGCGGGTGAAGGAGCGAGCGTAAACAGCCGATCTCGCCTTGGGTATGGGGTCGTCGGAGGCACTGATGCCGTCGGGCAGCACGAGCGGGTCGAAGTTGATATCGCGTGCGTTACCGGCTTCCTCGGTGTGCACCGCGTCGATCGTCAGAGTGCCGGCGTCGACGGTGCGCCGCGACGGCGGCCACGGTTTGGTGGGGTCGTGGGTCGGGTCGCCCGGCGCACCGACGGTGATGACCAGTCGCCATTGCCGGGGCCCTTGGGCCACGGTGCGGATGAGGTCGTCGAAAAGGAAATCCTTTCCCGGCACCCCCGGCGAGGAGACCGGCCTAGCGTCACCGTCTTGCTGCGGTACCACCGCCCAGCGCACCGGAACTGTCGCGCCGGCACTGTTGGTGAAGTAAAACGCATTCAGCCCGTAATACGTGCTGTCCGCGAATCCGGAGCTGGGCGGCGATTGTTTGATGATCTTCATGGCGGCGGCGGTCTCGGGATGGCGATCGAGAAATGCGGCCATCTGCCGCGGGTCGGGCTTGCCCGTGCCGGGCAGCGGTCTGGTGGCCAGCAACCGTTCGTAAAACCCCTGCGGTGTCCTGTCGGTGAAAACCGGAATGTTGATCATCGCGGTACGCCATTGCTGTCCTCCCATCTGAAACAGCAGCGCCAGGCCCCGGACGGCGTCGGGCTTGTCGGCCTGATCCGGCAAGCCGCCGCCCAGTGAAAACCGGCCGATCACCGGGACGCTTCCCGGCTGGAAGACGGCGGCCCGGCAGATCTCTGCGGCCGCCCCACTGCTCACGAAAGTTCCTGTGGCACTGAGACCTTTGGCGTGGTTTCGGCGGAAACCCTCGTGACGGCCATAGACGCTTTCAAAGCGATCGGCGAACCGTGCCGGGGTCAGCGCGCCAGGCCCGGAGAAGTTGGCCAGCCAGCCGCCCGCATAAACAAACCCGCCGACATCCACCGCGGCGACACCGCCCACGGCGGCCATGCCCAGCAATGCGCCGCGTCGGCTGACGGCGACACGCGCGAGCGCCCGGGGATTGTTCTCGTTGGATGTGTCGTCCCGCTCGCTGCCCTCGTCGGCGTCCATCAACACGTCCCTCCGGAAACGTAGTAGGTATAAGCAATTCGATCACGAGGTTGACCCCAGTGCGGTTCATCCCGCCATCGACGAATTGTTCGGCCAATGCGCCCGAAATATCGGCGTGGAACTGCCCTATTGCACACGCAGGCGAACTACAATCCCGATTTGTGACGACCCCGTCGAACCCCTGGGGCGACGAACGAAGGTATCTCTCGCATCAGCTTCGGATGCGAGATCAGATTCTCAGCCGGCGGCAAGCGCGCAGGTTGAGCCAGCGCTTCGTCGGGGTCGGCGTCGAGATTGCGCCGAGGCGCCTGCAACAAATGATGGCGGGCGCTCCCGCCTCCACCGTCGAACTAACGGACGTGAATTTCGCCCTCATCGCCACCCACCTCGACCATGAAAAGCGGGCCGCGAAGCTCAAGCGCTTAAGAAAGCGCAGCACCCACTCGGCCATATTCGCCGGTTTGGTGCTTGTCGTGCTGAACTTCCTGTTCTGCCTCGCCTACTTGTTCGTGAACCTGACTCAGCAGGCTTCGCCCTGGTAGAGCGCCTGACGGCGGTGGTGCCTCCCGGCTTCGGCCGTGGCAATGTGCACAGTGTCGACCGCCGCCAGGTGCATCGGTGAATATGCCCATGGCCGGTCGAACAGCGCCCGGCTAAATTCTGCGGCTATATGCAAGTTCACGTCGATTGATTTCATTGTCGAACAGCATCGGCGGCCTACCGATTGGGTAATGGCATGCGTGAAATCCGCACTCGTGAAGCGCGGTTGCTGTGGGTCTTGACCGCGTTATCCGGCTTACTGGGCGCGACGGCCCTCACTCAGACCGTCGGCTACTTCGTGACCTTCATGACCGGCAACGCCCGGGTGGCAGTGGTGGGCCTGTTCAAGAGTCACTACTGGCTGTCGGCGAGTGGCGCGATGTTGATGGCGTCGTTCCTCGGAGGTGTGGTGCTGGCATCGCTGTGCCGGCGGCACGTCTGGGTGGGACATCCGCACAGTCCGACGGCGCTGACGACCTTGTTCTTGATCATCGCGACCGCGATTGATGCGGTTGACGGCGTAGACGGAGTCACGTTCGTCTCAATCGTGTTCGTCGCCTTCGCTCTTGGCGCCATGAACACCTCCTTCGTCCGCGACGGTGAGGTCTCGACTCCGGTGAGCTACGTGACCGGCACACTGGTGAAGTTCGGCCAAGGGATCGAGCGTCACATCAGCGGCGGATCGGCCAGCGATTGGCTCGGATACATTGTGCAGTTCACCAGTTACGCCGCCGGCGCCACCATCGGCGGATGTATCAGCCTGGTTGCCAACGGCTCGCAGATGCTCGCGGCCGCCACCGCCGTGTCCGCGGCCATCACGGTCTACACCTTCCGGACCAACCGTGCCGACATCCCGAATCAGCGGCAGGCCGACGCCGTTGAGGCCCAAGCACTTTGATCGAAAGGAACCTTCAGCCGTGCGCAACAAAGCCCTCGGGTCGCGATCCGGCCCGGCGTCCATAGCCCTCTATATCGTCCTTCTCGCGGCCATCTTCGTGGCCCTGGTCATCGGTGCGGTCGCCGAACCCAAGCTCGCCGCGGCCGATTCCACTGAAGACTTCCCGATTCTGCGCAGGATGATCTCGACGCCGTGCACCGCCGAACAGATCTTGGCAGCCACCCGGGATACCAGCCCGATCTACTACCAGCGATACATGATCGATTACAACAACCATCCCAACGTTGCGCAGGCGGTGCAGGACAAAGCGCATTGGTTCTTCTCGCTGTCGCCCGCCGACCGCAGGGACTATTCCGAACACTTCTACAACGGCGACCCGTTGTGGTTCGCCTGGCCCAACCACATGAAGATCTTCTTCAACAACAAGGGCGTGGTCGCCAAGTCCACCGAGGTGTGCAACAACTACCCCGCGGGCGACATGTCGGTGTGGAACTGGGGTAACTAAACGGCAGGACGAGTAGAACTACGCAAGCGCACCAGCCCGCCGATTGGCGATGCTTCCTGAGTGAAATCAATTCCCGGCCCTGCCGAACTTGCGATCAGCACGCCCCCGAGCCGAGATCGCGCAATCGACGTCATCCGGATAACCGCCCTGATCGGGGTGGTAATCGGACACACGGTGATGGCGACCAGCGTCATCGGCAATCGCGTACTCATTTGGGACAACCTGCTCTCCACCTCAACCACGTTTCAGACGCTGACCTGGATTTTCCAGATCATGCCGCTGTTCTTCTTCGCGGGTGTCGCGGCGTGCGAAGCATCGTGGCAGCCGGGTATCAACTGGGGCGGCTGGCTGATGAAACGCTGCACCCGGCTGTTCCGGCCGGTGTTCTACTACTTGGCGTTCTGGGCCGCCACGCTCACGATTCTGTATCACGTTCTGCCGCAACATGTTTATGAGCCGATCGCCGGAATCAGCATTCAGCTGCTGTGGTTTCTCGGCGCTTACGTGCTGGTGCTGGCCGCCATGCCGGTGCTATCGCGAATCACCACAACCAGCCGCTTGGTCGCCGGTGTGGTCACCGCATACGGGGCGGTCGCGGTCATTGACGCGGTGCGGCTGCACTGGCCCGCCATGGCGCCGCTCGGTTACCTCAACATGACGGTGTGGCTGCTGCCGGGCATGTTCGGTATCGCCTACCGCCGCGGGCTACTCACCGGGCGTGCGGCGCTGGGCATTGCGATGGCCCTACTTGCCGGCAATGTCGCGCTGCTGTGCTGGGGCCCTTACGAATTGAGTCTGGTGGGCATCGCAGGCCAGCATTTCCCCAACATGAGTCCGCCCTCACTGCTGCTGGCCGGGCACGCAATCATACTGAGCGCGTTGGCGATTGCGGCTGCTCCGGCGATTGCACGATGGGCACAGCGCCCGCGGGTGTGGTGGTGGACCGTGACCGGCAACTCCGGCGCGATGACGCTGTACCTCTGGCATATGCCCGCGCTGCTGGCCGTCCACCTGCTGTGCGACGAGCTGGGTCATGCCCGCTATCCCGGCCAGCCACACTTCATCACGATAAGCGTGGCGCAGGTCCTCATCATGGTCGCCGTTGTCGCAGTCTTGTTCATCGCGCTGCGACCGCTGGAGAACACACCGCTGCCCGGTTGGGATGGCGCGCCCGCGATCACTTCGGTCCGGCGCGGCACTGCGGTGGGCGTGCTGCTCTGTGTCGCGGGGGCCGCTATCCTGGCCTCGGTCAAGTGGGGACTCAAAGACGATGGACTGCTGTGCGTCACGGTGATGGTGACCGCGCTCGTCGCCGCCAGAGTGCTCACGGCGGCGCCGTATCACGCTCGGCTTCGGCTTCGGCGGACAGCAGCATCTGCAGGCTCTTGCGGAATTCGTCAAACCGCTGCTGCCCCAGCGTCTGCCGCCAGTGCTTCTCCAATTCCAGTGCATTGGAGCGCATTACCCGCAGGGCCTGCCGCCCACGCGGAGTCAGCTCGATGATTCGAGTGCGGGCATCGGCGGGGTTGGGCACCCGACTCACATAGCCGTGTCGCTCCAGCGCAGCCACCGCCTGCGCCACCGCCTGCCGGCTCACCCGCAGCCGGTCTGCCAGATCTGAGGCGTGCAATCCGCCCGTCACCAGCGGCACCAGCGCCATCGCTTGGGCGGGCCGGATCCCATCGAGTCCGGCAGCGGCGAATGCAGCTCTCAACCGGGGTCCCCCGCTGGCGGCCGCCAATTGCAACAAGGCCGGAACAGTGGGTTCCCAGTCCGCATCCAGAAGACGTCGCATGGCCTGAGTGTGCCACTTTTCGCGAGATTGACAAGTTACTTGTCAATCTCGCGCCGGCCTGTCACGATGGGGTGATGGCTCCCGGATTTGTTCGGATATTCAACGTGGTCCTGGTCGCGGCGCTGGGCGTTGTACTCAGCGGCTGCTTCGGCGGAGGGCATGCGATAGGCGCTCCGGCACCCAGGACGATCCCGGTCGGGCAATCCAGCCAGAGCATCGGGTTCGGCGGCACTACAAGGACTTTCAACATCTACCGGCCCGCGGGACTGACGGGTGCGGCGCCGTTGGTCGTGATGCTGCATGGCGGCTTCGGCAATGGCGCGCAGGCCGAGCGCGCCTACCACTGGGACAGCGAGGCCGACAATGGGCATTTTCTGGTCGTCTATCCCGACGGCCTCGGTCGCGCCTGGAATGCCGGGTCCTGCTGCGGCATGCCGGGCCACACCGGCGTGGATGACGTCGGGTTCATCACCGCGATGGTCGGGGCGATCGGACAACAGATGCCAATCGATACGACTCGGGTCTACGCCACCGGCATGTCCAACGGTGCCATGATGGCGCTTCGGCTGGCCTGCGAGACCGACACCTTCGCGGCCATCGCACCCGTGGCGGGAACGCTGCTCACCGATTGCTCGCGGGCCCAGCCGACATCGGTCCTGCAGATCCACGGCACCGCGGACGACCGGGTGCCCTACGGCGGCGGGCCCGGTAAAGCGTTCGCGGCCAACGGAACGGCACGCGTCGACGGCCCCTCGGTGCCATCGGTCAACGCCACCTGGCGCGGTATTGACGCATGCGGACCGCCGGCCTCCAGCACCGCTGGAGACGTGACAACCGAGACGGCCGCGTGCGCAGATGGACGCACCGTCGAGTTGATCTCGGTGGCCGGTGCCGGCCATCAATGGCCCGGCGGTTCGCGCAGCCCGGTGCTCGAGAGATTCGGTATCCCCGCCCCGTCCACGGCGCTCGACGCCACCGACACCATCTGGCAGTTCTTCACTCGGCACCACCGTTGAGAGGCATCACGATATAGCGTTTCGGCCATGGCAGAAGTGACGCCACCCCTGCGCGGCCGCCGGATTCTGGTCACCGGCGCAGCGACCGGCATCGGCGCGGCCGCCGTCGGAGTCCTCACCGAAGCGGGCGCCGAGGTCGCTGCGACCTACCACCGAACGCCACCACCGGAGGATCTCGCAGCCACCTGGCTGCAGTGCGACGTGCGCGACGCCGAGGCTGTTTCGGCGATGGTGCAGCAAGCTGCCGAGGTCCTCGGCGGACTCGATGTCCTGGTGAACGCCGCAGGGCAGTGGCAGCCCGGCGTACCGGGATATCTCGGCGCCGACGAGATTTCATTCCTACTGGACACCAACGTGAAGGCGACGATCCTGACCAATCAGGCCGCCTACGCCGTGATGAAGGACCAGGATCCCAAAGGCGGCCGAATCATCAACTTCGGATCCGCCGAAGCCGTTATGGGCAGCCCGATTTCGGCGGTCTATGCCGCGACGAAAGGCGCCGTGCAGGCCTGGACCCGCTCGGCCGCGCGTGCTTGGGCCGCCGACGAAGTCACCGTCAACGCACTGGCGCCGGCGGTGCAGACGCCCGGGGCCGACCGGTTACGCGAGTTCCTCGGTCCAGCCGCCGGCCCGCTGATCGACCAGCAACTCAAAACGATGATTCCGCTCGGCGGTACGTTGGGCGATCCCGCCCGCGATGTCGGCCCGATGCTGGTCTTTCTGTCCGGGAGCGGCTCAGGCTTCATCACCGGCCAATTGCTGCCGGTAGACGGCGGCCTGATCATGGTCGGCGGCTGAGCCCGCTTCATTGACTCGATCGGTCCGGACGCATACGGTGGGACATACGCTACCGTGCGTAGCGTAATAATGCGCACAGAGCTGGGGTAGTCATGTTCGACCTGAAAATCACCGGCGGGACCGTCGTGGACGGCACGGGCGCCCAGCGCTATCGCGCCGACATCGGTATCAAAGACGGCAAGATTGTCGACATCGTGCGGCGCGGCGCCGAAGACCCCGGGTTGGACGCCGCCCCGGCCGCCGAAACCATCGACGCGACAGGGCAAGTGGTGACTCCCGGCTTTGTCGACATCCACACCCACTACGACGGACAGGTCAGCTGGGACGCCGTTCTCGAGCCGTCCAGCGGTCATGGTGTCACGACCGTGGTCACCGGCAACTGCGGTGTCGGATTCGCCCCGGTGCGTCCAGGCACCGAGGACTGGTTGATCAAGCTGATGGAAGGCGTCGAGGACATTCCCGGTACCGCTCTCACCGAGGGCATCACCTGGGGCTGGGAGAGCTACCCCGAGTATCTCGACACGATCGGCAAGCAGACGTTCTCGATTGACGTCGGCAGTCAAGTCGCCCACGGCGCGGTCCGCGCGTACGCGATGGGCGAGCGAGGCGCCCGCAACGAACCGGCCACGCCCGACGACATCGCTGCGATGAGCCGCTTGGTCACCGAGGCCATGGAGGCAGGCGCCCTTGGCTTTTCAACCTCCCGCACGCTGGCCCACCGGGCGATGGACGGCGAACCTGTCCCCGGTACATTCGCCGCCGAGGAGGAGCTGTTCGGTTTGGGCCGCGCCATGGCGGCCGGCGGGCAAGGGGTATTCGAGTTGGCTCCGCAGGGGGCCGCGGGCGAGGACATCGTGGGGCCCAGGAAGGAGCTGGATTGGATGCGACGGCTGGGGTCTGAAATCGATCGGCCGCTGTCGTTCGCGCTCATCCAGGTGGACGCCGATCCGAATCTCTGGCGGGAGCAGCTGGATCTTTCCGCGGACGCACACGCCGCAGGCAGCCGGCTGCATCCGCAGATCGCGGCCCGCCCGTTCGGCATGATGATCGGATTCGAAGGGCACCACGGCTTTTCGCATCGGCCCACCTATCGGCGGCTGAGGGAACAATGCGGCCGCGAAGAACTCGCGCAGCGCCTCGCCGATCCTGCGGTCAAGGCGGCGATTCTGGCCGAGGACGACCTGCCCGCCGACCCGACCCAGTTGTTCGACGGAATGTTCGCGTTCGTGCAGCACTCGCTGGAACGTCTCTATGCGCTCGGCGACCCGCCGGATTACGAGCCCACACCTGATCGGACCGTCGCCGCGATCGCCCGCTCGCGCAGCGAGAATCCGCTGGCGACCCTCTACGACCTGATGCTCGAGTCGAACGGCACCGCCATGCTGATGCTGCCGCTGTTCAACTACGCCGAAGGCAACCACGACGCGATCCGGGAGATGATGCTGCACCCGGCCGGCGTGCTCGGCCTGTCCGACGGCGGTGCGCACTGCGGAATGATCTGTGACGCTTCATATCCCACCTTCCTGCTGACACACTGGGCACGGGACCGCCACCGCGGTGATCAGTTGTCGCTGGAATACGTCATCCGCAAACAGTCGCGCGACACCGCCCACTTGTACGGTCTCACCGACCGCGGCACGATCGAGCTCGGCAAGAAAGCCGACGTCAATGTGATCGACCTGGCCGCCCTGAAGCTGCACCCGGCGGCGATGGCGTACGATCTGCCCGCCGGTGGACACCGAATCCTGCAGGGTGCCAGCGGATACGCGGCGACTGTTGTCAGCGGGATGGTGACCCGTCGACATGATGTGGATACCGGTGCACGCCCCGGCCGGCTGGTGCGCGGCGCGCGTTAGGTCGCGACATGAAGCTGGCCGCCGGGAATCCTGCCCGCATCCGAGACGAGGACGCCATCGGCACACCCTCTGCCACGCCGACCTTGGTGCCGGCCGAGCGCTACTACTCCCCGGCGTTCGCTGCCCTCGAAACCGAACGGTTGTGGCCCAAGGTGTGGCAGATCGCCTGCATGGCCGACCACGTGGCGAAGCCTGGCGATTACTTTGAATACCGCTGCGGCCCATATGGAGTGCTGATCGTCCATGGTGACGACGGCGTGCTGCGCGCGTTCCAGAATGTCTGCCGCCATCGCGGCAACTCGATCTGCGTCGGCTCCGGGTCGGGCCTGCGTGAACTCAAATGCGGGTACCATGGCTGGACCTGGGATCTGGCCGGCGCGCTCAAGCGGGTGCCCAACCGCAAGGGCTTCGGCGCGTTGCGCACATCCGACTTCCCGCTGCTGGCGACCCGCGTCGAAATCTGGGAGGGAATGGTTTTCGTCAACCTCGACCTCGACGCAATGCCGTTGATCGAGTACTTAGAGGCGGTGCCCGACGACATCGCCTGGTGCAAGTTGAGCGACTTCCGTTGTTATGCAACGCTCACCGTCGAAGTCGAGGCCAATTGGAAGACCATCGCGGACGGCTACAGCGAGACCTACCACATCCAGACTCTGCATCCGGAGTTGCTGCGCTGCGTCGATGACATCCATGCCCCGCAACAGATTTGGGGCCATACCGCCAAATCCGATCAACCGTATGGTGTGCCGAGCCCCCGTTTCGACGGCACACTGAGCGATGAACAAGTCTGGGACGCCTATGTTTACACCCAAGGAGCACTGATGGGTGCACCCGAAGGCACCCCATTTCCCACCGGCCAACCCGAACAGACCGTTGCCGACCTGATCGCAGCACGCACCCGGGAGTTCGCAGCCACCCGCGGAGTCGATCTCGGCTGGGCCGACACCGACCGGATCACCCGGCTGCACCAGTACAACGTGTTCCCGAACATGACTTTTCTGGCCAACGCCGACCACTTGACCATCATGTGCTCGCGGCCCGGCCCGGATCCCGATCGCGGTGAGATGGTCATATTTCTGATGACACGGCTGCCCCCGGGAGCACCGCGCAACAAACCGACGGACGTGCGGATGTCTGCTGCCGACGCCGAGCCGGGAGTGGTTCTCACCCAAGACATCCGCATCCTGCCGGGCTTGCAGCGCGGATTGCATCAACCCGGCTTCACCCATCTCGTGTTGTCCAGCGAGGAGCGACGCGTCATCAACATGCATCGCAACCTCGAGCGCTACCTCGGTCTGACGGAAGGTCAGGCGTGACGTGCCGCCTCCTGCGCAAGTTGGACGCGGGAAGCCAGGCCCAGCTTGGTATAGACGTGCGTGAGATGAGTTTCGACGGTGCGCGGTGAGATGAAAAGCCTTCCGGCGATGTCCTTATTGCCCAGGCCCTCGCTGACCAGCCGGACCACATCCAGTTCGGCCGGGGTGAGCGACGCCCAGCCAGTGGACGGGCGTTTGCGTTCGCCACGGCCGCGCCGGGCATAGGCGATCGCTTCCGCGGTGGACAGCGCGGCACCCTCGGCCCATGCCGAGCCGAAGTCGTTCTGCCCCATGGCATCCCGCAGCGCGGCGACTGATGCTTCGTAGTCGGATTGGTGAATTGTGTACCGCACTTCGCCGGTGCGCTGCCGGATTGCCGCTGCCGCGCCGAAGAGTCGCGCCGCTTCCCGGTTGCTCGCGGCTTGGGCGGCGAGCGCCGCAAGACCGTCGATAACGTCAGGTACGCCTAGCTGCGCCCCGGAATCGGCCGCGCACGCCAGTGCTTGGTGCGCGTCGCGTTCGGCCGCTTCGACGCTTTCTGGGTGGCCTTCGGCGAGGGCCACGCGAGCACGCGTATTCAGCGCGAACGTTCGGTGATATCCCGCGGTTGCCGACACCGCTTGATCAGCCCAGAGCCGGGCCGCCACGACATCGCCTGCCGCGAGCTCGGTTTCGGCTCTCCACATCAGGTTCGTCGAAGACCAGCCGGCGTCCGGGATGCGGCCATAGGCCGTAGCGAGAGTTTCCTTGGCTGCCGCAACGTCTCCCGCGGCCAGGAGTGTCCAACCCAACGCGAGATAGCCGAGTCCCTCGATTGCCGCGCCGAGCTCGGCGGCGGACTTGACCGCCGTTTCGGCGGCAGCGAGCGCCGCTGTCGTATTGCCATGCCACCCGAGCACGAAACTCTGCGCCATCAGGGCGTTGAACCTGGTCAACATGTCGCCGGCCGCCTCGGCATCGGCGAGTAAATCCCGTAATTCGTCCTCGGCGCCTTGCAGGTCGCCAAGCATCGCCCGTCCGCCGGCGATACCCCACAGGCGGCACTGACCCGAGGCGGCTCGGTCACCGATCGAGTCGGCGAGGTCGCGGCCTTCGGCGGCCGCGCTCTCGGAGATAGAGCCGCCCGCCATAGCGGCCGCGTACGCCTGGAAACCGAGCAGCTGGCTCAATCTCCACGTGTCGCCGAGGGCGCGCGCCAACTCAATGGCCTCGGCGAAGTATGTTGCCGCCTGTTCGGGATTGAAGGCGCCCGTACCCACGCAGGCGGTGAGGGCGCGGACCAACAATGACGGGTCGTCGAGTTGGCGAGCGATCGCCAGTGCCTCGTTGGCCTGCTCCCTGCGCTCCGGCACACCGACCCAACCGTCGAACAATGCCGCGTCGGCCAGCGCCCGCGCCAGCACCGCAGGTGCCACCTCGCACTCGCTAGAGTCCAGGTCGGGCAGCGTCTCATCGATCCAACTCATTCCTTCGCGCAGGCGGCCGCGCGTGAGCCACAACGGCTGCAGTGACGACGCGAGCTGTAATGCCAACTCGATGTCGCAGTTTTCGCGACTCCAGGCGAACGCGGCGCGCAGGTTATCGAGCTCGGATTCTGTTTGCTCGACCCGACGCTGATGTCCGGTGGCGGCTGGCGCGTCGAGCACGGCGGCCATCGCGGTGTAGTAGTCGCGGTGACGCGAGCGCACTGCGTCGGCCTCACCGGACTCGCCGAGCTTCTCCAAGGCGTACTGGCGAACGGTCTCCAGCATCCGATACCGCGTTCGTCCGCCGGTGTCATCGGCCACCACCAGCGATTTGTCCACGAGCAGCGTGAGCTGGTCGAGAAGCTGGAAGCGCTCGACCTCGGTGTCGCCGGCGACCGCGCGGGCGGCCGCGAGATCGAAGCCGCCCATAAAAGGCGCGAGCCGGCGGAACAACACCCGCTCGGGTTCGGTGAGCAGCGCGTGCGACCAGTCCACCGAAGCGCGCAGCGTTTGCTGGCGGCGTACCGCGATGCGGCTTCCGCCGGTCAACAGACGGAAGCGGTCATGCAGGCTGCCCACGATCTCCGCCGGCGACAGCGCCCGCATCCTGGCCGCGGCGAGTTCGATGGCCAGCGGCATGCCATCGAGCCGCCGGCAGATCTCGCGCACCACATCGATTTCGCCGGCGGCGTCGAACTCTGGTCGCGCCCGACGTGCCCGGTCAACGAACAACTCGATGGCCTCGTCGTCCAGCGACAGGGACGGCACCCGCCAGGTCACCTCGCCGGCCACTCCGATCGGTTCGCGGCTGGTCGCCAACAGCGTCAGGTCCGGACATACGCGCAGCAGCGCGGTCGTCAGCTCGGCCACCGCATCCAGCAGGTGCTCGCAGTTGTCGAGCAGCACCAACATCCGACGATCTGCCACGAACCGGATGAGTGTGTCGGTCGTCGAGCGGCCGGGCTGGTCCGTCAGGCCGAGTGCAGCCGCCACCACAACCGCCACCAGGTCCGGATCGGCGATCGGAGCCAGATCGACATACCACACGCCGGCCTCGAAATCGGTGGCCAAGCGGCCCGCTACCTGGATGGCGAGCCGGGTTTTGCCCACCCCGCCGGCACCGGTCAACGTGATCAACCGGTCGGCGGCGAGCGCCGTCCGTAAGCCGTCAATCTGGGCGTCGCGACCGACAAATCTGGTCAGTTGCACAGGCAAGTGGTCAGCGGCAACGGTTTTCGATGTTCGAAGTACTGGGAAATCGTTGCGGATGTCGGGATGACACAGCTGCGCCACTCGTTCGGGACGCACGACACCGCGTAGCTCGTGCCGGCCCAGATCGGTCAGCCACGCGTCCGCCGGAAGCGCATCGACGACCAAATCCTCAGTGATGCCGGATAGCACGGTCTGCCCGCCGTGAGCAAGATCGCGCAGACGCGCCGTCCGATTGACCGTGGGGCCGACGTAGTTATTCTCGTCGCGCAACTGCACCTCGCCGGTATGCACACCGATGCGCAATCGGATCGGGGCCAGCGGCGCACGTTGCAGGTCCAATGCACAGGCGACCGCCTCGGTAGCGCGCGCGAACGCGACCACAAAGCTGTCGCCCTCACCCTGCTCGACCGGCCGCACCCCGCCGTGGGCCGCGAGCAGATCCGCCAGCGTCCGATCCAGCCGCGCGACGGCAGCTGTCATCTCGTCGGGTTCGGTTTCCCACAACCGCGTCGAGTCCTCGACGTCGGCCAGCAGCAGCGTCACCGTTCCAGTTGGCAGCACGTCGCTCCAGTTCAACTCCGTGCGTGGATCCGTATCGGTCATGCTAACCAGCATCTCGGGGTACGGAACCCCGAACATCGGGGAAATCTCGTATGCCGGCTTGGGCAGCAGCATTCGCCCTGCGCTCGCCGCGCGCTTCTCGCACGTTCCCGCCACACCCGCAGAGTCAATAGGCCAAGGGATTTACGGGTTCTCTCGGATGGTCCGGCGCGGCAAGAGTCAGATAGTGGCCAGCATGACCACTACGATCGATCGACCCAACCGCCCGAGCGTCTTCAATGCCGGGCTGCCGACAATCAACTACGGACAGGCACAACACCCCGACGACGCCCACGCCATCATCCGTCAGGCCCGCGAGCAGTCGCCAATCGCGATGGGACCGTATGGGCCCGAGCTACTCACGTACGATCTTGTGCGAATGACGCTGCGCGACGGTCGTTTTCGGGTGCCGCAGGGAATGTTCCTTGCCGCCCAAGGCATTACGTCAGGCCCGTTGTGGGACCGGGTCGCCGCAAACATTCTCAGCCTCGACGGGGAACAACACCGGCGCCTGCGAAAAATTGTCAGCAAGGCGTTCACACCCGCAGCGACCACGCGGCTGGGCACGACGATCACCGAGATCATCACCGAACTTGTCGACCGCAACAGTGCCCGCGGCGCCTGCGACGTCGTCACCGACATTGCCCGCCAATACCCGATCCCCGTCATCTGTGCCTTACTGGGCGCGCCGTCCGCCGACTGGGAACTGTTCTCCGACTGGACCGATGACATCCTCAAGGCCTTCAGTTGGGAAGCCGCCGCCGCAACGCCGGCGATCCTCACCGCCTGGGATGCCCTCGACGCCTATATCGATGACATGGTCGCGCGGCGGCGGCACGCCCTGACCGGCGACCTGATCTCAGAGTTGATCCACGCCGAAGACGACGGGGACCGCCTCAGCGCCGACGAACTCCGCATGCTGGTGGCCGCCTTGCTGTTGGGCGGCACCGACACCACCCGTCACCAGTTGGGCGCGGCGGCGCACGTGCTGTGCGATCACCCCGAGCAGTGGGCGCTGCTCGGCCAGCATCCAGAGCTGGCAACCCGAGCCGTCGAGGAGCTGATCCGCCATTCACCGGTGACCTTCGTGACGCTGCGCGCAGCTACCGAAGATGTCGAACTGGCCGGCGTGACAATCCCGGCCGGCACGATCGTGGTGATCAACACCGGTTCGGCCAACCGCGATCCCGCGGTCTACGACAATCCGGACCGTCTGGATATCCGCCGCACGGGTGTGCCGCCGATCCAGACCTTCGGCGCCGGCATGCACTATTGCCTCGGTGCCAATCTCGCCCGTCTCGAATTAACCGAAGCGCTGAGGATCATGACCCGGCGCATGCCCAACGCCCGCCGCACCGGACCCGCACCATGGCGACCGGTGAACGCGCTGGGCGGACCCACCACCCTGCCCATCGAATTCGACACCGAGGGTCGCCGCCGGTCGGCCTGCTCGTGAAAAGAGCACTCCCGTGATCTCCGCCGTCCGAACGCATGACTCGCGGCACCGTCTCGGTAATGATGTAGCGGTGGACGAATCCGTGCGGTTTGCCGGGCGCAGTGATATCGGGCGGCTGCGATCCACTAATCAGGACCGCTGGGGCGCCGATGCCGACCAGAATCTCTTCATGGTCGCCGACGGTGTGGCGTGCAGCACCGATGGCGCTCTTGCCGCTGCGCTGGTGATCGAATTACTGCCGACATATGTTGCGCGCCACCTCAAGTCGGCAGAGGACGATCCTGACGCAGCCGAGATGCTGGGCCGTGCCGTCGCGGAGTTCTCCGACGACTTTCGCGCCTACGCCACCACCGATCCGCGGGCGTCCGGGGCCAGCAGCACGGTGGTGGCGGTGGTTATCACGGGTGCGCGAGCATTGATCGCACACCTCGGAGACAGCCGCGTCTATCTGTACCGCGAACACCAACTACAGCGGCTTACCCGCGATCACACCGTGCTGCAGGATTTGATCGACGCGGGCCAAGTCGACATCAAGGACGCCGACGGCCACCCGGCCCGTAACACGCTGAGCCGGCACCTCGCGATGTATCCGCACGCGCTGGCCGATTCGGCCACCGTGGATTTGCACGCGGGCGACCGTATTCTGTTGTGCAGCGACGGCCTATCCGGAGTGGTCGACGAAGCGGGCCTGGTGCGGATACTGGATGAGCAGCGCGATCCCGACGATACCTGTGCGGCTTTCATCGACGCCGCCAACAATGCGGGCGGGCCGGACAACATCACCGCGGTGGTCATCGACATCGCCGATACAGTGACGGAATGACCACCGACCAATCGGCTGACGTGGTGGTGATCGGCTTCGGCGCGGCCGGTGTGTGCGCCGCGATCGCCGCCCGCGAGCAAGGTGCCGACGTCATCGCAGTGGACCGTGCCAACGGTGGCGGCGCCACCGCAATGTCGGGTGGCATCATCTACGCCGGCGCAGGCACGGCAATCCAGCGGCAGGCCGGGGTCAGCGACAGCGCCGAGCAGATGCTGACCTACCTGCGGCTCGAAGTGGGCGACGCCGTCAGCGCGAAGACGCTGGAATCCTTCGTGCAGGGCAGCCCCGAAATGATCGACTGGCTGATCAAGTACGGCGTGCCGTTCGACTCCACCCTGTGCCCCTATAAGACCTCGTTTCCCAACAATCGCTACTACCTGTACCACTCGGGCAGCGAGAACGCCGGGGCCTTCCGCTGCCACACCCCGCCGGTGCAGCGCGGCCATCGGGTGAAGGGAAAGGGCACCTCCGGCAAGAAGATGTATGAGCCGTTGGCCAAATCCGCACTGTCCCTTGGCGTCCGGCTTCTCCCACATACCACCGCGACCCGTCTGATCCAGGATCCGGCCGGGCGTGTCAGCGGGGTCGAAACGAGCACAATGAGCTACGCGCCGCCGCGGATCCGCAGGTTATATGCCGAGCTGTCGGCTATATCGGCCAAACCCGGCGTCTACTACCCGCCGCTGCGGCGCGTGCTGGAACACCGACTGCGCAAGCTGGAACGGCGCTACGCCCAAACATTGCGCATCAACGCGCAGCGCGCGGTGATCGTCTGCGCCGGCGGGTTCATCGCCAACACCGAATGGGTGCATCGGTTCGCGCCGCAATACCTCAACGGGCTGCAACTGGGCACCAGCGGCGACGACGGCAGCGGCATCGCGCTGGCGCAGAGCGTCGGAGCGGTGACCGAGCGGATGGACAACATTTCGGCGTGGCGCTTCATCACGCCGCCGAGCGCATTCATCAGCGCGATCATCGTCGATGCGCAGGGCCAACGCATCATCGACGAAAGCCGTTACGGCGCCGCCGTCGGACAAGCCATGGTGCGAAACCACAACGGCAAGGGCTGGATTCTGGCCGACGCCGCGCTGATGCGCGAAGCCCGGCGCCAAATGATCCAGCAGCCCTTGTGGTTTCAGCGTGCGCAGTCGGCAGCGCTGATGTCCCTCGACTCCGTCAGACGCGCCTCGCTACACGAGGTCGCACAGGCGGCCGGCGTCGATCCGGAGGGACTGCTGGCCACGGTCACGGCGCACAACGATGCGATCGACAACGGGACACCGGATCCGGCCGGCAAGCCCGCCGAGTTCGTCCGGCGCATCTCGCAACCGCCCTTTACGCTGCTGAACATCTCGGTGCGGCCCAGTCTGCTCAACCCCACTCCGATGCTTACCCTGGGTGGCATCCGGGTCGACGAAGACACCGGCGCGGTGCTCAATGGAGCGGGCGAGCGGATTCCCGGCCTGTTCAGCGCCGGACGCACTGCCACCGGCATCTGCTCCAACTCCTACGTCAGCGGGCTATCGCTGTCCGACTGCGTCTTCGCCGGCCGGCGAGCCGGGACACACGCGGCCGCAGCATCTGCCTGAGATGATGAGGCCTATGACAGTTGCGTGGGATACGCCGGTAGTCGATGGTGAGGCCGCTGACGTTGTCGTGGGCTCGATAGCGGTCCGGGACAGTGTCGCCGTAGCGGGATCGGTCGCAGTCGCCGGCAGCGCCGCGGTGGCCGGGTCGGCCAGCACCGCGGGCAGCGTGGCAGTTGCGGGATCGGTCGCCACCGCGGGCAGCGTCGCGGTCGCCGGGTCGGCGGCCACCGCGGGCAGCGTCGCGGTGATCAGCAGCCTGTTGACCGTGCTGTGTGTCGCCGTCCGCGAATGCGTTGCCTGTTTGGGCTGCATCGCCTGCACCCGATGCGTGGCCTGCATCGGGTGCGTGCGATGTACCGACTGCGTCGGGTGCATCGGCTGCGTGAATTGCTCAGGCCTACGGAATGTCAAGGGCGCCAGAAACATTCACGCCGAAGCCGCCGCCTGAATCAGCCGACGGGATAGACCACCTTGGTGAGTTCTTCGGAGACCGTCCACAGCCGGCGCTGCAGCCCGGCGTCATGCGACTGCCGGCTGGACGCCACGACTTTCGGGTAACCCCGCGTCTCCTGGAATCCATCGGGCCCGAAGTACTGGCCGCCGAGCACCTCAGGGTCGGTGGCGGCCCGCAACTGCGGCAGGGCACCCAGCGAGGGATCTTGGAACAGCGGGCCAAGCACTGCGCTCGCGGCGACGAGCACCCGCGGCAGGTTGCGCATCAGCTCGGTGTTGGAGCCACCCGGGTGGGCGGCCACCGCGATGGTGGTGCCGCTCGGCGCCAGTCGGCGCTGCAGCTCGTAGGTGAACAGCAGATTGGCGAGCTTGGCCTGCCCGTACGCTCCGACCCGGCTGTAGCGGCGTTCCCACTGCAGGTCGTCGAAATGGATCGCGGCGCGGATACGGTGGCCGATGCTACTGACGGTTATCACCCGCGAACCCGGCACGGGCAACAGCCGATCCAGTAGCAGGCCGGTGAATGCGAAGTGGCCCAAATGGTTTGTTCCGAACTGCATTTCGAAGCCGTCCGCGGTGGTCGACTTTGGTGTGTACATCACGCCGGCGTTGTTGATCAGCAGGTCGATGCGG
Source organism: Mycobacterium szulgai (assembly GCF_002116635.1). Lineage (GTDB taxonomy): Bacteria > Actinomycetota > Actinomycetes > Mycobacteriales > Mycobacteriaceae > Mycobacterium > Mycobacterium szulgai. The sequence goes on along the minus strand of NZ_LQPW01000154.1, from coordinate 37,320 downwards.
TCGTGATCGTCGCGCAGCTGCGCCGCGGCCGCACGCACCGATTCCAGTGAGGACAGGTCGAGCTCCTGCAATTCGACTTCCGCTCCCGGGGTGGCCGCGGCGATCCGGGCCGCCGCCTGCTTGCCCTTCTCGAGATTGCGCACGGCCAGCACGACGCGGGCGCCGTGCGCGGCCAGCGCCGCGGCCGTCTCAAAGCCAAGGCCGGTATTCGCGCCGGTGATGACGGCGGTGCGGCCGGTTTGGTCCGGAATGTCGTCGGCGGTCCATTTGGTCATGAGGGACTCCTCGCTATGATGCGATAAACGGGGCGAGCGCTCCGCTTGGCTCCGACTATACGGAACGTGCGCCCCGTTTTGTCAACACGTGTACTCCAGGGGTGAAAGTTGGGTCGATGCGGTCGGCCGGTTCGCGCAGACGCCGCCCGTAACCGGGCGCGCGTGCTGGAGGTCGCCTATGAGACCTTTGCCGCCGAGGGTCTGACGGTGCCGATCGACGAGATCGCCCGGCGCGCAGGCGTCGGCGCCGGCACCGTGTACCGGCACTTCCCCACCAAGGAGGCGCTCTTCCAGGCGGTGATCGCCGACCGGATGGGCCGCATCATCGGCGAGGGCCGCGCCTTGCTCAAGTCCGAGCAGCCCGGCCAGGCTTTGTTTGCGTTTCTGCATTCGATGGTGTTGCAGTGGGGCGCCACCGACCGCGGCCTTGTCGAGGCGCTGGCCGGCCTCGGGATCGACATCAACAGCACCGTTCCCGAGGCTGAGCAGGACTTCCTGAGCCTGCTCGCCGAACTGCTACGCGCGGCCCAGGACGCGGGTACCGCACGCCCAGATGTGGGAGTGCCCGAGGTAAAGGCGCTGCTGGTCGGCTGCCAAGCGATGCAGGGTTATAACGCCGAGATCGCCGAACGGGTCACTGAGGTGGCCCTCGACGGCCTGCGCGCCGGGCAGCCGCGATGACAGTCGTGACCTTGTTGCATCCCGGTTCGATGGGCGCCGCGGTGGGTGCCCAGGCAGGGCGTAGCGGCGCGATCGTGCGGTGGGTTGCCGCCGGCCGCAGCGCCGAAACGGGTAGGCGCGCCAAGGACGCGGACCTGGTCGAATGCGCCGAGCTGGCTGCCGCGCTCGACGGCAGCGACATCGTCGTGTCGATCTGCCCACCCGCGCACGCCGAGGACGTGGCTCGCTTGGTTGCCGAAAGCACCGAAAGCGCCTTCACCGGTGTCTACCTCGACGCCAACGCGATCGCCCCGGCCCGGATGCAACGGGTCGCGGCCGCATTGCCGACGGCGCTGCTCGCCGACGGCGCAATCATCGGCGAGCCGCCGATGACACCGGGCACCACCCGCCTCTACGTATGCGGCCATGCGGAACGGATCGCGCGGCTCTTCGAAGGCACCGCACTCGAGGTCGTCACGCTGCCCGGCGACATCGGCCAGGCGTCAGCGTTGAAGATGGCCTACGCGTCCTATCAAAAGGCCAGTCGGGTCTTGGGCGCCGTCGCCCACGCCCTGGCCCAGCGGCACGGCGTTGAAGACCACCTGGCCCGGGAGGCCGACCTGTTGCACAGCCGCCCGCTTGCCGACACCGACGCATTTCGCGCCGCCGCGGCCCGCGCCTGGCGATGGGCACCGGAAATGCGTGAGGCCGACGAGGCGTTGCGCGCCGCCGGGCTTCCCGGCGACATGGCGGTAGGCGCCGCCACCGCGCTCGAGCGCTGGACGTCAGTCAAGGACCGTGACGACCTCGACGTCGCCGCCGTGCTTGCGCTGCTCTGGAAACCGCCGCCAAACGGCGAGGCTGTGCGCTGAAAGCTGGCCGCGGACGCACAGCACCGGTGGATCATTAGTAAGGTCGAACAGGCAATCCGTACGGACCCCTTCGCCAATCTTGACCGACAGTGACGCCGGGAGAACAACCATGAGCGCCGAGCCGACCATCATCTACACGCTGACCGACGAGGCGCCGCTGCTGGCGACCTACGCCTTTCTGCCGATCGTCCGCGCCTTCGCCGAACCGGCAGGCATCACGATCAAGTCCAGCGACATCTCGCTGGCAGCCCGCATCCTGGCCGAGTTCCCCGATCGTCTGACCGACGAGCAGCGGGTGCCCGACAACCTTGCCGAGCTGGGCGAGCTGACGCAGAAGCCGGAAACCAACATCATCAAGCTGCCGAACATCAGCGCCTCGGTGCCCCAGCTCGTCGCGGCCATCAAGGAGTTGAAGAGCAAGGGATACGACCTGCCCGACTTCCCCCAGGATCCCAAGACCGACGAGGAGAAGAAGATCCGGGACCGCTACGCCAACTGCTTGGGTAGCGCGGTGAATCCGGTACTGCGGGAAGGCAATTCGGACCGTCGCGCGCCGAAGGCGGTCAAAGAGTATGCCCGCAAGCATCCACACAGCATGGGCGAGTGGTCGATGGCCTCCCGTACTCACGCCGCGACCATGAAGCACGGCGACTTCTACCACGGCGAGAAGTCGCTGACGCTGGATCGCGCCCGCAACGTGAAGATGGTACTGGAGACCAAGAGCGGTGAAACGCTGGTGCTCAAGCCCAAGGTCGAACTGCTCGAGGGCGACATCATCGACAGCATGTTCATGAGCAAGAAAGCCTTGGTGGAGTTCTACGAAGAGCAGATGGAAGACGCCCGCAAGACCGGCGTCATGTTCTCGTTGCACGTCAAGGCCACCATGATGAAGATTTCGCATCCGATCGTCTTCGGGCACGCGGTGAAGGTCTTCTACAAGGACGCCTTCGCCAAGCACCAGCAGTTGTTCGACGAACTCGGTGTCAACGTCAACAACGGCATGGTGGATCTCTACGACAAGATCGAGTCGCTGCCCGCCTCGCAGCACGACGAGATCATCAGAGACCTGCACGCCTGCCATGAGCATCGTCCGGAGCTGGCGATGGTGGATTCGGCCAAGGGAATCACCAACTTCCACTCGCCCAGCGACGTGATCGTGGACGCTTCGATGCCGGCCATGATCCGCGCCGGCGGCAAGATGTACGGCGCCGACGGACGGACCAAGGACACCAAAGCGGTGATGCCGGAATCCACCTTCTCCCGCATCTACCAGGAACTGATCAACTTCTGTAAGACCAACGGCGCCTTCGATCCCAAGACCATGGGCACCGTCCCCAACGTCGGCCTGATGGCACAGCAGGCCGAAGAGTACGGCTCGCACGACAAGACCTTCGAGATCCCCGAGGACGGCGTCGCCAACATCGTCGACGTGGACACCGACGAGGTGCTGCTGACCCAGAACGTCGAAGCCGGCGACATCTGGCGCATGCCGATAGTTCGGGACGCACCCATCCGCGACTGGGTCAAGCTGGCGGTGACCCGCGCCCGCCTCTCCGGCATGCCCGTGCTGTTCTGGCTGGACCCCTACCGGCCGCACGAGAACGAGCTGATCAAGAAGGTCAAGACCTACCTGAAGGAGCACGACACCGAAGGCCTCGACATCCAGATCATGTCGCAGGTGCGCGCCATGCGTTACACGATCGAACGGCTGATCCGCGGGCTGGACACGATCGCGGCCACCGGCAACATCTTGCGCGACTACCTCACCGACCTGTTCCCGATCCTGGAGCTGGGCACCAGCGCCAAAATGCTGTCCATCGTGCCGCTGATGGCCGGCGGTGGGATGTATGAAACCGGGGCGGGCGGTTCGGCGCCCAAGCACGTCAAGCAGCTGGTGGAAGAGAATCACCTGCGCTGGGATTCGCTGGGCGAATTCCTGGCACTGGCCGTCAGTTTCGAGGACCTGGGCCGCAAGAGCGACAACGAGCGCGCCAAGATTCTGGCCAAGACCCTCGACGCGGCGACGGGCAAGCTGCTGGAAAACGACAAGAGCCCGTCGCGCAAGACTGGTGAGCTCGACAATCGGGGCAGCCAGTTCTACCTGGCCCTGTACTGGGCCCAGGAACTCGGCGCGCAGACCGAGGACAAGGAGTTGCAGAAGCACTTCGCCGCGCTCGCCGAAAAGTTGGCCGAGAACGAAGAGGTCATTGTGCGCGAACTCAATGAGGTCCAGGGCCAAGAGGCCGACATCGGGGGCTACTACTTTCCCGACCCGGAGAAGACCGCGGCGGTGATGCGGCCGAGCAAGACGTTCAATGCCGTGCTGACCGGCGACAAGGGCTGGGAAGACCCCCGCGCTGAGTCGCTCTAGCTCGCTTTACGCCGCATGCTGGCTGTCGCGGGCCCGCGCGTAGAGCCCCGGGTCGTGTGCGCACACGATGAGCAGGCCGGGTTCTTGGCGGTGGTACAGCTCGGTCAAGCGGTCCTGGTTGGCGCGAAGCTGTTTGCGGTCGAAGGCGAACATCGCTTCTTGAGCGCTCAGCACGCGCGGCACGCGCGAGCGCCCGTCGATGGTGCCGGAGTGGTAGAAGGCGTCGCCGCAGTGCAGGATCCAGCGGTGGCCGGCATCGACCGCGACCGCGGCGTGGCCACGCGTATGGCCGGGCATGGGAACCAGCACGACCCCTGGATCGATGGCGTCGAGGGGTTTCGCGGCGGCGAAACCTCGCCATGATTCGCCGGCTGGGCCGTGCTCGACGAGGCTGGGCCCATGCGCCCATTGCCCGCTGCGGTAACGCAGCTTCTCCCGCGCGGAGGGTGCGTGCACGGCGCCCAGCGCTTCGGCCGCGGTGACATGAATTTGGGCGGATGGGAAGTCGGCGATACCGCCGATATGGTCGAAGTCGAAGTGGGTGATGACGATGTGCCGTACGTCGCTGCGGTCGAAGCCGAGTTCTTCAATCTGGTGGACTGCGGTCTCCTGGCGCGACAATACCGGCCGCAGGAAATGCCGGAAAGGACCAATCCTGCTTGGGTTTTCGCAATCCTGGATGCCGAAGCCGGTGTCGACGAGCACGAGCCCGTTCTGCGTTTCGACTAGGAGCACATGGGCCACCAGCGACGCTCCCGGCATTTTCATGGTGCCGCAGTTGAGATGGTGAACTTTCACATCGGACATCAGTGGCTCCCTGCCGACCTCTGTATTACCAGCTCGACGCCGGCCACCACCACGTCAGGCTGGTGGATCTGAATGAAGTGGTCGCTGCCCGCGGCCACGATGTGTGGTGTTTGCGGCCGCAGTGCGACGAGATCGGCAGCACCGTCACGCCATGCCTGTTCTAACTGCGGGCCTTTTTCGGTCGGGACGTCCGGGGGAATGATGAAGGGCTCGGTTCTGGTGAGCACCGCGGTAGGGATGGGCGGGAACGCAGCAGCGGCGGACACCTGCTCGACGCTGGTGTCGATGTCGACTAGCTCGAACGACGGCGCGGTGGCGAACTGCGGCAACGGGCCATCCAGCGCCCGCCGATAAGCCGGCCAGTCGGATTCCATCAGGCTCGGAATCTCGACGGCGAAGGCGTCGACGAATACCAGCGCGCGCACCTGCGCGGGATAGGTCTGCGCGTACAGCCGGACGAACAAGCCACCCAGCGAGTGCCCGACCAGGATGTACGGCCCCGGCAGCCGAGCGGCACCGAGCAACGCATGCAGGTCGGCAACGACGTCTTGCGCGGTGCGTGGCATCGGCGCCGGCGAACTGCGGTCGGTAATCGTGGGCGGGGTGGACGAGCGCAAGGTTCCAGGCCGGTCGTATGCGCACACCCGATGCTGCCTTGCAAGCGCGGGCAACACGGCCGGTCCTACCGCCGGCGCGGCAGCATCGGACACGCCCCACAGATCCGACGCATTGTGGTAGCCAGACTCCAAAATGATTGTCGGGCTGCCCTTTCCGCGACACTCGAGATAAAGGTGCCGCCCGTTGCCGATGTCGACCGAACCGCTGAAGTCGCCCGCTGCGACCGCCGCTCGGGCCGGTCGGCTGTTCACCGGATCGGCCGCGCATCCCGACAGCGCAACCAGCAATGCGAGGGTGAATGCGAATCGGTTCATCGGCTAGTCAACGAGTTGACGCAACTCCTCGATGAGCTTGACCCGCTCCGCTGGTGACCCCGCCATGGGCGTCACGTTCAGCGTCGTGACCCCCGCCGCGCGGAACGCCGCCACTCGCTCCTTGACGAACTCGCGGGTGCCGATCAGGTTGACGTCGCGAACGAGCTCGTCGGGTACCACCTTGGCCGCACCCTCCTTGTCGCCGGCGAGGTAGAGCTCTTGGATGCGGTCGGCCTGCGGCCCGTACCCGTACTTGGTGGCCAGGGTGTGATAGAAGTTCTTGCCCTTGGCGCCCATTCCGCCGATGTAGAGGGCCAAGTGGGGTTTGACGAATTCCCTTAGGGATTCGACGTTTTCGCCGATGGCCAGCGCCGGGCCGGCATACACCTCGAGCTGGCCCAGCGCCGGATCGCGCTTGGCCTGGCCGGTGGCCAGCGACTCGCCCCACACGTCCTGCGCCTTCTCCGGCAGATAGAAGATCGGTTGCCAGCCTTCGGCGATTTCGGCCGCCAGTTCGACGTTCTTGGGTCCGAGCGCGGCCACCAGTATCGGAATGCGTTCCCGCACAGGGTGGTTGATGAGCTTCAGCGGCTTGCCCAGCCCGGTGCCCTGCCCGGCCGGCAGCGGAATCGTGTAGTGCTTGCCCTGGTAGTCGAGAGTCTCGCGGCGCCACACCCGACGGCAGATCTCGATCACTTCCCGGGTGCGGCCGATCGGGGCGTCGTAGGGCACACCGTGAAAACCCTCGATCACCTGGGGGCCGGAGGCACCCAGACCGAGGGTGAACCGGCCGTCGGAGACGTAGTCCAAACCGGCCGCGGTCATCGCGGTCAGCGTGGGTGTCCGGGTGTAGAGCTGCAGGATGCCCGAGGCCAACTCGACGCGTTCGGTGCTTGCGGCCAGGTAGCCCAGCGCGCTCACCGCGTCGAACGAATACGCTTCGGGGACAAAGACAATATCGAGGCCGGCCCGTTCCAGGTCCGCCACTTCGGCGGCGACATCCTTGAAGCCGCCGGCATAGTTGATGCCCAATCCGATTCTCATGGTCAGCCTGCCTGCGCGGCGAATTCGAGCGCCTCTTGCTGAATCCGGTCGAACTGGGCCCCCATCGCCTCGGACAGTGCGGTTGCACCCGACAGCGGCCGGACCATCACCATGAAGTCGTCGATGAGGCCGTCGTCGTTGAAGTGCAGGAAATCGCAGCCGGTGATCTTCACCCCCGGCGAGCCCGAAATCCCGGCTTCGAAGACGAACGCGTGATCGCGGCCGTTGGCGTCGGTGATCTCCCGGATGTAGTGAAAGTCCTCGAAGACCCGCAACACACCGCTCAGCAGGGCTGCGGTGATCGGCTTGCCGACGTACGGCTTGAACGCCACCGGGCTGGTGAATACGACGTCGTCGGCCAACATCGCCTGGACGGCCGCCTCATCGCGCGCTTCGACCGCCTTACGGAATGGATGCATGTGGACAAGTTAGACGCCACACCCCGGACGTGTCCATAGGTGATTAATCACTTTGTTGAATAGGTGCATGGTTATATGATCGCCCGATGTCCCTGCGAGACGCCGTGCTGGCTGCGCTGCTCGAGGGCGAATCGTCGGGATACGACCTGGCCAAGGGCTTCGATGCGTCGGTGGCGAACTTCTGGATGGCCACCCCGCAGCAGTTGTATCGCGAACTCGACCGGCTGGCCGAACAAGGCCTTATCTCCGCACGCGTCGTTCACCAGGAACGCCGGCCGAACAAGCGGATGTATACGCTCACCGAGGCCGGCCATGAGGCGATCCGGCAGTTCACCGCGCGGGCACCCAAGCCGTCGGTGATCCGTGATGAGTTGCTGGTCAAAGTCCAAGCCGCCGACGCCGGTGACACGCAAGCGGTCCGCGACTTCATCGCCGGACGACTTCACTGGGCCAGCGCCAAACTGCAACGCTACGAACGGCTTCGGGCCCGCATGCTTGACGGCCGTACCGAAGGGGCTTTCCTCGCCGAGGCAGAGCGAGTGGGCCCCTACCTGACGCTGCTGCGCGGAATCTCGTTCGAGGAGGAGAACATTCGCTGGGCTGAGCATGCGTTGACGATCATCGACCACCGGTACCGGCTATGACCCCGATCCGAACGCAGCTATGAGAAGCGGGATCAGCGGATGAGCCGAGAGCCGCGGGTTGTCATCATCGGCGCCGGTCTGGCCGGAATCACCGCGCTGCACATCTTCACCCACCGTGGCTGCACCGACGTCACCGTGCTGGACAAGGCGTCCGACGTGGGCGGGGTATGGCACTGGAACCACTATCCCGGCCTCACCTGCGACGTGCCCTCTCAGCTTTACCAATTCGGTTTCGCACCGAAGCCCGATTGGTCGCACGTCTGGGCCGACGGCCGCGACATCCAGCGCTATCACCGCGAGGTGGTGGATTCGCTCGGCTTGGGCGATCGCATCCGGTTGAACACCGAAGTCGTTGCCGCACAGTGGTGTGCTGACACCGCGAGCTGGACATTGACCACCACCGGCAGCGAGCAGATCGTCGCCGACGTCGTCGTCTGCGCCACCGGAGTGCTCCACCACCCGGCGACCCCGGACATTCCCGGCCTCGACGAGTTCGCCGGCCCGGTGGTGCATACCGCGCGCTGGGACGACGAGCTTGATCTGTGCGGCAAGCGAATCGCGGTCATCGGCACCGGATCCACAGGTGTGCAAATCGTTTCCGCGCTGCAGCCGAGCGCGGCGGCCATCGCCCACTACGTCCGCTCCCCGCAGTGGATTCTCTGGGCGCCGATGTCGTTGCGCCAGAGCGTTTTTCTCAGCGCGGCGCTGACCCGTTGGCCCAGGGCGCACGAGGCACTGTACCGGGGCCTGCTGTGGGGCTCGGGAATTCTGGCCGACGTCACCACCAGGCCGTCGTGGCGCCGGCGCACGGTCCAGGCCTACGCCCGGCTCTGCCTGCGCCTGCAGGTCCGCGACCCAGACCTGCGCAGCCGGTTGACCCCCGACTACCAGCCGCTGTGCAAACGGCAGGTGGTGTCCGGAACCTATTACCGCGCAATACAATCCGACAACGCTGAGCTGGTGACCGAACGGATCACCGAGGTGACACCCACCGGCATTCGCACCGCCGACGGCCGTGACCGGCCCGTCGACGTCATCATTCTGGCCACCGGATTTCAGACGCACAACTACATGCGGCCCATGGAGATCACCGGCCGTGACGGCCTGACCATCGATAAGGCGTGGGCCGGCGGCCCGAGGGCATACCGGATGACCGCTATCCCCGGATTCCCCAACCTGTTCACCGTGCTGGGTCCGAACTCGCCCACCGGATCCATCTCTCTGCAGTATTCGGCCGAACGGACTGCCAATTACATCGCGCGGTTCCTGGACATGCTGCGCGCCGGCACGGCGACCTCGATCGAGGTGACCGAGGAGGCCACCGACGAATTCAACGCCGCGGTGGCCGCGGCCATGACGCCCACGGTCTGGAATACCGGCTGCAACTCCTGGTACCGCACCGAAAACAACACCATCGATCTGTGGCCGTATGACCGCGCGACGCTGACGGCCATGCTGGCCGACCCGGAGCCCGGGCACTTCGACATCCGCTAAGGCGTGCCGGCCGCCGTCGGCGATTACATTTGCCGGGTGAGCACCGATATCCGGGTTCTGGACAGCGAAGACGACCTGCTGGCTGCCGCCAAAGTGTTTCGCGCGGCGATGGTCGGCTTGCCGCCACTACCGAATCTGCCGCCGGGGCAGATCACGCAGCTCCTCGAACCGGGCCGCACAATCGGTGCATTCGTCGACGGCAAATTGATCGGCACCGCTGACGCCATAACCGGCCGACTGACGTTGCCGGGCGGAGCCACCGTGGCCCACGCCGGCGTGACACACATCGGCGTACTGCCGTCGTTCACCAGGCGCGGTATCGCCACCGGACTGGTGCACCACCAGCTACACGACTTCGCTGCGCGCGGTGAGGTGGTCGCCACACTGCGCGCGTCGGAGGCGACCATCTATGGTCGCTACGGCTATGGCGTCGCCAATTCGGTGCAAAGTATCGAGGTGCAGGCGGCGCGGGCAAAGCTGCGGCCAGGAGTCGAAGCCGGCGGGCGGGTGCGACTCATCGAGGCCGCGCAGGCGTGGGATCTGCTGCCCAGGATCTACCGGGAGAATCGCCCGTGCCGGGCCGGAACGGTTGACCGCCCGCAGGCGTGGTGGGAGAGTCTGCAGCTGCGCACCGAATCATCGCCGGGCCCTTCATATATCGCAGTGCACGGCGAGCCGGGCGCCGAATCCGGCTTCGCCCGCTACCGCCCCACCGACACCGGCACGTGGTTCGTCAGCGATCAGCGGACCATCGTGGTCGAGGATTTCTTCGCCCCCACCACCGAGGCCTATCTCGGGTTGCTGCGCTTCCTGCTCGGCCTGGATCTCATTGACCGCGTGGTGTTCTGGATGCTGCCGCTCGACGATCCGCTGCCGGCCCTGCTGCTCGACCGCCGTGCCGCGAAGATCACCGCGGTGCACGACGAAACGTGGCTGCGCGTCATCGACGTCGCAACGGCGCTGTCGGCGCGCAGCTATGCGGGCGAGGGCGCCGTTACTATCGCGGTCGACGATCCGGTGTTGCGAAATTCGGGCCGGTTCACCATCAGCGCCGACGGTGCCGAATCGAGCACCCGGCCCGCCGAAGTGCATATCACGATCGAGGGCCTGGGCGCGGTGCTGCTCGGTGGCCATAACTGGCGCAGCCTCGCGGTCGCCGGACTGGCCCGCACCGACGATCCGGCGGCGCTCGTAGTGGCCGATCGGCTCTTCGCGGTACCGCAGGCTCCATACGCCGGGTTCTTTTTCTAGGAGCACCGAGCGTGCACTGACCGCGATTTTTCGCCGGTTTTCTCGCTGTGGGTGCACGTTCGGCGCAGCCGGATCGGTTTGCGCCGATGGAAGGTGAGTGAGTACTCTCTCACTCATGCTCGCCTCCGGACGTGACCGGCTGCTGGCCGAGGCGCTGAAGCTGTTTGCCGCTAAGGGGTATGCGGCGACGTCGGTCGCCGACATTCAGCGCGCCTCCGGCCTGGCGCCGGGATCGGGCGCGCTGTACAAGCATTTCGCCTCCAAGCGTGCGCTGCTGGAGGCGGCGGTCAGCCACCGCATCGAGAGCGTGGTCGCCGCGCGAGAGGAATACGACGCAGGCCGGCCGAAGACCGTCGAGGATGCGGTGCGCACCGCAGGCCAGCTGATCTGGAACAACCTGAAGCAGAGTGAGGATCTGCTGAAGGTCATGCTGCGCGAACCCGACGAACTCGGCGATCTCGACGAGAAGACCTGGCAGGTGATCACCGACAACGCCTACCAGCGATTCGCCGACGAACTCGGCAAGGCGAACAACCGCGGACGGATGACCGTCCGCGATCCCGAAGCAGCCGCGGCAGTTGCAATCGGGTCCCTGTCCTATGCCGCCACGCTGCAAGCGCTGACCGGCCGCCTCCCCGGAAACGTTGATGAGAAGCGTTATTTCGAGGCGTGGGTCAGCCAAACGGTCAGCTACCTAACCACCAAGGAATAAAGGACCACCAAGGAGTAAAGCCATGACATTCTCGCTGCAATTGAGCGAAGACGTGATCGAGGTGCGCGACTGGGTGCACCAGTTTGCCGCCGAGGTCATACGCCCCGCCGCCGCCGAATGGGATGAGCGTGAAGAGACCCCGTGGCCGGTTATCCAGGAGGCTGCGAAGGTGGGCCTGTATTCGCCTGAATTCTTCGGGCAGCAGTCCGGCGAGCCGACCGGGTTGGCCATGATCACCGTGTTAGAGGAGCTGTTCTGGGGCGATGCCGGTATCGCGCTGTCCATCATGGGCACCGGGCTGGCCGCGGCGGCGTTGGCGGGCAACGGAACTCCCGAACAGCTGGGCCGCTGGCTTCCCGAGATGTTCGGTACCCCAGGCGAGCCCAAGCTCGGCGCATTCTGTTCGTCGGAGCCCGACGCGGGCTCGGACGTCGGCGCCATCCGCACTCGGGCACGCTATGACGAGGCGACCCGCGAGTGGGTTCTCAACGGCACCAAGACCTGGGCCACCAATGGCGGTATCGCGAACGTGCACATCGTCGTCGCATCGGTCTATCCCGAGCTCGGCACCCGCGGCCAGGCCACCTTCGTCATCCCGCCGGAAACCCCGGGATTGGCGCAGGGGCAGAAGTTCAAAAAGCACGGGATCCGTGCTTCGCACACCGCCGAGGTGGTTCTCGACAACGTGCGGATTCCCGAGGACACGATCCTGGGTGGCCGCGAAAAATTCGAAGCACGCATCGCCCGGGTGAAGTCCGGTGCCTCCGCCGGTGGGCAGGCTGCGATGAAGACCTTCGAACGCACCCGGCCCACCGTCGGTGCCATGGCCGTCGGTGTTGCCCGCGCCGCCTATGAGTACGCGCTCGAATATTCCTGCCAGCGCGAACAATTCGGCCGCAAGATCGGCGAATTCCAAGCGGTGGCGTTCAAGCTCGCGGACATGAAAACCCGCATCGACGCGGCCCGGCTGCTGGTCTGGCGGGCCGGCTGGATGGCCCGCAACAACCAGAACTTCGACTCGGCCGAAGGGTCGATGGCCAAGCTGATGGCAAGCGAAACCGCGGTGTATGTCACCGACGAGGCCATCCAGATCCTCGGCGGCAACGGGTACACCCGCGACTACCCGGTGGAGCGGATGCACCGCGACTCCAAGATCTTCACTATCTTCGAGGGAACCAGCGAAATCCAGCGCCTGGTGATTTCGCGCGCGCTGACGGGCTTGCCGATCCGCTAGCCCCAATCCGCGGGCTAGGGTCGGCAAGTGCGAGTCGTGCTGGCAGCGTATGGAAGTCGCGGTGATGTCGAGCCCTGCGCGGCCGTCGGCGTGGAACTGGCGCGCCGGGGTCATAGCGTGTGCATGGCGGTCCCACCTAACCTGGTTGGCTTCGTCGAGTCGGCGGGGCTGATTGCCGCTACCTACGGGCCGGATTCGCGGGAGGAACTGAATCCGGCGTCGGATCTGGCTCGCAAGCTCGCAACGCAGGTCCAGAATCCGGTCAGCATGCTCTCCGAGGTGATTGAGCATGTCAGCCTGATCAATCTGGACAAAAGCGCGACCCTGACGTCGCTCACGGCCGGCGCCGACCTGCTGGTGGCCAGCTTCAACGAACAAGGTCTGGCCGCCAATGTAGCTGAATACCAAGGCATTCCGCTGGCCGCCGTGCACCCCTTCCCGGCGCGGATCTGGGCCTCCGGCGGGGCGGCACCGCTCATCACCACGGCGGTGGAAGGCGCTCAGCGCGACGCACTCGGATTACCGGAGGCCCAGCCGGTGCCACCAGCGCTACAGATACAGGCGTACGACGAACTGTGCCTGCCCGAGCCTGCCGGGCAATGGGTGCAGCCCGATGCTCGCCGGCCCTTCGTCGGCGCACTGACGCTGCAGTTGCCGACCGACGCCGACGAGACGGTGCTGTGCTGGATCGCCGCCGGAAAGGCGCCAATTTACTTCGGATTCGGCAGCACTCCGCTGGCGCGGCCCGCCGAGACCGTCGCCATGATCGAGGCGGCCTGCGCGCAGCTGGGTGAGCGTGCGCTGATTTGCGGCAGCGGGACCGAGCCAACCCGGAGCGATCACCTGATGGCCGTCGGCGCGGTGAACCACTCGGCCGTTTTCCCGGCATGCCGCGCAGTGGTTCATCACGGTGGCGCCGGCACCACAGCCGCGGGCTTGCGGGCCGGCGTTCCAACCCTGATCCTCTGGTTCTGGCTCGATCAACCGCTCTGGGCAGCCGCCGTCGCAGAACTGGAAGTGGGCGCAGCACGGGCCTTTTCGGCAACCACCCGCGACTCACTCGTCTCGGACCTGCGTACCATCCTCACTCCACACTGCACGAGCAGAGCCCGCGCGGTGGCCGCCGAGATGACTGATCCCGCGGTAAGCGTCGCCGCTGCCGCCGCTCTGCTGGAAGGCCTGACCAGGCCTGACTAAGCGGCTATCCCCACCCGCTGCACGACGCCCTTGACCGGAATCGGAGTGTTGCTGACAACGCTGAGCCCGGCCAGCCGGCGCCACGAGCGGATGGCCTGACGAGTGATCTCCACAATCCGGCGCGGGTCGGTTTCGCCGATCGCCATTCGGTGAGCACGCAAGGCGTTGCCGGTCACGGCATCGAGGGTGACAGCGTCGTCAGGGTCGACGAGCGAGGTCGACTGGTAGGCCGCGCGCACGGCATATCGTTCGGCGCCCACCGGCATGTTCGCGCTGAGGTCGCGCGCGGTGCGCGCGGCGCTGTCCCAGGCCGCGATCGACGGCATGTCGCCGGGGCCGAGCCGGCGATGTAGCTCGGCGATGTCGTTGATCGCCCGAGCCGCAGCATCCCCGGCGTATCGCACGACACCCCACGGTGGGCTGGTCAGCAGTTTGTCCACCCAGATGTGCATGACGTGATCGGTGGACTCGGCGGTTCCGACCGTCAGCCAGCCGAGGTCGAGGGCAACGAAGCTGTCTTGCGGAGACAAGTAGCCGTCCGGCCCGGCGAGCAGGTCGTTGCACAACTGAACGAAGGCGGCCAGCGGGCGGGCCGAAGTCGCCGGAAAGTCGGTGATGTGCGCGTCGCCGTTGATGTAAGAAATCGCGTTCATGGCGCACCCTTTGGCGGATCCCGGCTGGTGTGATCCCCGGGCCAAGCGCAACGGGTGGGTGATGCGGTCTAGGTCCATATGGGCTGCTTCCTACGAGTGCGCTTCAAGCGCACTCTATGGCAACCGAAGTTTGCGGTACGTCCGCGACACGACGGACATACCGGCTACCCGAGCCGGTCGCGCAGACTCTTCGGACGGATATCTGGCCAGTTCTGTTCGACGTATTCCAGACACTCCGCTCGACTGGCCTCGCCGAACACCACCTTCCAGCCGTCTGGGACGTCGGCGAAGGTCGGCCACAGGCTGTGCTGTTCCTCGTCGTTGACCAGCACCAGGAAGGTGCCGTTTTCGTCATCAAATGGATTGGTGCTCATCGGGAGGAAGTGTACTGTCCCAACCTTAGATCCACCCAGCGGCGATTAACGAGAATTTTCGATGCACGCAAGTCGAAGCACCACCGTGTCCGACGGCCTCGACGCACGCGTGTTGAGGATCGCGGCCGTTTGTGTGCTGGGCGTAATGATCACCGATCTGGACTCCTGGATCGTGATCGTCGCGCAACGGACCTTCGCGCGCCAATTCGGCTCGCCGCCAGCCATTGTCGCCTGGACGCTGACCGGCTACACGTTGGCGTTGGCGGCGGTGATTCCGCTCACCGGCTGGGCCGCCGACCGTTTCGGCACCAAGCGACTCTTCCTCGCTGCGGTGGTGTTGTTCGGCGTGGGATCACTGCTGTGTGCCGCGGCGCCCAACATTGCCTTGCTGGTGACGTTCCGGGTGGTGCAGGCTCTGGCCGGCGGCGTATTGCTGCCGCTCACCTTCATCATCGTGACCCGGGAGGCCGGCGCGCATCGGATCGGCCGGCTCATGGTCGTTCTCGCCGTGCCCATGATGCTTCCCGCCGTCTTTGCTCCGATGCTCGGGGGCTGGTTGATCGGTTCATTCAGCTGGCGATGGATCTTTTTGATCAACCCGCCCATCTGCCTGGTGGTATTCCTACTTGCGCTGGCGGTCTTACCCGACGGCGAACGCGCCATCACCGAGCGGCTCGACTTCATCGGCTTGCTGCTGCTGTCACCCAGCCTGGCGACGCTGCTGTACGGCATCTCCTCGATTCCGCGCCGCGGAACCACCCAGAGTTGGCATCCGTACTTTTTCGTGTCGATCGGGTGTGTGCTGCTCGCCGGTTTCCTCTTCCATGCGCTGTACCGGCCCCGCCATCCGCTTGTCGACCTGCGATTGTTCGGTAACCGAACCTTCGCGGCGGCCAGTGCCACGATGTTGTTGTACCTGGCCGCCTCCGCGGGCATCGGTTTGCTGATACCGAGCTATTTGCAGCAAGCGCTCGGGCAGACACCGCTGCAATCCGGAGTGCATCTGATGCCCCAGGCATTGGGATTGGCGGCGACCATGCCGATCGCCGGCTACTTCGTGGACAAACGTGGCCCGCGTAATTTGGCACTCGGCGGCCTCGCGCTGATCGTGACGGGGATGGTCGTCTTCGCATATGCCGCCAGCCGGCACTGCGCTTATTGGCCGATGGTGCTGGTTGCCCTCGCCCTGATGGGGATGGGTATGGGCTGCACCAGTCCAGCAATTTCCGGGGCGGCGATCGGGACGCTCAAACCGCACCAGGTATCGCGCGGTTCGACATTGATGGGTGTGAATCCGCCGATAGCCATCTCGACCGGCGCCGCCCTGATGTCGGTCATCCTGACCGCCGAGTTCAACCGCAGCCCGTACCTCTCGGCGGTCAAACGGGCGGCCACGTCGCCCGGCGATCCGGCCAAAACCGATGTGCCACTAGATCTTTCAGCACCGCCCCAACAGGCCTTCCCGGCTGATTTCATGAGCCACGCCGCGAACGACCTCTCACACGCGTACGCGGTTGTGGGTGTGGTTGCCGCGTGCCTGGCAGGGTCTGCACTGATCCCGGCCTGGCTTCTGCCGAATAGGCCGGTACAAGCGGCGGGGCCGGCTGCGCTATTGGCCGGCAGCACCAGCGCGACGACCTGATATTTCAGCGATTTCCCTTTCCACCGTATACCGCACCCGGGGACTTGCGGCAAGACCCCCCTGATGGCGCACAATCGCTGGCCTAGGGAGAAACGGCGCAGATGGGGGCACGTGTCAACGCACAAGTACGACGAGGAATTGCGGTCCGAGCAAAGCTACGTGGCCGATCTCTACACGCGACTCGACGCCGAACGCGCGCGACTCAAGGAGGGCTACCGGGACGCCCTGCAGCATCCGATTGATCCACAGAATGGCGGTACATTGGTCGAGCGCGATGCCGGGGTGCGTGCGCTCGCCAAAGCGATGCAGCGGTTGGACGTCGCCGACGACGGCCTGTGCTTCGGCCGGCTGGACGCCCTGTCGGGCGAACACCTCTACATCGGCCGGATCGGCATTCTCGACAACGACAGCGAGTACCAGCCGCTGTTGCTCGACTGGCGGGCGCCGGCATCGCGCGCGTTCTACGTCGCCACCGCCGCGAGCCCGGAGGATATGCGCCGACGCCGCCAGTTCCACACCCGCGGACGTCGGATCCTCGACTTCACCGACGAGTTTTTCGGCCGCCCCAGCGGCGAACAGGGTGGTGACGCAGCGCTTTTGGCGGCGGTCAACGCGCCTCGCGGTGCGGGGATGCGCGATATCGTCGCGACGATCCAGGCCGAACAGGATCAGATCATCCGGCTCGATCACCCCGGGGTGCTGGTTATCGAGGGCGGCCCGGGCACGGGCAAGACGGTGGTGGCACTGCACCGCGTCGCATACCTGCTCTACACCCACCGGGACCGGTTTGAACGGCACGGGGTACTCGTGGTGGGGCCCAACCATGCGTTCCTCAACCACATCGGCCGGGTGCTGCCGTCGCTGGGCGAGTCGGAGGTGGTATTCATGACCACCGGCGACCTGATGCCCGGGCTGCACATCACCGCCGAGGACGCTGCGGAAGTCGCACGGATCAAGGGCTCACTGCAGATCTTGGAGGTGCTCACGGCAGCGATCGCCGATCGGCAGCGGCTACCGCAGGAACCGCTGCCGATCCAGCTGTCCGACGTCGAGGTGCGCATCGACACCGAGACCGCGGAATGGGCCCGGCAGGAGGCACGCGACAGCGGACTGCCGCACAACGAGGCCCGAGCGGTGTTCAGCGACATCGTCACGTTTGTCCTCACCGAAAGAGCGATAGCCCGCATCGGACGGGGCTGGCTGACTCGGCAGGACCGCCAGGCCTGGGAGCGACTGCGCGAGGACCTGCTCACCGAACTCGCGGAGAGCGCCCAATTCAATGCCGCGCTCGAGCGACTCTGGCCGAGGCTGACACCGGAAGGACTGTTGGCATCGCTGTACACCTCGCCGGAGCGGCTACGCGCGGCGGGTGCCGACCAGGCGCTGTTGCGTACCGATGGCGAAGCGTGGACGGTCTCGGACGTGGCGCTGCTGGACGAACTGGTGGATCTGCTGGGCCGCGACAAGGCGGCGGACGAAGCCGCTGCCCGTGAACGCGATGCCGAGGCCGCCGAGGAGGCCGCCTATGCCGCCGGTGTGCTGGATCTGATGATCCACCGCGAGGATCTGATGGACGACGAGGATCAGCTGCTCGCGACGGACATGCTCTACGGCGAGGACCTGGCCGAGCGTTTCCACGAGCACGACACT
This sequence comes from Mycobacterium szulgai, assembly GCF_002116635.1. Taxonomy (GTDB): domain Bacteria; phylum Actinomycetota; class Actinomycetes; order Mycobacteriales; family Mycobacteriaceae; genus Mycobacterium; species Mycobacterium szulgai. The sequence continues at coordinate 19,089 of NZ_LQPW01000154.1, read as the reverse complement.
CGCGATCTCGCCGAACGCGCTGTGGCGGACCGGGATTGGACGTACGGGCACATCGTGGTAGACGAGGCCCAGGAGTTGTCCGAGATGGACTGGCGGGTGCTGATGCGGCGCTGCCCGGCGCGTTCCTTCACGGTGGTCGGCGACCTCGCCCAGCGGCGCTCGGCGGCCGGAGCAACGCAGTGGGGTCCGATCATGGAGCCGCATGTGCCCGGCCGCTGGGTGTACCGGTCGCTGTCGGTGAACTACCGCACCCCGGCGGAGATCATGGCCGTCGCCGCGAGACTGCTCGCCGAGTTCGCACCCGGCGTCCAGCCGCCGGAATCGGTCCGTGCCTGCGGGGTGCAGCCCTGGGCTCGGCGCGTCGGCGAAGACGAATTGGCGGCTGCCATAGCGGAATTCGTCCGCGGCGAAGCGCAGCGAGAGGGCACCAGTGTGGTGATCGGGCCGCCTGGTGTGCCGGGCGCGGTGACCCCGTCGCAAACCAAAGGCCTGGAATTCGACGCCGTGCTGGTGGTCGAGCCGGAGCGAATTCTCGCCGACGGCCCGCGCGGTGCGGCCGACCTCTACGTCGCTCTCACCCGCGCCACCCAGCGGCTGGGCGTCCTGCATTTAGGCCCGTTGCCACCCGCTCTGAACGGGATTGGCTCGTAGCGGCTTACTTCCAGGCGAACACCGGTTGCTCGAGTTCGTCGACCGGGTCGTGGCGGTCCTCCAGGCACAGCCAGCGCAGTTGCAGCAGCACGGCGCCCGTGGGCGCGTGAATGAGGTCGTTTCCCAACGGGATTTGCACGACCGGCCGTGGGCTTTCGGGAATTGCGATGAACCGCGGCGAATCGGGGCGCTGCAATTGGTGCAGCCCCACCCGGTAAACCGCGAGCACCTCAGCGGGCGCGGGTCGTAGCTCGAGCCGCCCGCCGCCCCAGATCACCACCGGGGTGATGACGTAACCCGATCGCGTCGGGTAGTCGTCGAGTACCCCCAGCACGGTCGAGTCGGACAGCTCCACGCCGACCTCCTCGTGCAGCTCCCGCAACGCGGCCTCGACCACGCTTTCACCCGGGTCCAGTCGACCGCCGGGCAGCGCCCACTGTGCGGCGTGTGAGCTGAGCCGAGATGTTCTGCGGCACAACAGGAATGCGGCACCACCGGACACGTCGACCATATGGCCGTCCAGGCCCGGTTCCGGCATCGCCCGGCCACCGATCCACTCGTGCACCGGCGCCGGATCGATCCGGTCCTCACCGATCTCCGAATCGACAAGCACCACGGCGACGGCGGCATGCCGTTTGGTCGGGTCGGTCACGGCGCGGCGGTCGTGGCCCGCCAAGCGCGCACGGATCTGCGCACGCAGCGTTTCGTCGTACGCGATCGTCACCGTTCGACCATATGCCGGGTACCGCTGGGAAGCAGCCGCGGTGCGGTGCGGTTGAATGCGGAATGCGCATTGGAGTCGTCTTCCCGCAAACCGAGCTCGGTGGAGACCCCGCGGTCGTGCGTGCCTACGGGCAGGGTGTCGAAGACCTCGGGTTCACCCACATCTTGGCCTACGACCACGTGGTGGGCGCCGACCCGGAAATCCACCAGGGGTGGTGGGGGCCCTACGACATCGACTCAACATTCCATGAGCCGTTCGTCATGTTCGGCTACCTGGCGGCGATCACGTCGCTGGAGCTGGTCACCGGGATCATCATCCTGCCGCAGCGACAGTCGGTGCTGGTGGCCAAGCAGGCCGCCGAGGTCGACCTCCTCACCGGCGGGCGGTTTCGGCTCGGGGTGGGATTGGGCTGGAACGCTGTCGAGTTCGAGGCACTCGGGGAGAAGTTCGGCAACCGCGGCAGGCGCTCGGAGGAGCAAGTCGAGGTGATGCGCAAGCTGTGGACCGAGCGGTCGGTGACGTTCGCCGGGAAGTACCACACGGTCACCGGGGCGGGCCTGGCGCCGCTGCCCACCCAGCAGCCGATTCCGGTGTGGTTCGGTGCGGCGTCCGACCGGGCTTATGAGCGCGCGGGCCGGCTCGGCGACGGCTGGTTTCCGATGATGGAGCCCGGGCCCGGCCTGGACTACGCCCGTGAGCAGGTACACCGCGCGGCAACCGCCGCGGGACGGGATGCCGAGGCCCTTGGGATGGAAGGCCGCGTCAGCTGGACCGGCGACCTCGACAAGATCGAGGCCGACATCGAGGCCTGGAAAGCCGCGGGCGCCACACACGTATCGGTGAACACCATGAAGGCTGGCCTGGCCGGAGTCGACGACCATCTCGCTGCATTGGAGCGGGTCGCGGCGGACCTCACCTAGCACTGCATACTGCAATTCATGGCCGCCGTCGTCGCTTTCCACGCACACCCTGACGACGAGGTCATCCTCACCGGCGGCACGCTCGCGAAAGCGGCGGCGGCCGGGCATCGAGTGGTCGTCGTGGCCGCGACCGACGGCCGGATGGGCAACGAGGCCGACGACCTCCGCTTGCATGAACTACGCACGAGCGCAGGCGTTCTCGGAGTGCACCGGGTGGAATGCCTGGGCTACGCCGACAGCGGCTACGGGCCCGACTTCTACCCGGACCCCCCGGGACGGGTCCGGTTCGGCCGTGCCGATGTCGACGAGGCGGCCCAGCGGCTCGCCGCGATACTTCGCGCCGAAAATGCGCAGCTCTTGCTCAGCTATCAGAGCAACGGCGGGTACGGCCACCGCGACCACGTGCAGGTGCACCACGTCGGCAAGCGAGCCGCTGAGCTGGCCGCGACTCCACGCGTGCTCGAAGCGACGATGCCGCGCGAATTGCTCAGCCGCATAGGGGATCTCGCGCGGTTGCTGCGCCTGCCGGCGCCCTACGACCGCGACGTGGTGCGCACCGCATACGCCCCGCGAGCCACCATTACCCATCGGATCAATGTGCGCCGGTTCGCGCGGCAGAAATGCGTGGCGCTCGCTGCGCATCGATCGCAGATCGGTGAGGGACGCAACGCGCGGCTTTTCGGTCTGTTGCTTCGACTGCCATCCGTCGTACTGGGCTTGATCTTCAGCCATGAGTGGTTCGTCGATCCGGCTAGTCCGTCAGGTCTGCCGCGACCTCCGCGCTGCGACATCTTCGACTGACTGGGCGCCGAGTTCGCTGAGGGCTCCAGACCAATAGTCAGATTCGGAAAGCGATATCGTCCGCGATATCGCTTTCTAAGGGACTGGACGACTACGCCGGACTCAGCCCACATTTGGGTATGTCGCAGCGCACCCTGGAGTGCCAAGATATCAACTGTCCGTACCAACTTCAGCGGTACGAGGAGTGGCGATGCCGAAGAATGTCGCTATCTGCGTGAGGGGCACCTGGGAAAACCGGAGCGTCCATAACCTCACGGCACTCACCTACGTCGGCAAGAACGGACCGGTCGGCGGCTGAAACGGGCAGTCGCAGCCGGCCAAATCAACCAAAAGGGGGTTCCCAAATGGTCCTCATCACCGAAAACGGATGGCCGCAATGCTCGCGCGACGAGTGCGAAACGGTGTCGGTACCCGGCACTAACAAGGTTCGTCTTGTGGTACGTGCGGGCGACGCCGCCACCGTGCTGTGCGCCTGGGCCGCGTGGTTCCACCGCAACATACGCTCCATCGAACCCCCTGACGGACACCAGAATTGGTGGTATTGGGATCCGGTCGACAGTGTGTGGAACTCCAACCATTTGTCGGGTACCGCAATCGATCTGTGCGCCGACGAACTCAATCAATACAGATACGACATGCCGCAAGACCAGGTCACCAAAGTACAGCAGGGTCTTTCGCTGTTTGAGGCAAACATCTACTGGGGCCGGGACTGGGGTGCCGGCGACCAGGATGAAATGCACTTTCAGTGCGGTTACGACACTTGGAACAATCCACGCTTTGCGCAATTCGCTCAACGGCTGCGCGACGGGTACCTCAATATCTTCGGCCCGCCCGATCCGTTGGCCTTTCCCTTGCCGCTGGGTTACTACTACGGACCGCTGGAGGGACCCGACAACTGCATCTCGGGGGACTATGCGACCGACTCGCAGGCCGCCAAGGACGGGCTGGGCCGGTGGCAGGAAAAGCTGGGTCTACCGGTAACGAAGCACTGGGACGATGCGACTGCCAAGGCCGCGACCGAATTGCAGCATCAGAGAGGCTGGAAACCCAACCCGGCGTTCGGCTATGGCGGGGTGTACGCCGCCGAATGGGACGCCGTCATGCGGGACAACTGGCAGCTTCCCAAAGACTGGGATGCCTCCAAAGTCGAAGGCCCCGAAATTCCGTTGGTCAAGTGGGGTGACTACAGCCAGTACCAAGAATGCTGCATTGACGAGTCCTACCCGTATCCGGTCGTCTGCTTCCGCGCATCGATCGCCGATGCCAGCGCCACGACCGCGACTCGCTATGGGGGCATCGACACCAAGTTCGTCGACAACATGACGCGGGCCAAGCAGATGGTCGCCGAGGGCAAGCTGAAGAAGATCATCGCGTATCACTTCTGGGTGCCCAACTTCGACAACTGGGGCACGTTCAAGGCCGCCATCGATGCCATCGGCGGCGTCTTCCCCGAATTGGCGTTCATGGTCGACGTCGAGGACGGCGGCCCGAAGTGGGACATCCGCGGCGACCAATCCGGTGGCGTCAACGAATTCATCACGAAAGGGCAGGCACTTTTCGTCAATCGGCAAGCCGCGAGCATCTACATAAACTTCAACGCCAACCCCGACCTGCTGCCGGTGGCGTCGCTGCCGAAAGGGGTCAAGATCATCGTGCCCCGCTGCGCCGGACCCGACAATCCGCCGGTCGTTCCCGCGGGGGTTTCCGTATTTGCCCATCAATACGCTGAAGACGAGAACACCCCGCCGTTCGGACCGACCGACATCAATCAAAGCCGTATGACGCTCAGTGCCTGGCTACAGGCCTGGGGCATCAACGGCGGGGAGGGGAAGACTGAGGTCGACCAGGTGTCGGCCGCGCATCCGACAACCTTCACCGAGGAAGACCGGGCCCTGCTCACAGAGGTACGCGACCTGCTCAAGCAATACCTGGCCACGACAAGCGGCGAACAGCCGGCCCTTGCTGGTGCTTTGACCAACGGGCGACCTCAGCGCGCGGGCGCTGCAAAGGTTTCGCGGCCCAGGAAGGCACCCGCGAAACGGACTACCGGGGCCGCCAAGGCAACGGCGAAGACCGAGGCCAGGAGGCGGCCAAAGTCGAACGCGCCCAAGTAACTTCGCGCCCCTAACCGGCGGGGACGTTGGTGCAGGCCGCCACGTCGCGCAACTCGGTGAAGGCGGCGACGAATGCATCGGTCACCTCGTGGGTGTCGGTCAGCGTCGCGTCGTCGGCGAGCACCGAGACGCTCAACTGATCGACGTAGCTCCAGACCGTGACGTTCAGCGCCGCCCCGGCGGCAAGTGGCCCCACCGAATAGAACTCGGTCACCACCGCACCGGCGATGCGGGCGGGCTCGCGAGGTCCCGGGACGTTCGAGACGATCAGGTTGAAAAGCTGGTTAGGCGCCTCCCGCCGCGACATCCAGCCGAAGGTCGTGCGTGTGACGGTCGGCGGGATGAACTCCAGCCAGCGGCCCACAGCGTCGGGCCGAGCAGTTGGTGATCTTCCTTGGCGATGCGCGTCGAAGTGGAGATGAGCCGAAGCCGCTGCATCGGCTCCGCGATCTGCACCGGCAGCGAGACCAGCATGGTGGCCAGGGCGTTGCCCGCGATCCGGTCCGGCGAGGTGTCGGTGGCGGTGGGTATCGAGGCGGTCAGCGGCCGGTCGGCGGGTTCTCCGTAGTTCAGCAGCAGCCGTCTCAGTGCCCCCGCGGCCACCGTCAGGACCAGGTCGTTGATGGTGACGCCGAGCTTTTTGCTGGTCGCTTTGACCTCGGCGAGCGGCAGGGCCGCGCTGGCGAATGTTCGTCCCGGCGTCAGCTTGTGGTTGAGAAAGGTCGGCGCGGGGTCGAATTGCCTTGCCAATTCCGGATGTTCATGGCGCTGCCGCGCTCGGCGCTGCAGCCGGTAGGCGCCGACGACGCCGTCCCGAATTGCCGACGGCAGCGTCCGAACTCGTGCGGCATGGTCGCGGGCCGCGAAGCGCAACACTTCTGCGGTCGTCGGCGGGGCAAGCGCTGGTTGCGCCGGTGGTTCGGCGCCGGAATCCATCACCCGTGCCATCAGGTTCGCGGAGGCGACTCCATCGGCCAGGACGTGATGGACCTTGCCGATCACCGCCACGCGCTCATCGGCCAATCCTTCGGCGTAGTAGAACTGCCACAGCGGGCGGGTGCGGTCCAGCGCGGTGCTGGCGATCGTGCCGATCAGGGCGTCGAGTTCGCGCCGGCCGCCGGGTGCGGGCACCCGCACCCGCTGCAGGTGGTAATCGAGGTCCGGTTCGGCGTCGTCGCGCCAGATCGGGCGATGCAGACGCCACGGCGTGGACACCAATTGGTAGCGCATGGGTTCCAGGACCGGGAGCCGGGAGCGGAACACCTCGCGGAATGCCTCGAACGTCGCGGTGCCCTCGAAGCCCCTGGTGTCGACGACGGCGATCTTGAGCGTGTGCTGATGAACGTTGGGAGTCTCGCTGGCCAGCATCAGCACGTCCCAACCACTGAGTCGCTTCACCGCCGCTCCTCCGCTATGGGCTACGTGATTGCCCGCTTGGCGTAATCAGCCGTCGGAAGCCGCCGGTGTACCGAGTCGATCGCGCGCGCCAATCCCGGCACGAAGGCCGCCGGCGCTAGAGTGCAGCCGCCGTGGCCCGCATCGACCGTGAACATCTCGGCGTCGGGGATGTGCTCAGCCAGCCACTGCTGCCGCCCCACGCCGAACGCGCGGTCCTTGCCCGTCACAACGACGGCAGTGGGAACATCGATGTCGCCGACCCACGTCGAGGAGTCGAACCGGACCACTTCGGCGATCGCCCGCGTGATACCTCCAGGCGAGGTCGCGCGGAATTGCCCCAGTACCCACTGATAATCGGCATAGCGTCCGCTCGTCGCAGCCCCCGCAGGTGCACAGCGGCGTGGCCCGGGGGTGAGCGAGTCCAGCAGTGCCGCGAAGAGCCCGGTGCCCACCCGCTCGTATGCGGCGCGGCTGACCGCTGCTGTCGCCGCGCACAGCACCAGACCGTCGACCCGCTCGCGGTGCCGGCGCCACACCAGCTGGGCGACCAGCGATCCCATCGAATAGCCGACCGGCACGAAGCTGTCGATGCCGAGGACGTCGGCCAGTGCGGCGACGTCGTCGGCGCAGTCTTCGAAGAGCATGCGGGGCGGTGTGATGCCTTGCCCGTGGCATCGCTGATCGAAGACCACCACCCGGCCGAACTCGCGCACCACGTCCAGCGCTGGGTACCAGGTCATCAGCCCGGTACAGGCCAGCGAGTGCAACAGAATGTAGGTCGGTCCGTCGGAGGGTCCCGAGTCATACACGTAGGTGCTTCCCCGGCCGGGCAGGTCGACCACCGATCCCTCGGGTATCTGCGCGACGGAGGCTAACGCGGGGACGTTGAGTAACCGCGACAATCTTGTCATTGGGATGCCTTGCAGGCGCCAAAAGCTGTCGATGGGTTATTAGAACACGTTCTAGCCCCCGCCCAAATTGGCGCTGTATTCCAGCGCTACCTCGAGCGGCGGGTCCAGCGGGTACGCCCCGCGCATCGATCGCGGACAACCTCGGCCAGCCCGCACGTAGAAACCATTCGACACGCTCACGATGTAGCAGACTGCTACATTTGTAACATGATGCTCCAGACGGGCAGCCATGGCTGAGGCTACCGATCGAGTCACCCGTGTCGCCGCAGACCTGATGGACAGCGCGGCCGTTGAAGGCCGCCGGCAGAGCCGATCCGCCAAGCAGCAGCTCGACCACTGGGCCAGGGTCGGACGTGCGGTGTCCAGTCAGCACAGCGCCGCGCGTCAGCGCGTAGAAGCCGCTCTGGCCGGCCGGCTCGCACTGCGCGAGCTAACCGTCGAGGAAGGTGTGGTGTTCAACGCCGAGATTTCAGCGGCCATCCAGGAGAGCCTGGCGCACTCGAATTACGGCCAGGTTCTTGCCCAGCGCGGCATCACCACCGTCGCCCTCAGCGACGCCGGCGAGCTAGTCGAATACCAACCCGACGGCACCTCGACCGTGGTGACGTCGAAGCGTCGAGCCGCCCGGCGCGGGAAGTGATTGCCTCAGCCACCCGATGAACCGCCTTGATCTCGTCGTCGGACCTAACGGGGCGGGCAAATCGACGTTTGTCGAGTTCACCTTGGCCGCACTGCTTTCCGGGAGCCAATTCGTCAACGCCGACGAGATCGCCCGGCAACGGTGGCCGGACGATCCGGTGTCGCACTCCTATGAAGCCGCCAGGGTCGCCGCCGCAACCAGGGCCAGGCTCATCGAATTAGGCCGACCCTTCATCGCCGAGACGGTGTTCTCCCACCCGTCGAAGTTGGAGCTCATCGACACTGCCCACGCGGCGGGCTACATCGTCGTTCTGCACGTCCTGCTCATCCCCGAGGAACTCGCGGTACAACGTGTGCAATACCGCGTCCGCGCCGGCGGGCACCATGTTCCCGAAGCCAAAGTACGCGGCCGCTACCAACGCCTTTGGGCGCTCGTCGCCGCCGCTGTCGCCCGGTGCGACGCGACCACGGTATACGACAACAGCAGCAGGCAAGGGCCGCGCATCGTCGCGCAGATGAGCAACGGCTACCTAGTCGGCGGACCCGACTGGCCGGACTGGACCCCGTTGGCTCTGACCTCCCCCTAGTTTTTTCAATTGCGTTGTGCGCGTAGCTGATACAGGCCATGAGTGGTGGCGACGACAGTTCCGGCGGCATCGGTGATGACCGCATCCAGCGTGTAGTCGGACTTGCCCTGCGCGGCGGCCTCGGCTTCGACCCGGGCGATGGTCTCGTCGTCCATGTGCGCCTCGGCGCGTAGCGCTGAGGTGGCTCTAGCGGCAAAGGTGATTTCGAGCTTCTTCACCAACGGGAAATACTTGCCGGCGTCGAACGTCGCCAACGCGATTATTCCGCCGAGCATTTCCGCGACGGTGAATTGGACGCCGGCGTAGACGACGCCGAAGTGGTTGCCATTGCCCTCGACTGGAACGCTGGCGGCGGCAAAGCCGCGGCGCGCCTCGAGCACCCGGAATCCCATCCGGTCGGCGACCGGGATGGTCGACGACATACCGGCGTTCATCATCTCTACGAGCGAGTCAGCCATTCGCCGATCGTCGCACAGTCGGTCACTCAACCGCAGACTTGAGCCCGATCGATCGCTCACCCAGTGGGAACCTCAGCGAACCCCGGCTCGCCGGCGTCCACAACCGAATTGAACCGGTACCGAGTCCGAAGATGCTCGTTGATCTCGTGGATCGCGCTCTCGGGAAGCGCGGTCACATCGAAGTTCTCGGCGATGCGTGCCGGCTTGACGGAGGAGGTGAGAACTGCGCTACCGCGCTGAATACCCCAGGCCAGAAGTATTTGTGCGGCGGTCTTTCCGAAACGTCGGGCCATCGAGACGATGAGGGCGTCGTCGAGCAGTCGCGGCTCCAGCGCGTGCCCCAGCGACGCGAATGCCAGCAGGATGATTCCATCCGCCTTGCACAACTCGTGAAGTTCCCATTGCGGGTGATAGGGGTGTGCCTCGACCTCCACGACCGCCGGCTTGATTCGGGCCGTCTTGACGATTTCCCTGGTGCCTTCGACACCTATGTCGGACAAACCAATCGCCCGGGAAAGTCCCTCATCGACCAGGGCCTCCATCGCGGCCCAGGTTTCGGCCAAGGTGACTCCGTCGTCGTAGATGACTGCGCCGTGCGGGTCGCGGGGGTCTTGATCGTCGCCGGGCCTGAACGCGAACGGGGTGTGGACCAGGTACAGGTCGACCGCGTCTAGCCCGAGCCTGTTCAGACTCGCCTGAAGCGCGGGCTTGACCCGTTCAGGTCGATGGTTGTTGTTCCAAAGCTTGGTGGTGACGAACAACTCCTCGCGGCGCACCGTTTTGTTGGCGAACAGCTCTGTGAGTGCCGCGCCGACTTCCGCTTCATTGCGGTACCGCTCTGCGGCGTCGAGGTGACGGAACCCGACCTCGACGGCGGCCTTGACGGCATCTCGCGTCTTGGTGCTATCCGAAAGCGACGTCCCAAAGCCGAGTGCCGGAATCTCACCGCTGCCATCGTTCAAGAGGAACTTGTGCTGACTCAGACTCTCGTGCGATGCCATGGCTTCCGGCTTCCTGCTTTGATGATTTCATTATGCGACGGGGGCGATCCCGAAGTGATTGCACGCCAACAGATCAAAACGGCGTCTGACGGCGAACGTGCCGAGTACAAGTGATTTCCCCCCGCCAATATTCCTCAGGCCTGCCTCTGCCATCCTGACGGGTGATGGAGGAGACCGACTCGGTACGTCAGCTGTGGCAGTCCCTTGGGTTGCCGGGCATCGTCGACGTCCACACGCATTTCATGCCGAAACCGGTGATGGACAAGGTGTGGCAGTACTTCGACGATGCCGGGCCGCTCGTAGGTCGCCCCTGGCCGATCGCCTACCGCACCAACGAGCAACACCGGGTCGAGACGCTGCGCGGTTTCGGGGTGCGTGCGTTCACATCACTGGTCTACCCACACAAACCGCAGATGGCGGCCTGGCTCAACGAATGGGCGACGGGGTTCGCCGCAGCCACACCGGACTGCCTACACACGGCCACCCTTTACCCCGAACCCGGCGTCGAGGCCTACGTCGCGCGAGCGGTCGACGAGGGCGCACGAGTGTTCAAGGCGCACATACAAGTTGGCCGCTACGATCCGACTGATCCACTGCTGGACGCGGCCTGGGGAGTCATCGAAGACGCCGCCATTCCGGTCGTCATACACTGCGGATCCGGTCCTGCGCCTGGCGAACACACCGGACCCGAGCCGGTCGCGACGCTGCTGGCGCACCATCCCAGATTGCGTCTGATCATCGCACACCTGGGCATGCCCGAATACGCCGAATTCCTCGACCTGGCCGAGCGTTACGACGAAGTACGGCTGGACACCACCATGGCGTTCACCGAATTCGTGGAAGAAGCCATGCCGTTCCCACCGTCGGAATACGCGCGGCTGCGCGCTCACGGCGACCGCATTCTGTTCGGCAGCGACTTTCCCAACATCCCGTATGGGTTTATCGATGCCATGCGTGTCCTTATCCGGCTGCCCGGCATCGACGACGTGTGGCTGCGGAAAGTGTTTCACGACAACGGCGCCCGTCTGTTCGGCCTGCCGGTCAGCTAAGGACTACTCGAGCACGAAGACCGGGATCTGCCTGGTTGTCTTCGTCTGGTATTCGGCGTAGGGGGGATAGGCTTCGACCGCCAGCTGCCACCACTGTTCGCGCTCGCTGCCCTCGACTTCGCGAGCTGTGAGGGTGACGACTTTGTCGCCGTCCTGCAGTGTCACCGCCGGATTGACCCTCAGGTTGTGGTACCAGGAAGGGTGCTCCGGAGCCCCGCCCTTCGACGCGACGATGGCGTAGCGCCCGTCTTTTTCGACGCGCATCAGCGGCACGTAGCGCTGCTTGCCCGATTTTGCACCAGTGATGGTCAGCAGCACAACGGGGCGGTCGAAGATTTCAACCCCGTCGGTGGTGCCCTGCTTCAATATCTTCTCGGTCTGCGCGCGTACCCAATCCGTAGGGCTCAGCTCGATGTGATCAGCCATACCCGTGCTTAACACTTCGGCGCGTCCAATGCATTCCCAAGGCCGGGGCACCCGGCGGGTCAACACAACTGGTGGTGATGAAAGCGATTGCCCCCTAGCCGCTTCGCCTGATACATCGCGGCATCTGAGGCGGTGATCAATTCGGCGAGAAGGATCTGAGGGTCGTTATGTGCGGTTTCATCCAGCAGGACGCAGGCGGTGCCGATGCTCGCGGTCACTCCCGCGGTCGAGGCCGCGATGGCGTGGCACAACTCGGCGGCCAACTTGTCGGCGTTGCACGTCGGCGCGGTGCCCGCGAGCAGAAATTCCTCACCTCCACTGCGCGCCACCACCGCTTGGCTGTCGGCGACTGCCAGTAGCGCTTGGGCGACCTGGACCAATGCGCGATCGCCTGCGGCGTGGCCGCGGCTGTCGTTGAGGGCTTTGAAGTTGTCGAGGTCGATTGACAGCACAACGAGATGCGCGTCGATGCCGCGCCGCGCCAGGATCATCCCCAGGCCGTTGTGCTGAAACGCCCGCCGGTTGAGCAGGCCCGTCAACGGGTCGCGGTCGGCACTCAGCAGGTCTCCCGCCAGCGCGCGGACCAGGATCCGGATGGCAAGCGGTAGCGCGATGTTGACCTCGACCACCAGCCATAGATCAACGCCCGCCAGGCTGGGGTGTCCGGAGGTCGCCAGTCGCGCGGCCTCAAAGAGGCCGACACCGGCGGCCACTGCGAAGTTGTACAGCACGAACCCGGTGGTGTGGAAGAAGGCGATGTAGGCACCGAAGGTAGCGAAAGCGATGCAGCCGATCAGAGCGGCCAGCGGGTTGGGGTGCGCCAGACACGCCAAAGCGACCGCGGTGTTGCACGTGAGCGCGAAGGCCACCGACTGCGCGCGCGTCGGCCAGCGCCACATCCATAGCAAGACCCCCGCGAGTCCCCCGGCGATGGCGACCCAGGTCATCGCGACCGGTACCTGCCCGCGCGGACCGTCCGAGCCGGCCAGCAACGCGACAAGGCACAACACCATCGAGGCCGCGATGAATGCCATCAATGCCCGGGTGGCACCGCTGAGGCCGCGTGCCGCCAGGTAGCCGGAGAACCAGTCATACTGGTCGGCCTGCCACCATCGGCCGAACATCGCAGTCATCGTTGACTCCCAATAGCTACCACCGAACATCGATGGTCGAGGCTGCCCCCGAAGCAGATTATCGCGCTGTGGTACTTCGGCGGCGTCTTGGCAGTTAGAAGTTCAGCCCCGAGAACATGACCCGGCCGGGATCGTACTTCTGCCGTACAGCGCTTAGCTTAGACAGATTCGGTCCGAAGTAGCGTGCGGCCGGCTGGTTGGCCTCGATGTAGTTCACATACCCACCAACCGAATACGGTTGTACCGCTTGGTGTGCCGTGCCCAGCCAGCTGGTCGCCGCCGATGGCGATCCGGAAGTCTCGACGTACCACTGCACCAGGGCGGACTGCCGACGCCACGGGAAGGCTGAGGCCGCCGGTTGCACGCTGGCGAGTGCGCCGTCGAGAGCATGCATGATCGCCAGCATGCGCCCGGCACCGCGGGGAAAGGCGTCGACCGCTGCGGCGATCCCCTTGGCGACGGCCGCGTTGACGGTGGGAAAGACGTCGGACCCGCCGACATATCCCAGCGGGGACGGATTGAGGTTGTTGACGGCCAGATACCTCACCAGGTCCAGGTAGTTGAACGTGTGGTTGTCGGTTCCGGTCGGTTGTACTCCAACGGCTGAGATTATGGCGCTCGCAACGCTATTACCTGACCCAGCTGGGCAGGTCGCAAGGATCCGGCAATGCGTGCCGAGCCCGTCGGTGGTGCTGTCGGCCAGTGCCCAGCTGTTCTTGTCCGCGGTCCGCAGCCAGTTCTGCCAGCCGACCAGAACCTGGGCGAAGGCTTCCGGCGGGAAGTTGAGGTTCACCGCGTCGACGTCCTGGGTGGCGAAGGTGGCAAACGTCAAAGAGGTTGTCACTCCGAAGTTTCCGCCACCGCCGCCGCGTAACGCCCAGAACAGGTCGGGGTTGCTGGAGGCTGACGCGGTGACCGCCTGCCCGTTGGGCAGCACCACTGAGGCCGAGGTCAGCTGGTCACAGAGCAGCCCCGCGTGCCTCGAATTAGCCCCCATGCCGCCACCCAGGGCGTGCCCCGCGGCGCCGACCGAGGGGCAGGTGCCCGTCGGGATCCCCCGGCCGGACGCGGCCAACACTTCGTGTATCTCATAGAGCGTGGTCGCCGGTGTGACCGTCACGTGATTGGTTGCGGCGTCGAATTTGACTCCGCCCGGCAGTTGCCGCAGATCGAGCACCATGGTCCCGTTGGCCGTGGACGCCCCGGTATAGGAGTGCCCACCACTGCGCGGTGCGACCTTGAGATTGTGGGCAGCAGCGAATGCCATCGCCTTTTGCACGTCCGCCGCCGAGGTCGGGGTGACGATCACCGCCGGTGTCGAATCGTTGTAGTTGGTGTTGAAAACCTGTTTGGCCGTGGCGAATTGGGGGTCGCCCGGCTGTAGCACCCGTCCGCCGAGGGCGGTGGTGAGACCGTCTAAGCCGGAGGCAGTCGGATCGGCGATAGCCCGCGCCGGCCCAAAGATCGCGCCGGCGGCTAGTGCACCGGCGGCGCCCCGCAGGAACGTCTGGCGGGATATCTCACGGGCCAAAGCTGGGCTCCCGCCCCGTGACCGGTCGCAAGCCCGGCGCAGCCGGGCGCTGCGGGCCGGCACCATCCGGCCCCGTGACCGGTCGCAAGCCCGGCGCAGCCGGGCGCTGCGGGCCGGCACCATCCGGCGATTGCGTCATATCCCGCATTGTTATTGACGGGACGACGGATACGGCGGTGCCGTAATGGCCGAGACTGAAACGTGCCCGAACCTTTATCGGGCCTGATTCAGCCGGCGCCCTTGCCGTTGTCGACTCGGTACACCGCGCCGTGGATGGCCACGGCATCGTCGCTGGCAAGAAAGGCGATGACGGCGGCGACGTCGTGCGGCTGCATCATGCCCCGCGGTGCGGCGGCGGGTCGACAAGAACCCCGCCTTGTGCGACCTGGTCGCCGAACTGCTCGCTCAACGGTGGAGTCCGCAACAGATCGCCCGTCACCTGCGAGGCAAATATCCCGAGACCCATTGATGTGGTTATGTCACGAAAGCATCTATCAGGCTGTCTGCCAACCGCATTCACGCTTGATCCGGCCGCCACAGGTTAGGTCGCTTGACCCGGGACCGTTGCGCATGGACAGGACTCATCGCCACGCATGTGGCGGGCCATTTCGATGCCCACGTGATCGATCGGAGCACGTGCGGAGGCAGGTCGCCCATGGTTGTCGCGATCGCGAGGCGTAGGGAATCGGCGTCGCGGCGGTCTGTTGAGGTTAGCAGCGCGGTGAAAGTTCGGCGGGACTGCGGGCCGGTCGTGGCACCGCAGTCAGATAGTCGGCCCGAACGCATCGGGATATGGTGTCCGCCGGTTTTGGAGGCTTGCTGCTGGAAACCGGTCGGACACCCATTTCGGCGGGTCGATGCCCGGCGCGAAGCGATGGCCGAGCTGTCGTTGGGCGTTGATGATGCCTGAACGAGTTTGCGTCCGCCTGGTTACACCATTTGAATTAGCAGGCAGGTGAAGCGCCACCCCACCCCACCGCCAATCAGCATTACGTACTGCCCTGTGCTTAGCTGCCCAGTTTCTAGTAGATAACCAAGCCCGATGATCTGGTCACAGGCGCCGACGTGGCCATTCTTTCGCAGCTCGGCCCAACATGTCTTTTCAAGCGGAATGCTGCTAGAGCCGATAAATGTCTCTTGCACGGATAGCCGGTAGAGCGCTGGCGGGCAAAAATGCGAAACGTCATCCACCGTGATTTCGGCATCAGCTAAAGTCGCAGCGATACCTGCGTGCACGACACGGGACAGTGTGCCGACGTAAGGGCCATATCCAACCTCATCCAATCCGTGCTTGAATTCCAGGCGCTCCACGGAACCTTTGTTGCGCATGAGCAGTTCGAAGTCTGGAAAGGATGTCCTATTGCTGGCGATGAGCCGTGCAAAGCCCTCCTTCTTTGAAACCACGACCGCGGCAGCACCATCGCCTAAAGCAGCACCATGCTGGTAGCGATCTATAGCGTGAATGCGTGATGCGGCGCATACGAGGCCGGCATCTGTGGATGGGTCACTTTTGAGGAGCTTGGCAACGACTTCAATGGCTGTCAGTCCGCTGTCGCTCGCGGCATCTAAGTCGAATGCTAAGGAATGCTCCTGTTTAAGAAGGCGCTCGATGTAACATGCCGGGGTGAGGTGTTCGAGGCAAAGTGGCTCGGCATATACGATCGGCGATAACACCTCCCCCTTATGGGTGGATCTATCCACCGCCTGCTTGGCTGCCAGCCCACCCATCACATATGAGGGTTTATCCGACACGCAAACACTTTCGATATCGACATTTGCGTCGACTACCTCACCTTTCAGCTGCGGCTTGATCGTTTCGAATGGAATCCGGGGAGGAAGAAATGTACCTATCGAATTCAAAAATATGCCATCCCATAACATCTGAGTCAGTCCCTTGCTTCTAAGCTAGATCAGTATATCGATGTCGGTTAACCAATTATGGACGCGTAGCGCCGCGGTTGCTGGCTCAAATGTGAGCGGTGACTCGACCGGGGCATCCATATCGCTGCTGACAAATGGATTCAAGGTCAAAATGCGTTTGTCCAGGCCATCCTTTAGCACTAGGCCGAAGCTGAGGTAGCGTCCAAACGCGATCAGGTCTGCATCATCCTCTAAATGCGTTGCGATCGCGTCCATTATCAAGGAATCCTCACCAATGCTCGAGGTGTCGGAAGTGTTTACCGGAGCCATCGCTACCAGGCCGAGTTGATGGTCGCTCGAAAGTAAATCCGCGGCCTCCAGTAACTGATATAGCTGAAGTGCGGGAATGCAGGTCACTCCGCTGCCAACAATCACTATCCCGCGATTCAGAATGTTCAGGTCGAGGGCATCTAAGATCGCCTGCCCCGACTCTCGCGCCGATGCCGGCGGCTCTGTACCTGAAAAACCTGGTGCGAGGATCTCTATCACTTCTACGTTATCGGGAAACCCGTGCGCAAAGCGTTGGTATTGACCGCTGAACTCTGAAATGCACACTAGGTGCACTGCCGCGTCCTGAGCGGGCTTCAAGAGAGACCTCTCGAGATCGCTGCCGGATGTTAATTCAGAAGAACTGGCGGGGTCCAGATCCGATGCGGCGACAATTACGTTTATCAGTGTTGAGCGCTGATTTTTGTCGTAGGCGGCTTTGAGTAGCTGGCCAAGCGGGCCAATAGCACGAGTGTTGCTGGTGAGTGCGCTGTGCAGGTAGTGGGTGAGGGCGGTGGGGGTGGGGTGGTCGAAGATCAAGGTGGCGGGCAGGGTCAGGCCGGCGTGTTGGGCCATGGTGTTGCGTAGTTCCAGGGCGCTCAGGGAGTCGATGCCGAGGTCTTTAAACGGTTGGTCAGGATCTAGTGCGCTGGCATCGGGGTGGGCCAACACGGTGGCGGTGGTGGTGGTGACCAGGGCCAGCAGGGTGGCGTGTTGTTGTGCGGGGGTTTGGGTGGCCAGTTGGGTGTGCAGGCTGTGGTGGGTGGGGGTGGTGCTGGCTTGGCGGCGGGTGGTGGTCAGTGCCGACAGCAGCGGGGCAAGGCCGTGTTGGCGGGCGTGGCGGGTCAGGCTGTGGTGGTTGAGAGGAGCGGGGATGAGATGAGGGCGGTGATAGGTCAGGGCGGTGTCGAACAGGGCCAGGCCGTGGTCGGTGGTGATGGGGGCCAGGTGGTTGCGGGTGAGGCGGGCTTGGTCGGTGCTGTCGAGGTGGGCGGTCATGGCGCTGGTGGTTTGCCAGTAGCCCCAGGACAGGCTGGTCGCGGGCTGGTGGTGGTGGTGGCGGTGGTGGGCCAGGGCGTCCAGGAAGGCGTTGGCTGCGGCGTAGTTGGCCTGGCCGGAGGCCCCGAGTACCCCAGAAACCGAGGAGAACAGGATGAAGGCGTCCAGGGGTAGGTGGCGGGTGAGGTGGTGTAGGTGCCAGGCGGTGTCGGCTTTGGCGGTCAAGACGCTGTGGAGTTGGTCGGGGGTCAGTTCGGTGAGCACGGCGTCCTGCAGGACCGCGGCGGTGTGGATGATCGCGGTCAGGGGGTGAGCTGGGGGGATGGCGGCCAGTAGGGCGGCGAGTTCGGTGGGGTTGCTGGTATCGGCGGCGCTGATGGTGACCTGGGCGCCCAGGGCGTTGAGGTGTGCGCTGAGTTCAGTGGCGCCGGGGGACTGGGGGCCGCGGCGAGAGACTAAAAGCAGATGCCGCACGCCGTAGTGGGTGATCAGATGCTCGGCGAACAGGGCGCCCAGGGTGCCGGTGCCGCCGGTGATGAGCACGCTGCCCTCGGGGGTGAACACGGGAGGAGGGACCAGCACGATTTTTCCGGTGTGGCGGGCTTGGCTCATATGCCGCAACGCGCGGGGAGCCTGCAACAGGCCATAACTGGTGGTGGGCAGCGGGTGCAGTGCACCGGCGGTGATCATTTCGACCACGCCCTGCCAGAGCTGACTAGCCCGCTCGGGGCTTTCCTTGGACAGGTCGTAGGTGTGGTAGCTCACGCCAGGATGTGTGGTCGCAACGGCGTGGGGCTGGCGGATATCGGTTTTGCCGATCTCCACCAAGCATCCGCCCGGGCCAAGTAGATCCAGTGAACGGTCCACGAAATCGCCGGTCAGGCTGTTTAACACCAGATCCATGCCGCGCCCACCAGTGGTCTGGGTGAACTTGTCGGCGAAATCTAGAGTCCGTGAGGACGCGATGTGGTCATCAGCAATGCCCAGCTGATGCAAGACGTGGTGTTTGTTGGGGTGGGCAGTGGCATAGACCTCGGCGCCGAGGTGCCGAGCAATTTGGATGGCAGCTTGACCGACCCCGCCGGCCCCGGCGTGGATCAAGACCCGCTGGCCGGCACGAAGCCCGCCCACCTCGATCAGCGAGGCATAAGCGGTTAAAACCGCCACCGGCACCGAAGCGGCCGAGGGCATCGACCATCCCGCTGGCAGCGCAACCACCATGCGGTGATCAGTGACCGCGGTGGGGGCAAAAGCGTTTTGAGGAAACAATCCCATGACCGCATCACCGCGGCGGAAGGCGGTCACATCCGCTGCCACGTCGAGGATGATCCCGGCGGCTTCACCGCCCAAGCCGTCTTCGGCGATGGCGCCCAAGGCCACCACCACATCACGGAAGTTGAGTCCAGCAGCGCGTACCGCCACCCGAATCTGCCCGGGGGCTAACTCGCTGGGCGGGGCCGCAGGGACCAGGGCCAGATGAGCCAAATCTCCCTTACCGGTAGTGACTAACTCCCAATGCGGGCCTGGTGGGGGGGTCAGTGTGGTGGTGGGGGTCAGGCG
>NZ_LQPW01000153.1 GCF_002116635.1 Mycobacterium szulgai | reverse complement strand
CATCCACACCCCCCGCCTCACCCGAACCACCACCCTGACACCACCACCCACCCCCACCTGGCAGCTCGACACCACCGGCAAGGGCGACATAGCGAATCTGGCCTTGGTGCCAACTGAGCCCACCGCGCTGGCTCCCGGGCAGATCCGGGTGGCGATCCGCGCTGCCGGCTTGAACTTCCACGACGTGGTCGTCGCTGTAGGCGCTATCCCATACGAGGGCCTCGGCGGTGAAGCTGCCGGGGTGGTCGTCGAGGTTGCCGACGATGTGCACAGTGTGCAGTGCGGGGATGCGGTGATGGGGTTGTTCCCCGCCAACGCCTTTGCCCCGACGGCGGTCACCGATCATCGCATGGTGGTTCCCATCCCAGCGGGATTGTCGTTTACCCAGGCCGCGTCGGTGCCGGTCGCGTTTCTGACCGCATATATCGCCCTAGTCGAGGTGGGCGGGCTGACTGCCGGCCAGCGGGTCCTCATCCACGCCGGCGCCGGCGGCGTCGGCCAAGCCGCGATCCAGATTGCCAACCACCTTGGGGCGCAAATCTTTTCGACCGCGCATCCCAACAAACAACAGATACTCACCAACCTAGGAGTCCCGCCCGAGCAGATCGCCTCCTCGCGCACGCTGGATTTCGCCGACGCCTTCACCGCGGCCACCGACCACCAGGGCGTGGACGTGATCCTCAACAGCTTGGCCGGCGACTTCGTCGATGCTTCGCTGCGATTGCTTTCTCGCGGTGGGTCTTTCATCGAAATCAGCAAGACCGACATCCGCGTGGCCGACGAAATCGCCGACGCTCATCCCGGCGTGACCTACCACGCCTACGACCTGCAGACGGCGAGACCCGAAGACCTGAACCAGGCATGGGCCACGCTGACCGACCTGTTCACCGCGGGCATCTTGGCGCCGTTGCCCACAACCACCTACAGCCTGCTGCAAGCCCCACAAGCCTTCCGCGACATGAGCCAAGCCCGGCACACCGGAAAGATTGTGCTCATCCCCCCCAGCGAACTCGATCCTGACGGGACCGTTTTGATCACCGGAGGAACCGGGATGCTGGGCGGGGTTTTCGCCGAGCACCTGATCACCGAGCACAGGATCAAGCATCTGTTACTGGTGTCGCGCCGCGGGGCAGCCGCCCCGGGCGCCGAGGAACTGGCCCAGCGGTTGACCGAACTAGGTGCACAGGTCACGATCACCGCCTGCGACACCAGCAACCGCGCGGAGTTGGCCACGCTGCTGGACTCCATCCCCACCCAACACCGGTTGACCGCGGTCATCCACACCGCCGGCGTCCTCGACGACGCCGTCGTCACCGAACTCACCGAAACCCAACTCGACACCGTGCTGGCCGCCAAAGCCGACGCCGCCTGGCACCTGCATCGCCTCACCGCAGAACACGACCTGGCGGCGTTCGTCCTGTTCTCCTCGGCCGCAGCCACTTTGGGCAACCCCGGCCAAGCCAACTACGCCGCAGCCAACGCCGTCCTGGACGCCCTGGCCCACCACCGACACCGCCACCAATTTCCGGCCACCAGCCTCGCGTGGGGCTACTGGCAAAGCGCCTCGGAAATGACCGCCCACCTCAGTCAGCTCGATCAAGCCCGCATCGGGCGCGCCAGCCTGACCCCGATCACCACCCAACACGGCCTGGCCCTGTTTGACGCCGCCCTGACCTACCAGCAACCCGCGCTGGTCCTGGCCCCGCTGAATCTGCGAGCTCTAAGCCGGCGCACCGACATACCGCCGATCCTGTCGGCACTGACCACCACCCGCCCCCAGGCGGCCACCGCCAGCCCACACACCCTGACCACCCAACTCGCCAGCCAAACCCCCGACCGACAACGACACACCCTGACCACCCTGGTCGTCACCACCACCGCCACCGTTTTGGCCCACCCAGACCCGGCCAGCCTGAACCCTGAACAGCCCTTCAAAGACCTCGGCATCGACTCGCTGACCGCACTCGAACTACGCAACGCCCTAACGCAACACACCGGCCTGAAGCTGGCGCCGAGCCTGATCTTCGACCACCCCACCCCCAGTGCCCTGGCCCACCACCTCCACCAACAACTCGGCGGCATCCAGTCCGAATCCGACGAAGCAAAGCTGCGGCTCGGGCAAGCCGACCAGGAAACTCTGCGGCGCACCCTTGGGTCCATCCCGGTCGACGAGCTCCGTGACGCGGGCCTACTGGACAAGCTTTTTTCCCTGGCACCCAAGGGCACGGAGCCACAAAGCCATCAGAAAACGCTCAAAGATTTCAACGACTTCGTAAGCCTGCGAGAGCCGATCGCTGTGGTGAGCATGGCGTGTCGCTACCCCGGTGGGCTGGATTCGCCTGAAGATTTATGGAGCGCCGTCGCCGAGGGCCGCGATCTGGTGTCGGGCTGGCCGACCGATCGCGGCTGGAACGCCGACAGCAATTCCCATGTGCGCTTTGGTGGATTTGTGTCCGGCGCCGCCGACTTTGATGCGGCATTCTTCGGGATCAGCTGGCCCGAAGCCTTGACTATGGATCCCCAGCAGCGACTTGCACTTGAGTCTGTGTGGGAGCTCTTCGAACGAGCGGGTATCGATCCGGCGGCGGTTCGGGGAAGCGACACGGGGGTCTTCCTCGGAATGATGCCCAACATCCGAGGGGGTACTGAGCCCGAGGATGAGATCCCCGACGCCGGCTTGCCCTACTTGACGACCGGCAACGCGCCCAGCGTGGCTGCCGGGCGGATTTCTTATTTCCTAGGCCTTGAGGGGCCAACGCTTGTTCTCGACACTGCGTGCTCATCGTCCTCGGTAGCCATCCACGAAGCCGTGAAATCCCTGCGATTACGTGAGTGCTCGTTGGCGTTGGCCGGCGGAGTGACGGTGATGTCGACTCCGGCAGTTTTCACCCAGATCCCGGGACAGCAAACGCTGGCTGCCGACGGACGGTGCAAGTCATTCGGGGCAGCCGCCGACGGTATCGGGTGGGCTGAGGGTGTCGGCGTCCTGTTGTTGGAGCGGCTCTCGGACGCACGCGAGAACGGCCACCGGGTATTGGCCCTAGTACGGGGTTCGGCGGTTAATCACGACGGGGCGTCCAACGGGCTGACGACGCCGAATGGCTTGGCACAACAGCGGGTGATCCGACAGGCACTGGCGAATGCCGACGTTGAAGCGGCTTCGGTGGACATGGTGGAGGCACACGGCACCGGCACAATGTTGGGCGATCTGATCGAAGCGGGCGCACTGATGGCGACCTACGGCCGCAACCGGCCGCCAGGTCGGCCGGTATGGCTCGGTTCGCTCAAATCGAATATCGGCCATACTTCGGCCGCGGCCGGCGTTGGCGGAGTTATCAAGGCGATCGAGGCGATGCGCCACGACGTCATTCCGCCGACACTGCACGCGAAAGAACCTGCGCCATTCGTGGATTGGTCACCGGAAAGCGTTTCGCTGGCGATCGCGCCGCAGCCGTGGCCGCGCCGGGGTGAGGCGCGTCGGGCCGGTGTGTCGGCATTTAGTTTAAGCGGCACCAACGCGCACTTGATCATCGAAGAAGCTCCGCAAGTGCCTACCGCGGATGGCACTGATGATGCGTCGAACGATGAACTTATCCCGGTTATCCCCTGGGTGGTTACCGCGAAATCCGAAGAGGCACTGCCGATGCAGGCCGCTCGGCTGGTGAAGCTGCTTGAGCAGAATTCTGATTTGCGTCCACTCGACGTCGGGTTCTCGTTGGCCAGTTCTCGAGCGCAGTTCGAGCATCGCGCAGTCATCGTCGGGCGGGATCGCGACGCATTGCTCGGCGGCTTGCGAGCGTTGGCGACGGACGCGGCGTCATCGGCTGTGGTGCGTGGCGTAGCAGGTGTGTCCACGAGAACTGCGGCCGTATTTCCTGGCGACGGCGGACAATTGCTGGGTGTCGGAGACCAGCTGTATGCAAGTTTTCCGTTATATGCCAACGCATTCGACGAAGTGTGCTCTTTCTTCGGCACACGGCTTGAGCGACCGGCGCGCTTGTTTGCTATCGAGGTTGCGCTCTTCCGGCTCGCCGAGTCCTGGGGTTTCCGCCCGGACTTCGTAATGGGACATTCCGCCGGCGAAATCACCGCCGCCTACGTGGCCGGCTTGTGGTCCCTGGCAGACACGTGTGCTCTGGTAGCGGCCACGGCCGCAGATGCCATCGCGGTGTGCGAGCGTCTGAGTTACCTAACCCCGACGATCGGGATCATCTCGGGGGTGACGGGCAAGCCTGTCGAGAGCGCTGTGCTGAGTCGCCCCGAATATTGGGTTGATCGACTGAAAGAATCTGTGCCCGGTACAGATGACGGCCGGGCGCCGGGCGAGGTTGACAATGTCCTCGAAATCGGTCCGGCATTGTTGCAGCAATCTGAATCCGACGAAACACTATCGTTTGCAGCGGAATTGGCCAGGGTGTATGTCTGTGGTACGCCAATCGATTGGCCCAGCGCGTTCGCGGGCTCGAGCGCCCGACGCGTGGATCTGCCGACATATGCCTTCCAGCGCAAGCGGCTTTGGCTTGACCCTGCGGTGAACGGCAACGCCCCGCCACGCACCCGCAGTGCTGCTCGGCCGCCGACGTCGACGACGCAGGGCAACGCGTCGAGCGAACCGCCGCGCACCGATACCGAACGAACCCTTGCCGCAACCATCGAGCAGGTCCTGGGCGTCCAGCACGTCGGGCGCACCGATCAGTTCCTCGCCCTCGGCGGTGACAGCATCAGTTCCTTGCAATTGGCCAACCGTGTCCGGGCAGCGGGCCTGCCATTGTCCCCACAGATGGTCTTCGAGCACCGCACCATCATGGAGCTAGCCGCGGCCTTGGACGAGGCTGAAACAGAGTCTGGCAGTGACACTTTCGGGCTGAACGATGATGACGTCCGCTACCCGCCGATGAGCATGTCGGGATTATCGCCCGCGGAGCTGACGGCTCTGCAGGCATCCGGCCTAGACGACGTCATGATGCTCAGTCCCCTGCAACAGGGGCTGTTGGTGTTCGCCCTCCTCAACGACACACCGGCTGACGACCCCTACGTGATGAGGGTGGCCGTCGACGTGTCCGGATCTCTAGACGCCGAGTTGTTGCGCGACTGCGTGTCGGCGACGCTCAATCGCCACCGGAATGTGCAAGTCAGTTTCATCACTGATGGCCTGCCCCATCCGGTACAGGTAGTGCCGTCTGAAGTGGACCTGCCGTGGCGGCAGCTGCAGGTCGACCCGGAGGCGGCGGCTGCGTTGGAGACCGAGGAACAACGACGCGGATTCGACCTCGAACGCGGTCCGGCTATCCGCTTCCTGCTCCTCGAATTGCCCAATGCGCGTTGGCGATTCCACATTGCCGTCCACGCCATTGTGCTTGACGGCTGGTCGCTGGCACTGTTCGTCGGCGAGCTCTTCACCCTGTACCACGCGGGCGGCAATGTTGCTGCGCTTGCTCCTGCACCGCGACCGTATCGCGACTACATCGGCTGGCTGAACCGGCGCGACCTGGCGCCCAGTGAACAGGTTTGGCGCGAGCACCTCGCGGGTCTGCCGGCACCGACGCTGCTATCAGAGGCCGTGTCAGCATCACCCTCCGGCGGGTTACCCAAGCGCGCAAAGCTGGTACTGGACACGGCTGCAACCGCTGGCCTGGTCGACTGTGCGCGCAACTGCGGGGTCACCGTGAACACGCTGACGCAGGTCGCCTGGGCGCTGGTGTTGTCCGCGCTGACCGGCCGCGAAGACGTGGTCTTCGGGGTCGCGGTTTCGGGTCGGCCTACCGAACTGGCCGGTGTCGAATCGATGGTCGGTCTGCTTATAAACACCGTGCCCCTGCGCGTTCGGCTCGACCCCAAATCAAGTGTGGCCGAACACTGCTCGACCGTACAGCGGGATGCCGCCCGACTGCGTGAGCACGCCTACTTCAGCCATGCCTGGCTGCGTCAGCTCGCCGGGGTCGGCGAAATGTTCGACACCCTACTGGTATTCGAGAACTTTCCGTCCGACGGGCTGTTCGTCAACGACTTGACTGCCGGCGCCGCGACTTTCCATTTGTCGGAAGTGGTTAGCCCGACACATTTTCCGGTCACCGTCGTTGTCGAACTGATAGCCGGGGAGTTGACGCTGCGGGTAGAAACCACCGTCAACTCGGGTGTGCTAGCCGCGCCAACGGGTCTCGACGTCGCCGACCTGGCGGACCGGGTGGCGCGGGTGTTGGTGGCGATGGCGGCCGATCCGGCCCGAGCATTGTCGTCGATCGACATGCTCGACGAGGATGAGCACACCCGCCTGGATGGGTGGGGCAACCGTGCGGTATTAGCGGCCTTGGCCGAGCCGGCCACGCCACTGTCGATTCCGGAGATGTTCGCCGCGCAGGTGCAGCGCAGCCCGGCGGCCGTCGCCGTGGTGTCGGGCGAGCGTTCGCTGAGCTACCGCGAGCTCGACGAGGCCGCTAACCGATTGGCGCACTTACTGATCGAGCACGGAGCGGTACCCGGCACCAGCGTGGCGCTGCTGTTCACCCGCTCTCCTGAGGCGATCGTGGCGATTCTGGCGGTGCTGAAAACCGGGGCAACGTATCTGCCCATCGATCCGATGCACCCCCAGGCGCGGGTGGAGTTCATGCTGCAGGACGCACGTCCGGTGGCCGCGGTCACCACCACCTCCCTGCGGAAGCGACTGGCCGGACACGACCTTTTGGTGCTTGATATCGAGGCCCCCCGCATGGCCGCCGGCCCCTGCACCGCCTTGCCGGCGCCGGCCCCCGACAACATCGCCTACATGATCTACACCTCGGGCACCACCGGCACCCCAAAGGGTGTGGCAATCACCCACCAGAACGTGACCCAGCTCCTCCGGGCATCGAATGCGGGCCCGGCGTCGGCGCCGGGAAAGGTTTGGATGCAATGGTTTTCGTACGGATTCGACACCTCGGTGTGGGAGATCTTCAGTGCGCTGGTGCACGGAGGGCGGCTGGTGGTGGTCCCCGAGTCGGTGACACGCTCGGCGACGGACCTGCACGCCGCGCTGGTGGCTGAACAAGTCGAGGTGTTAATCCAAACCCCGTCGGCGGCGGCAGTGTTATCGCCGCAGGATCTGGATTCGCTGGCGCTGATCGTCGGGGCCGAGGCTTGTCCGGCCGAGGTGGTCGACAAGTGGGCGCCGGGGCGATTGATGGTCAATGGCTACGGCCCCACCGAGACCACCATCACCTGTTCGACCAGCGCGCCGTTGCTCCCCGGGTCAGGGGTGCCGCCGATTGGCAGACCGGTGTCAGGGGCAGCGTTTTTCGTGCTCGACGGGTGGTTGCGGACGGTACCGGCGGGCGTGGTCGGCGAGTTGTATGTGGCGGGTCGCGGGGTGGGCTGCGGATATGTGCGCCGGCCGGGGTTGACGGCGTCGCGGTTTGTGGCGTGCCCGTTTGGCGGACCTGGTGCGCGCATGTACCGCACCGGGGATCTCGTGCGGTGGCGCACTGATGGACAGCTGGATTATGTCGGGCGAGCCGACGAGCAGGTCAAGATTCGTGGGTATCGCATCGAGCTCGGCGAGGTCGCATCCGCCCTGGCGCAGCTCTCGGGGGTAGAGACCGCAGCGGTGATCGCCCGCGAGGACAGCCCCGGCAAGAAGCGGCTGGTCGGTTATGTCACCGGGACGGTGGATACCCGCTGGGCGCGCGAGGCGCTGGCGGACAGGCTGCCGCCGTACATGATCCCGGCGGCGGTGGTGGTTTTGCCGGCGTTGCCGTTGACCGTCAACGGCAAACTCGACAAACGCGCCCTGCCGGCACCGGAGTACGGCGACGCCGAACGTTACCGGGCGCCGGCGACGCCCGTCGAGGAGACCATTGCCGGCATCTATGCGCGGGTGCTGGGTATTGACCGCGTCGGCGTGGATGAGTCGTTTTTCGACTTAGGCGGAGATTCGCTGCTGGCGATGCGGATGATCGCCGCGGTCAACTCCTCCCTCGGCGCCCAGCTCGTGGTGCGCAACCTGTTCGACGCACCGACCGTTGCCCGGTTAGCGGAGCACATCGATGCCGGGCGCGCGGGGGCGGCAAGGCGTACACCATTGGTGGCAACCGAGCGACCGCCGGTGATTCCGCTGTCGTTCGCGCAAAGCCGGTTGTGGTTTATCGATCAGTTAGAGGGACCCTCGCCCGTCTACAACCTGGCTTGGGCATTGCGGTTGCGCGGGCGGCTGAATATCGATGCGCTGCGCCTGGCATTGGCTGATGTGGTGGCGCGCCATGAGAGCCTGCGCACAATATTTGTGGCGGTCGCGGGAGTACCGCAACAGGTAGTCCTGCCCGCTGAGGGCATCGACTTCGGTTGGCAGGTAACGGATTCGGCCGCGTGGCCGGAATGGCGGTTACATGAAGCCATCGACGCGGCGGCACACTACAGTTTCGATTTGGCGAGCGAAATCCCGTTGCGCGCCCAGCTTTTCCGGGTTAGTGACGACGACTTCGCGCTGGCGGTCGTCATCCATCACATCGCGGCGGACGGCTGGTCCTTGCGACCTCTGGTGCGCGACCTGGGTGTGGCCTATGCCAGTCGGTGCTCAGCGCTGGCCCCGGATTGGCCTAGCCTGCCGGTGCAATATGTCGACTACACCTTGTGGCAGCGCGCGATTCTGGGCGAGCTCGCCGACAGCAGCAGCGCTTTCGACACTCAAGTGAATTATTGGGTTAAAGCGTTGGCGGACATGGACGATTGGCTACAGTTGCCCACCGATCGGCCCTATCCGCCGATGGCTGACTACCGCGGCGCCACTGTCAGGGTGCAATGGTCAGCTCAGCTGCAGCAGCAGGTGGCCCGGGTGGCGCGCGAGCACGATGCCACTAGCTTCATGGTGATCCAGACCGCCCTGAGCGTGCTGTTGTCCACGATCGCGGCGACCAACGATGTCGCGGTGGGCTTCCCGGTGGCCGGTCGTGATGACCCGGCGCTGGATGAGTTGGCCGGATTTTTCGTCAACACGTTGGTGTTGCGGGTCCAGGTAGCCGGTGCTCAGAGCTTTACCGAGTTGCTGGCCCAGGTGCGTGAGCGCAGCCTGGAAGCGTTCGGGCATCAGGATGTGCCGTTCGAGGTGCTGGTGGACAAACTCCATCCGCGAAGGTCGTTGACTCATCACCCGCTGATCCAGGTGATATTGGCCTGGCAAAACGATCCCCCGGCCGAATTGGTGCTGGAGGATCTGAAAGTCGATTCCATCCTGGTGAACACCCACACCGCCCGCATGGACCTGGTTTTCTCACTGGCACAACGCTTTAGCGACACCGGTGAGCCCGCCGGCATCGGCGGCACGGTGGAATACCGCACCGACGTGTTCGACGCTGCCAGCATTGCGCGGCTCGTTGAGCGGCTAGAGCGTGTGCTGACGGTGATGACCTCCGACCCGGCACGGTTGCTTTCGTCGGTGGATGTGCTCGATGAGGTTGAGCATGCCCGGCTGGACGAGTGGGGCAACCGAGCGGTATTAGCGTCCCAGGCCCCGCCAGCTTTGGCGTCGCTTCCGGCGCTGTTCGCCGCGCAGGTGGCGCGCACCCCGGAGGCGGTAGCGCTTAGCAACGGAGCGCGCTCGTGGACATATCGGGAGCTTGATGAGGCGACAAACCGGTTGGCGCACCTACTGGCCACTCATGGCGCAGGCCCGAAACAATTTGTCGCCCTGCTGTTTTCCCGATCCGCCGAGGCGATCGTGGCGATACTGGCGGTGCTCAAGACCGGGGCGGCCTATCTGCCGATCGACCCCGCGCACCCGGCGGCGCGCATCGAGTTCATGCTCGCCGACGCCGCGCCGATCGCCGCGATCACCACTACCGGACTGCGCACCCGGCTGGACGGGTACGACCTGCCCGTCATCGACGTCGAAGATGATGTCAGAAACCCCGCTCTTGCCAGCCAACCCAGCACGGCCCCCCCGGCACCGCGCGCCGATGACATCGCCTACCTCATCTACACGTCGGGCACTACCGGCGTGCCCAAAGGGGTAGCCATCGCCCACCACAACGTCACCGCGCTACTGACAGCACTGGATGCCGAAATGGACCTGGTGCCGGGGCAGGCGTGGACACAGTGCCACTCCTACGCCTTCGACTATTCGGTGTGGGAGATCTGGGGTGCGCTGCTCAGTGGCGGCCGGCTGGTGGTGATATCCGAAGAGGTGGTGCGCTCACCAGAGGACCTGTACGCCATCCTGATTGCCGAAGAAGTCAGCATCTTGAGCCAGACGCCGTCGGCGTTCTACGCGCTGCAGGCCGTCGACGCGCGCAGGCAGGATCCGGGACAGCAGCTGAGCCTTCGTGCGGTGGTGTTCGGCGGCGAGGCGCTGCAACCAGACCGTCTCGGGACGTGGCTGCACAAGCACCCGGGATTGCCGTGCCTGGACAACATGTACGGCATCACCGAGACGACGGTGCACGCCTCGTTCCGGCAGATCGTGGAAAGCGACACCACCAGCGGTGCCAGCCCGATCGGAGTGCCGTTGGCGCATCTGGCATTTTTTGTGCTGGATGCATCGCTGCGTCCGGTGCCGGCCGGCGTGGTCGGCGAGTTGTACGTGGCGGGTTCTGGTCTGGCACTGGGCTATTGGTGCCGGGCAGCCTTGACCGCGTCGCGGTTCGTGGCGTGCCCGTTCGGCGGGCGCGGCACGCGCATGTATCGCAGCGGAGACCTGGTGCGGTGGCGTCTTGATGGCCAACTCGACTACGTCGGGCGCGGGGATAAGCAGGTGAAGATCCGCGGGTATCGCATCGAGCTCGGTGACGTACAGGCCGCGCTGGCCGAGCTGGATGGGGTGGAACAGGCGGTGGTGATCGCCCGCCAGGACGGACCCGAAGAAAGACGCCTGGTCGCTTATGTCACCGGGACAGTCGATCCGGTGCAGGCACGTGTCGCGTTGGCGAGTCGATTGCCGGGTTATATGGTGCCCGCGGCGGTTGTGGTGTTGGAAGAACTGCCGTTGACGGTCAACGGCAAACTCGACACCCACGCCCTGCCAGCCCCTTACTACGGGGATACCGACAGGTTTCGGGAGCCGAACGGTCCGGTGGAAGAGACCCTGGCCGGTATCTATGCGAATGTGTTGGGACTCGAGCGGGTTGGGGTCGAGGACTCGTTTTTCGATCTCGGTGGCGATTCCCTGTCGGCGATGCGGGCCATAGCCGCGATCAATGCGTCTTTGGACGCCGATGTTCCGGTGCGGGCGTTGTTTGAGGCGCCGACGATTGCAGGGCTGCGCCGGCGGCTGGACGGTCCAATCGAAGCCGCGCCACCTGAATTACTTGAGATAGCCAAACAGGGTGATGGAATTCCGTTGTTCTGCCCCCCTCCTGGAGGAGGATTCAGCTGGCAATACCGGAACCTGGCGGCATATGTGAACTGTCCCGTCATCGGCTTCCCGCTGCCACCAAACGGGGAATGGCTTGGATCAATCCGCGATATCGCCGCAAAGTACGCCGACACGGTTCAAAAGTTTCATGCCACTGGGCCGTACCATCTTTTGGGCTGGTCTTTTGGCGGCGTCGTGGCACATCAGGTGGCCGTCGAGCTGCAGCGACGAGGATGTGCGGTGCGGCGCCTGCTCGTCCTAGATGCGATTCTGGCCCCAGCTGGTACCGGTACCATCGATAAAGACTCAGAGCTGGTTACCGAAAGCAGTTTACTCATCACTCTGTTGCAGATGAATGGCATCAATATCGGCGGAGAATCCCGAGTACTCACTTATCAGCAGGCGGAGCTAATATCGCAGCGCCACGAGATGACGGAATTTTCACTCCCGCCCCAGCCGATTGTGGAGACCATGGTCAATAATATGAATTCCAGTATTCGGCTTCTTTCACAACATGTCCCGGATGTATTCGACGGCGACATGATCATCTTCTCGGAGAAGCGCGGCGACGGCGCAGGGCTTCAGACGATGTGGCGACCATACGTTGCCGGCAACATCACCGAACATCTCGTCGATTCCACACATTTCGAGATGCTCAACCCGAAACCGCTGACATTGTTCGGCCAGCAACTCGCGTCGTATCTTCGCTAGTTTCGCTAGTCAGGTGGCCTGAGATGGGCGCCCCGCGAGAGCAGGAATCGGCACGGTGGCCGCGCCTCGTGTTTCAACTGTCATGGGGCGGCAGTAGTAGCACAGGGCTGGTCCGAGTGTGGGGTACCCGCAAGCGGGACAGATAGCAACGGTCATCGCGATCCCGCCCCCTTCTAGTCGACGTGTGTTCAATGCTTACCCCGAGCTTCCCCCGATCGGCGGCTGCCTAAACGTGACATTCGATTCGGCAACCAGCCGGCGGGAAGGCACCCTACCCGATCACCGATGGGCCGTCAGCGATGCACACGCCGGCCTTCCCTGTGACTCAAGGCAATTCGTAATCCGGCAGTTCGAAGTCATCGCGTATGCCCCTGCTGAGCAGGCTCGCCAGTGGCCTGAAATTCATCGTGCGCATCGCCACATTGCGCAACCACAGACCGAATCGGGTCCGGGTGGCGAAGAACGAGATGAACCGCACCGCACCGGCTTGCTTGGCCTCGACGAAGGGGCGCAGGCGAGCCTCGTACGCATCGAAGGCGCCACGGTAGTCGGCGCCGGCGCGCATGAGTTCGCCGGCGAGCACGTAAGCCTCGGTGATCGCAAGGCCGGTACCCTCGCCGCCGAGCAGCGAGATGCAACCCGCCGCGTCGCCGATCAGCAGCACCCGGCCGCGCGACCAGCGGTCCATGTGGATCTGACTGACGACATCGAAATACAGGTCGTCGACGTCGTCGAGCGCGGCCAGAACGTCCCGGGATTCCCAGCCGGCGGCGCCGAACTGGTTGCGCAACTGGTCTTTTGGTGCCACGCCGGCACTATCGTGCTCCGCGCGGAAGATGAACAAGAACATGGTGCGGTTGCCGCGCAACGCGAAGCGGCCCAGTTGCCTGCCGGGCGTGTTGTAGGTGACGTAGCTCAACTCGTCGCGCGGCTTGTATCCATCGACCACGCAGGCCGCGACCTTGCAGCCGAGGTAACGCTCGAAGTCTTGCTCCGGCCCGAAGACCAGACGGCGCACGTTGGAGTGCAAGCCGTCGGCGCCGATAACCAGGTCGAAATCGCGCGGGGCGGTTTTCTCGAACGTCAGCCGGACACCGTCGGCGCGTTGCTCAATGGCAGTGATGCTGTCACCGAAGATCGTTTCGACCTTGCCTTCGATGGTCGAATAGATTGCTGCGGCCAGGTCGCCCCGGGGCAGGCTGGTGAAATCGCCGCCGAAGGTGGGGCGCAAAACGTCGACGTCTACGTCGGCCTTGACTTTGCCGTCGGCGCCGACGGCGCGCAGCCGTTCAATTTGGTAGCCGGCGTTGCGGATCTGGTCGGCCAGGCCCATGCGTTTGGCCACTTGATAGCCGACGCCCCAGAAGTCGATCACATAGCCGCCGGTGCGGAAGTGCGGGGCCTGCTCGATGACCGTCGGCGTGTGGCCCGCTCGATGGAGCCAGTGGGCGAGCGCCGTTCCCGCCACACCGGCACCGCTGATAGCTACTTGCACACTGCAATTGTGCCCTTCGGCAGGACTCGCGAAACTCGCACCCCGAGCCCATTGTTTAATACGTTAGCGATCACTAACGTATTGGCGTGTGCTCGACTTGCTGGAAGTGGCGGCAGAGCCAACCCGGCGTCGGCTGCTGCAGCTTCTGGCTTCAGGCGAGCGCACCGTCACCCAGCTCGCGTCGCAGTTTTCCGTTACCCGTTCGGCGATCTCCCAGCACCTTGCAATTCTCGCCGAGGTTGGTCTGGTGACCGCCCGCAAACAGGGCCGCGAACGGTACTACCGCCTTGACGAGCCTGGGATGCGACGCCTGCGCGCTCTCATCGCGGCGTTTTGGACCGATGAGCTGGACCGCTTGGTCGTCGATGCCACCCGCTATGCACCGTCATAAGGAGAGTCCGTCATGCCATTCGAAAAAGCAGTCGTCGTGCCCTTAGATCCGGCTGGCACGTTCGCGTTGATCACCGAGCCCGATAGGCTACGGCGCTGGATGGCCATCGCAGCACGTGTGGAGCTACGTGCCGGTGGTACCTATCGATGGACCGTGACCCCGGGACACACCGCAGGGGGCACCGTCGTGGAGCTCGAGCCCGGTAGGCGGGTGGTCCTCTCCTGGGGATGGGAGGAACACGGTGACCCAGCGCCAGGAGGGTCGACGGTCACCGTCACACTGACCCCGGTCGACGCCGGCACCGAGGTGCGGCTGGTCCACGACGGGCTGACCGAGGAGCAGGCCGCCCGTCACGCCGAAGGCTGGAATCACTTCCTCGACCGGCTGGTCGCCGCCGGCCGAAACGGTGACGCCGGTCCTGACGAATGGGCGGCAACGCCCGGCACGCTGAACGAATTATCTTGTGCGGAAGCAACATTGGCGGTACTCCAACACGTGCTGCGCGGGCTTGACACCGCTGACTTACCCAAGCAGACGCCATGCAAGGAATACGACGTTTCGCAGCTTGCCGATCACCTGATGCGTTCTATCACGATCCTCGGTAGCGCCGCAGACGCGCAACTTCCTCTCCGAGATCCGGATGCGCCGCTAGAAACTCAGGTGGCTGAGGCGGCGCAGGCCGCGTTGGAAGCGTGGCGGGGAAGAGGTTTGGACGGCACGGTCGAGCTGAATGCGCAGCAGGTGCCCGCGGCCGTGCCGGTCGGGATCCTCTGTCTCGAGTTTCTTGTTCACGCTTGGGATTTCGCGATCGCGACCGGCCGTGAAGTGGTGGTCTCCGAGGCAGTCTCGGAGTTCGTGCTGGCCGTTGCCGGCAAGGTCATCACTGCTGCAGCCCGCAATTACGCGGGTTTCGCGGAGCCGACGGCCATCGGATCCTTCGCCCCGGTCCTCGATCGACTGATCGCCTTCACCGGGCGTCAGCCTGCGCAGCACTAGCCGCGCGCGCATTTCACGCGCGCACCCACTGCCAAGCAACCGCCAGTCGATCGCGGTCGTACGTCCGCAGTTTGCCGCTCACCACGCATGCAGCGGCGAGGTTGACGCACCATCGCTCCCATCGTGGCGCGCCGACAATCGCGATTTTGGCGAAATATCGACGGTGCTTGAAATCGAACACCGTGTTGGCCCAGGCCGCACCCATGCTCCAACCACAAAAGGGCTCGTCCATCAGAAACAGCACTTTCAGTGTGCAGAAACGGTCGAGCAGCATTTTCACCTGAGGCGCCAGCACGTCGCGGTAGTCGGCCGTGCTCAGCTTTCCGGTAGCCCGCAATGCGAGTACATCTCGGTCGCTCTCGCGCATGACTTCGAGCATCTTGCTAATGCCTTTCGAGTGCCGCGCTACGTGGGCCGTGGTGATGGTCGGTTGCGCTACCGGACGCGAACAAGGCGTCTGCAACCGTACCCAGTTCGGCGGGCGCTTCGATTATCACGACGAATCCGTCTTGGGCTTCTTCGGTGGCGAAGCGAAGGAAGGGGCAGCAGGTTTGCTCACGGAGTATCAACGCCCGAGCCTGCTCGGCCGCCGCGGGGTCATATCCGAGTCGAATCCGGCGGCCGTCGCGGTGGTAGCTGCGTAGCCAGCTCGTGTTGAGGTCTTCGATCCAGGCGATCCGACTCTCGTAGTCCGCCGCTCCGAGACTGCAGCCAGCTAGCGGGTATTCACGATTTGTGCTCATCTGCTACTTCTTCCGCTTCGGTTCTTGTCGGCAAACGCTGCCGATATTGACCAGCATCGGCCTTGAAGTCGCTTGAGGGTCAAGCGGCTGAGCGAGACAATCGGATATGACTCTCAGAATCGGCGAGCTCGCCTCTGCGACGAGGACTTCGGCTCCCGCGATCCGGTACTACGAAGCGATCGGCCTTCTTCCCAGCCCGCGGCGGGTAAGCGGTCAGCGTCATTACCGCGACGATGACGTGCGACGGCTGACGTTCATTCGTCGCTGCCGTGATTTCGGCTTCTCGGTCGAGCAGGTTCGCACCCTCGTCGCGCTGGCCCAAGATCGCGACCGTTCCTGCCTCGAGGCTCGTGAGCTGGCAGAAACCCATCTCCAAGCCGTCCGCGCGAAAATTATTGAGCTGCAAGCACTTGAAAACAGCATCGCCAAGCTGATGGAGGTCGCAGAACCGGACTGCGCCGGCGGCCCCGGCCTGGAATGCGTTGTGCTCGAGCGACTTTCCCAGCCTGCCACTAGGTAGCCGGATCGCCGCCACGGCGCTGTTTCACTTAGACGTTCACTTAGGCCCGGGGGATTTGGATTGCGACGAGTTGTCGATGACGTCTTTCAGATAGCGCAGCTCCGTCCCGGTGTGCTCGCGGTCCTTCTCGACACCGTTGAGCAGTCGCGTGAACGCCAAACTGGCGATGCGGCCCACCAAATGGCGCGGGAATGTCGCCCACACCCGCGCACTGACGCGGGTCGTTGCGCTGCCTGACGGCTCGACGCTCCAGGTGACGCCCTCGTCCACCCGAACCGGGATGCCGAGCCAGCGATACCGCGCGTCTGCTTCCCAAGTGACTGATTCGCCTGGCGCCACCGCCGTGATCGTGCCCGTTGCGACCCCGGGTATTCCGCCGATCTTTTCTCATATTCGCAACTGTGCGCCGACTTCCGTCGGCGGTAAGGAATCCAGGTGTTCCAGCCCTTCGTGTTCGCTATTGGAAGCCAACCACCATCGGTCAATATCGCTCAGCAACTCCCACACGTATGCCGATGGACTCGCTACCAGCACCGATTCAGTGAATTCGAACAACTTCGCCACGTTTGGTTTTCGGTCCCTAAGTACGGCTTAGCGACCGAGTACCCAGTCACCGGCACCGAATATGCGCATCACCGATGACGTAGCTCTGGCGGGGCTGCCCCAGCGCGATTGAAACCCTTGCTGAGCTTCAGCAGGGCCTCGTCGGCAGCTAGCCGGCGATGTGCAGTGGACCGATTCCGATCAGGTGATCACCAGTAAGCCCAATGCCGATGTTGTAGTTCCCGGTGTTGAACAGACCCTGGTTGAAGTCGCCGTGGTTGCCCACGCCCAACGAGCGCAAGAAGTCGATCGGCAGACCCACATTGTTGCTGCCGACGTTGCCGATGCCGATGTTTGCCAGGCCGTTGTTGAAGAAGCCCCAGTTACCGGTGCCGACGTTGCCGTAGCCGTAATTGGGCAAGTCATGTATGTGCAGCGGGCCGATACCGATCAGGTGATCCCCGGTGAGCCCCATGCCGGTGTTGTAGTTGCCGGTGTTGAACAGGCCCTGGTTGAAGTCGCCGTGGTTGCCCACACCCAAAAAGGTCAAGTAGCTCAGGGCCAGACCCTCGTTGTTGTTGCCGACATTGCCGATGCCGACGTTGTTCAGGCCGGAATTGAACAGCCCGAAGCCGCCGAACTTGGTGAGGTTGTCCGGGTCGACGTCGAAGAGCGGGCTGATGTTGCCGATGCCGAGATTGGCGCTGCCGATGTTGCCGATACCGATGTTGTACAGGCCGTTATTGAAGAACCCGATGTTCCCGTTACCGACGTTGCCGTAGCCGTAGTTGACGGCCGCCGCAGCCTGCGCGGCCGCGGCTTGCGCGGTCGTGCCGAAGTTGGGTACCAACGCGCTCGCCGTCGAGGTCAACTGCGCGGCCGCTGCCGCCGCCCCGCAGTGGTAGCCGACCATCGCGGCGACGTCTTGCGCCCACATCTCCTCGTAGATGCCTTCGGTGGCAGCAATCGCCGGAGCGTTCAACCCGAACAGATTCGACATGACCAGCGACACCAACTCGGAACGATTGGCCGCTACCAATGCTGGGTGCACCGTGGCCGCAAGCGCCGACTCAAACACTCCCGCCACCGCATCGGCCTGTGCAGCCGCCCCGGACGCGTGGGCCGCCGCGGTACTCAACCAATTCGCATAGGGCACCGCCGCAGCTGTCATCGCCTGGGATGCCGCCCCCTGCCATGCATTGCCGGTCAACCCTGAGGTCACCGATAAAAACGCCTCCGCAGCCGAGTCCAGCTCAGCGGCCAATCCCGCCCAGCCGGCCGCGGCCAAGTACATCGGCCCGGAACCGGCACCAGAGCGCATCAGCTCGGAAATGACCTCCGGGGGTGATACCAAGAATTTCATCGCTGCCCCTTTCTCGGAATGCATCCTGAGGCGGACTCACGCGCATCCGAAGACACCGGAATCGAGCTGGCCCGGCGCCTGACCCCCAGGCGTTGTGCTAGTTGGGTAAAACGTTGCCGGGCAGCGCATGTGAGAACGTTGCTGTTTTGTTGAACGGGCCTGTCAGGGGACCCGCCAAACCATGAGCCGCGATCGCTGAATCAATCAGCCGGTAAGACCGGCAAGACCGGCACCGCCCCCGCACCCATCTCGGGAACAGCGGGCGGTGGCGGGTCCGGAGGCAGCGGCGGTCTCGGTGGACCGGCTTAGGCGGGTTAGCCACTGACGTTTTACCGCCCAACGAGGTCGCAGCACCCACCCCGTGAAGACAACGTGCACACCACCGTGCGGACACATTGACTCAACTCGCCGTAAAACTCTCGTTTTCCCTCATGTGGCCTGGGACACAATTACGCTCTTGTTTCTCGTGATGCCGAAGTGAGCCGAAAAGGGAGATGGCCATGTCGTTTTTAATCGCCGAGCCGGACGTGGTGGCGGCGGCGGCCGGGAGTTTGGCCAACGTTCGGTCGGCGTTGAGCGACGCCGCAGCCGCAGCAGCCACGCCCACGACTGGGCTGGTGGCGGCGGCCGGCGACGAGGTGTCGGCGGCTATCTCACAACTGTTCGGCGCGTATGGCCAGCAGTTCCAAGCGCTCAATGCCGAGGCGAACGCATTTCACGCGGAGTTCGTACGCCTACTCAATGGCGGCGCGGTGGCCTACGCGGCCGCCGAGGCTGCCAGCGCATCGCCGATGCAAGCTGTCCTCGACGCGGTGAATGCGCCTACCCAGTCGCTGCTTGGCCGTCCGCTGATCGGCAACGGCGCCGACGGAGCCGCCGGGACCGGGTCGAATCCCGGCGGCAACGGCCAGCCTGGCGGCATTTTGTACGGCAATGGCGGCGCGGGTGGCCAGGGCGGGCCCAGCGGCGGCGCCGGCGGTAGCGGCGGATCCGCCGGACTGATCGGCAACGGCGGGGCCGGCGGCGCCGGCGGCACCGGCGCGGCCGGCGGAGCCGGTGGTGGCGGCGGCTTCCTCTACGGCAATGGCGGAGCCGGTGGCAATGGAAACGGTGCCGGGGCCGGCGGGGCCGGCGGCAATGCCGTGTTCTTCGGCAACGGCGGGAGCGGGGGCAGCGGGCCTACCGGCGGTACTGCCGGACACGCCGGGCTGGTTGTCGGCAATGGCGGCAGCGCGGGTGCCGGGTCTGGCCTGGCCGGCGCCGATGCCGGGCTGTTCGGCAACGGAGGCGCCGGTGGTTCCGGCACCACTATGGCGGGCGGCGCAGGCGGGAATGCCTTCTTCGGCAACGGCGGTGCCGGTGGTGATGGGGGCGTGGCCGGGTTTACGGATATCCTGACGAGCACGTCCGGCGGGTCGGGCGGAAATACCTTGGTCGGCAACGGTGGTGCCGGTGGTGTCGGCGGCGTCAACTTCATCGGCATGGGTTCTGCCGGCGGCACCGGTGGCAGTGTTGGACTGTGGGGCGTCGGCGGCGCCGGCGGGGCCGGCCATGCCGGCACGACGGTTGCCGCCGTCGGCATGGACGCCGGCAGCGGTGGCCGCGGCGGCAACGGCGGTCTGCTGTACGGCGGCGGCGGTGCCGGCGGGGCCGGCGGCACAGGTGGGGATACCTCTCTTCTCGCGACCAGCGCCGGTGCCGGCGCTAACGGAGGTGCCGGCGGCAATGCCAGCTTGATCGGTAACGGTGGTGCCGGCGGGGCCGGCGGTGCCGGCGGTGCCGCCGGTACCCTCGCCAACGCCGGCGGTGCCGGCGGGGCCGGCGGGGCGGGCGGGGCCTCAGGGCTCTGGTACGGCGACGGCGGATCCGGCGGGGCCGGCGGAAACGGGGGCTCTGCGGCGGGCGCAGGTAACGCCGGTATTGGCGGTGCCGGCGGCAACGGCGCCAACGCGTCCTTCATTGGCCACGGTGGCGCCGGCGGGGCCGGCGGTAACGGTGGAGCCAGCACCCTTTCCTTGCTCGCCGGTAACGCCGGTACGGGCGGTGCCGGCGGACACGGCGGTGCCGGCGGTGCGCTGTACGGCGACGGAGGGATCGGTGGGGCCGGTGGCGTCGGCGGCAAGAGCGCTGACTTGCCCGCCGGTACCGGCGGCGCCGGCGGAAACGGCGGCAGCGCCCAATTCATCGGTAACGGTGGCACCGGTGGGGCCGGGGGCACCGGTGGGGCATCAACCGTGACGTTCACCGGCGACGCCGGCGCCGGCGGTGCTGCCGGAAACGGCGGCAACGCCGGAGTGTTCTACGGCAACGGCGGGGCCGGTGGAGCCGGTGGAGCCGGCGGGGCCACCAGCGCCTCCCTTAGCGGCAAGGGCGGGGCTGGTGCCAACGGCGGTACCGGCGGCAATGCCACCATCTTCGGAAACGGCGGCGCCGGCGGCGCCGGCGGGGCCGGCGGCACCGGTCCCACGCCTGGGGCCAATGGAATCGGCGGCAATGGTGGCACCGGCGGGGTGTTCGGTAAAGGCGGCACGGTCGGCCCACCTGGCGCGGCCGCGGTGGGCTTCCCCAGCCTGGCTGACAGCATTTCCGCTGCCGGGCCGTATCAGGACCTGATCACCAACACCATCACCAATTTGCAGACCATCGGCAGTGGCGTGCTTGCCAACCCGGCGCCATTCCTGGAGCAGTTCCTGGCCAACCAGTTCGGCTACGGCCAGCTGACCCTGACGGCCCTCACCAGCGCCACTAGGGACTTCGCCATCGGACTGGCGGGCATACCGCCGAGCCTGCAATCGGCCCTCCAAGCCCTCGCTGCGGGCAACGTCAGCGGCGCGGTGAGTGACGTGTTGGGCGCGGTGGTGAAGGTCTTCGTCAGCGGTCTCAACGCGAGCGACTTGTCGAACATCTTGCTGGTCGGACCGGTGGGAGACTTGTTCCCCATCCTGAGTATCCCCGGACTCACGTCGCAGAACTTGACCAATGTGATCACGACGCTCACGAGCACAAACCTCGCCTTCACGATCACGCTCGACCCTGTGGGCGGGGCGATGAATATCGGGCTGCCGCTGGCGTTGACCCTTGACGCGCTGGGTTCGCCGGTCACCACGGCGATGGCGTTTGCGGATAGCACCACGACCTTCATCCATGACCTGCAGGCCGGAAACCTGGTGGGCGCAGCGACGGCCCTAATCGACGCACCGGCCAACATCGTCAACGGCTTCCTCAATGGTGAGGGCACGATCCCGCTGGCACTACCGACGTCGACGACGGGGGGAATTCCGGTGACTGTAGACATTCCAGTCGGAGGCATCCTGTCGCCGCTGCGGCCCTTGACGGCGACGATTGATGCGAAGCCACCGATCGGGACGCATACCCTGACGCTCGGCGGTACGCCTGCCGGTGGCATAGTTCCCGCGCTACTGAGCTACGCGCCCGAACAGCTCGCGAAGGCAATCGGCGCTTAGGTCCTAATCGGCCGTCACACCTTTGCACGCAGTCTCGTCTGACACATAAAGACGAGAAGCTGAATGCAAAGGACGGCCATCATGAATCCCATTGGACCCGCGGGGCGCCGGTACCTGATCACGGTCACGGCACTGATCGGACTGCTGACCATCGGCATCGGGGTTTGGTGCCTGATCGATCCCGGCTCCTTCGCGCAATTCGTCGGATTCGGCGAGCACGAGCACTTCCTGCATGACGTCGGCGCCTTTCAGGTCGGTCTGGGTGCAACGCTGCTGCTCGCGCTGATCTGGTCGGATGCCTTAGCCACGTCCATCGCCGGATTCCTGCTGGCCAACACGATCCACACCGTCAACCATGTGGTGGACCGGCACCTTGGCGGTTCGCCCGCCCAAGCCTGGTTGCTGGGAGCGGCCTCGGCCGCACTTGTTTTCGCTTTGGTACTGCGACTGCGTCAGCTCGGCTATGTACTGGGCAACGTCTCCTGCGCCAGCGATCCTGCATTGGCCCGCTTCGTCCATCAGAAAACCATCAGGCTCACCACATTTCGTAAGGATGGTTCACCAGGGACGAGTCCGGTCAGCATCGCGGTGGACGGTGATCGCGCGTATTTCCGTAGTTTCGAGCGGGCCGTCAAGGTACGCCGGGTTCGACGGAATCCACATGTCGAATTCGGCCCGGCGACGATGTCGGGAAACGCGACCGGCGACATGCAGCCGGGTCGGGTGCGGTTGCTTGACGGCGCCGAATCCCAGCAGGCGGCGCGCCTCCTTCGGCGCAAGTACCCGTTGCTGCACGGCGTGTTCGTCCCGGCCGCACACCGGCTTGGCAGGTCAAAGTACGGCCGCACCGTGCATTTCGAGTTGGTGCCGTCCATGAGTTGCCTATGAACGCCGCGCACGTCCGATTCCGCACACAAATTTGCTGATACCTTTGACTGCGGGCGCCCAAAGCCGGAAAACACGGGCTAAGGGCGGAATAATGAAGATCAGATGCATCATTGCGGCGACGGCTGTATTTGCTGGCGCGGGACTATACGCGACCGGACCGGCGGCAAAGGCGGAAGTTCCAGCAGCAATGGACGGTGTCTACACCTACGCGGACGAAGACGGCGTCACAGCAACCTGGCTCATCCGGACGGCCTGTACGCCGGGCTGCGTCGCTCATGTGACGACCGGGCCGGGCCGGGGCTTTGATGCCCCTCTAGTCGATGGCCGTTACACCGTTACCCGGACCGTTCCCGAGGGGGCGGTATGTCCCTCATACACCGTCGGCGACAACGGTTCCTGGTTCGAGGGCGGTGCACATCCAGTCACCGTCACTCAATGGTGGGACCCGCTGACACTCGCCGGCGAGGTGGACTTCTTGGAGAGCCCGGCGCCCTGCGGTCTCGGTGACTGGCATGACCATTTCACTCTGACGAGGGCCGGCTGACGACAAGCGCGGTTTTGGTCGCGCAATTTCGCAATTTGTGTGGATTGTCCGATAACCGAAAATTAGCGGTAAAACCATTCCCTAATCTGCATGTTTCAATCGGTCACTTTAGTCCATTTCCTGTTGGGCGCAAGTTCAATAGCCCCGAGGAGATGGCCATGTCATTTGTCGTCACGACGCCGGAATGGATGCAGTCCGCGGCACAAGAATTAACGGCCATTCGCTCGGCGCTGATCGACGCCGCGACTTCTGCTGCGGCGCCTACCGTCTCGGTGGCGCCGGCCGGCGCCGACGAGGTGTCGGGCGCTCTTGCGGCGATGTTCGGAAACCTAGGCCAGGAATATCAAGCCGTCAGCGCGCAGGCGCAGGCGTTCCATGCGGAGTTCGTCAAAGTGCTGGACGCAAGTGCGCAGGTGTACCTGGGCACCGAGACGGCCAATTCGGTGTCGGCTCCCAGCGCTGCGAGCGGGGCCACCAGTTTGGCGCTCAGCAATCTTGTCG
Source organism: Mycobacterium szulgai (assembly GCF_002116635.1). Lineage (GTDB taxonomy): Bacteria > Actinomycetota > Actinomycetes > Mycobacteriales > Mycobacteriaceae > Mycobacterium > Mycobacterium szulgai. The sequence continues at coordinate 22,035 of NZ_LQPW01000153.1, read as the reverse complement.
GCGGCGGGCTGCCCGCGCCGGGGCTGCCCAGCCTCCCCGGACTAACGGGTCTGACCAGCTTGTTGGGGCTGCCCGCGCTACCGAGCTTGCCCGGGCTACCGAGCCTGCTGGGATTACCGGGTCTGGGCGCATTGCCCGGTCTAACCGTAACCGGTTCTGGCGGTAATACTTTTGCCGCTATCGCCGGGCCGTATCAAACGCTTTTCTCGAATACCGTCGCCAACCTTCAAAACCTCGGCAATGCCTGGCTTGCGAATCCGGCACCCTTCTTGCACCAATTCATCAACAATCAGATCGGCTACGGACAAATAATCAGTGAGTCCTTCGGAAAGGCCGCTCAAGACTTGGGCACCGGGATGGCGGGTATGCCCGCCGCTCTCCAGGACCTCGGGCCGATCACCACCATTCCCGGCAGAATCGCGCAAAACGCGCTGAACGTGCTCAGGACGCTGACGGACGTCTCGTTCAACATCGCGGTGGACACCAACCCGCTGAACCTCGGCCCCGCCATCTTAGGTCTGCCGATGGCACTGGCCATCGACGCGATAGGTTCCCCCGCCACCACGATGAGCGCACTGGGTTCCAGCGTGGCGGCCTTCATGAGCGCGGCCCAAAGCGCAGACGTGGTGGGCGCTGCGGTCGCGGTAATCACCGCTCCCGCCGTAGTCGCGAACGGCTTCCTCAACGGTCAGGTGTCGTTCGGAGTTCCGCTGCCCTCGGTGAGCCTGCTCGGCGTGCCACTCGCCGTCCCGGTCACGGCGGGCATCCCGCTGGGCGGAATCCTCACGCCGCTGTCGGTGGTAACCGCATACGTCGGGCCCGTTACCAGCCCAGCGGTCATTCCGCAGACGGCAGTTCCACTCGGCGGCACGCCGACCGGCGGCATCATCCCGGGCTTGCTGATCTACCTGCCCCAGCAGCTGGCGCAGGCAATCGGCGCACCCGCGCCTGAGGCGCTACCGGTATCGGTGTCAATAGGCTTGTAGCGCTTGGGGTTTAGCGCGGCTTGCCAGGTAAGCCGGCGGCGCCCCAGAACTGTCCGCCGGCGCCGCCGTCCTCGCCGACGCCGGGGGTCCCGGTGCTACCGCCCAGCCCGCCGTTGCCACCGTTGCCGCCGGTGCCGATCTGGCCGGTGCCGCCGCCGACGCCGCCACGCCCACCGGTGCCGCTATCCGTAGGGGGGAAGGATGCGGCTTGGCCGCCTTCGCCCCCCCCACCGCCGTTGCCCCACACCCCGCCGCCTCGACCGCCATTTCCACCGTCGCCACCGGCGGTGAGGACGCCCAATCCGCCGCCCCCGCCGGCCCCGCCGAAACCGAACTGGCCCGCGTTACCGCCGGCTCCGCCGTGGCCGCCGACGAACCCTTCGCCGCCGAACCCGCCGAATCCGCCGGTGCCGAGGAATCCACCGTTGCCACCGGCGCCGCCCTGCCCGCCGGCATTGGTAAGGACTGGCGCAATACCACCATCGCCGCCGTTGCCGCCGCTGCCGCCGTTGCCGAACCACGTACCCGCATTGCCGCCGTGGCCGCCGGCGCCGCCGGGTGCACCCTGCTGGCCGCCGTTTCCGCCGGCCCCGCCGGAGCCGCCGAGCCAACCCGCATTGCCTCCGGCTCCGCCCGCACCTTCGACGGAACCTACCGCGCCGTTGCCGCCGTTGCCCCCGCCCGCGCCAACCAGGCCGCCGAGCGCACCTCCGGTACCGCCCGCGCCGCCCGTGCCACCGGCCATCCCGCTGACTTTGCTGACTCCACCGGCGCCGCCGTCGCCCCCGGCGCCCAGCAACCCGCCGTTCCCGCCGGCTCCGCCCGCGCCGCCGTTGCCGCTGCCGCCCAGCGCATATCCACCAGCCCCACCGATCCCGCCGTTGCCGGACAGCAGCCCGCCGGTACCGCCGGCGCCGCCCGCCCCGGCAGTGCCGACGGCTGTCACGAAGCCGCCCGCGCCGCCGGCGCCGCCGGTGCCGAACAGCCCGGCGGCTCCGCCGGCACCGCCGTGCTGGCCAATGCCGCCGGACCCCCCGGCGCCGCCGTCGCCGAATAGGAAGCCGCCGGCTCCACCGGCTGCACCGGTTCCGATGCCACCGTTTGCCCCGTTACCGATAAGCGGACGTCCGAACAATGCCTCGGCGGGACCGTTGACCGCGTTGAAGACGCCTGCAAGCGGCCCGCCGGAACCGTTGGCCGCGGTGTGGCCGAAGACCGGGCCGAAGCCGCCATTGCCACCGTTGCCGCCGGTGCCGAGGAACACGGCATTGCCGCCGACACCGCCGGCCCCGCCGGTTGTGGTGCTGTTTCCGCCGGCGCCGCCCGCGCCGCCATTGCCGATCAGCTGGCCGGCCCTGCCTCCGGCTCCGCCGGCGCCACCGTCACTGTGATAACCGAATCCACCTGCGCCACCAGCGCCGCCGTTGGACAACAGCGCACCCGCGTTGCCGCCGGCCCCGCCCGCGCCTCCGGTACCGCCGAACGAGCCTGATGTGGATCCGCCGGCCCCGCCGATGCCGCCGCTGGAGAACAGCGCACCCGCGTTACCACCGGTCCCGCCGGCACCCCCGGTCGCGTCGAGCGAGTCTCCGCCCGCTCCGCCGGCCCCGCCGGAGCCGAACAGCCAGCCCGCGTTGCCGCCCGCTCCACCGCCGCCACCGTGTTCCTGGACACCGAATCCGCCGGTCCCGCCGGCGCCGCCGGAGCCGCCGAGCAGACCCCCGACACCGCCGGCGCCACCAGTCCCGCCGATGCCCTCGGCGCTGAAGCCGCCCGTCCCGCCGTGGCCGCCGCCCACACCCACTAGGCCGCTTAGGTTTCCGGCAGCGCCGCCGGCTCCGCCGGTACCGCCGGCGAGAACCTGGCTCGCGCCGCCGGACCCCCCAAGCCCGCCGCCGCCGAACAGCCCGCCCACTCCACCCGCCCCGCCGGCGCCGCCGACTCCGGCAGTGCCGATGCTTGAGCCGCCGAACGCTGCCCCGCCGAGTCCGCCTGTTCCGCCGGTACCGAACAACTGTCCGCCGGCACCGCCGTTGCCGCCCATCCCGCCGTTGCCGTTGAAGGTGCTACCGCCCGCGCCGCCGGCGCCGCCGGTGCCGAACAATCCCGCGGCCCCGCCGTTACCGCCACGCATGCCCGGAGCGCCTGACCCGCCGGCCCCGCCGTTGCCGAACAGCAGGCCGCCGTCGCCGCCGTTCAATCCCGAGCCGGGGGCGGCGTTGGCGCCGTTGCCGATCAGCGGTCGCCCGTAGCGGGCCACGGTCTGAGCGTTGAGCGTGTTCAGCAGATTCTGCGACGCGCTGGCGATGTCGGTGGTCAGATAGGCTGCGGCACTGGCACTCATGGCCCGCACGAATTGGTCGTGGAACGCCGACACCTGGGTGCTGATCGACTGGAATTCCTGGCCGTAGCCGGAGAACACCGACGCGATTGCCGCGGAAACCTCGTCAGTGCCAGCCCATTCCACCTGGATCGTCGAGGCCGCCGCGGCCGCCCTGGCGCCGCTGATCGCAGACCCGATATTGGACAAATCTTGCGCTGCTGCCGCCAGGGATTCCGGCACTGCGGTCACGAACGACATGACTACCCCTCACACTTCGGCGAACCCGGGTTCTCCATTTGGTCCCCGACTGTCCCGGACAGGTCGTGAGTAAAGGCTGTAGAGAAATGGAATGCGCCGCGTACGGCGCTAGTCAGCCGTTGCCGGATCCGCCGGCTCCGCCGGCGCCACCGGGTGCCCCGTAGGAGCTGTTGGGCCCCGAGCCCGGCCCGCCGGCCAACCCGGTACCGCCGGGACCGCCTATGCCGGAACCGCCGGTCCCGCCATCGCCGCCGCCACCGCCGGAACCGCCGAAGCTGAAACCGCCGTCGCCGCCGACGCCGCCACCGCCGCCGGCGCCGCCGTCGCCGCCGGACCCGGTGTTGCTCGATCCGCCCATGCCGCCCATACCGCCGGTCCCGCCGTCGCCGCCGGCACCGAAGTTGTTGGTGGGGCTGCCGACGGTGCCACCGGTGCCTCCCGTCCCGCCGACGCCCCCGGTGCCGCCGACGGTGATGCCGCTGCCCCCGGCACCTCCTGCGCCGCCGTCACCGGCCCGGCCGCCGGTCCCGTAATCACCGTCGACCGGACCGCCGGTGCCGCCTATGCCACCGGTTCCGCCGGCACCGCCGGCACCGCCGATGTAGCCGCTGCCGCCGGTGCCGCCTATGCCTCCCCCGCCGCCGGCGCCGGCCACGGTCCGAGGCGTGCTGTCGTCACCGCCCTGGCCGCCCTGGCCGCCGATTCCGCCATCGCCGCCGGCGCCCTGGTTGCCGGACGAAGCCTGACCGCCCGATCCGCCGCCACCGCCATGGCCGCCACCACCGCCGGATCCCGGACCAGCGCTGGCCCCGGCGTCAGCGCCGGTGCCGCCCATCCCGCCGGTCCCGCCGGTCCCGCCTTGCCCACCGTTGCCGCTAGTGACACCACCGGCGCCACCGGTTCCACCGACTCCGCCGCCCCCGCCGGTAGTCCCCGCCGCGCCGGAATCTCCGGCGAAACCGGCCCCGCCGGTCCCTCCCATTCCACCCGTGCCGCCGTCGCCCGCCTGGCCGCCGTTGCCCCCGACGCCGCCTGCGCCACCACCGCCGCCGGTAAAGAAGCCGCCGCCCGAGGCGCCGCCGGTACCGCCGGCACCGCCGGTTCCGCCGGTGCCACCAGAGGCGTTGGTCGCGCCGCCGGCACCGCCGGTACCACCATTTCCGGGAGCGTTGCTGGAGTCGCCGGACGCACCGGCGCCGCCGGCACCACCGGTGCCGCCGTGTTGACCGACGCCCCCGGCACCGCCGGTGCCGCCGTTGCCGGCAGGTCCGGCGGGCAGACCGCCAGCAACTCCGCCGCTGCCGCCGGCGCCGCCGGTACCGCCATTGCCTTCGGCGCCGCCGGCCCCGCCGACGCCACCGGTGCCGCCGTGGCCGGCCGCCACACCTTGGAAGCCCGCTCCACCGGTACCGCCGGCGCCCCCGGTGCCGCCATCGCCGTACTGCCCGCCGACGCCGCCCGCACCGCCGGTGCCACCGGCGCCACCGACCTGAGTGAACCCGGCGCGGCCACCGGTGCCGCCGGCGCCGCCGGTGCCGCCGTTGCCCACCAGTCCGCCGTTGCCGCCGGTCCCGCCATTGGCGCCGGCGAGGCTCAAGCCATTGGCGGCAGCGCCGTCACCACCAAGGCCGCCGTTGCCGCCGCTGACGGCGGCGCTTCCGGTTGCGCCGTTGGCGCCGTACAGGCCGCCGCCGCCGCTGCCGCCGGCCCCGCCCAGGCCACCGCTGCCGGGGTCGCCGCCGTTTCCGCCGGTCCCGCCGACACCGTTATTGATCGTCGATATGCCCAGGGCGCCGGTCCCGCCGTCGCCCCCAAGGCCAGCGGCACCGCCGGTTCCGCCGGCGCCGCCGACGCCGTGTCCGCCCACCTGGCCCCCGAACAGGCCGTGGCCGCCGCCCACGCCACCGTCGCCGCCATTGCCACCGCCGCCGCCATTTCCGCCATTACCGCCGCCACCAGCGGCGACGGTCGGCGAGGTGCCAGCCACACCAACAGCTCCGGCGCCACCATGTCCGCCGGCACCGCCGCCACCACCAGCGCCGCCCTCGCCGCCGTTGCCGTACACCAGGCCGCCGGCCCCGCCGGCCCCGCCGGCTCCGCCGGTGCTTCCGTGTCCGCCGTCACTGCCTGTTGGCCCGCTACCGGTAAACGATCCGACAGCACCGTTTGCGCCGCTAGCACCGGCTCCGCCCGTCCCGCCGGCGCCGCCGGTGCCGAGCAATCCGGCGTGACCGCCGTTGCCGCCAAGCCCGCCGGTGCCGCTGGTGGCGACGCCACCAGCCCCACCGGCACCGCCATTGCCCCACAACCAGCCGCCGGTGCCGCCGGCACCGCCGGCCGAGCCACCGGCCCCACCTGCGCCACCGGCACCGCCGTTGCCGATCAACCCGGCAGCGCCACCGGCGCCGCCGGCCACCCCGGCAGCCGTCGCGGAATACCCGTTGCCGCCGTTGCCGTACAGCAGTCCGCCCTCCCCGCCGGCCGGGTTTACTGCCGTGCCGTCGGCGCCATTGCCGATCAGCGGCCTGCCCAACAATGCCTGAGTGGGCGCATTGATCACTCCGAGCACGCCCTGTTCGAGCATCTGTAGCGGCGACGCGTTAGCCGCCTCGGCCGCTGCATAAGATCCGCCGGCGGCGCTCAGTGCCTGCACGAACTGGTCGTGAAACGTTGTCGCCTGCGAACTCAGGGCCTGAAATTCCTGAGCATGAGCAGAAAACAGTTGCGCGATCGCCGCGGATACCTCGTCGCCGGCTGCCGCGGCCACCTCAATCGTTGACGCCGCGGCCGCAGCCCGGGCGCCGGTGATCGCCGACCCGATATTCGCCAAATCCTGCACTGCTGCTGTGAAGGATTGCGGCACAGCTGTCACGAACGACATGGGCATCTCACGCTCCCGACCCGGTCTCAGTTGATGCCTCGACTGTGTCGCGGGCGTACTGAATAAAGACTGAACAGAAATGGAATGCGCCGCGTGCGCCCCGTTATGGCGCCAGAAAGGGCCCCGAAAGGCCGTGTCTCGATTTCGCCAAGGATTTATAGAGAATCCGTCAAGGCACCCGGCTGAGTCTTTTGTTAACGCAATCCAGCGTCCACCACCAGTTCATAGCAGCACCGGAGATACCAATGTTCACTCGCCGTTTCACCGCCAACATCGCCCGCACCACCCTGACCGCAGCCGCCCTCGGCCTGGCAGCGCTGGGCTTCGCCGGCACCGCCGGAGCAAGCTCAGCCGACGACGCCTTCCTGGCCCAGCTGCAGACGGACGGGATCACCCCGCCGAGCGCCGCTCGCGCTATCAGCGAGGCGCACACCGTCTGCAAGAGCCTCGACCAGGGGCAGTCGAGCACCGAGGTCATCAACGGAGTCGCTAAGCGCACCGGCCTGAGCGCCAAGGGCGCCAAGACCTTCGCCATCGACGCCGCCGAGGCCTACTGCCCGCAGTACGTCACCTCTGCGTAAGCGGGTAAGAGAGCCAAACCGAGGAATGCGGGGACCCCACCAGGGTCCCCGCATTCGTCGTCGCGCCGGAAAGCCCAGAGCTGACGTCGCTCGCAATACTGACTGGGCACCGCAACGCCAGATCTGAAGGGTCTCCGCGCCGGCTAACGCCATCGGCGGCACCGGCGGCGCGGGCGGCCCAGTCGCACCCGGCAGCGACGGTCACGCGCTGTCCCGTAATGGACGCTTAGCCCGGTTGGCCAGCGGCACCGTCGTTGCCTTGCATGCCGATATTCCCCGCGGAGCCGTTCAAATTTCCGCTGCCACCGCCGCCCGCGGCCCCGTAGGCGCCGCCCGCGCCGCCGAAACCACCGGCACCGCCGGAACCGGCGCCGCCGTCGGCCCCTGGCGACCCGAACAGTCCACCCGGGCCACCGGTACCGGCCACGCCGGCCGCGCCGCCATCGCCGCCGTTACCTCCGGTTCCCCCGTTACCGCCGTCACCTCCATTGCCACCGAGAACAAGAATGCCGCTTTGAGCATTGCCACCTTGTCCGCCGGCGCCGGCCGCTCCCCCGGCGCCGCCGATACCGCCGGCACCACCGATGCCCGCGTCACCACCAGCCCCGCCGTTGCCGATGAAGCGTGCGCCTGCGCCGCCATGACCGCCGGGACCACCGTCGCCGCCGCTACCGCCAGGGCTCCGAGCGTCGGCTCCGTTACCGCCGTGGCCCCCGGAAACGGTGGAAGCATTCGGATCAGTGCTGTATGGATAGCCGTAGGAGTTGAAGCCGCCGGCGGCGGTGCCGCCGGCTCCCCCATCGCCACCGGCACCACCCGGCGCGCCGGCACCACCCGCACCGCCAGTCCCGCCCTGGCCGCCGGCTCCCCCGCCCCCGAACAGCAGCCCGGCGTTACCACCATTGCCACCCGCGGCCCCGGCTCCCCCGTTGCCACCCGCAATGCCGCTGGGCGCGCCGTCGCCGCCATTTCCACCGACTCCGGCATACGCGTCGCCCTGTGATGCGCCGCTCGAGCCGCCCGCGCCTCCAGCCCCGCCCGATCCGCCGGGGCCGCTACCGTTGCCGCCATTGCCCCCGTTGCCGCCGAAGGCGTTGACCCCGAATTGAGTGGGGGTGTTGCCGGTGATGCTCCCGACGCCGCCGGCTCCGCCCGCTCCACCGGTGCCGCCACCGGCACCGCCGGAGCTCCCATCGGCGCCGTTACCGCCAGTCGGAGAAGCACCGCTGGTATAGACGGAGCCGCCGGCACCACCGGGGGCGCCGTCCTGACCATTGGCGGCGGCGGGCCCTGGCTGCCCGTTACCACCGGTCAGGGAGGGGGCGTCTTGACCGTCGGGATTACCCGGGGCGCCGTAACCGGTTCCGGTTTGGCCCGCTGAGCCGTTCGGGGTTGCAACGGGATTGACGCCGTCTGCGCCGGCCAGGCCGTTGCCCCCTGGTCCCCCGTTACCGCCGGCACCGATCAGATAGGCGGCGTTGCCCCCGTCGCCGCCGTTGCCGGGGTTACCGCCGTTGACGCCGGCTACCGCCGCTCCGCCCTGACCCCCATTGCCGCCGTTGCCGTACCACCATCCGCCATTGCCGCCGTGGCCGCCGAGTGCGCCCGTGCCGCCGGACCCGCCGTCACCGCCGTTACCCCACCACGGTCCGGCGCTGCCGCCATGGCCGCCGGGGCCGCCATGGCCGCCGGGAATTCCCAGCCCGCCCTGGCCGCCGGTCCCGCCGTTGCCCCACAGCCAGCCACCGTTGCCGCCGATACCGCCCGCCGCACCGGCTCCGCCGGCGCCGCCTACTCCACCGCTGCCGAGGAAGCCGGCGCTTCCGCCGTTACCGCCGGCTTGGCCGGCCGCTCCGGACCCACCGTTGCCACCGTTGCCGAACAACAATCCGCCGGGCCCGCCGGCGGCTCCGCTGCCTGGTGCGCCGTTGACGCCGTTGCCGAACAGCGGGCGTCCCAGCAGTGCCTGGGCAGGCGCATTCACCAGGTTGAGGAGCTGTTGGTTGCCGGCTTCCGCGCTGGCATAGGTGCCGCCGCCGGCGTGCAACGCCGCCGCAAACCGTTGATGAAACAGGTTGGCCTGATCGCTCAGCGCTTGATATTCGTGCGCATGAGCACGGAAAAACGCGGCTACGGCAGCCGATACTTCATCACCGCCGGCGGCCAGCAACATGCTGGTCGGCGCCGCAGCAGCCGCGTTCGCCTCGCTTATCGACGTGCCTATTCCCACCAGATCACGAGCCGCCGCGATCACCACTTCCGCCGATACGCTCACCGACGACATCTGGGTTCCTTTCACGGCAACGCAAAGACCACGCGCTTCTGAGTCACAACGGCACGCTAGGCCGGGCGTATAGCGGCGTCTAGTAGAAATTTCGGAACGAATTCTTGTATCTGACGCAAGAAAGAGCTTGCGTACCGCAAAGTCGCCAGAGTGCTCCCGAAACCCGGTCCGCAGGCTTATCGTGTGTGCTCAGGGCCCATGGCACCCGGAGGCCGATTGAGGATGTCAACCACGACAGCACGCCGCCTGGTGTTCGGTGTCACGATGGCCAGGCTCCCCCTCGCGCTTGCGTTCTTGGTCTGCTCACAGATCCCCGACAGCCGGGCGCGATGGTCGATGGTCGTGCTTGCGGTGCTCGTTGAACTCAGCGACGTTCTCGACGGCCAGCTCGCGCGGCGGCTCGGCGTGGCGACGCCGCTGGGCGCGATGGCCGACAGCACGGTAGATCACGTGGCGCGCACCACCGAGGCGGTGGCCCTGCTCGGCGTCGACGTATTTCCCGCGCCCCTACTCGCGGTGATGATCGCGCGCGATGCCGCCGTCTCGACCGTGCGGCAACTCTCGCTTCGCCGGTCGGGCCGCGACGGCGGAACGCGGTGGAGCGGCAAGTTGAAGGGAATTGCTCAGGGTCTTTGCATCGTGACTTTGACGATCTACTACGCCGCCGCACCGCCACCAAGCGTCGGCTGGCGCGCGGTTACGTCGGTGGTGATCGCGCTGGCTTTGCTCGTCACGTCGATTTCGCTGCTCGACTACGCGGGTGCATATTGGCGATCGAAGGAATCTTTGCACCGGCTGGCGCAGCTGCCGGAGCCCGCACTGCGGGTTCGCCACCGCATCGACCACCCCGCCAACGTCGTGAGCGATCCGGCCACGCCCTGAACACAGCGGAGCCCGTCAGCGCGGGCCAACCGGAAACGCCGCCACCGGCATTTCAACCGATCCGCCACACGGGCCGCCGGAGATGTCGGTGTGCCAGGTGCCCCGTAGCGATCCGTCTGGCTGCGGCGTGTAGAACGCCCACGAGCGTGCCGGCGCCCAAACCTTCGAAACCCCTTCGCCCATATAGCAATCCCACTGGAAATCGAAGTGCTCAACCCATTTCGTTCCGTCCCACGCGTAGTGCGACGGCACCGGCAGCGTGGGATTTTTTGGCGTGGGCCCGTTGGTCGCGGTGGCGACACACTGCCCTGACGCACACGCTGTGACGAAGACGTAGTCGGCACTGAACGTCGGCTCGGGCTGGCTTGCGGCCACGCTGCTGCCGGATTTGTCGACGGCGTACCTCACCAGCGAGTACTTGCCGTTCCACGCCGGACTCGCCGCGCGCACGCAAACCGTGGGACCGCCGAACGCCGCGACGGCAACCGCGCCGAGCGCCACAACTGCTCGCATGCGCCGTCGCGTGTTCATCTTCTTCATGGTGTTGGTTCGACGACGCGACGAGATATCGGCGCGGCTACGATCCGCGCCAGATCCCGCCCGGATCCCGGATCCCGAACCCCCGCAAGGTTTCTTCAAGAATTCACCAAGCGGCCTGCGGATAGTGAGATTCGTGCGATTGTTCTGCTTTCATCACGCCGGAGGCGGTGGGCTGGCTTTCAACGCCTGGGGCAAGGCGTTGCGGCCGGCCTTCGATGTGATCGCGGTCGAAGTCGCCAACCGTGAACGGTTCACCACGTTGCGCCACCTCGTCGACGAGGTGAACGATCAGCTGGGATCCAGCCTGGATGAGCCGCACATGTTCTTCGGCCACAGTTTCGGCGCACTGCTGGCGTACCGGTTGACGTGCCTGCGGGCGACGGCGGGTTCGGCCCTACCGCGGGCGGTTTTCCTATCCGCGTATGCGCCACCGCATCTGCGGCCGCCGATTCACGTCGTCGATCTGCACGACGACCACCAGCTCGCCACCTTCCTCGCTGATCTGGGCGGGATGCCGTCGGGACTGAGGCGATGGCCCACCCTGCAAGAACGGGCCGTCGCGGCCACCCGCCACGACCTGCGGCTCTGCCTGACCGACGAGGAAACGAACACACCAGAGCTGCCCTGCCCGATCCATGTCTTCGGCGGCAGCGAAGACCCGCTGGTCACCGAATCCGACTTGTACCAATGGCGTTCCCGGACAACGGCGGACTTCTCGGTGCAGATGCTTCGGGGTGGCCACTTCTATCTGCGGGATCGTCACCGGCTGTTCGAAACGCTTCGGCCGCTGATGGCCACCATCACATGACAGGTCGGAGTTCATCGCCTCCGCAACAGGAACAGGCCATAGGCAGCGATCGACTGCGAGTCGACGATCACCTGCGCGCGCATCATCTCCTCGACGTCTTCGCGCGCGAACCACGCACTGCGCATGTCCTGCTCCTCGTGCTCGCGCTCAGCTGCCCCTTCGGCGATTCCCGTCGCCAAGAACACCCACCCACGCTGACTGGTCAGCCCCGGCGCGGTGTCGATCTGGCCGAGCGTCTCGAACGTCGTCGCGTGTAGCCCGGTCTCCTCACGCAGCTCGCGCCGGGCCAGCTCAACGGGCTCGGCATCGGCCAGCCCAGGCGCGGTGCCCTGGGGAAACTCCCAGCGGCGCGCGCCGACGGGATAACGGAACTGCTCGACCAACCGAAAGCGCTGCCCGTCATACGGCATCACCAGGGCATACGTCGGCTTGTCCACTACCCCGTAGATACCGGGGCTGCCATCCGGGCGGCGGATGTCGTCCTCGCGCAGAACCATCCACGGGCTCCGATAGATCTCGCGGGAGGCGATGCGTTCGATAAAAGGCACGCCGCCAGTATCGGCCCGTGCTTCACTAACGACATGCCGGATGCTGTTGAACCTGGCCTATCACCAGAGGAAGTACACGACTGGTCGGTGCACACGCGCAGCGCCGCGGCGCTGGGGCAAAGCGACGGCAGTCTCTACCACTACACCGACGTCAGAGGCCTCAAGGGCATTCTCGACTCAGCCCACATCTGGGGCACTCACGTCGCCTACCTCAACGACTCGCAGGAATTCTCGTACGGCATGGAAGCCATCTGCGCAATGATCGAAACGCACGGCCAGGAGGTGGAGTCCCCCGTGCGATCCTCGACAATCCTTGGCCTGTGCCGAAATGTGTTGCGCACCAAGGATGCGCTGGAAGAAGACGTCGGCCCCTTCGTGACGTGCTTCTCGATGTTCGGCGACGAATTGTCCCAATGGCGCGGATACGCGAACGGCGGCTACGCGATTCGCTTCGACAGCGCGGTCATGGAGGAATCGGTCCGGCAAGCCACCGTTGCCGGCGACCTGCCGATCTCAGCAACCGCGCCGTTACCCGAGCTGCATCCGGTGGAGTACCTGCCGGCAAAACAGAGCGCCCGAGTGGCACAGCTGGTGGACGAACACGTCGAGGAGTTGATCGACGCAGCCAAGATCGGCGCCGCAGTCGACCTCGGGCCCGCTCATCAGCGCCTGCTGCGACACATCATTCCGCTGGCAGCCTCGATGAAGCACCGTAAGTTCGTCGGCGAAGCAGAACAGCGGCTCATCTCGCACACGTCGGAGACGTTCTATTCCGCCTCTCGCATCGGCCTGGTTCCCCGCGTCAGGTTCGAGTTCGATCGAAGCGCCGTCACCGGGGTGTTGGTGGGACCCAGCGAGCACTGCGACGTCAAGGAGCTGTCGTTGTATCGCTATCTACGGCGTAATTACCCCGGCGCCGAGGTCATTCGCTCCAACGTTCCCTATCGCGACATCTGATCCGTTCAGGCCGGCGTTTCGGCGGCGCGCTTAATACGGCGCAGCGTCTCCTCGATGCCCCGATTCACCTGGCGTCCCCGCGGGATCAGCACCTCGGCCAGCCGGTTGGGCACTGAGCACCATAGGAATTCAAAGGATTCGGTGAGCAACGTGCCCGCCGGCGACGGCCGCATCGTGTAGCGCCAGCGGGTTTCCGCCCGAGCGGCATCGTCATTGATTGTCGTGAACGCGAATTCGCGACCACGCTCGGCGGAGTCGATCACCACGGTTCGCTGCCAGCGCATCAGGCCGAGCCGGTTGTATCCGCGAAACCGCTCCCCCGGGGCCGCAGCCGTCGCGCCGTCCAGCCACTCGCAGCGGTAACACTCCGGACTCCACTCGCCCATCCGGCTGATGTCGGCGATGAGGTCGTATACGAGTTCGGGGGGTGCGGCAATGTCGATGCTGTGTTGGCCGCGCCGGGCGGTAGGCATGCCGTGAGTATTGCACTGGCACATATCGGTACGGTGCCCGATAGTCATAGCAGCGATCAGCACAAAGGGGTGTGTATGCCGGACAACCGGGACGCATGACCATGCGTCGTCACATCGTGGTCAGCGGCGACGACGCACTGGCGACGACCATCGTCGAGGAGCTACAGGCCGGCGGCGAGGACATCGTCAAGCTGTCCGGCGACGAGCTCGCCGACGCCGACCTGGCCCCCGCGAGCGCCATCATCTGCGCCGGGGACGACGATGCGCAAAACCTCGAAATCGCTTTGTTGGCAAGGAAAGTCAACTCGCGGGTGCGGGTGGTGGCGCGACTGGCCAACGACGTGCTGCGCGAAGCGATGGCCGCCGACAACGGGCCCGGCGCCATCCTGGACGTCGCCGACCTCGCCGCGCCCTCGGTGGTCGAGGCGTGCCTGTCGGACAACACCCACCCATTCGAGGCGGCCGGCATCGAGTTCGTGGTCTCGGGCGCCGAGGCACCGCGAAGCGCGACCCTGCGCGAGATCTACGGCGACCTGGCACCCGTGGCAGTGATCCACGGCAAGAATTCCCCCAGCCCAGGTGAGGTGGTCACCTGCCCGGGCCGCGATCTGACGGTGCATGCCGGCGACTGGACCGCGATGATCGGCACCAAAGACGAGTTGGCCGCTCGCGGCATCAAGCTGCCCCGGCCGGCGGCGAAGCGCTACCATCGTCCCCGGCTGCGGCGCATCTTCGACTCCGTACGCACGGTGCGCGACGACGTGAACCCGATGTTTTATCGCGCGGTGGCAGCCATGTTGATCCTGCTGATCGGATCGACGATCCTGTTGCGCGTCTGCTATCAGCTGCCCGGTATGACGTGGATCGACGCGTTGTACTTCAGTACCGAGACGATCGCGACGGTGGGCTACGGGGACTTCAGTTTCAGCCACCAGCCCACTTGGCTGCGATTGTTTTCCATCTCGCTGATGTTTGCCGGCGTGATCACCACCGCGGTCCTCGTCGCTTTCGTCGCCGACCTCTTGCTCTCCCGACGCTTCGCGAACTCGGCCGGTCGCAGGCGAGCACGTCATCTGCGAAATCACGTCATCGTCGTCGGGATGGGTTCGTTCGGCATCCGGGTAGTCAGCGATCTGATCGCCGCCGGCTACGACGTCGCGGTGATCGAGCTCGACGAGAACAACCGCTACTTGTCCTCGGCGACCGAACTCGACGTGCCGGTCATCTTCGGCGACGCAACATTACGCCAGACGCTGGAGTCGGCTCGCGTCGTGCACGCCCGCGCCGTCGCCGTGCTCACCCAGGACGACATGGTCAACATCGAGACCGGGATCGTCCTTCGCGAAATGTTGAGCACCAACTCGCGTCCCCATGTTCCGGTGGTCCTGCGGATCTACGATCGCAGGCTGGGCAGCGCGGTGGCCGACCGTTTCGGTTTCGACAATGTGCGCTCGACCGTGGAGCTATCGGCACCGTGGTTCATCGGCGCCGCGATGGGCCTGCAGGTGCTCGGGACGTTTTCGGTCGGGCAGCAGTCCTTCATGGTCGGCGGGATGCATGTGGCGGCCGGCAGCGAGCTCGACGGGCTGCCGATGCTCGAGCTGTCCACCCAGACCCGGGTCATTGCGATCACCCGGCCGGACGCACCCGTGCGGCTACACCCTCGCCGCGATGCCCGGCTGCAGGCCGGTGACACCGCCTACCTGGTCGGGCCGCACCGCGAGCTGCTCGCGACGCTGCGCAAGGGCCTGCCCGC
Source organism: Mycobacterium szulgai (assembly GCF_002116635.1). Lineage (GTDB taxonomy): Bacteria > Actinomycetota > Actinomycetes > Mycobacteriales > Mycobacteriaceae > Mycobacterium > Mycobacterium szulgai. The sequence continues at coordinate 6,758 of NZ_LQPW01000153.1, read as the reverse complement.
GCAGAGCTAGAACTCGGCGGCCACCTCGGCGGCTCGGTGCAGCTGACCGATGTCGGAACTGGTCGGGATCAGGTGGACCTCGTCGGTGCCGATGTCTTCGAAGCGTCGTAGCACCGCCGTTAGCTCCTCTTCACTGCCGGCCCAGCCGGTCATCGGCGCCATCGCGTCGACATACTCGGCGGGAATCCAGTTCATATAACGCCGCAGATGGGCATGCACCTGGGCACGAGCCTCGTCCGGCGATCCGATGGCGAACCAGAAAGACGTCGCCAGGTGGGGTTTGGGCTTGCCGGCCTCGGCCCACGCCGTCCGTGCCACGTCGTACAGCTCGTTCTGCTTGACGACGTCGAGGTCCAGCGTGGTGCCGGCCATTCCGTCGGCCCACGCCGCGGCGCTGCGCACGGTCTTGGGTCCGATAGTGCCCACCAGCAGCTGCGGCCCGCCGGCCTGCACGGGCATCGGGCCCACCGGGCGCACCGAGTCGGTGGTCTTCTCACCGGCCCACACCCGCTTCATCACCGCCACGCGTTGCGCCATGGCGCGCATCGTCTGGGTCTTGGGGTCAGCGCCGACGGCGTGGTAATCCTCGTGCCTGCCGCCCACGCCGATGCCCACCGTCAACCGGCCGCGGCTCAACATATCGCCGGTTGCCAGCGCCTTGGCCAGCATGACCGGGTCGTGCAACTGGGGCACGATCACCGTCGTCACCAGCCGCACCCGGTCGGTCCAGGAAGCCAGCGCGCCGAGCAGCGTGAGACTGTCGGGATTGTCGAACGCGATGCGCTCCCCCCAGCACAGTGACGAGAACGGCCCCGTATCGATTGCCCGGGCCCAATCATGCAGCACGGCCGCGTCGACGTCAGGCTCCATCACCGGCAAAGTCATCCCAATCCGCACGAACCGATTCTGGCAGCATGGAGTGGATGGCCCTCATCAGCACGTCCATTGCCCATGTCCGGCTCACCGTGACCGACATCGAGCGGTCCCGCGCGTTCTACGAGAGCGTGTTCGATTGGCCGGTACTCATCGAGCTTCCCGAGAACGCCGACGAAGCAACCCGGCGCCAGCTGGGCTTCTTGTTCGGCGGTGTCATCTACGACCTGGGCGGCGCGCTGCTGGGACTGCGGCCGGTGAGCGCAGACCGCTTCGACGAAAACCGCACCGGCTTGGACCACATCGCGTTCCGGATGGGCAGCAAAGCCGAATTGGATGCGGCCGCAACGCATCTCGACGATCTCGGTATCGTGCATGAACCGGTCAAAGACATTGGGCCGTCCTACATTCTGGAATTCCGCGACCCCGACAACATCGCTCTCGAGCTCACCGCCCCGAAGTAAGCGCGGCGTGGGCCGCGAGCGTGCACAGAATGACAGCCGTAGCGGCGTGTCACTGCACAGACAGGCACGCTCGCCGAGCAGAAGGGAAGCAGATGGGCATCAGTTTCAACCACACAATCGTCGCGTCGCACGACAAGCGGGAGTCCGCGGAGTTCCTCGCTGAGCTGTTCGGTCTGCCCAGCCCGCAACCGTTCGGGCATTTCCTGGTCGTCACGCTCGAACATGGCGCCAGCTTGGATTACGCCGACGTCCGCGACGGCGACGAGATCAGGCCACAGCATTATGCGTTCCTGGTTTCCGACGAAGAGTTCGACGCGATCTACGGCAAGATCACCTCACGCGGCTTGGCGCATTGGGCGGATCCACGGGCCGAACGCCCCGGCGAGATCAACACCAGAGACGGCGGCCGCGGCGTGTATTTCCGCGATCCGGGCGGGCACGCCATGGAGATCCTCACGCGCCCTTACGGCTCGGGCTAGCCGGCGCAGGCAGGTCGCCGGACAAAAGTCAGTCGCCGCGGGCGGCGCCGTGGCGCTTGCTCTCCTGTTCCCGATAGGCGTCTGCGAGTTGCGCCACGTGTTCGGGTAAGGCCCCGCCGGCAACGTCAGCCAAGGTGGTTTCCTCCAGCACCGACCGCATGCTGGCCCGCAGCGCCCGCCACACGTCGGTCAAGGCCACGGTGGGCCCGGAATAGGGCAGGTCACCCAACCCGATGTCGCGGACGCTGGCCAGTGGCCCGTCGATACAGCGCAGCACATCGGCGATGCTGATCTCGTGCCCCGGCCGGGCCAGTTCGTAGCCGCCCTCGCGGCCGCGGTGGCTGCGGACCAGCCGATCGGTGCGCAGATTGGTCAGAATGTCGACCAGAAACTGCGGCGGGATGCCTTGTGCCTGCGCCAAATCATCGGTCTTGACCAGGGTGCCGCTGTCGGCGGTGGCCAGCTGGATCATCGCCCGCACCGCGTACTCCGCTTTGGCCGACATCCGCATGGTCACCGATTGTGCCACCACGGCGCTGCGAGTTTGCTGTGGCCAGACGCTACGACCGCGGCCCCAGCAGGTCGATGACGGCGTCGGCCTGCTCGTCTAACGACAGCTCAGGGGTGAGTCGCAGATCTGGATTCTTGGGCCGCTGATACGGGCTGTCGATACCGGTGAAGTGGGTGATCTCGCCTTTGCGCGCTTTGGCGTAGAGCCCCTTGGGGTCACGGCGCTCACACTCCTGCAGCGGCGTATCGCAGAACACCTCGAAAAACTCGAATCCGGCGTCCGCGTGGACCTTTCGGGCCATCTCCCGGTGCTCGTCGAGCGGGCTGATAGCGGGCACCAGCACGATTTGACCGGAGTCGGCGAGCAGCGTCGCCACGTGCGCCAGGCGGCGCAGGTTCTCCGCACGATCGGCCATGCTGAACCCGAGATCGGCGTTCAGGCCGTGCCGAAGGTTGTCGCCGTCGAGAACGTAAGCGGGAATACCGCTTTCGAGCAGCTTCTGCTCCACCAGCATGGCCACCGACGACTTTCCGGCACCGGAAAGGCCGGTCAGCCAGATGGTCCGGCCGCGGCACGCCCGATCTGCCGCGGTCACAAGCGATTTGTGCCGCACCGTGTTCGGGCTAGCGGTGCGGGCCGTGCCGTCGCGCAACACCATGCCGGCCGCCACCGTTCCGTTGGTGTCGGGGTCGATGAGGATGAACGAGCCGGTGCTGGCGTTGCGGGTGTACTCGTCGAGCAGCAGCGGCACCTGGGTACGCAACGAGATGCGGCCAAGTTCATTGAGTTTCAGCGCCGTTGCGCTCTTGTCGCGGTGCAGGGTGTTGACATCGAGCCGGTAGTCGAGGGCGGTCACCCGGGCACGGGTGGTGCGGGTGGTGTGCTTGATGACGTAGTCACGTCCCGGCTCGAGCGCCGCGGAATCGGCCATCCAGCACACGGTCGCGTCGAATTCCTGGGTGACCCTGGGCTGGTTGTTGGTACGGGCGATCATGTCGCCGCGGGATATGTCGATCTCATCAGCCAGGCTCACCGAGACGGCCATCGGCGGAAAGGCTTCTGCCACAGGGCCGGTCGCGCCCTCGATTGCGGTGATCTTGGTGGTCTTGCCGATCGGCAACACGACCACCTCGTCACCCGGACGCATCACACCGCTGGACACCGTGCCCGCGTAGCTGCGATGGTCCTGATGCTCGAGGGTGTGTGGCCGGATGACGTACTGCACCGGGAACCGCACGTCGACCAGGTTGCGGTCACCGGCGATGTACACCTCTTCGAGGTGAGTCAGCAACGCCGGACCCTCGTACCACGGGGTCACGTCGGACTTGGTCACCACATTGTCGCCATTGAGCGCGGAAAGCGGGATGGAGGTGACGTCCTGCACGTCCAGGCGGGCGGCGAAGGCATGGAACTCGTCGCGGATCTCTTCGAATTTCGTTTGGTCCCAATCGATCAGGTCCATCTTGTTGACCGCGAGCACCAAGTGGCGGATGCCCAGCAGCGACGCCAGAAAAGCGTGCCGGCGGGACTGCTCGAGCAAGCCGTGCCGGGCGTCGACGAGAACGATCACCAGCTGGGCGGTGGAAGCGCCGGTCACCATGTTGCGGGTGTACTGGATGTGCCCCGGGGTGTCGGCGATGATGAATTTCCGCTTGGGAGTGGCGAAATAGCGGTAGGCGACATCGATGGTGATGCCCTGTTCGCGTTCGGCCCGCAGCCCGTCGGTGACCAGCGCCAGGTCGGTGTAGTCGTGACCGCGATCCTTCGACGTCTGCTCCACCGACGCCCACTGGTCCTCCATCACCGCCTTGGAGTCGTAGAGCAGTCGCCCGATCAAGGTGGATTTGCCATCGTCTACGGAGCCGGCCGTAGCGAGCCGCAACAGGGTCGTAGCAGATGCAGTCATCAGAAGTACCCCTGCCGCTTACGGTCTTCCATCCCTGCCTCGGAGATGCGGTCGTCGGCGCGGGTCGCGCCGCGTTCGGTCAGCCGCGACACCGCGGTCTCGGCGATGACTTCGGCGACAGTGGCGGCGTCGGACTCCACGCAACCGGTGCAGGTGACGTCGCCGACAGTGCGGAATCGCACCGTCTTCTCGAAGACCTCCTCGCCGGCCCGCGGCTGCATGTGCCGGTGCACGGCCAGCAGCATCCCGTCGCGTTCAAATACCTTGCGCCGGTGGGCGAAATAGATTGAGGGCAACGGAACCTTCTCCGCTCCGATGTAGGACCAGATGTCGAACTCGGTCCAGTTGGACAGCGGGAACACCCGGATGTGCTCACCCTTGTGATGGCGGCCGTTGTAGAGGTTCCACAGCTCGGGCCGCTGGGCCTTGGGGTCCCATTGCCCGAATTCGTCGCGGAAGCTGAACACGCGCTCTTTAGCCCGCGCCTTCTCCTCGTCGCGCCGCGCTCCCCCGAATGCCGCGTCGAACCTGTTCTCGCCGATGGCGCGCAGCAACGTCACGGTCTGGATCGGGTTCCTCGACGGGATCGTCTCGACCACCCGGCCGGCGTCGATGTCGTCCTGCACCGACGCCACCACCAGCCGCACGCCCGATTCGGCCACCAGCTCGTCGCGCGTGGCGATTACCTCATCGAAATTGTGACCGGTGTCGACGTGCATCACCGGAAACGGCAGCCGCCCCGGCCGAAACGCCTTGAGCGCCAAGTGCAGCATGACGATCGAATCCTTGCCGCCGGAGAACAACAACACCGGCCGCTCGAATTCAGCGGCGACCTCGCGGATGATGTGGATCGCCTCGGCTTCCAGCGAGCGCAAATGGCTCAACTCGTACTGCCCGGCCGCGGGGCCGACTGTCACGGTGCCGGTCATCTGCTTCCTTAATATTTCTCAGTAAAGTTGGCCGAATTGACCAAGTTTGCCATCATTACCTGCCATAGAACCAGCCAGAATGGGCCGTGTCAATGACGGTTCGATTGAGAAACCATTGGCCAAGGCGCCACCTGTCAAGGTGGGCCGACAGACATCGCGACACAGAAACCAGGCACACGACACGCCGCGGCGGGTGTGCCTGGCTGCTGTCTCGCCGACGCGAGACAGCGCGAGAAGAACTACAGCGTGAAAAGAACTACAGCGTGACCTCTTCGAGTTTGCCGGAGGCGACGTCGAAGATGAACCCGCGCAACGACACATGCTTGGTCACAAACGGACTGTTTTCGATGCGCCGCAACGACTGCCGGACGTCCTCGGCGATATCGGGGAACGCCTCGGCCGCCCACGGCGGCTTGATTCCGGTCTCGTCCTGGATGCTGCGCTTGAAGTCGTCGTCGGTGAATGTCAGCATCCCGCAGTCGGTGTGGTGAATCAGGATGATCTCCTGGGTGCCCAGCAACCGCTGGCTGATGGCAAGCGAGCGAATAGCGTCGTCGGTGGCCACGCCGCCGGCGTTGCGGATCACGTGTGACTCGCCCTCTTTGATGCCGAGCACACGGTAGACGTCGATCCGGGCATCCATGCACGCCAACACCGCGATGTGCTTGCTTGGCGGCAGCGGCAACGGCCCTTGGAAGCCGCCGGCATATTCGGCGTTGTTGGCCAGGTAGTCATCGGTAACCGTCACGCCAGTCTCCTCGGTTTTCGCGGGATGGAATTTGCTGCCAGATCCGAAATCGTGGTGGATCTTAACAACCGGCTACGCGGAATTCACCCGTGAGAATCAGCCCGATCGCAACGGTATTGGGTGCCCGACAAACGCGCCCGGGCTACCTACCGGCGCCCAGGCCGCCGGTCCCGCCGGCGCCCCCGTACCCAAGCGCAGCGCCCCCGTTGCCACCATGGCCCCAAAGCGGCAGATCCTCGGCGACGGGCGGACCACCGGCCGCACCGATGGCACCGGTCTGTACCAGCAAATGCGGCTGAACCGATTGTGCGGCCTGTGCCAGCAGTGCGGGCTGGCCGGATTGCACGGCCTGCACAACCGTGGCCGCAGCTTTGGCGAGGTTGTCCGAACCCGGTAGCCCGGACATGCCGTAGCGCTGCCCGCCCGCACCACCGGTGCCCCCGACGCCGCCGGTGCCGGGCTCGGCGCCCTGGTAAATGCTGACGCCGGCGGCACCGCCAGCACCGCCGTTACCGCCGTCACCGCCGCTGTGCTGCAGGAAGTTGCCGCTTCCCAAGTACGCGGAGGCGAGCCCGCCCGCGCCTCCGGCACCGCCGTCGCCGCCGGCGCCGCCGTTACCGTTGCGGCCGATGCCGCCGTCGAACGGCTGAGCCACCGCGCCGCCACCCTGGCCGCCGACACCACCGCCGCCACCGGCACCACCTGGTCCGATAAGCCGGGTGTCACCGCCCATGCCGCCGTGTCCGCCCTCCCCACCTGCAAAGCCGTTGAACCCGCTACCACCGATGCCGCCGGCCCCGCCGGTCCCGCCGGCGCCCCCGTACCCAAGCGCAGCGCCCCCGTTGCCA
>NZ_LQPW01000152.1 GCF_002116635.1 Mycobacterium szulgai | reverse complement strand
GCCCATCCCTCCGTCGCCGCCTGCCCCGACCAAACCGCCAGCCCCGCCAACGCCGCCTTGCCCACCGGTGGTATTGCCGAACCCGCCGCAGCCACCGACCCCGCCCACACCGAGCAGCCGGCCGCCGCTGCCGCCCATTCCTCCATCGCCTCCCAGGCTGGCAATGCCGCCCCCGCCGACGCCGCCGGCGCCACCCGTACCGCCGAACCACCCACCGGCGCCGCCGCCACCGCCGTGCCCGCCGATGCTGCTGCCTTGTCCGCCGACGCCCCCGGCACCGCCGGTGCCGAATAACCACGTGTTGCCGCCGGCCCCACCGACGCCGCCGACACCTGTGGGGTTGAGCCCACCGGTGCCGCCGGCGCCCCCGACGCCGAACAGGCCGCCGGCGCCCCCGGCCCCACCGGTGGTAGTTCCGGTACCGCCGCCGCCACCGTTTCCGCCGGAGCCCAACAGCAACCCGCCGGCCCCGCCGGCTCCACCGTTTTGCCCGGCCGCGCCCGACCCGCCGTTGCCGCCGTTGCCGACCAAGATTCCGCCTGCGTGTCCGGCCGCCCCGGTGCCCGGAGTTCCGTTGGCGCCGTTGGCAATCAGCGGACGCCCCAGCAGTGCCAGGGTCGGAGCATTGAGCGCATCCAGTGCCATCTGGAGGGGCGAAGCATTTGCGGCTTCGGCGTGGGCGTAGGCGACGCTGCTCGCAGCCAGGGCCTGGACCAGCTGGTCATGAAAAGCGGCAGCATGCGCACTCAGCGACTGGTAGCTGCTGGCATGTGCCTCAAAAAACGCGGTAATCGCGATCGATACTTCGTCCGCCCCGGCGGCGAGCAGTTGCGTCGTCTGGGGAGCCGCAGCCGCGGCGGCCGCGGTGATCGATGAACCGATGTTCGCGAGATTCGACGCTGCGCCAGACATCAACTCCGGGGATGCGAACAATATCGACACTATTGATCTTCCAATACACTCGTCAGTCCGCAATCGCAATTCGTGATCAGCAGCATAATTCCTTTTCGCGGCGCCCTTGACTTGAGCAAGAAATACAAGGGGTCAGCGAAAGAAAATGCACCGAATGTGAAATATTTTTCGCGCATCCATTGTTGACATGCCGCCAGCGGCGCTGAGCGCATCATGGCAGGCCGTTGGGCCCGTCTGAGCCGAGCAGCGTTCCGCCGGTACCCCCGAGGCCGGGTTCGCCACTGACCGGAGTGGCTTCACCAATGCCGCCACTGCCGCCACTGCCGCCGACGCAGGCAGCGCGAGCGGTCAGCAATTGTGTCGTCTTGGTAGCCCCAGCCGCGCTCGCTGTGGTCATCGAAGATCCGATGTGTGTTAAATCCGTTGCCACAGAGGTCATTAGCTCTGGCGACGCGATCATGTAGGACACCAGCTACCTTCCCATCCGCTTACGTCCATCACTGGACTGAGCAATCCCGCTCCGTGTCCTTGGTGGTCATCGATGCATTGGTAGGAGGTAGCCTAGGTCCGCCGCAACGCTGGGTGCGGCGAAATGTGCAGAATGTCCTGCAGCCGGAATGGGTCCCTTTAGCAACGTCGAATTTTCCTGGACGTGGGCTATTCGGGACTCTGGCAATGATTGCATCCGCAGCGGACAAGTCGCGGCAATGTGCGCTTTGTCCCCGGTGCCCGGAGACCGTCCCGGCCGCCGCGTTACGTTGGAATCATGCGGATGTTGGTAACCGGCGCCACCGGCTATGTGGGATCGCGACTGGTCACGGCGTTATTGGCGAACGGACACCAGGTCGTGGCCGCGACCCGAAATCCGGTTCGGCTCAAGCGCTTCGGCTGGTTCGGCGACGTCACACCGGTCCAGCTCGACGCGTCGAATCGGGCGTCAGTGCGGGCGGGAATGGCCGCCGCTGGCCCGGTTGACGTGGTGTATTACCTGGTCCACGCCCTAGGCCAAACCGGCTTTCGGCAGGCGGACAACGCCGCGGCAGCTAACGTCGCCAATGCGGCCAAGGAGGCCGGCGTGCGGCGCATCGTCTACCTGGGTGGCTTCGTACCCGAAGACGAGGGGCTGTCCGAGCACCTGGCCAGCCGGGCCGAAGTAGCGGAGGCGCTGACCATCGAGGACGGTCCGGAGCTGGTATGGCTGGGTGCGGCACTTATTATCGGCGCCGGGTCCACGTCTTTTGAGATGCTGCGCTACGTCGGCGACCGCTTCCCGCTCATGCCGATGCCGGCCTGGATGCACAATCCCATTGACCCGATCTCCATCCGCGACGTGTTGCACTATCTCGTTGCCGCGGCCGACGGGACGAAGGTTCCGCCGGGCGCCTACGACATCTGTGGCCCGGACACCACCTCTTATCGCGAGCTGCTGAAAAAGTATTCGCACATTTCCGGCCGCTGGCATGCCGCCTGGCGGGTGTACGGCATCGGCACCGCGGCCGCGTCGCTGTTCACGGCGGTGGCGCTGCCGGTGCCCCAGGGTCTGGCCGGGGACCTGGTGGAATCACTGGACCATCCGATGCGGGCATCGGGTAGCGGGCTGCAGGACCGAGTGCCCGACCCGCCCGGTGGCCTGCTCGGTGTCGACGACGCCATCGCCTTGGCGTTGTCGGGCAACCACGTGCCCCGGCCGGTCAATGAGCTGGCCGATCCCCATCACCTCGCCGACACCGACCCGATCTGGGCCGGCGGCGACGTGCTGCGCATCCGCCGACTCGCGGGGGCGGTGACACCGGCCGTCGCGCGGCCCACTCTAGGCTTGTTGGACATCGTGCCGGGCCCGCTTGCCGGTGCGCTGCGAACAAGTCTGGACATCCTGATCACCCTGAGCCCGAAGGTGCGCCCTGTATGAGCCAGTCCGCCGTTCCCTACCAGGCCAACGCTTTTCAAGAGCTGCGCCGTGCGCTCGTCAACGTTGCTGTGCCACACCATGAACCGCCCGCGATAGTGCTGCGCCGTCGTATCGTCGTTGCCATCACGCTGGTAGCCGGTGCCGTGTTGTTGGGCTATTCGCTGCGGCGGGAAGCCGGCGACGCCAACTTTTACTGGCTGACGCTGTTGCTCGCCGCAGTGTGGATCGTCGGCTCGTGGGCGTCGGGGCCGCTGCATCTGGGCGGCATCTGCTGGCGTGGCCGCAATCAGCGTCCGGTCATCACCGGCACCACGGTCGGGTTACTGCTCGGCGGCGTCTTTGTGCTGGGCGGTTTGATCGCCAGGGAGATTCCGCGGGTCGCCGAATTGATCACGCATGTGCTGAAATTCGCGAATCTGGGATCTTTTGAGCTGGTTGTGGCGATCACTTTGATCAACGGCCTGGCCGAGGAGATGTTCTTCCGCGGAGCGCTCTACACCGCGCTGGGCAGGCACTTCCCGGTGCTCATTTCCACCATCCTCTACATCGGCGCCACGATGGCCAGTGCCAACCCGATGCTGGGCTTCGCGGCGGTCATCTTGGGCACGGTCTGTGCGTTCGAGCGCCGGGCCACCGGCGGGATACTGGCGCCCATGCTGACCCACTTCGTCTGGGGCCTGATGATGGTGCTTGCGCTGCCCCCGCTGTTCGGAGTCTGAGCTTTCAGTCGGTGAAGACGGGGGAGCGGCGCTGCTGGAAAGCGACTGCGCCCTCGAGAAAGTCGTGTGCTCGCAATAGCGTGACCTGACCGTCGAATTCGCGCTGCAGGGTGGGTTCGAGTTCGGTAAGGGTGGCGGCGTTGATCGCGTGCTTGGTCTTGCCGAAGGCCACGGCAGGGCCGGCCAGCAATCTCGAAATCACTTGGTCCACTTCGGTTTCGAAGTCTTCGGCCGGATACACCGCACTGACCAATCCGTAGGACAGCGCCTCGGTGGCGGGCAGCCGCTCGGGCAATAGCGCCATCCGCATGGCACGGATTCGCCCGATCGCGGCCGCCACCAAGGCCGAGGCGCCGCCGTCGGGCATCAACCCGATTTTGGTGAAGGCAAGCATGAAAAATGCTTTCTCAGATGCCAATACGAGGTCGCATGCCAGTGCCAGCGAGACCCCGACGCCGGCTGCGGGTCCCTGCACGACCGCAACCACTGGATGCGGCAGCTTGGTGATCGCCCGTACCGTGCGGTTGATCTCGGTGATGGTCGCGATTCCGGTATCGCCGCCCGCAACGTCTTCGGCGCTCATGCCAGCCCCCGAGCTGAAGCCGCGCCCGGTGCCACCGATGCGCACCACTTTCACCCGCGGATCGGTGGCCGCCCATTCGATCGCGTCGGCGATTCCGGCCAGCACCGAGGTCGTGAGCGAATTCAGGCTTTCGGGACGGTCGATGGTCACCGACAGTACTGCGTCGGCCAGTCCCACCCGCAGTCCCGCAACGGGAGCCAGTGTGTCGATCCCGGATTCCAGCATGGGCCCCACCCTAGGTGACCGGGGTGCAGGGCCGACATCTGCGGCTGCGAAGATGCCAAGGGCGTCAAAGTGGACGAACGACCGAAGGGTTGCATCATGGCGGGACCGCTGACCGGACTACGTGTTGTCGAATTGGCCGGTATCGGGCCGGGCCCGCACGCGGCGATGATCCTGGGAGACCTCGGCGCCGACGTGGTCCGCATCGACCGTCCAACAAGCGGCCCCGGCGGCACATCTAAAGACGCCACGCTGCGCAACCGGCGCATCATCACCGCCAACCTCAAGTCCGACGAGGGTCGCGAACTCGTGCTCAAACTCGTCGCCAGGGCTGACGTCCTCATCGAGGGCTACCGCCCCGGCGTCACCGAGCGGCTGGGGCTGGGTCCCGAAGACTGCGCGAAAGTCAACGAACGGCTGATCTACGCGCGGATGACGGGCTGGGGCCAACACGGCCCGCGTAGCCAGCAGGCCGGCCACGACATCAACTACATCTCGCTCAACGGCATCCTGCACTCGATCGGCCGGGTCAACGAGCGCCCGGTGCCGCCGCTGAATCTGGTCGGTGACTTCGGCGGCGGCTCGATGTTCCTGCTGGTCGGCATCTTGAGCGCGCTCTGGGAACGCCAAAGCTCGGGCAAGGGCCAGGTGGTCGACGCCGCTATGGTCGACGGCTCCAGCGTGCTGATCCAGATGATGTGGGCGTTTCGGGCCACCGGCATGTGGTCTGACGTGCGCGGCACCAACATGCTCGACGGCGGCGCGCCCTACTACGACACGTACGAATGCGCCGACGGCCGCTATGTCGCCGTCGGCGCCATCGAACCGCAGTTCTATGCGGCCATGCTGTCGGGGCTGGGACTGGACGCCGCCGACCTGCCGGCCCAGAACGACGTCACCCGCTGGCCCGAACTGCGGGCCCGCCTCACCGAGACCTTCGCCAGCCGCGACCGCGATCACTGGGCCAAGGTGTTCGCCGATTCCGATGCGTGCGTGACGCCGGTGCTGGCGTTCGGTGAGGTGGAGACCGAGCCGCACATCACCGAACGCAACACCTTCTATGAGGTGAATGGCGGCTTGCAGCCGATGCCGGCCCCGCGGTTTTCGCGCACCGCACCGGGTCGGCCGCGGCCGCCGGACGCCGCGCAGACGGACATCGAGGCCGTACTCAGGGCCTGGGACCGATAGGGAGGAACCGAATGGAAATCAGGGACGCCGTAGCAGTCGTGACCGGTGGCGCATCGGGGCTGGGTCTGGCCACCACCAAGCGCCTGCTCGACGCCGGTGCGCAGGTCGTCGTGCTGGATCTGCGCGGCGAGGAGGCAGTTGCCGAACTCGGCGACCGCGCGCATTTCGCGCAGGCCGATGTCACCGACGAGGCCGCCGTCACCAGCGCGCTGGATCTCGCCGAATCGCTGGGCCCGCTGCGCATCGTCGTCAACTGCGCCGGTACCGGCAATGCCATCCGAGTGCTGAGCAAGGACGGCGTCTTCCCGTTGGCCGCATTCCGCAAGATCGTCGACATCAACCTGGTCGGCACCTTCAACGTGATTCGGCTGGGCGCCGAGCGGATTGCCAAGACCGAGCCCATCGGTGAAGAGCGCGGCGTCATCGTCAACACCGCCTCGGTGGCTGCCTTCGACGGCCAGATCGGCCAAGCGGCCTACTCGGCCTCCAAGGGCGGCGTCGTCGGCCTGACCCTGCCGGTGGCTCGCGACCTGGCCAGCAAGCTGATCCGGGTGGTCACCATCGCCCCCGGCCTGTTCGACACGCCACTGCTGGCAGGGTTGCCGGAACCGGCCAGGGAATCGCTGGGCAAGCAGGTACCGCATCCCTCTCGGTTGGGAAACCCGGACGAGTACGGGGCGCTGGCCGTGCACATCGTGGAAAACCCGATGCTCAACGGAGAGGTCATCCGGCTGGACGGTGCCATCCGGATGGCGCCTCGATAGGCCCCGAGAAGCAGAAAGCCCCCCGCATCAGCGGGGGGCTCACTCAGGCGGAGTCGTCACTATCGACGGAACCATCGCTTGAGGTCGGGTTCGGCCATGAGTAGCCGCGCAATTACGCCCATGGTGCTGCCTCAGCTTGCCGTCGGGAGCGGGTGCCAGTCTTCGAGCTGCTCGGAGCACTCACCTTCGACGAGCATGTCGCCGTGGTAGAGAGCCTCGAAGTCAGCCTTGATGACGTCGGCACTCGAGTCGTCGATCCACATGACACTGAGCGTAGGAGTCACCATTAAGGATTCAGTGAGTCACGATTCGGAAAATGATGGCAATTCTTACCGCTGGGTAGGTTGATGCCCCGCTGGTGGCAGCGAATGTGAACCGTCGAGCGTTCGCCCTCGTCGATAGGACGGGTCTGGTGTTTGACACCTGTAAGTTAGCGCTGATAAGTTATCGCGGATATGGTGCCGGCCCTCGGGCGAACGGCATCCGCGGTGGAGGGACGCAACATGCTTCAGGGGATTGCTCGATTTGCCATTGCGGCGCCGCGACGGATCATCGGGGTTGCGCTCCTGGTCTTCATAGCCGCCGCGGTCTTCGGCATCCCGGTCGCCGAGAGTCTGTCGCCCGGCGGCTTCCAAGATCCGAACTCAGAATCGGCAAAGGCCATCAAGGTCTTGACCGACAAGTTCGGGCAGAGCGGTCAGAAGATGCTCATCGTGCTGACCGCGCCGAGCGGCGTCAATAGCGACCAGGCCCGCAAAGCCGGCACCGATATCGCCGACCAGCTGCAACGATCGCCGTTGGTATTCAACGTCACCTCGGCCTGGACCGTCCCGCCGGCCGCCGCCGCCGATCTGATCAGCACCGACGGTAAATCCGGCTTGATCGTCGTCAACCTCAAGGGCGGCGAGAACGACGCCCAGAAAAATGCCAAAACCCTGGCCGACCAAGTCGCACACGACCGCGACGGCGTGACCGTACGCGCCGGTGGCGCCGCCATGGAGTACGCCCAGATCAACACGCAGAACCAGGACGACCTGCTGGTGATGGAGATGATCGCCATCCCGCTGAGCTTCCTGGTGCTGGTTTGGGTGTTCGGGGGGCTGCTGGCCGCAGCGTTGCCGATGGCGCTGGGAGCGCTGGCCATCGTGGGTTCGATGTCGGTGCTGCGTCTTATCACTTTCACCACCGAGGTCTCGATCTTCGCACTCAACCTCAGCACCGCGATGGGGCTGGCGCTGGCCATCGACTACACGTTGCTGATCATCAGCCGCTATCGCGACGAGCTGGCCGAGGGCAGTGACCCGCACCAGGCGCTCATCCGGACCATGGCCACTTCGGGGCGCACCGTGTTGTTCTCCGCGGTCACCGTGGCCTTGTCGATGTCGGCCACGGCGCTGTTCCCGATGTACTTCCTGAAGTCGTTCGCCTACGCCGGGGTGGCCACGGTGGCCTTCGTGGCAACCGCGTCCATTGTCATCACGCCGGCCGCGATCGTGTTGCTGGGTCCCCGGCTGGACTCCTTGGACGTGCGCCGGCTGGCGCGCCGGGCATTGCGCCGGCCGGACCCGGTGCACAAGCCGGTCGAGGAGCTGTTCTGGTACCGGTGCAGCAAGTTCGTGATGCGCCGCTGGCTGCCGATCGGAACCGCGGTGATCGGCGTGCTGGTGTTGCTCGGGTTGCCGTTCTTCACCGTGAAATGGGGCTTCCCGGATGACCGCGTGCTGCCGGCATCTGCGTCGTCGCACCAGGTTGGCGACATCCTGCGGGACGACTTCGCCCATGACCCCGCGACGGTGGTGCCCGTCGTCATCCCCGATGCCCGCGGTCTTGGCCCGGGCGACCTGGACGGCTACGCCGCCAATCTGTCGCGGGTGCCCGATGTGGCGTCGGTGACGGCACCGAGCGGAACCTACGTCGATGGCAACCGGGTCGGCCCTCCGGCCGCTGCCACCGGCATGGCCGACGGCAGTGCCTTTTTGACTGTCAGCAGCACCGCGCCGTTGTTCTCGCAAGCCTCCGACGCCCAGCTCAAGCGGCTGCGCGCGGTCGCGGGACCTGGCGGCCGATCCGTTGAGCTGGCCGGTGTCGCCCAAATCAACCGGGACAGCGTCGACGCGGTGATGGACCGGCTTCCGCTGGTGCTGGGGTTGATGGCCGTCATCACCTTCATCCTGCTGTTCCTGCTGACCGGCAGCGTGGTGCTGCCGGCCAAGGCATTGGTATGCAACATGCTTTCGCTGACCGCGGCGTTCGGCTCGCTGGTGTGGATCTTCCAGGACGGCCATCTCGGTGGGCTGGGCACCACTCCGAGCGGGACACTGGTGGCCAACATGCCGGTGCTGTTGTTCTGCATCGCCTTCGGGCTGTCCATGGACTATGAGGTGTTCCTGCTCTCCCGGATCCGCGAGTACTGGCTGGAGTCGGGGGCGGCGCGGCCGGCGCGAGTGAGCGCGGCCCAGGCGCATGCCGCCAACGACGAGGCCGTGGCGCACGGCGTGGCGCGCACCGGCCGGGTGATCACCGCGGCCGCATTGGTGATGTCGATGTCGTTCGCCGCGCTGATCGCCGCGCATGTGTCGTTCATGCGGATGTTCGGCCTGGGCTTGACGCTTGCCGTGGCCGCCGACGCCACACTGGTCCGGATGGTCGTGGTGCCGGCGTTCATGCATGTGATGGGCCGGTGGAATTGGTGGGCGCCCAAGCCGTTGGTGTGGCTGCATGAACGGTTCGGCATCAACGAGGGCGGCGCGTTCGACGCTTCCGCTGCCGCCGATATCCCCGCTGCCCGAGGGGTCGTCGAATCCGGCGACGACCGTCCCGTGCCCGCGGCGGTGACGCGCGATGGTTGACGTGTCGGTGGAGGGCCTTCGCCGGCAGCGTGCCCCGCGTGGGTCAGGTGATCGCCTCCGTCACGAAATCCTGGACGCCGCAACGGAATTGCTGCTGGAAACCGGCCAAGCCAGAGCCGTGTCGATCCGATCGGTGGCGCAACGGGTCGGCGTTACGTCGCCGTCGATCTACCTGCACTTCAAGGACAAAGACGCCCTTCTGGACGCGGTGTGCGCACGCTATCTGGCCAGGCTCGATCAGGCGATGGAGCAGGTGGCCATTGGGCAATCGTCCACCGTGGATGTACTGCGCGCCCAGGGGCTTGCTTATGTCCGGTTCGCCGTGCAAACCCCGGAGTTGTATCGGCTGGCCACTATGGGTGAGTGGCGGTCGGGAAGCAACGTCGATATGGCTCTGGACAGCACCGCTTTCAAGCACATGCGTGCTTCGGTGCAATCCCTGATGGACGAGGGTGTCTACCGGACCGACGACCCGACCACCATTGCCCTGGAGCTATGGACTGCCGCGCACGGCGTGGCGGCCCTGTTGATCGCCAAACCGCATCTGCCCTTCGGTGATGTCGACTCGTTCGCGGACCGGGTTCTCGGGGCAGTACTGTGTGGCCACATGGTGGCCGGGCTGGTTGGCTCGCAGGTCGGCGGTAAAGCTACTTCAGGACAGATGGTGGATTGGGTTATGGCGCATCGCGATTCGGCGGAATCCTCGGCATGACCGCCGCCACGGCGGGCACGGTCGACCACCCGTTCTTCGCCAGGATCTGGCCTGTGGTGGCCTCCCACGAAGTCAAGGCGATCCGCGAACTGCGCCGGGCGAATCTGGCGGGCCTGTCGGGCCGCGTGCTCGAAGTCGGTGCGGGTATCGGCACGAACTTCGCGATCTACCCCGAGTCCGTCGAGTGTGTCGTGGCCGTGGAGCCGGAACCGCGGCTGGCGGCCCGGGCCCTCACCGCAGTGGCCAGTGCGTCTGTTGAGGTCGCGCTGAGCGGGTTGACGGTGGAGCAGTTCAGCACCAGTGAGCCGTTCGATGCGGTGGTGTGCTCGCTGGTGCTGTGCTCGGTGAGCGATCCCGACGGGGTGCTGCGACGGCTGCATTCATTGCTTCGCCCGGGCGGGCAACTGCGTTACCTCGAGCATGTGGCCAGCCCCGGCGGTAGGGGCCGATTGCAGCGGTTGGCCGATGCCACCTTGTGGCCCAGGCTCTTCGGCAACTGTCACACGCATCGCGATACCGAGCGCTCGATCGTCGACGCCGGGTTCGAGGTGGGCGATTCGCGCCGCGAGCTGACCATGCCGGGCTGGTTGCCGTGGCCGGTCGCGGAATTGTTGCTGGGCCAGGCGTATCGGCCTTAGCTCTTTTCTTCTTTTCTGCTTTTCGCCGTGACGGCGCCCGGCGCGCGACTCGGCGGCTATTTGAGCAGGGCGGGCAGGCGCTCCAGCAGGCCAGGCAGGGCTTGGGAAGCCGACTCGCGGATGCTGAGCGTGACGCTTCTGGTCAGCGGTGTGGGCTCGGGGTTGACCTCGATCACCACGGTGCCGCGGGCCAGCGCCGCCTCGGGCAACCCGGCCGCCGGGTAGACGATCGCAGAAGTCCCGACCACCACCATCACATCGGCGGCTTCGGTCGCCTCGACGGCGTGCCGCCACGGGCCCTGGGGCAGCTGCTCACCGAACCACACGATGTCGGGACGGATCAGGCCGCCGCAGTGGCACACCGGCGGCTCCACTTCGATCGCCGGTTCGGCCATCTCGGGTAACGGCTCGTGGTAAGGCAAACCACAACGCGCACAACGAAATTCGAATAAGCTGCCGTGCAGGTGATGCACCGGAGCGCTGCCGGCCCGCTCGTGCAGGTCGTCGACATTCTGGGTGATGACGCTGACCTCGGCGTGCTGCTGCCACTGCGCGATCGCGCGGTGCCCGGCGTTGGGTTCGACGTCGGCTACCAGATAGTGGCGCCAGAGATACCAGCCCCAGACGCGCTCCGGGTTGCGCTCCCAGCCCTGGGTGCTGGACAACTCGTACGGGTCGAAGCGGGCCCACAAGCCGTTCTTGTCATCGCGGAAAGTGGGGACGCCGCTCTCCGCGGAGATTCCCGCGCCGGTGAGCACCGTGACTCGCATCCCACAAACATAGCCGGACTTAGTAGATACTGGTCATGTGGAGCTGCGCGATTTGCTACGGGTCGACGTCAAGGCCGGCAAGCCTTTGTTCGACCAGCTCAGAACCCAGGTCATCGACGGAGTCCGGGCCGGGGCGTTACCGCCCGGCACCCGGTTGCCGACGGTGCGCGACCTGGCCGGCCAGCTTGGCGTGGCCGCCAACACCGTCGCGCGGGCATACCGAGAGCTCGAGTCGGCGGCGATCGTCGAAACCCGAGGGCGGTTCGGCACTTTCATCTCGCGTTTCGACCCGACCGATGCCGCAATGGCCGCAGCGGCCAAGGAATACGTCGAAGTTGCCCGGGCGCTCGGTCTCACCAAGTCCGACGCGATGCGCTATCTCACCAGCGTGCCTGACGATTAACCGAACTCCAGCAGAGTCAGGCACGGACGCAGCGAGTCGAACACGCTCATGTGGTACAGCGTCGACAGCGCGACGTTGAAGATCAGGCCACGGCCCGCGGGCAGGCGCAAGTCGTGCGCCGCGACCACACCGGGCACCGTCTGCACCAGATCCGCGGCTTGAGCGACCGAAAGGCTGAACGGCATCGGCGGAATCTTGTAGCGCAGCGAGGTCCGGATCCCCAGCCGGCTCCACCTGCTGAACCAGGTCGGTGGCAGATCGAAAAGCATGCGGCCGCCGGGAAACGTTTTGGCGCACTGCGCGATCAGGCCCAGCGCCTGCTCGGGCTGCAGATACATCAGCAATCCCTCGGCGGTGATGAACACGCCGCCGGACGGGTCGACCGCGTCCATCCAGCTGTAGTCCAACGCCGACTGAGCGCACACCGACACCCGGGGTGACACCGGAAGCAACCGCCTTCTAATGTCGACCATCGGCGGCAAATCCACTGTCAGCCAACGGAATTGGCTGTCGGCGACGGCGGCGTCCAGGCGCCAGAAGGTGGTCTGCAGGCCTTCTGCCAGCGCCACCACAGTGGCCGTCGGATGCTGCCGCAGATAGGGCAGCATCTGATTGTCGAAGGCCAGCGCGCGCAGCGCGATGTCCTGGCGAGTCGGTCCGAACTTCGCGAAGTCGAAATCGATCGAATCGACCAGGGTTATTGCCATCGGGTCGTCGATGATCGGGTCGCTGCGGCGCGCCTCGTTGGCGCGAGCGTTGAGCGTCAGCAGGGCCGTCTCGGACACACCGGTGAGGTCGACCTTCACCGCAGCACCTTATCGAGGGTGCGCAGATTGCGGGTAGTGGTCGAGGACTTGTAGCGCTTCTTGCCCATCGTCTGCCCAATTGTGCTGTCCAGGGTGCCCCCTTTGGGCACCTGCCAATAAATGACACCCACGCCGCGGCTGATCTTCTCGTCCGGCCCGGCGGCCAGCGCCGCCAGCTCGTCGAGCACCGCGGCGTCGGTCACGAACGTGACGTATGACTGGTAGCCGTCGACCTCGCGCTCGAACGGATACGCCTCGGAGATATCGCGCACCGTAGCGATGTCGTAGGCCAGCACCCACGCGTCGTAGCCGAACCTGTCACGCAACGCGGCTTCGGCTTTCTTGCGTACCGTCGTGACCGCCGACGACGACTCCAGCAGTACGTTGCCGCTGGCCAGAATGGTGCGGACGTTGGTGAATCCGGCGTCGCTAAGTGCCGCGGCGACCTCGGCCATTTTGAGGTTGACGCCGCCGACGTTGACGCCGCGCAGGAATGCCGCGTATTGGGTCATGATCCGATTCCACTCCTCCGGTTCGACGGGGGGCAACGTAGGCTTTCCGGCATGGGACGCCAAGTCTTCGACGACAAGCTGTTGGCCGTGATCAGTGGGAACTCTCTCGGAGTCCTGGCAACCATCAAGCGGGACGGACGGCCTCAGCTGTCCAATGTGTCCTACCACTTCGACGCCCGGCACCTGACCATCCAGGTGTCGATCACCGAGCCGCGCGCCAAGACCCGCAACCTGCGCCGCGATCCGCGTGCTTCGCTGCTGGTGGACGCCGACGACGGGTGGTCGTATGCCGTTGCCGAGGGCACCGCGGAGCTGACGCCGCCTGCGGCCGCACCCGATGACGACACGGTCGAGGCACTGATCACCTTGTATCGCAATATTGCCGGCGAGCATCCCGATTGGGACGAGTACCGCGAGGCCATGGTCACCGACCGGCGCGTGCTGCTGACACTGCCGATCTCACATGTCTACGGGATGCCGCCGGGTAAGCGCTAGGCTTCCGCGTATGGCTGAGAACCCTCCAGAGGACGACAACAAGCGCAAGTTCAAGGAAGCTCTGGATCGCAAGATGGCGAAGTCGAGTGGTGGATCCGATCACAAAGACGGCGGCGGCAAGCAGTCACGGGCGCACGGTCCGGTGGAGAATCGCCGGGAATTCCGCCGTAAGAGCGGGTAACGCGCTGCGGCAGAGCTGAATTCGGTGTTGACCCGGTGCTGCAATTCAGGCCCGGCGGTACCGGCCTAGACTAGGCGGGTGCCGAAACTGCAGCTTGTCCAAGAACCGGCCGCCGACGCCCTGTTGGACTCCAACCCGTTCGCGTTGCTGGTCGGAATGTTGCTCGATCAGCAGGTGCCGATGGAGACGGCCTTCGCCGGACCCAAGAAGATCGCCGATCGGATGGGCGGCTTCGACGCCGCCGAGATCGCCGACTACGACCCGGATAAGTTTGCCGCGCTGTGCTCGGAAAGGCCTGCTATACACCGGTTTCCGGGATCGATGGCCAAGCGCATCCAAGCCCTGGCGCAGATCGTCGTGGACCGCTACAACGGGGACGCCGCCGCCTTGTGGACCGCAGGCGAGCCCGATGGCGCAGAGCTGCTGCGACGGCTCAAAGGACTACCCGGTTTCGGCGAGCAGAAGGCGCAGATCTTCCTCGCCCTGCTGGGCAAGCAATACGGCGTGAAGCCCAAGGGCTGGCAGGCCGCCGCCGGTGAATTCGGCAAACCCGGAACGTATGTCTCTGTCGCCGATATCGTCGACGCGCAGTCGTTAGGACACGTGCGGTCGTACAAGAAGCAGATGAAAGCAGCAGCTAAGGAAGCCAAGGGAAAGGCGGCAACGTGAAGACCCACATTACGTGTCCGTGCGGCGAAGCCATCGTCGGCAAGGACGAGGACGAACTGGTCGAATTGACCCAGGCTCACCTTGCCAGCGTTCATCCGGGCCTGGACTACGACCGCGACGCCATTCTCTTCATGGCTTACTAGCTCGCGAGGAAATAACTAGGGCACGACTGTCGAACCGATGGTCGGCATGAACTGGCATTGCCGATCCTTGGTGGTGACCTGCCCGAAGATCGTCGACATGATGCTGCCCGAGCCGGTGTCGGCGATCACCGTCAAGGTGGTCGGCCCTTCGGGGTTGATGTCGCCGCGCGGTTTGAGCGTCGCGCTACCCGACTTGCCAGTGGTCAGATTCACCCAGGTGACGTTCAACGGCAACCGTTGCACATCGGCGGGCCCAGGGGTCCCGACCGCGGTGAACACGTAAGCGGTCTGCCCCGGCCCAGGACCCGGCGCCGGGATAGTGGCCGGCCCCGCCACCGACAGTGCGGTGGCCAGCGAATTGTTCCCGTCCCCTAGGCAATTGCTGCCGATCGAGGGGTACATGAAGTCCTGCGTGGGCGGCGCGTCGGGGCCAAACCCCGGAGCGGGGGCCGCCGCCGGAGCCGGAGCCGGAGCAGGCGGGGCCGCCGCAGCCGGAGCAGGCGGCGCCGAAGCCGGAGCAGGCGGCGCCGCAGCCGGAGCCGGCGCAGGCGGGGCGGCCGCCGGAGCCGGAGCGGGCGCAGGCGGCGCGGCCGCCGGGGCCGGGGGAGTGAAACCACTAGGCGCCGGCGCCGGAGCGGGTGCGGCAACCGGAGGCGCGCCGGGTGCCGGCGGGCCCGCGGCGTGAGCCGGATCGACACCCGTCGGTAGGTGTGCAACCGTCCAAGGCTCCACACCCACCGGCGGTATGTGCGGAACCGGGCCGGTCTCGGGAGGGGTGACGGCGGCCGGCGGGGGAGCGGGATTGTTCGGTTCCGCGACGAACTGAGTCACCGACGAGGCGACGTTCTTGGATTCCGCCGGCGCCGACGGACTGTGCGCGAACGCTTGCGCTGCCGCCATCAGCAACTGCGTCGCCTGCGCCGGGTTACTGGCCGCTTGCTGAATTATCGGACTTAACTGGGTTAACGCCGGCAGGCCCGGTAGCTGCTGGGCGGGGTTGGGCGGCGGTGTCGCCGGGTCGGCTGCCGCGCTCGGTGAAAGTGCGAGCGCGGCAGCCGATGTGACGACGACAGCGGCCAAACCTTTGGACAGACTCCACGTGCTTGCCACGGTGTTCTCCCGGTCCTTAGGTGATCGTCGGCCTTTTAGAAACGTTTGCTCAGGGCAGTGCCGCGAGCAACGTCTGCGGCGGGTTCGACGGCGCAGCCGGAGCGGGGGCACCAGGGGCCGGCGCACCAGCGGCCGGCGCACCAGCGGTCGGCAGTCCGGGGATGGCGCCTGACGCCAGCCCCGGCAGCGCCGCCTGGGCTAGACCGGGGATCGCCGAGGCCAGTCCGGGCAGCGCCGCAGCGGGAGCCGCCGCCGGAGCCGCAGGCGCCAGCGGTGCGGTGACCCCCGGGATCGGCGTCGTCACCCCGGGAATGGCCGGAGTCGCAGGCGCGGGTGCGGCTGCGACCGGCGCGGTGAGCCCCGGGATCGGCGTGGTCACGCCCGGAATCGGCGGAACCGCCGCGGGTGCGGGTGCGGCCGGTGCGGCTGCGGCTGGCGCGGTGAGTCCGGGGATAGGCGTGTTGACGCCCGGAATGGACGGAACGGTCGCCGGTGACGGCGCAACTGCCGCGGGGGCGGCCGGTGTCAGGCCGGGCAGCACGCTGGCCAGGCCAGGTGCCGCGGGTGCCGGATCCGGCGTCCGCGGCGCCAGCGGCGGCGTGGCACCCAGGGCCGACGCGAGGTTTTGCAGGATCTGCGGCGCGTTGGCCGCCGATGCGATGAGCTGCTGCGGAATGTTGCTAACGGGATCCGCCGGCGCTGGTGCCGGGTCTGCGTGGGCGATACCGCCCGTCAGTAATGCTGCGGACGAGCCGACTAACACCGCGCCGGCGCGTACGTAGGTCCAGATGGTTGGCATGACTCTCCCTGCTTGTCGATGGCTGGTCCCCCACAGGACCTGGGGACGAAGCTATCGCGGTACAGATGTGACTCAAGTGACACGTGTGGCATTTATGTGATCGTTACCGATACGAGTGGCGGCAGTGACCAGGCCGCAACGCGCTCGCTAGAGTCGGGCAGATAAACACCACTTCACCCGCCCCGGCGGCACGCGCGGCGCCGTTGCTGCTGGTCCTCAGCATTGCCGCGCGATTCGCTTGGACCTATCTGGCTCCCCACGGCGCAAACTTCGTTGACCTGCACGTCTACCTTGGCGGCGGGGCCGCGCTCGACCATCCCGGCACGCTCTACAGCTACGTCTACGCCGACCAGACGCCCGACTTCCCGCTGCCATTCACCTATCCGCCATTCGCGGCGGTCGTCTTCTATCCGCTGCACCTGCTGCCGTTCGGCGTGGTCGCCTTTTTGTGGCAGTTGGCAACGATGGCCGCGCTGTACGGCGCGGTCCGGTTAACCCAGCGCCTGATGGGGGTCGCCAAGGACGACGGCCACCGCGCCGCGATGGTGTGGACCGCGGTTGCCATCTGGCTTGAGCCGCTGCGCAGCACGTTCGACTACGGCCAGGTCAACGTGTTGCTGATGCTCGCGGTGTTGTGGGGGGTCTACACCACGCGGTCCTGGCTGACCGGACTGCTGGTAGGCGTGGCGGCCGGAATCAAGCTGACGCCGGCGGTCGCCGGCATTTATCTCGTCGGGGTTCGGCGGTGGTGGGCCGCCGTGTTGTCCGCGGTCGCCTTCCTGGGCACCGTGGCGGTGTCGCTGGTGGTGGTGGGCGACCAAGCCCGCTACTACTTCACCGATCTGCTGGGCGACGCCCGCCGGGTCGGCCCGATCGCCACGTCGTTCAACCAATCCTGGCGCGGCGCGATCTCGCGGATTCTCGGCTACGACGCCGGTTTTGGTCCGCTGGTCCTAGCCGGGATCGCCGTCACCGCCGTGTTGGCCGTCCTGGCGTGGCGGGCCCTTGACGCATCGGATCAGCTGGGCAAGCTGCTGGTAGTCGAGATGTTCGGGCTGCTGGCCTCGCCGATCTCGTGGACACACCACTGGGTGTGGCTGGTGCCGTTGATGATTTGGCTGCTGCACGGGCCGCTGCGCGCGCGCCTCGGGGCTCGCATTCTGGGCTGGGGGTGGTTGGCGCTGACCATCGTGGGCGTCCCCTGGTTGCTGAGCTTTGCCCAACCAAACATCTGGCAGATCAGCCGGCCGTGGTATCTGGCCTGGGCCGGGCTGACCTACCTGGTGGCGACGCTAGCCACCCTGGGTTGGATCGCTACGGCAGGTATTCGCGGCGGAACAGCCGCCCATGGGTGCGGAACCAAATGACGTTGCCGACCGGGTCGCGGATGAAATTTGAGCGGGTGCCCGTCGGCTTGCCGTCGGCTGCGAGGTCGAGGCCGTAGTCCGGCCGGTAGAAGGCAAGGCCGAACGGGCTGCCTGGATCGGTGCCGCCGTCGTTCATGGCGCCATCCAATTGGCCGTTGCCCGAACGGAATTCGATGACTGCCCGCTCAAGATCGCCGGATTCGGGGACCAGTTCGGCGACGTATCGTCCTACATACGGCGCGAGGTCACTGGCGCCGAGGTGTTGTGCTGTGGCGGGCAGATTGCTCACCGCCGCGAACCGGCGCAGCGCCCAGTCGTCGGCGAACAGGTCGATCAGGAGCGCGGCCCCGCCTTCGGAATTGGTCAGCAGCGTCATGGCGAACTTCCGTTCGGGCACCATGAAAAACCCCGACCGTTGCCCGTTCCAGGTGCCGCCGTGCTGGACAATGGTCACGTTCTCCGCGGAGGGCCGCAGCATCCAGGCCACACCCATCCCGGTGAGTTCGACCTGTAATGTCCCGCCGGCGCCGGGGTTTGAACGCATCGCGGTCAGCGCTTGCCCGCTCAGCACCCGGGTCCCGTTCGGTGCGGTGCCGTCGCCGAGATGAAACCTTGCGTAGCGCAGCTGATCCCGGGCATTGGAGATCAGCCCGCCGGTGGGGTTGCAACTGCGCGGGAAGTGCCAAAAGCCGGTATCCACAACGGCTTTGCCGTCGACGACATTGTGTGCGGCTGCGACATTGAGGCCGATGATCTGGTCGGAGAAGTAGTGGGTGTGGCCCAGCTGCAGCGGATCGAGCAGCAGGTTCTGTACCGCCGTTTCGTAGGTCGACCCGGTGACGACC
This sequence comes from Mycobacterium szulgai, assembly GCF_002116635.1. Taxonomy (GTDB): domain Bacteria; phylum Actinomycetota; class Actinomycetes; order Mycobacteriales; family Mycobacteriaceae; genus Mycobacterium; species Mycobacterium szulgai. Next base: position 31,899 of record NZ_LQPW01000152.1, on the reverse strand, counting down.
TCGATGATCCGGCCCGCCACCACCAAACCCGCATTGTTGTAGGCGAATACGGCCCCCGGCGGGTTCAGCTGCGGCAGCCGCGTCATCGACGCGACATAACGGCTGACCGCGTCGTCGCCGCGCCCGAAGTCCTCAACGTCGTCACCCAGCCAGCCCGGCGTGTGGTTGAGCAGCTGGCGTACCGTCACGCCGCCGCTAGCAACCGGGTCGGCGACGGCGAACTCCGGAAGATGGCGGCGCACCGGGGCATCCAGGTCGACCTTGCCCTCGTCCACCAGCCGCATCATCGTGGTGCCGGTGAAAGTCTTTGTGGTGGAACCGATCCGGAACATGGTGTCGGCGTCGACCGGTAGCGGATGGTCGACGTTGGTGACGCCGTAACCCTTGAGATATTCTCGGCCGTCGGCCCAGACGCCAACCGCGGCTCCCGGGATCCGGTAGGCCTTCATGCCCGCGGTGATCTTGCTGTCGAGCTCGTCGAACGCGGATGCGGGCTTAACCGGCTCAGCAGGTTTCGACGAACACGACGCCAGCCCAAGGGCCGCTGCCCCCGCCACGGTGCCGCTCAGCAGAGCCCGACGAGTCACCGTCACGGTGGTGGCGGGGCGATGACGTAGCGCGGCGGCTGCGTCGAGTTGATACAGCTGGTGTCGGGCTGTTGCGGGTTGTCGAAGAACGACGCGATGATGAGGGCACCGCAGTGGTCGGCGTAGATTCCGTGTGCGACACCGGGCACTGTCACCGAAATCGCATGCGGAAGATGCTGGGCCACATACTGTCCCGACGCCGCGCCGGTTTGTCCGTCATAGCTGCCCGACAGCGCCAGCGCCGGCATCGCCGCGACGCTGATCCCGCGCACCCAGTCCGAGGCCTTGGGCACGTTCCAGGCAGCGCATGCCTGCCGCAGGAACGGCAGTTGTGGCGCCTGTGCGCGCACCGAGTCGGGCAGCGCGGCGAAAGCCTGTCGGGCGGCACGCAGTTGGTCGTCGGCTGAGTCGAACGGAACCCATTCGCTGCACCAGACACTCAAGCTCAGGCCCCAGCCCATGACGCCCACCTTGGCGGGGTGTACCCAGGCCATCGCCCACTGCTTGGCGATCCGCGTTGGGTTGCCGTGCGCGAGTTCGTCGATGGCGGCGGGCAATTCGGCCGGAAAGTGGGTTCCCATCGGGACCATCCAGTTCAGCAGCGCGCCGCCGTCGAGCACAATCTTGGTGTCGCCCACGCCTTCGACGTTGACCGTGGTGGTCACCGGATGTGCCTCGAGTTCGTTGACCTGCCGGACGAAGGTGTCGGCAAGGTTGGGATAGTGCGCCTGGCAGTCCGGTTGGACCGTACACGCGCTCATCATGTTGTCGAACGCTTCCCGCGCGCTGCCCCAGGTCCAACTCGGACTCGAGATCGACGGCGGCGTCGACCCGTCCAATACCAGCGAGCGGATGGCCGGCGCGTCCAGCCGCGAGTAGATCAACGCCAGGTCGGTGCCGTAGGAGTGGGAGAACACATTCCACTGGTTGATGTGCAGCGCATTGCGCAAGTCGATCAGGTCGTAGGCGCTCTCGGTGGAGTTGAAGGCCGACAGGTCCGCGCCGCCTGCTAGCCGGTCGTGGCAGGTCCGCACCGCTTGTACGTACTCGTCTCCGGTGCTCGCCGCGTCGTAGACCAGGCCCGCCCGGCGCGCGACGAACTGATCGATCTCCGGGCAGGTCAGCGCGGGCTGCGACGAATGATTGCCGCGCTGGGCAAGCAGGATCAGATCGCGGTTGCGGTTGAGACCCACTCCCTCGGCGATCGGCGGGTCGATGATCGCGTCCTCACCGGGTCCACCGGTGAAGAAAACAATCGGCTCGGCGGCGGCCGGCTGGGTTTCCGACGGGACGATAGCGACTGCCAGCCGCAGCGTGCGCCCACCGGGCTTGCTGCGATTCTCCGGCACCACCAGCGTGGCGCAGTGCGCCGTGGCCAGCTGTGGCGAGGGCTGCGGCACCGTGGGGCAGGGGCCCGGCTGGTATTGCGCCGCTGGGTGCACGACCGTAGCAGGCGGGGCAGGCGCGGACGCCGACGGCGGCTGGGCGTTCGGCGGCGAATCGCGATGGGCGCACGCGACCCCTGTCCCTGCCATTGCCAGCGCTAGTGCCAGCGCGAACCTCACCGGGGCCGATCTGTGCAGCGCCATTGAAGGCAATGTTCACACAGGGGCCCGGGCTACGTCTCGACTATCCCGTTAATATCGCGCGCCATGTCGACGTCGTTCTGGGTGATGCCACCCTCGGAATGCGTCACCAGCGCGAAAGTTACTGTCCGCCAACGGATATCGATATCCGGGTGGTGATCTTTCTCCTCGGCGTGCTCGGCCACCCGCCGCACGGCGTCGATGCCGGCCAAAAAGGAGGGAAACTTGATCGATCGGCGCAGGGCGCCGTCGGCGCGCTGCCAGCCGCTGAGGTCGGGCAGTGCGGCGTCGACTTGCTCATCGGTTAACACAGCCATACCTCGACGGTATACCGTCACTGGGCATGCCGAACCTGATCGTCGTCGCCGGAGCGATCTTCTCCGGTGATGCGGTCCTGGTGGCGCAACGCGATCGGCCACCGGAATTGGCGGGTCGCTGGGAACTTCCCGGCGGAAAGGTCGCGCCGGGGGAGACCGAGCCCGCCGCGCTGGCCCGCGAGCTGGCCGAGGAGCTGGGTCTGCGGGTTGAGGACGTCGCGGTGGGCCAGCGTATCGGCGCCGACGTCGCATTGAGTGACACCACGACACTGCGTGCGTATCAGGTGAGCCTGCTGCGCGGCGAACCCCACCCGCACGACCATCGGGCGCTGCGGTGGGTCACCGCGGCCGAACTGCAAGACGTCGATTGGGTGCCGGCCGATCGTGCCTGGCTTGGCGATCTGGCGAAGGCAATGTGAATCCACAGGCCCTATACAGCAAATTTCCAGCGAGTTGTTGTCGCGATGCTGCATATGGCGGTGAACCATGGGGTATGAACGATCGTGCCGGTAGCTAAGCGCTGACCAGGGCAAGGAGGCCTATCGCTTGACCGTCACTCCCCACATCGGCGGACACCTCGAGGAACTGCTGGAGCGCAGCGGGCGCTTCTTCACGCCGGGCGAGTTCTCGTCCGATCTGCGCACGGTAACCCGGCGCGGCGGCCGTGAGGGTGACGTCTTCTACCGCGACCGCTGGAGTCACGACAAGGTGGTTCGCTCCACCCACGGGGTCAACTGCACCGGTTCCTGCTCGTGGAAGATCTACGTCAAGGACGGGATCATCACCTGGGAGACGCAGCAGACCGACTATCCGTCGGTGGGCCCGGACCGCCCGGAATACGAGCCGCGTGGTTGTCCCCGCGGAGCGTCGTTCTCCTGGTACAGCTATTCGCCCACCCGAGTGCGCTACCCCTATGCCCGCGGCGTGCTGATCGAGATGTTCCGCGAAGCCAAAGCCCGGCTCGGTGACCCGGTGCTGGCGTGGGCCGACATCCAGTCCGACCCGCAGCGCCGTCAGCGCTATCAGCAGGCCCGCGGCAAGGGCGGGCTGGTCCGGGTTAGCTGGGCCGAGGCCACCGAGATGATCGCCGCGGCGCATGTGCACACCATCAAGACCTACGGGCCGGACCGGGTCGCCGGCTTCACACCGATACCGGCCATGTCGATGGTCAGCCATGCCGCGGGCTCGCGGTTCATCGAGCTGATCGGCGGCGTGATGACGTCGTTCTACGACTGGTATGCCGATCTGCCGGTGGCCTCGCCGCAGGTGTTCGGTGACCAGACCGATGTTCCCGAATCCGGGGACTGGTGGGACGCGTCCTATCTCATGATGTGGGGCTCCAACGTCCCGATCACCCGCACACCCGACGCGCACTGGATGGCCGAGGCACGTTACCGGGGTTCCAAAGTGGTTGTGGTAAGCCCCGATTACGCCGACAACACCAAGTTTGCCGACGAGTGGATGCGCTGCGCGGCCGGCACCGACGCGGCCCTGGCCATGGCGATGGGCCACGTCATTCTTTCGGAATGCTATGTGCAAAAACAGGTTCCGTTCTTCGCCGACTACGTCCGCCGCTACACCGATCTGCCGTTCCTGATCAAGCTGGAACAGCGCGGCGACACGCTGGTGCCCGGAAAGTTCTTGACAGCCGCCGACATTGGCGAAGAGGTCGAGAACTCGGCATTCAAACCAGCGCTGCTGGACGAGGTCACCAACCGCGTGGTCATCCCGCACGGCTCGCTGGGTTTTCGTTTCGGCGAGGACGGCGTCGGAAAGTGGAACCTGGACCTGGGCCCGGTGATACCTGCGCTCAGTGTCGAAAAAGACGGCGGCGCGGCCGAACTCGTCGAGCTGCCCAGCTTTGACACCATCGACGGCCACGGCGAGACGGTGTCCCGCGGGGTACCGGTGCGCCATGTCGGCAAGTATCTGGTGTGCACGGTGCTCGACCTGATGCTCGCCCACTATGCGGTCCGGCGCCCCGGCCTGCCGGGCGCATGGCCCACCGGATACGACGACGCCACCCAGCAGAACACGCCGGCCTGGCAGGAGTCGATCACCGGAGTGCCGGCCGCCCAAGCCATCCGCATCGCCAAAGAATTCGCCCGCAACGCAGAGGAATCCGGCGGCCGGTCCATGGTCATCATGGGCGGCGGCATCTGCCATTGGTTCCACGGCGACGTCATCTACCGTTCGGTGTTGGCACTGCTGCTGCTGACCGGGTCGATGGGTCGTAACGGCGGCGGTTGGGCCCACTACGTCGGCCAGGAGAAGGTCCGTCCGCTGACCGGATGGCAGACAATGGCCAACGCCACGGACTGGGCGCGCCCGCCCCGCCAGGTGCCCGGCGCGTCCTACTGGTATGTCCACACCGACCAGTGGCGCTACGACGCCTACGGTGCGGACAAGTTGACCAGCCCGGTGGGCCGCGGCCGGTTCGCCGGCAAGCACACCATGGACCTGATGACCTCCGCGACGGCCATGGGCTGGAGCCCGTTCTATCCGCAGTTCGACCGGTCCAGTCTCGACGTCGCCGACGAGGCGCAGGAGGCGGGGCGCGACGTATCCGACTATGTCACCGAACAACTCGCGCAGCGCAAGCTGAAGCTGGCGATCACCGATCCGGACAACCCGGTCAACTGGCCGCGGGTGCTGACCGTCTGGCGGGCCAACCTGATCGGCTCCTCGGGCAAGGGCGGCGAGTACTTCCTGCGCCATCTGCTGGGCACCGACTCCAACGTGCAGGCCGAGCCTCCCGAGTTCGGCATCCCGGAGGGCAAGCTCGATCTGATGATGTCGATCGACTTCCGGATGACGTCCACGACGCTGGTGTCCGATGTGGTGCTGCCCGCCGCGACCTGGTACGAGAAGAACGACCTGTCCAGCACCGACATGCACCCCTACGTGCACGCGTTCAGCCCGGCCATCGACCCGCCCTGGGAAACCCGGTCGGATTTCGATGCTTTCGCCGCTATCGCCCGCACCTTCAGCGCGCTGGCCCAGCGCCACCTGGGCACCCGCTCCGATGTGGTGCTGACCGCGCTGCAGCATGACACCCCGGATGCCATGGCGTATCCCGATGGCACCGAACATGATTGGCTGCAGACCGGCGAGGTTCCGGTGCCGGGGCGCACCATGAGCAAGCTCACCGTGGTCGAGCGCGACTACGCCGCGACCTACGACAAGTGGGTGACGCTGGGGCCCCTGGTCGACAGGTTCGGGATGACGGTCAAGGGCTACACCGTGCACCCCTTCCGGGAAGTCAACGAGTTGGCCGCCAAGTTCGGCGTGATGAATTCCGGTGCGGCCGCCGGCCGTCCGGCGATCACCACCGCACGCCGGATGGCCGACACGATTCTGGCCCTCTCCGGCACGTGCAATGGCCGGCTGGCCGTCGAGGGCTTCCTCGAGCTGGAGAAGCGCACCGGACAGCGGCTGGCTCACCTCGCCGAGGGCAGCGAGGAAAAGCGCATCACCTACGCCGACACCCAGGCGCGTCCGGTGCCCGTGATCACCAGCCCGGAATGGTCGGGCAGCGAAACCGGCGGGCGCCGATACGCCCCGTTCACCATCAACATCGAGCACCTCAAGCCGTTCCACACCCTCACCGGCCGGATGCACTTCTATCTCGCCCACGACTGGATCGAGGAGCTCGGCGAGCAGCTGCCGGTCTATCGGCCGCCGCTGGACATGGCGCGCCTGTTCGACCAGCCCGAGCTCGGTCCCACTGAAGATGGAATCGGGCTGACCGTAAGGTATTTGACGCCGCATTCTAAGTGGTCGTTCCACTCCACATACCAGGACAACCTGTACATGCTGTCGTTGTTCCGCGGCGGGCCGACCATGTGGATGAGTCCGGGCGATGCGGCGAAAATCAAAGTGCGCGACAACGATTGGGTTGAGGCCGTCAATGCCAATGGCATCTACGTATGCCGCGCAATCGTCTCCCACCGCATGCCCGACGGTGTGGTGTTCGTCTACCACGTCCAGGAGCGCACCGTGGACACACCGCGTACCGAAACCAATAACAAGCGCGGCGGCAACCACAACGCCCTGACCCGAGTCCGAATCAAACCCAGCCACTTGGCCGGTGGCTACGGCCAGCACGCGTTCGCCTTCAATTACCTGGGCCCGACCGGCAACCAGCGTGATGAGGTGACGATAGTGCGCCGTCGTAGCCAGGAGGTGACTTACTGACCATGAAGGTAATGGCGCAGATGGCGATGGTGATGAACCTCGACAAATGCATTGGCTGCCACACCTGTTCGGTGACCTGCAAGCAGGCCTGGACGAATCGCGCGGGTACCGAATATGTGTGGTTCAACAACGTGGAAACCCGTCCGGGCGTGGGGTATCCGCGCACATACGAGGACCAGGATCGCTGGCGTGGGGGATGGGTGCGCGACACCAGGGGCCGGCTGCGGCTGCGTGACGGCGGACGCATGGCCAAGCTGCTGCGCATCTTCGCCAACCCCAAACTGCCCACCATGGACGACTACTACGAGCCGTGGACCTACGACTACGAAAATCTGACCCAGGCCCCCGCGGGCGACACCTTCCCGACGGCCGCGCCGAAGAGCGCGATCACCGGCGAACCGGTGAAGATCTCGTGGGGTTCGAACTGGGACGACAACCTGGCCGGCTCAACCGAAATCGTGCCGCAGGATCCGATCCTGAAGAAGGTCAGCGAGGAGGTCAAACTCAAGCTCGAAGAGACCTTCATGTTCTACCTGCCGCGGATCTGCGAGCACTGCCTCAATCCGTCGTGCGTTGCCTCGTGCCCGTCGGGTGCGATGTACAAGCGCACCGAGGACGGCATCGTGCTGGTCGATCAGGACCGCTGCCGGGGCTGGCGGATGTGCGTGTCCGGATGTCCTTACAAGAAGGTGTATTTCAACCACAAGACCGGCAAGGCCGAAAAGTGCACGCTGTGTTACCCGCGCATCGAGGTGGGGCTGCCCACGGTGTGCTCGGAAACGTGCGTTGGGCGGTTGCGCTATCTGGGGCTGGTGCTTTATGACGTAGACCGGGTGCTCGAGGCGGCCTCGGTGGAAAACGACGCCGACCTGTACGAGGCACAGCGCTCAATCCTGTTGGACCCCAACGACCCCGAGGTCATCGCCGGTGCCCGGGCGCAGGGTATCTCCGAGGAATGGATCGACGCGGCCCAGCGCTCGCCGGTGTACGCACTGATCAACACTTACAAGGTCGCCCTGCCACTGCACCCGGAATACCGGACCATGCCGATGGTGTGGTACATCCCGCCACTGTCACCGGTGGTCGACGCGGTCAGCCACGACGGACACGACGGCGAGGAACTGGGCAACCTGTTCGGTGCTCTGGAAGCGCTGCGCATCCCGATTCAGTATCTGGCCGAACTGTTCACCGCCGGCGACACCGAAGTGGTCGCCGGGGTGCTGCGCCGGTTGGCGGCCATGCGGTCCTATATGCGCGACATCAACCTGGGCCGGGAAACCCAACCGCACATCCCCGCAGCAGTCGGCATGACCGAAGAACAGATCTATGAGATGTACCGATTGCTGGCAATCGCGAAATACGAAGAGCGCTACGTGATTCCGACGGCCTACGCGGCGGAGCTGCCCGACGCCGGGATGGCCGACGAGATGGGTTGCTCGCTGTCGTTCGACGGCGGGCCGGGCATGTATGAGTCCGGTCCGTTCGGCGACGGCAGCGGTGTTCCGGTACCGGTCGCCGTGGAGACCTTCCACGCTCTGCGGCAACGCCAGACGAACTTGCTGAACTGGGACGGCAGGGGTAAGCCCGAGAGCCTGTTCCCGGAGACGAAGCGGGTCAAGCGATGAAGCTGTTGTCCCGCTCCTCCAGGCAACAGGGCGTTTTGCGGGACCGCCTGGTGTGGCAGGCGGCCTCGCTGCTGTTGGTCTACCCGGATGACGATCTGAGCCAGCGGCTGGACACTGTCGACGAATTGCTCAGGCACATCGGCGAACCGGCGGCGGCGCTGCTGGGTCAGACGTCCACGGCTCTGCGTGGGCGCGAGCCGATGGCCGCCGCGATGGACTACGTCGAGACCTTCGACATGCGCAGGCGCGCCACCATGTATCTGACGTACTGGACCGCCGGGGACACCCGTAACCGCGGGCGCGACATGCTCGCCTTCGCGACCGCCTACCGCGAAGCCGGCGCCGAGCCGCCCCACGACGAGGCCCCCGATTACCTGCCGGTCGTGCTCGAGTTCGCTGCCACCGTCGATCCCGCTGCCGGGCGGGCACTGCTCACCGAGCATCGCGTCCCGATCGATGTGCTGCGAAACGCGTTGGTCGAGGCCAACTCTGCCTACCAGCACGCCGTGGCGGCGGTCTGCCAGACACTACCGGTGGCCACCGATCAGGACGTGCGCCGGGCGCAACGCCTGGCCCAGGCCGGCCCGCCCGCGGAATCGGTTGGACTGCAACCCTTTACGCTTACCGTTCCGCCCAAACGAGGCACCACATGAAACTGATCGAAATCTTCTGGGACGACGTGCCATATGTCGTGCTGGCAATCGTGGTCGTCGGCACCTGGTGGCGCTACCGGTACGACAAGTTCGGCTGGACCACCCGTTCCTCGCAGATCTACGAGTCGCGATTGCTGTCGATCGCCAACCCGTTGTTCCATTTCGGCAGTCTGGCCGTGATCATGGGCCACGTCATGGGCCTGTTCGTTCCGGAATGGCTGACCCGTCGCATCGGCATGAGCGATCACCTCTATCACCTGCAGGCACTCATGCTCGGCATACCCGCCGGTATCGCGACCATCCTGGGCGTGGGGCTGCTGATCTACCGCCGTCGCACGCACGAAGCCGTCTACCAGGCCACCACCCGCAACGACAAGGTGATGTACGTGGTGCTGGCGTGCGCGTTGGTGGCCGGCTTGAGTTGCACACTCATCGGTGCGACGCACTTCGGCGAGCTGCACGACTACCGGCAAAAGGTGTCGATCTGGTTCCGGTCGATCTGGATTCTGGATCCGCGGGGGGATCTGATGGCCCATGCCGCGCCGTACTACCAGATCCACGTGTTGATTGCGCTGATGCTGTTTGCGCTATGGCCGTTCACTCGGCTGGTCCACGCGTTCAGCGCGCCGTTTGCCTACCTGTTTCGGCCCTACATCGTCTACCGCAGCCGCGATGTGGCCGACAAGCACCAGTTGGTCGGTTCGGCGCCGCGCCGCCGCGGCTGGTAGCCGCGCCAACCCGCACGTGCCAACGAGAGTGAAATCACGGCTTCGAGCGTGTGTTCAGGACCCGGCGAACCGCGTTTCGCCGCCCTGGAAGCACATCCGATGAGCTGCTCGGTTCGCTATTGACCGGTCCCCACTGCCACAATCACCGACGTGCCATTCCGCAATGTCGCCATCGTCGCGCACGTCGACCACGGCAAAACCACCCTGGTCGACGCCATGCTGCGCCAGTCCGGCGCCCTGCACGAACGCGGTGAAGTCCAGGAACGAGTGATGGACAGCGGCGACCTGGAGCGGGAAAAGGGCATCACGATCCTGGCCAAGAACACATCCGTGCACCGCCACGACGCCGACGGAACCGTCACGGTCATAAACGTGATCGACACCCCCGGCCACGCCGACTTCGGCGGCGAGGTGGAGCGCGGACTGTCCATGGTGGACGGGGTGTTGCTGCTGGTCGACGCCTCCGAGGGTCCGTTGCCGCAAACCCGGTTCGTGCTGCGAAAGGCCCTGACCGCACACCTGCCGGTGATCCTCGTCGTCAACAAGACCGATCGGCCCGACGCCCGCATCGCCGAGGTTGTCGATGCCAGCCACGACCTGTTGCTCGACGTAGCCTCCGATCTCGACGACGAAGCCGCCAAAGCCGCCGAGCACGCGCTGGGTCTGCCGACGCTGTATGCCTCCGGGCGCGCGGGCATCGCCAGTACCACCCAGCCGGCCGACGGCCAGGTTCCCGACGGCACCAACCTGGACCCGCTGTTCGAGGTGCTCGAAAAGTACGTACCGCCACCCAAGGGTGACCCCGAGGCGCCGCTGCAGGCGCTGGTCACCAACCTGGACGCGTCGGCATTCCTGGGCCGGCTCGCGTTGATCCGCATCTATAACGGCAAGCTGCGCAAAGGCCAGCAGGTGGCCTGGATGCGTGAGGTGGACGGTGTGCCCGTCATCACCAGCGCCAAGATCACCGAGTTGCTGGCCACCGAGGGCGTCGAACGCAGCCCCACCGAGGAAGCGGTCGCCGGCGACATCGTGGCGGTCGCGGGGCTGCCCGACATCATGATCGGCGACACCCTGGCCGACCCCGACCATGCCCACCCGCTGCCGCGCATCACCGTCGACGAACCGGCCATCTCGGTCACGATCGGCACCAACACCTCGCCGCTGGCCGGCAAGGTGTCCGGGCACAAGCTGACGGCACGCATGGTTCGCAACCGGCTGGACACCGAGTTGGTCGGCAATGTCTCGATCCGGGTCGTCGACATCGACCGGCCCGACGCCTGGGAGGTGCAGGGCCGCGGCGAGCTGGCGCTTGCGGTGCTGGTCGAGACGATGCGGCGGGAGGGTTTCGAGCTCACCGTCGGCAAGCCGCAGGTGGTCACCAAGACGATCGACGGACAGCTGCACGAGCCGTTCGAGGCGATGACGATCGACTGCCCGGACGAATTCGTCGGCGCCATCACCCAATTGATGGCCGGCCGCAAGGGCCGCATGGAAGAGATGACCAACCATGCCGCCGGCTGGGTCCGGATGGATTTCATCGTGCCCAGCCGCGGCCTGATCGGCTTCCGCACCGACTTCCTCACCATCACGCGCGGCACCGGCATCGCCAACGCGGTGTTCGACGGCTACCGGCCGTGGGCGGGGGAGATCCGCGCCCGGCACACCGGGTCACTGGTGTCGGATCGCGCCGGCGTCATCACGCCGTTCGCCCTGCTGCAACTTGCCGACCGCGGCCAGTTCTTCGTCGAACCAGGCCAGGACACCTACGAGGGCATGGTCGTCGGGATCAACCCGCGGGCCGAGGATCTCGACGTCAACGTCACCCGGGAGAAGAAGCTGACCAACATGCGGTCCTCGACCGCCGATGTGATGGAGACGCTGGCCAAGGCGCTTGAGCTCGACCTGGAGCAGGCCATGGAATTCTGCGCGGCTGACGAGTGCGTCGAGGTGACGCCCGAGATCGTCCGGGTCCGGAAGGTCGAACTCGATGCCACCTCGCGAGCCCGCAGCCGGGCTCGTGCCAAGGCCCGGGGTTAGCCTGAGTACCGTGCCGAGCCCAGTCCGTCGCGTCTGTGTGACGGCCGGCGCGCTGGTCTCGGTGCTGGGCATGGCGCTGTCGGCGTGTACCGTCAGCCCGCCGCCGGCCCCGCAGAGCACCGACACCCCGCACAACACACCACCGCCGCCGCCGCACCCGACCCAGATCATCATGGGCATCGACTCGATCGGCGCCGGGTTCAACCCGCATCTGCTGTCGGATCTGTCGCCGGTGAACGCCGCGATCAGCGCGCTGGTGTTACCCAGCGCGTTCCGGCCGGTGCCCGATCCCACTTCGTCGACCGGTTCGCGCTGGGAGCTGGACCCAACTTTGCTGGTATCGGCCGACGTGACCAGTGAAAGCCCGTTCACCGTGACGTACAAGATCCGGCCCGAGGCGCAATGGACCGACAACGCCCCCATCGCTGCCGATGACTTCTGGTACCTGTGGCGGCAAATGGTGAGCCAGCCCGGAGTCGTCGACCCGGCCGGCTACGACCTGATCACCAACGTCCAGTCGCTCGAGGGCGGCAAGCAGGCCGTCGTGACCTTCGCCCAGCCCTACCCGGCCTGGCGGGAGTTGTTCAGCAACATCCTGCCGGCCCACATCATCAAGGACGCCCCGGGCGGTTTCGCGGCCGGGCTGGCCCGGGCGCTGCCGGTCACCGGCGGTCAGTTCCGGGTGGAGAACATCGACCCGCAGCGCGACGAGATCCTGATCGCGCGCAACGACCGCTACTGGGGACCGCCCGCCAAACCCGCACTCATCCAATTTCGCCGGGCGGGAGCACCGGCCGCGCTGGCCGATTCGGTGCGCAACGGCGACACCCAGGTGGCCCAGGTGCACGGCGGCTCGGCCGCCTTCGCGCAGTTGTCGGCCATTCCCGACGTGCGGACCGCGCGGATCGTGACGCCGCGGGTCATGCAGCTCACCTTGCGGGCAAACGAGCCGAAGCTGGCCGACACCCAGGTCCGCAAGGCGATTCTGGGCTTGCTCGACGTCGACCTGCTTGCCGCTGTGGGTGCCGGCAGCGACAACACCGTCACCTTGGACCAGGCGCAGATACGTGCACCCAGCGACCCCGGTTACGTGCCCACGTCACCGCCGGCAATCGGCACGACCGTGGCGCTGGGCCTGCTCGAGGCGTCGGGATATCAAATCGAGAGCAACACCTCGGCCTCGCCGGCGCCCCCCGGACCTGGTTCGACCACCACGCCGGTGAGCACGGGGCCGCCGGAGGTGATCCGCGGCCGGATCAGTAAAGACGGCAAACAGCTGTCCCTGGTCATCGGCGTCGCCGCCAACGACCCGACGTCGGTGGCCGTCGCCAACACCGCCGCCGACCAGTTGCGCAACGTCGGCATCGCCGCCAGCGTGCTGGCATTGGACCCGGTAGCGCTCTACCGCGACGCGCTCAACGACCACAGCGTGGACGCCATAGTCGGATGGCATCAGGCCGGCGGAAACCTGGCCACCTCACTGGCGTCGCGCTACGGCTGCCCCGCGTTGCAGCCGACGACGCTGACGCCCACCGGCACCCTGACACCCAACGGACCCGCCGGGCCTGCTAGTCCTTCGCCCACACCGGCGGCCACCCAGCCGCCGGCAACCACCCCCACGTCCACCCAGCCCAGCCGCGCGCCCGATCCCGGCGCCCTGGTGCTGGCGCCGTCGAATCTGACCGGAATCTGCGACCGCAGCATTCAGTCCAACATCGATGCCGCACTCAACGGCAGCAAGAACATCAACGACGTGATCACCGCGGTCGAGCCGCGGCTGTGGAACATGTCGACGGTGCTGCCGATTTTGCAGGACACCACGATCGTCGCGGCCGGGCCGAGCGTGCAGAACGTCAGCCTCTCGGGGGCGGTGCCGGTCGGCATCGTCGGCGACGCCGGCGACTGGGTGAAGACCGGGCCATAACGCCCCTAATTGGCCGGGTGCCAAATTGTTATCAAATTGAGGTTTGGGAAGGCCCGGGCCGGTCTATTTCTCGCGGTACCCCGGTTCAGGGTCGGGCCTGATCGGGTCGGGGAAGCCAAGTAATGGACCGGTTGGGGAAGGGCCCGAAATGTCCTTTGTATTTGCAGTGCCTGAATTCATGGCGTCAGCCGCAGCAGACTTAACGGGAATTGGTTCAACGGTGAGCGCCGCCAACGCCGCCGCAGCGGGGTCGACAACCAGCGTGTTGGCCGCGGGCGCCGACGATGTGTCAGCCGCCATCGCAGCAATGTTCGGGGCCCACGGGCAGGCCTATCAGGCGCTTAGCGCCCAGGCAGAGCAGTTCCATGCCGAGTTTGTAAAGGCGATGAATTCGGCCACGGCAGCATATGCCGGTGCCGAGGCGGCCAATTTGCAGGCGATCCTGGGCGGGAGCCTCGCGACCAATCTTGTCAATGCAGAGCTTGCGTTCAACGGATCCCTGGTTGCCAGCGAGACAGCGCTGGGGCAGGCGGTGGGCGCCGTCAGCGGCGGTGTCAACGGTGGCGTTGCCGGCCTGCTCAACAGCGGCTTCAACACTTTCAACCAGGCCGTTGGCACGGGCGAACAATTTGTGAATACCCTTGTCGGAGCGCCGGTTCCGGCCAACTTCAACAGCAGCCTGGCGCTTGGCGGTTCATTCCAGACCGGCCAAACGCTGGTGGGCAGCTTCAACGGCGCTCTCAACGGGTTGGGCACTCAGCTCAGTGGCGCGCTGTCGGGGAACCTCGGTGGTGGTGTCGCGGCCCTTTCCGCATTAATCCCAAGCGGTGGCTCGTTGATGGGCAACATCAACGCCGGGCTATCTGGCCTGAGCGGCAGCCTCGGGGCCACGATTCCGGCATGGGCGGGCAGTTTCAATGCCGACCTGACGGCGCTCGGTGCGCAGGTCAACGCCGCTGTCAGCGGTGCGGCGAACGGTAATTTCTCCGGGCTGCGCGCGCTGGTGGACACCGCGGCCGCGCTGCCGAACGTTAGCGTGACGCAGCTGGGCCAGTTCCAAAGCGGCATGTTGACCGGACTGGTCAATGCCGAGTTGGGGTTCAACCAGGCTTTGGTCGCCAATGAGCTGGCTCTGGAAACAGCGTTGTTCGGCTCTGGCACCGCCCTCAACGGTGCGGTGAATCATGGCTTCAGCGCCGCCAACTTGCTCTTAGGCACGGGTGAGCAATTAGTCAACGCCGTGGTGGGTGCACCGGCACCGGCAAGTTTTGCAGGCAGCTTGATCGTCGGCGGATCGCTCGAGGGCGGCGTCCCAACCGGTGGCCTGGTGGGTGTCGCGCAGCAGCTGCTGTCGCTCAATGCGGCATTGGGTGGGCCGGCCATCGATGCGTCATTGCTGCAGCAGCTCGGTCTAACCCCGGCGGGCCTGGCCGGAATGCTCAATAGTCAGCTGGCGTTCAACGCGAATCTGGTGGCCACCGAAATGGCTTTGCAGCAAGGCATTTTCGGCACCAACAGTGCTCTCAACGGCACGGTCAACCATGCGTTCAACATGGTCAACTTTGCGATAGGTGCGGGCGAGCAAACCGTCAACGCCCTATTAGGTGTTCCCACGCCGGCAACCTTCACCGACAGCCTGTTCGTCACCGGCGGCGGCGATGTCTTCGGTGGTGTAACGACCGGTGGTTTGTTGGGGGCCCTGGAGCAGAAGTTCTTGATGGATGGGGCGTTCCTCAGCATGTTCGGGGTTCCCGTCCAATGGGCACTTGACGGCAATCTTGAGGCGATGCTGACCGGGACGGCCACCGGCGGCGGTGGCACCGTGGGCGGCGAGACCGGCGGCGGCACAGTAGGCGGGGAGGTCGGCGGCGGCACCGGCGGCGAGGTCGGCGGCGGGACCAACTAATCGACGAGGGTCAATTGGCTTGTGCCGCTGATTCTTTCGGGGGGATCACGGTGTCGACGATGAGCGCGAGTTCGCGGCGGTTGGGTGGCACACCGGTGAGCATGAATTGCTGGTTGATCAGCGCGGGCCCGATGCGCGATGTCAAGGAGGTCACCGTCGCCGGGTGGAGGTCGCCCTGTTGAACCGCGCTCTGCAGGATCGACTCCACGATCTTCACGCGCGGGGCCACCACGGCGTCGGCGAAGATGGCCCGCAGTTCCGGCTCGTGCAGCAGCTGGCTGACGATGACCAGCGCCGGAAAATCGGTCTTGCCGGCCAGCACATCTCGGTGCGCGGTAAACACCGCAAGCAGATTTTCCCGCGCTGAGCGGCTGGCGCGCGGTTCGGGCAGTGGCGGCACGGCGTGCAGCAGCGCGGCCAGCACTAGGTCATGCTTGCTGGCCCAACGCCGGTACAGCGCGGCCTTGCCGGTCTGGGCGCGCGCCGCGATGCCCTCCATGGTCAGTCCGCCGTACCCGACCGAAGCCAGCTCGGCTAACGTGGCTGCATAGAGCGCGCGTTCGAGCACTTCGCCTCGCCGGCGGCTGCGGTTCGGGTTGGATATAGTCTGCGAGGGCTGCGCCATTGGCCAATAGTAGCCGGTAACGTTCCTATTCGTTGCGACTCGGGATAACTGATCCGACCGCTGGCCAAGTTGACTGTCTCTATCGCCGGGCTTGTGCTTGCCCAGCTTCGCGGCACCGACAATTTGCCGACGGTACCCGCCCGCCCCAGCGCCGCGGTCACCGGAGCCGCGGTCATCGGAGTGGCGGTCACCCGAGTCGCGGTCACCGGAGTCGCGGCGTTGCTCAAGCGCTCCAACATATTTCCGACGTTCTTGCCACCGAGCGCCGCGGTGATGTACGTCGCCGGAATCGTGGCGATCCGCACCCCCAACAACGGCAGGCTTGCGATCTCCATCGCGCTGATCGATACGTGGCCCGCCGGCGCGGCGAACGGCGTCAGGGTGGACGCGGCTGCCGATGCTCCCGCGTAGCCGTACATCGCGGCGGCGTCCTGGGCCCACATCTGCCCGTACTGCGCCTCGGTCGCTGCGATCGCCGGTGTGTTCTGACCCAGAAAATTGGTGGCCACCAACGTCATCAGGACTGCACGGTTGGCGGCGATCAGCGGCGGGGGCACCGTCATCGCGAACGCCGTTTCGTAGGCCGTGGCGGCGGCCCGGGCCGCGGTTGCGGTGTGCTCGGCCAGCGCGGCGGCGGTGGTCGTCCAAGCCACCTGGCCGGCGGCCGCGGCGGCCATCGCCGCCGCCGACAATCCTTGCCAGGCCGAGTCCGTCAGGCCAGAGATCACCGCGGTAAACGAGGCGGCCGCCCGATACAACTCGGCGGACATCTCATCCCAGGCGGCCGCGGCGGCCAGCATCGGGCCGGAGCCGGGGCCGGCGTACATCCTGGCGGAGTTGATCTCTGGGGGCAGTGCTGCGAAATCCATTGCGGTACCGTCCCTTAACCAATGGCGGCGGCGTTGGCGGCCTCGGTCGCGAGGTATGCATCCGCGCCGGCGACCAAGGTCGCGACGAACCTCTCGTGAATCGCCTTGGCCTGCGCGGCAACCGCCTGGAACGTCGCCGCATGTGCGGCGAACTGCGCCGCGGTCACTGCCGACACCTCATCGGCCGCCGCGGGAAGCAATCCCGTCGTCGGGGGCAGCGTGGCGGAATTCTGGGTGCGCATCGCCGAACCGATCGCGCGTAGGTCGGCGGCGGCCTCCGCCATGATCTCGGGCTGGGTAATAACGAATGGCATGCTTGCCTCGCCTCCATATTGTAGACGGTAACGTTCACTATATGCAGGCTAGCGCAACCCGGTGAATTAGTAAACGAAATCGTCTACTAAGGCCGAATTTTCCAGCCGTCCCGCCGCGGCGGGTAGGGTGCGTCCATGTCTGAGACGCCGCGGCTGCTATTCGTGCACGCACACCCGGACGACGAGAGTCTCAGCAACGGCGCCAGCATCGCCCACTACACTGCGCGCGGCGCAGAAGTCCACGTCGTCACCTGCACGCTGGGCGAGGAGGGCGAGGTGATCGGGGAGCGCTGGGCCCAGCTGGCGGTCGATCATGCCGACCAGCTCGGCGGCTACCGGATCGCCGAGCTCACCGCGGCGTTGCACGCATTGGGCGTCAGTGGACCCGTATATCTGGGCGGCGCGGGCCGCTGGCGCGACTCCGGCATGGCCGGTACCGAGCAGCGCAGCCGGCGCAGGTTCGTCGACGCTGACGAATCCGAGGCCGTCGGCGCGCTGGTCGCGATCATCCGCGAACTGCGACCACACGTCGTGGTGACCTACGACCCGAACGGCGGCTACGGCCATCCCGACCACATTCACACCCACGCCATCACCACGGCTGCAGTCGCCGCCGCCGGCCGTGGCACCGGCGATTTCCCGGGCGAGCCGTGGGCCGTACCGAAGTTCTACTGGACCGTCCTGGCCCTGAGCTCAGTGGTTTCGGGCGTGCGTGCGCTGGGTCCTGACGATCTGCGACCCGACTGGATGCTGCCGCCCGAGGAGATCCCCTTCGCCTACTCCGACGAGGACATCACTGCCGTCGTCGCAGCCGACGCGGCTGCCCATGCCGCCAAAGTCGCGGCGCTGGCCGCACACGCGACCCAGGTCGTCGTGGGACCGACCGGCCGGGCGTGCGCGCTGTCGAACAACCTGGCCCTGCCCATCGGTGCGCAGGAACACTACGTTCTGGTCGCAGGCGCGGCGGGCGATCGTGACGAACGCGGTTGGGAGACGGATCTGCTCGCCGGTCTGGGCTTCACCGCGTCCGGCGCATAGGCTGATGATGGCTTCAAATCAGGCAGGCAATCAGGCAGGCACGGAAGGAAACTTGCATGGACCCCGACCTGGACCCCAACCTGCAGCACTGGCAGGACCGGCTAGACAGCCTGCAGTGGGTTCTCGGCTCGATACTTTCGCAGATCGACAGCGTCCCAACCTGACCGAAACGACATGGCACGCGCCGGCCGGTGAAGAGACCGGCGCGACAGATCCCGCAATTCGGTTTGTTGTCCTGGCGCTGTTAGCCGTCGACGGTGTGCTGTCGGCATTGGCCGGGGCGTTGCTGATGCCTTCCTATATCGGCTCTATCCCCTTTCCGATAAGCGCGTTGATCAGCGGCCTGGTGAACGCCGCCCTCGTGTGGGCCGCCGCGCGATGGACGAAATCCCCGCGGGTGGCCGCGCTGCCCTTGTGGACCTGGCTGTTGACTGTCGCGGGCATGAGTTTGGGCGGTCCCGGCGACGACGTCATCCTGGGTGGCCACGGAGTGATGGCCTACGGCGCGCTGATGCTCATCGTGCTGGGAGTGGCGCCGCCGGCCTGGGTACTGTGGCGGCATCGCCACCACGGCTGAAGGCCGGCTAGGGAAGCGGCGGCCACGGCGGCAGGAAGCCGCGCAGCCAGTAGTACTCGTTGTAGATGAATTGGTTAACCGACTGCGTGGTGGCCGACCAGAAATTGCTCAGCCCCGAAGCGAAGGTGATCTGCCCACTCAGCCAGTCAAGCGTATTGAACAGGCCGCTTTGGACCATGGGCTCGAACAGGTTGTAGAAGATGTTGATCTGCGGTGCCAAGATGCCGATATAGGGCACCCAGCCGGCAGCCCAGGCGGCGAGTTCGAAGCCGTACTGCACGTACGGCTCGGCGAACAGGTAGAAGTTCTCGATGGCGGTCGCCAGCGTGACGGGGATGACCGCCGCGGGTGCCGCCGCCGCGCTGCCGGCGGCGCCCGCAATGGGACTCAGCAACCCGCTCGATGCCGCGAGGGCGCCGATCCCCCCGGTGGGCGCGAGCGCCAGCGGGCTGGGCCCAAGGGCCGCCGCGACCGCACTCTGAACTCGCGCGACGGCATTGGAGGCACTGCCCACGGCGCCGTTCACGGCGGCCAGCGGCTGGCCGAGCAGCGCGGCGGCCGGCGACTTTGCCGCGCTGGCCAGGGCGTTCGCCGCGCCGGCCTCGGCGGAGGCATACGAGTTCGCGCCCGCGTTCAGGGCCGCCACAAACTGGTCGTGAAACGTCGCCAGCTTGGCGCTGATCTGCTGGTAACCCTGGCCGTGGGCCGACAAGAGGGCTGCGACCTGCGTCGAAACGCTGTCAGCGGCCGATGCCAGGACTCCGGTGGTCGGGACTGAGGCCGCAGCATTCGCCGCGGTGATGCCTGAACCGATACCGGCTATGTCAGACGCTGCCGCCGCCAGTGCTTCCGGCGTGGCGAACATGAACGACATCGGTGTAGACCCCCTGCTTAATACTGCACGGCTGCCGGAGATCGTATCGCGATCAGCGGCTTCGCGTGCCCGTACTGGCGCAGGATGGTCGATCGCGTGTTGCCGGCGGCCGGACGCTACTGTTGCCCGTATGGCACCAAAGGTTGCCGCTGTCTCACATGGTGAGACGCGCGGATGAAACCAGGTCGCGGGGAAGTTACAGCAGCGTGCCTGTGAAAGCAGAGCGATCAGAGCATGGCGCGTTGCGACGGGTGCTACGGCGGGCCCGTGACGGCGTCGCACTCAATATCGACGAGGCGGCCCTGGCGATGACCGCGCGCAGTGACGACCTGGCCGACCTGTGTGCCAGCGCAGCGCGGGTGCGCGACGCGGGCCTCGAGTCCGCCGGCCGGCACGGTCCGCACGGCCGCTTGCCGATCACCTACTCGCGCAAGGTCTTCATTCCCATCACCCATCTGTGTCGTGACAATTGCCACTACTGCACGTTCGTCACGGTGCCGGGCAAGCTGCGCGCCCGGGGAGTCGGCATGTATATGGAGCCCGACGAGCTACTCGATGTAGCTCGGCGGGGAGCCGAACTCGGTTGCAAGGAAGCACTATTCACTCTCGGTGACCGGCCCGAGGATAGATGGCCGGAGGCCCGGGAATGGCTTGGCCAACGCGGCTACGACTCCACGCTGTCCTATGTGCGGGCCATGGCGATCCGGGTCCTCGAGGAGACCGGATTACTGCCGCACCTGAACCCGGGAGTGATGAGCTGGTCGGAGATGTCGCGGCTCAAGCCGGTGGCGCCGTCGATGGGCATGATGCTGGAGACGACGTCGCGACGGCTGTTCGAGACGAAGGGTCTTGCCCACTACGGTAGTCCGGACAAGGATCCGGCGGTGCGGTTGCGCGCACTGACCGATGCCGGCCGGCTGTCCATACCGTTCACCACCGGCCTGCTGGTCGGTATCGGCGAGACGCTGGCCGAACGTGCCGACACCTTGCACGCGATTCGCAAGTCGCACAAGGAGTTCGGCCACATTCAAGAAGTGATCGTGCAGAACTTCCGGGCCAAGGAGAACACGGCCATGGCGGCGGTGCCGGACACCGGAATCGAGGACTATCTCGCCACGGTGGCGGTGGCGCGGCTGGTGCTGGGCCCCGGCATGCGGATTCAGGCGCCCCCGAACCTGGTGGCGCGCGACGAGTGCCTGGCGCTGATCGGCGCCGGCGTCGACGACTGGGGTGGTGTGTCACCGCTGACGCCCGATCACGTCAATCCCGAACGGCCCTGGCCGGCGCTGGCTGATCTGGCAGCCGTCACAGCCGAGGCCGGTTACGAACTGGTGCAGCGGCTGACGGCGCAGCCCAAGTACGTGCAGGCGGGTGCGGCCTGGATCGACCCGCGGGTGCGCGGACATGTCGTGGCACTTGCCGATCCGGCTACCGGCTTTGCCCGCGACATCAACCCGGTGGGCCTGCCCTGGCAGGAACCCGACGAGGTCGGTTCGGCGGGGCGGGTTGATCTCAACGCCGCAATCGACACCGAGGGCCGCAACACCGAAGCCCGCAGCGACCTCGAAAGTGCCTTCGGGGATTGGGAATCGATCCGTTCCCAAGTGCACGAGCTGGCGGCGCGGGCACCCGAGCGCATCGACACCGATGTGCTGGCCGCGCTTCGTTCGGCCGAACGCGACCCGGCGGGCTGCACCGACGACGAGTATCTGGCGTTGGCCACGGCCGACGGTGCAGCCCTGGAAGCTGTTACCGCGCTGGCCGATTCGCTGCGCCGCGAGGCGGTGGGCGACGAGGTGACCTTTGTGGTCAACCGCAACATCAACTTCACCAACATCTGCTACACCGGTTGCCGGTTCTGTGCCTTCGCCCAGCGCAAGGGTGACGCCGACGCGTACTCGCTGTCGGCCGCCGAGGTCGGCGACCGGGCGTGGGAGGCGCATGTCGCCGGTGCCACCGAGGTGTGCATGCAGGGCGGGATCGACCCCGAGCTGCCGGTGACCGGCTACGCCGATCTGGTGCGTGCGGTCAAGGCGCGGGTGCCCTCGATGCACGTGCACGCGTTCTCCCCAATGGAGGTCGCCAACGGGGTGACCAAGAGCGGGCTGAGCATCCGCGAGTGGCTGATCAGCCTGCGGGAAGCCGGGCTGGACACGATCCCGGGCACCGCCGCCGAGATTTTGGACGACGAGGTGCGCTGGGTGCTCACCAAGGGCAAGCTGCCGACATCGCTGTGGATCGAGATCGTGACGACCGCACACGAGGTGGGCCTGCGGTCGTCGTCGACGATGATGTACGGCCATGTCGACAGCCCCCGGCACTGGATCGGGCATCTGAACGTGCTGCGCGGTATCCAGGACCGAACCGGCGGCTTCACCGAGTTCGTGCCGTTGCCTTTCGTTCACCAGAATTCGCCGTTGTATCTGGCGGGTGCGGCGCGGCCCGGGCCGACGCATCGCGACAACCGGGCCGTACATGCCCTGGCGCGAATCATGTTGCACGGCCGCATCTCCCACATCCAGACCAGCTGGGTGAAGCTGGGCGTCGAGCGCACCCAGGTGATGCTCAACGGCGGTGCCAACGACTTGGGCGGCACGCTGATGGAGGAGACCATCTCGCGGATGGCCGGTTCCGAATACGGGTCGGCCAAGACCGTCGCCGAGCTGGTCGCGATCGCCGAGGGCATCGGACGCCCGGCGCGCCAGCGCACTACCACCTACGCACCGCGGGCGGCATAACCCGGTTCTCAAGGGGTATACCGGCGCCATGCGGCAACGCATCGATGCAGACCGATTCCCCGAGTGGCAGCCATTCCTGGACGCGGTGCAGCGACGCCGACCGGACGCGGGCACCTGGTGTGAAGCCTGGACCGTGCGCGACATCGTCATCCATCAAGCCGGAAACGCCGAAGAACTGGCCCGGGTGCTGGGCGGCCATCTGGCCGGCGAGCCCGTCGGGACCCGCGGCTTCGAAGAGCGCGAAGGGCCATTGCGCGCACTGGACGAGGCGGATCTGCTTGCGGCACTGCACGACAGGATGGCCACGTTAACCGAGGTCGCCGAGGCGGCCGATGGCGTCTCCCCGGACACCGACGTGGCATGGACCGGCCGGACGATGAAGGTCCCGTGGTTCGCCGAACACATGCGCGAGGAACTGGTCCTGCACGGCTGGGACGTCACCGGCGACTGCAATGTCCCAGCCGCCGCCCAAGCACCGCTTGCCCAGCCGTGGATGACCACGCACAGCGTCGTTGCGGTAGGGCGGCCACTGCTGGCCAAGGGCGTCAAACAGTTACGGCCCGGAGAGCACATCGAGGCGCGACTGCGCGTCGCGGACGCCGACGATGTCGTAATCAGCGCAGACGCCGACCGCGCCGCCATCGAACTCGCAGAACCACGCGGGCCAGCCACACTGGAAACAGACGCTGCAGCGCGCGTATTGCTGCTGTGGGGCCGCCGACCTCGCGACCCCGCGCGGATTTGCAGCCAGGTGGGACCGGCAGCCTTAGGACGACTGCGTCGGCTGCTCAGTGGTTACTGAGCCGGCTCAGAAGTTGTTGCAGGAACCCGCAACCGACTCGACGAGCCCGACGTACTGCCCGGCTCCCGGCATGGCCTGCAGCTGAGCGGCCATCTGCGCGCGGCGCGGCGGAGCCGCTGCCAGGAACGAGTGCAGCCAGCCCTGCGCGATCGGTGATGCGTTGAACTGCGCGGCAGCGCCGGGATCCTGAGCGTTGAGCGCCGCCATGATCTGCCCGTAATTGCAGGTGGTGTTGATGGCGATATCCAGCGGGTCCGCGGAAGCGATCCCAGAACCAACAGTCAACGACAACGCGACAGCACCAGCACCAGCGGCGGCGCTAAGTCCGGCTAACGACAGCCTCATTTGTGGACACCTTCCCCTTTATTGCACCGCCAGACAGACGGCGACGACATCTGCCCAGCGGGTTGTCGTCTGGCCAAGATTACCAGGCTCCGCGGGCTTGCTTCTATCAAACTGTTTATCGGGCAGCACCCTTGGGGCGTAACTATACGCAGGTCAGAGGCATAATTGCGGCAGTTTCGCGGTGGGTGAAATCGGTCCCGCCAGGGGGCCTAGAGTCGGGCCGCAAGCTCGGTGCCCTGCGCGATGGCGCGCTTGGCGTCCAGTTCGGCGGCCCACGCGGCGCCGCCGATGATGTGCGGATCCACGCCGTTGCGGCGCAGCTCGCTCTCCAGCTCGCGCACCGGTTCCTGGCCGGCGCAGATCACCACGTTGTCCACCGCGAGCAGCTGCGGCCGTCGCCGATCCGGACCGAAGCTGATGTGCAGGCCGTCGTCGCCTATCCGTTCGTAGTTCACCCCCGACAGCTGCTGTACGCCCTTGGCCCGCAGGGACGCCCGGTGCACCCAGCCGCTGGTCTTCCCCAGTCGCTTGCCCTGCGGCCCCTTGGTGCGCTGCAGTAGATAAACCTCGCGGGCCGGCGGCGCGGGCAGGGGAGTGGTCAGCGCTCCGCGCGCCTCGCGCGGATCTACGACGCCCCACTCAGCCTTCCAGTCTTTGATGTTGAGTGTCGGCGAATGTTCGGTGACCAGGAGTTCGCTGACATCGAACCCGATGCCGCCGGCTCCGACGACGGCCACCTTCTTGCCGACCGGCTTGGCGCCGGTGATCGCCTCGGTATAGGTCAGCACCTTGGGGTGGTCGATGCCGGGTATCGCCGGGACGCGCGGGACCACGCCGGTGGCCAACACGACATCGTCGAATTCAGGGTCAAACCTGCGCAGCTCCTCGGCGCTGACGCGGGTGGCCAGTCGCACGTCGACGCCGTGCTTGTCCAGCATGGTCGCGAAGTACCGGATGGTTTCGCTGAACTCCTCCTTGCCGGGGATGCGGCGGGCCAGGTCGAACTGGCCGCCGATGCGGTCGTTGGCCTCGAACAGCGTGACTCGATGGCCACGCTGCGCGGCGTTGAGCGCGGTGGCCAGACCGGCCGGGCCGGCACCGACGACGGCCACCGAACGGGCGCGCCGCGTCGGCGACAGCACCAGCTTCGTCTCGTGCCCGGCCCGCGGATTGAGCAGACACGACACCATCTTCTTAGCGAAGGCGTGGTCGAGGCAGGCCTGATTGCAGGCGATGCAGGTGTTGATCTCCTCGGCGCGCCCGGCCTCGGCTTTGCGCACCCACTGCGGGTCGCTGAGCAGCGGCCGGGCCATCGATATAAGCCGTACCTGGGTCTGCGCCAGGATCTGTTCGGCCGCCTGCGGCATGTTGATCCGGTTGGAGGCGACCACCGGGATGCTCACCTGTTCGGCTACGGCGTGGGAGACGTCGACGAACGCGCTGTTGGGCACCGAGGTGACGATCGTCGGCACCCGGGCCTCGTGCCAGCCGAAACCGGAGTTGATGATGGTTGCGCCGGCCGCCTCCACTTCGGTTGCCAGCGCGACGATTTCATCCCAGCTTTGGCCGTTCTCCACATAGTCGGCCATCGACATCCGGTAACAGATGATGAAGTCGGGCCCGACGGCGGCGCGGGTGCGGCGCACGATCTCGACCGGAAACCGGCGGCGATTGGCCGGTGTGCCGCCCCAGGAGTCGGAGCGCTTGTTGGTGCGCGGCGCCAGGAACTGGTTGAGCAGATACCCTTCGCTGCCCATGATTTCAACGCCGTCGTAACCGGCGTCGCGCGCCAGCTGTGCGCAGCGGACGAAGTCGGCGATGGTCGCCTCGACCCCACGGCCCGATAACGCCCGCGGGCGAAAGGGGTTGATAGGGGCCTTGATTGACGACGCGCTGACCGACATGGGGTGGTAGGCATAGCGCCCCGCATGCAGGATCTGCAGCAGGATCTTGGCGCCCCCGTCATGCACCGCCGCGGTGATCCGCCGGTGGCGGCGGGCCTGAGCCGAGGAGACCAGCTCCGAGGCGAACGGCAGCAGCCAGCCGGTCCGGTTGGGTGCGTAGCCGCCCGTCACGATCAGCCCGACGCCGCCGCGGGCGCGCTCGGCGAAGTATTCGGCGAGCCGGTCGATATGGCCTGCCCGGTCTTCCAGTCCGGTGTGCATCGAACCCATGACCACGCGATTGCGTAGCGTCGTAAACCCGAGATGCAACGGCGACAGCAAGTTCGGGTACAGATCCGTCATTGGGTCTCCTCGCGCGACGGGCGTGCCAATTGCTTGCGGTGTATGTGCTACGTCTAGTATCAGTAACCAAATGTGTCGCTGGGAAGCAGCCCCGGCGACGTGATCAGCAGCCCACTTAGCAGTACATAGAGGACACGTTGAGGAGCCGTCCGTGACGTACACGATCGCCCAGCCCTGCGTCGACATCAAGGACAAGGCATGTATCGAGGAGTGCCCGGTCGACTGCATCTACGAGGGGGCCCGGATGCTGTACATCCACCCCGATGAATGCGTTGACTGTGGCGCCTGTGAACCGGTGTGCCCGGTCGAAGCGATCTATTACGAAGACGACGTGCCCGAGCAGTGGAGCCAGTACACCCAGATCAACGCCGATTTCTTCGTCGAGCTGGGATCACCCGGCGGTGCGGCCAAGGTCGGCATGACCGAGAACGACCCGCAAGTGGTCAAGGACCTGCCGCCGCAGGGCGAAGACGACTGAGCGGGTCCCAGAGTCCACGGGCCCCACGGCCCGGCCGGCGGGTGTCGGCGTCACTGCCGGTTTTTCCCTGGGACACGTTGACCGACGCGAAAGCGCTGGCCGGGGCCCATCCCGACGGCATCGTCGACCTGTCCGTCGGCACTCCGGTTGACCCCGTCGCGCCGCTGATCCAGGAGGCCCTGGCCGCGGCCGCTTCGGCACCCGGATATCCCGCCACCGCCGGTACCGCGCGGTTGCGTGAGTCCGCGGTGGCGGCGCTGGCGCGCCGCTACGGCATCACCGGGCTGGCCGAGTCGGCAGTGTTGCCGGTGATCGGCACCAAGGAACTCATCGCCTGGCTGCCCACGCTGCTGGGCTTGGGCGGCGCGGATGTGGTGGTCGTGCCCGAACTGGCGTATCCCACCTACGACGTGGGCGCCCGGCTCGCCGGCGCGCCGGTGCTGCGTGCGGATTCGCTGACCCAGCTCGGCCCGCAAACCCCGGCGCTGATCTATCTCAATTCGCCCAGCAACCCGACCGGGCGGGTACTGGGCATGGATCACCTGCGCAAGGTCGTCGGATGGGCACGTGATCGTGGCGTCCTGGTGGCTTCCGACGAGTGCTACCTCGGTCTGGGCTGGGACGCCCAGCCGCTGTCGGTGCTGCATCCCTCGGTGTGCGACGGCGACCATACCGGGCTGCTGGCCGTGCACTCGCTGTCGAAGACGTCATCGCTGGCCGGTTACCGGGCCGGCTTCGTGGCCGGCGACGCGGAGTTGGTCGCCGAGTTGCTGGCAGTGCGCAAGCACGCGGGGATGATGGTTCCCGCCCCGGTGCAGGCGGCCATGGTCGCGGCCCTGGATGACGACGTTCACGAGAAGCTGCAGCGGGAGCGCTACCAGCGGCGGCGTGCATCGCTGCTGCCGGTGCTGCGTTCGGCGGGCTTCGAGATCGAGTACTCCGAGGCGGGATTGTATTTGTGGGCCAGCCGCGGCCAAAGCTGTCTCGACACGCTCGCCTGGTTTGCGCAGCGCGGCATCCTGGTGGCCCCCGGCGATTTTTACGGCCCACGCGGTGCGCAGCATGTGCGGGTGGCGCTGACGGCCACCGACGAGCGCATCGACGCCGCGGCCCAACGCCTCAGTTAACCGCCTCAGTTAACCGTGGGGGCCGAGGCTCCCGGTACCGCCGATTGCGCCCAGCGCTCCGTTGGCACCAGAAACGTATCCGCCACCGCCGGCACCGGGCGTGCCGGATGCGCCGCCCTTGCCGCCGGCACCACCCGCGCCAGCGTCGCCGTCGGTGCCGTCATTGCCGACCTGGCCGGGGAAGTTGGGGGTGGGACCGGGGTCGCCGGCACCGCCGGCGCCGCCGGCTCCACCTTGGCCACCGAGACCGCCGGTGCCGCCCAGGCCGCCGTTACCGGCGGCGCCGCCGGCGCCCCCGGTGCCCGCCAGCCCCAACATGCCGCCGGCGCCCGCGGCCCCGCCCGCACCGCCATTGCCCCCGGTTCCGCCGGTTCCGCCGGTTCCGCCGGTTCCGCCCGTACCGCCCGTCCCGCCGTTTCCGCCGTCGCCGCCGTTGGGGAACACGGTACTTCCGCCGGGCGTGCCGATAGGCCCGCCGATGCCGCCGGTACCGCCGCCGCCGCCGACACCGCCGATGGCACCCACTCCGCCCGTGCCGCCCGTGCCGCCCACGCCGCCGACACCGCCGTTGCCGCCAACGCCCAGCAGCGTGCCGCCATGGCCGCCGGCGCCGCCGATGCCGCCGTTGCCGCCGGTGGTGCCGGTGCCGCCGGTCGCGCCGGTGCCGCCGGTACCACCCATGCCGCCGGTGCCGCCGGTTCCGCCGTTGCCGGCCGGACCGCCGTTGCTTCCGCCGGTGCCGCCGGTGCCGCCGGTGCCGCCGGTGCCGCCGGTCGCGCCGGTGCCGCCGGTACCACCCATGCCGCCGGTGCCGCCGGTTCCGCCAGTGCCGGCTCGGCCGCCTTGTCCACCGCTGATGGCGCCGCTGTCCCCGGTGCCGCCGACGCCGCCGGTGCCACCGCTCTGGCTGCCCGAGCCGTTTCCGCCGCTTCCGCCGTTTCCGCCCGGGTGGCCGGTTGCGGTGCTGCCGAGCGGAGTTCCGGGTGTGCCGGTCGTTCCCTGCCCGCTTTGCGGTGGGTTGACTGAATTGGCGCCGAAGGTGCCGTCGCCGCCGTGACCGCCCTTACCGCCGTCGCCGCCCACGCCGATGACGCCGGAGTTGCCGCCGGCGCCCCCGTTACCGCCGGCTGCCCCGATCTGCAAAGCGTCGCCGCCGCGACCGCCGGCACCGCCGTTGCCGATTTGCACCGCATTGCCGCCGGCGCCGCCGTCGGCGCCGGTCCCGCCGTTTCCGCCGGCGCCGCCGCTGCCGTACAACATGGCGTTGCCGCCCCGGCCGCCGGCACCGCCCAGGCCGTTTGCGCCGGCCGCGCCGCCGGCGCCACCGGCGCCGCCGTCGCCGCCGTCGATGTAGGTAGAGGTGCCATCGGCGCCGCGGCCACCGGCCGCGGCGGTACCGGCCTTGCCGCCGTCGCCACCCTTGCCCCCGGCGCCGTCGGTGCCCGCGTTGGTACCCGTGCCGCCCTTGCCGCCGGTGCCGCCGTCAGCGCCGTGGCCCCCGGCCCCGCCCGCGCCACCGGCCTGGCCCGCCCCGGCATTCACCCCGGCGGTGCCATCGGCACCGGCCACACCGTTGCCGCCGGCTCCGGCTGCACCACCGGCGCCGCCGCTGCTGGCGTTGCCGCCGTTGCCGTCGGCGGCCGTGCCGATGCCATTGCCGTTGGCCCCGCCCTTACCGCCGTTACCGCCGTTACCGCCGTTGCCGCCCTTGCCGCCGTCACCGCCGGCGAACCCGGCGTTGCTGTTCGCAGCCGTGCCGTTGGCCCCGGCGGCCCCGGCACCGCCATTGCCCGCGGTACCCGCCGAACCACCGTTACCGCCGGCGCCACCGCTGCCCGCGACGCCCACCGAGCCACCGCTACCGGCCGCGCCGGCCGCACCGCCCTTACCGCCGGCGCCACCCTCGCCACCGCCGCCGGCGTTGCCGCCGGCCGTCCCGTTGCCGCCGACGCCAGCTGTCGCAGTGCCGGCAGTGCCGTCGATGCCGCTGCCGCCCTGGCCGCCGTCGCCGCCCTTACCGCCGGCCCCACCGGTGCCGCCATGGGTGCCGGCGCCGCCGCTCTTACCGCCCGCGCCGCCGTCGCCACCCTTGCCGCCGGTAAGGCCATCGGTGCCGTTCGGGTTGATGGCGTTGGTGCCGTTGTTGCCGGGCGCGCCGGCCGCGCCGTTTCCGCCGGCCCCGCCGTCGCCGCCGTTGCCGACGTTGCCGCCGTCGCCACCGGCACCGCCCGCACCACCGTTAGCGCCGGCGGTGGTGGCGTTGAAGCCGGCGCCGCCGGCCCCGCCGTTGCCGGCCGGGGCGGCGATGCTCGCGCCGTCGATGCCGTGGGCGCCGGTGCCCGAGCCGCTGCCGTTCGCGCCGCCCGAGCCGCCGGCACCGAACTTGCCGGCGTTACCGCCGTGGCCGCCGGCGCCGCCGTCGACGCTGGTTGAAATGCCGTCGGCGCCATGGCCGCCGTCACCGGGACGCCCTGCGGCCCCACCGTCACCACCGGCCCCGCCGGCGCCGGCCGTGCCCGCCGTGCCGTGTGGCGAGGCGCCGCCGGCCCCACCGGCGCCGCCGGTCCCGCCGGCCGCGCCATTGCCGCCGTTGCCGCCGGCTTGACCCGCGCCGTTGTTGACGGTGATGACACCGTCGGCGCCGTCGACGCCGGTCCCACCGGCCCCGCCTTTGGCGCCGTTGCCTCCCGCGCCACCCGTCCCGCCGTTGCCGGCGAGCGAGCCGCCGGCGCCGCCCGCGCCGCCCTTGCCGCCGGATCCGCCGACCTGGCCGTCGGTGCCGCTGTCACCGGGGTTGACGCCGTTGGTCCCGGCCATCCCGGCCGCGCCGTTGCCGCCGGCCCCGCCGTTGCCGCCGTTGCCGTAGTTGCCGCCCTTGCCGCCGTTGCCGCCGTCGCCACCGTTGGCGCCGGTGACGTTGCCCAGCGCGGCGTTGTAGCCCGCACCGCCATTGCCGCCGTTGCCGCCCGAGGTGGTAACCGTGTTGCCGGACGCGCCGTGCGCACCGATGCTGGACCCGGCGCCACCGGCGCCACCGGTGCCGCCGGCACCGTTGTTGCCCCCGTTGCCGCCGTCACCACCGCGGGGGCTACTCGCGTCCCCGGCCGCGCCGTTGCCGCCATTGCCGCCGACGCCGCCGTCACCGCCGGCACCGCCGGCCCGGCCTGCGCCTGTGTTGCCGGTGTGGCCGAACAGGCCGCCGCGACCGCCTGCGCCGCCATTGCCGCCATTGCCGCCGGCCCCGCCGACGCCGCCGTCGGTGCCGTTGCCGCCGTTACCGCTGGGGAAGGTTCCCGCAGCGCCGTCGACGCCCTTGCCGCCGGAGCCGCCGGCCCCACCCAGACCGCCGTTACCGCCGTTGCCGCCATCGCTGAACAGCAGCCCGCCGCGGCCACCGGCGCCGCCGGTCCCGCCGTTGCCGCCGGTGCCACCGGCCCCACCCGCGACGCCGTTGAGCCCGGCCCCGCCGTTGCCGCCGTTACCGCCGACGCCGCCGTTGCCGTACAGCCAGCCAGCGTTGCCACCGGTACCCCCGCTGCCGCCGTTGGCGCCCACGCCGCCGGTGCCGCCGTTGCCGCCGGCGCCGCCCGCGCCGAACAGCAGACCGGCGTTGCCGCCGAGGCCGCCGGTGCCCCCGGTGCCGATGCCGGTGCCGCCGTTACCGCCGCCCCCACCAGGGCCGTACAACCCACCGGAGCCGCCGGCACCGCCAAGTCCGCCGTTGCCCGAGTGGCCGGCACCGCCGGCGCCGCCCGCGCCGCCGGCGCTACCGGACAACCAGCCGGCATCGCCACCGGCGCCGCCGGTGCCGCCGGTGCCACCGGCCCCGCCGGCCCCGCCGGCGCCGCCGGCACCGGACAGCAGACCACCGTGGCCGCCGACACCGCCGTCGCCGCCGAAAGTCGACCCGGTACCGCCGGCGCCACCGGCGCCGCCGCTACCCAGCACCCACGCATTGCCGCCGGCGCCTCCGGCGCCCGCGGAGCCCGTCGCGGTGGTGTTCGCGCCGCCGGCGCCGCCGGCGCCGCCGCTGCCGTACAGCAATCCGGCATTACCGCCGTGCGCGCCGGCCCCGCCGCTGGCACCCGAACCGCCGGCACCGCCGATGCCGCCATTGCCCAGCAGCCAGGCCCGCCCGCCGGTCCCGCCGAAGCCGCCGGTCCCGGTTCCGCTGGTGTGCGCGCCGCCGACCCCGCCGGCGCCGCCGCTGCCGTACAACCAGCCGCCGTTGCCGCCGACCCCGCCGGCCCCGCCGTTGCCGATCGACGAGGCACCGCCGGCGCCACCGGCGCCGCCGTTGCCGATC
>NZ_LQPW01000151.1 GCF_002116635.1 Mycobacterium szulgai | reverse complement strand
GCCCCGCCGCCGCCGATCACCCAGCCGCTATTGCCGCCTGCCCCGCCGGTGCCGCCGGTGCCCGATCCCAGCACCGTGGTCGGCGCGCCGGCGCCGCCGGCACCACCCCAGCCGCCCCAGCCGAAGAGCAGCCCGCCGTCGCCGCCGCGGCCACCGGTCAGGCCGGCGCCATCGGCGATGCTGGCCACGCCGGTGCTGCCGATGCCGCCGGAGCCGCCGTTGCCGATCAGCCAGGCCCGGCCACCGGCGCCGCCGTCACCGATCACGACGCTGCCGCCGTCGCCGCCGTTGCCGCCGTTGCCCCACAAGAATCCGCTGTCGGCGCCGGCCCGCCCGGTTCCGCCGTCGCCGCCGTTGCCGATCAGCAGCCCGGCCTTGCCGGCCACGCCGCCGAGCACACCGTTGCCGCCGTCGCCGCCGCTGCCGAGCAGCAGCGCGTGGCCGCCGGCCCCGCCGTTGCCGCCGCCCGATACGCCGACGCCGCCGTTGGCGCCGGCCCCGCCGTCGCCTAGCAGCCACCCGCCGTTGCCGCCGTTGCCGCCGTTGCCGCCGGCGCCGACGGTCAGGTTGGTGCCGTTGCCGCCGTTGCCGCCGGTGCCGCCGTTGCCGATTAGCCAGGCATTGCCGGCCGCACCACCGTTGCCGCCGGAGCCGCCCTTGAAGCTGGTCGAGCCGCCGTATCCGCCGGAACCACCGGCGCCGAGCAGGAAGCCGGCGCTGGCCCCTGCCCCGCCCGCGCCGCCGTCGGCGCTGACGCTGGCGCCGCCCGTTCCGCCGTCGCCGCCGATGCCGAACAGCCAGGCATTGCCGCCGGCCCCGCCGGCGCCGCCGGACCCGCTGCCGCCGGTGTTGGCGCCGCCGGCCCCGCCGTATCCGCCGTTGCCGATCAGCAGCCCGCCGCTGGTGGCGGCCCCGCCGGCGCCGCCGTCGGCGCTGACGCTGGAGCCGCCGGCCCCGCCGCCGGCGCCGTTCCCGATCAGCCAGGCGTTACCGCCGGCGCCGCCCACCCCGCCGGTGCCGGTACCGCCGGTGTTGGCGCCGCCGGCCCCGCCATCGCCGCCGTGGCCGTAGAGGAACCCGCCAGCTGAACCGGCCGCGCCGGCGCCGCCTTCGGCGCTCAGGCTGGCCCCGCCGGCGCCGCCGGCGCCGCCGTTGCCCAGCAGCCACGCATGCCCGCCGACCCCACCGGCGCCGCCGGCGCCCACGCCGCCGGTGTTGGCGCCGCCGGCACCACCGGCCCCGCCGTTGCCGTAGAGCCATCCGCCGGAGCCACCCACTCCACCGGCGCCGCCGGCGCCGCTTGCCGAGGCCCCGCCCGCACCGCCGGCTCCGCCGTTACCGATCAGCCCGGCCCTGCCGCCGGCACCGCCGACGCCGCCGGGGGCACCCGATCCGCCCTTGCCGCCGTTGCCGAATAGGTAGCCGCCGGGCTTGCCGGCGCCGCCGGTGCCGTCGACGCCGTCGGCGCCGTTACCGATCAACGGCCGCCCGTACAGCGTCTCGGTGGGCCAATTGATCACATCGAGCAGCTGTTGCATGGGGGTTGCGGCCGCGGCCTCGGCCAGCGCATAGGAGTTCGCGCTCGCGGACAGCGCCCGGGTGAACTGGCTGTGAAATGCCGCCGCCTGGGCGCTGACCACCTGATAGGCCTGGGCATGCGAGCCGAACAAGGCCGCTATGGCGGTGGAGATCTCGTCTTCGGCCGCGGCCAGCAGGCCGGTGGTGGGAGCCGCCGCGGTGAAGTTGGCCGTCTGAATCGCCGAGCCGATACCGGCCAGATCAGCAGCCGCGGCGAGTACCGCTTGCGGCGTCGTGAGCAGGTACGACATCCGAGACCACCTATCCAGCTAGGTCACGAGCAGTTGAAGAGTCGCGCATGTGCCCCCCGGTCACCGCGCCGACATATCGGCGGATTGACGATAAACCACGACATACCGTTTCTCGGTAGAAATGAAAAGAATCATTCCAAAAGTTTCTCAAAGTGTAACGCCAGCACATCCCCACCCTGAGCGCTAATGCTGCAACCGAAACTGCGCCGT
Source organism: Mycobacterium szulgai (assembly GCF_002116635.1). Classification (GTDB taxonomy): domain Bacteria; phylum Actinomycetota; class Actinomycetes; order Mycobacteriales; family Mycobacteriaceae; genus Mycobacterium; species Mycobacterium szulgai. Next base: position 28,462 of record NZ_LQPW01000151.1, on the reverse strand, counting down.
TAAGCGCCGGGATTCCCATACCCCGGGTTGAGCCACCGCCGGAGCCGGCGGCGAGCACCATGGGGAGATGACTTCGGACCGGTGGGCCGCCCGATGGGGCGCCAGCGGGCTGGCCTACCTGACCGGCCTGCCTGACGGGCCACCCGATTTCTCCCGCGCCGCCGTCCTGGGCCGCGCCGAACGAATCGCCGCCGACGCGGCCACCCTGCTGGCCGGGCGGGCCGGACTGCTCGGGCTCACCCGCGCCGGCCGGATATCGGCCGGCCGGGCCACCCGGTTGCTGCCCGCCCGCGACGGCTGGTGTGCGATCACGCTCTCCCGGCCCGACGACGTCGCCGCCGTCCCGGCATTACTGCACAGTGACGAAACTGCCGGCGATCCCTGGCCGGCGGTGCACCAATGGGCCGCGACCCGGTCGACGGCCGAGATCGTCGAGCGGGCCGAACTGCTCGATATCCCGGCGGCCGCACTGGGCGAGGCCGAAGGCGCACCGCCGCGAGTGCGCCGCATCGGGACACCGGTGCCCGGGCGCGGGCCGGCCGGTCTGTTGGTCGCCGACCTGTCCTCGATGTGGGCCGGCCCGCTGTGTGGGCACCTGCTGGCCCGGGCCGGAGCGACCGTCGTCAAGGTGGAAAGCCCGCCCCGCCCGGACGGCACCCGCGCCGGCAATCGCGCCTTCTTCGACTGGATCAACGGCGAAAAGTTGTCCTACTGCCTGGATTTCGACCAGCACACCGACAAGTTGCGGGACCTGCTCAGCGCGGCCGACATCGTGATCGAAGGATCGCGACCGGCCGCGCTGGCGCGGCGGCGATTGGGACCTGACGACGTTGCCCCGCGCCCGGGCCGAATCTGGCTGCGCATCACCGGATATGGTGACCAATCCCGGCGCCCGGCGTTCGGGGACGACGCCGCCGTCGCCGGGGGGTTGGTCGGCGTGGGGCCGGTGTTCTGCGGCGACGCCATCGCCGACCCGCTGGCCGGGCTGGAGGCCGGCCGGGCGGTCACCGAATCGCTGGAGCGCGGCGGCGGCGAACTCATCGACGTCGCCATGGCGACCGTCGCCGCTACGTACGCGGCCCTGCCGCTGCACCAATCGACTTCGACGCACCCGGCGCCGCCCCCATCTGCGCCACCGGCCGGCACCCCGGCCGCCGCTCTCGGCGCCGACAACGACAACGTGTTCCGCATCCTCGCCGAAAGGCGTTGCTTGTCATGTTGATTCGGCACGCCACGCTGCTGGATGGGACCAGCGCCGATATCCGGGTGGGTGCCCGTATCGAGGAGCTGGGCACCGGCCTGGCTGCCAAATCGGGAGAGGGAATGCTCGACGCGGGCGGCGGCACCGTGCTGCCCGGATTGCACGACCACCATGTACACCTGCGTTCGGCGGCCTCCGCGCTGGATTCGCTTTCGGTGGGCCCGCCCGCGGTGCGAACCAGAGAGCAACTGGCGGAGGCGCTCTCGAGTGCCGCGCCGGGAGCCGACGGTTGGATTCGCGCCGTCGGCTACCACGAGTCGGTCGCCGGGGACCTGGACCGGACCGCGCTGGACGCCCTGACGTCCCACGTCCCGGTGCGCGTGCAACACCGCAGCGGCGTGCTGTGGATCCTCAACTCCGCGGCGCTGGGCCGGGTCGGCCTGTCCGGACATCCCGACGGACGGCTGCGCAGCGCCGACCGCGGCTGGTCGGATGCGCTGCAGCGGCGCGAAACCGATCTGGCCGAACTCAGCCGGCGAATCACCGCGACTGGTGTCACCGGCGTCACCGATGCCACCCCCGACCTCGATGCCGGCGACCTGGTGGCGCTAGTCATGGCGCACCGTCGCGGCGAATTCCGGCCCGGGGTGCGGATATTGGCGCCGGGCAAGAAGATTCTGCACGACGACGACCTCGACCTGGAGTCGCTCACCGAGTGGATCGCCGACCGCCACAGCATCGGCCAGCCGGTCGCCGTGCACTGCGTCACCGCGGCCCAACTGCTGGTGACCATCGCTGCGCTGCGCGCGGCGGGCAGCCATCCGCTGGACCGAATCGAGCACGCCGCAATGGTTCCCGGGGACACCATGAGCGACCTCGCCGAATTGGGCCTCACCGTGGTGACCCAGCCCAACTTGGTTGCCGAACGCGGCGATCAGTATCTCACCGACGTCCCCGCCGATGAACATGATCAACTGTGGCGGGTCGCAACACTGATAAAAGCGCATGTGCCCGTTGCGTTTTCGACGGACGTGCCGTTCGGTCGTGGTGATCCATGGGCCGCGATGCGGGCCGCCGTGCACCGCAGCACGCCCACTGGCAAGATCCTCAATCCGGCCGAATGTGTTTCGCCGCGACAGGCTTTGACGATGTTCCTGGGCTGGCCGGATCGCCCGGGCCGGCCCCGGACCGTCGAAATCGGGGAGCCCGGGGATCTGTGCGTGCTGAGCGAGCCACCGGGGACGGCACTGGCCGAACTGGATGCCGGCCTGGTCGCCGCGACGATCATCGGCGGCGAGCTGGTCTACTTCGCGATGTGATCCGCCAACCCCAGCGCGGCGCGCAAATTCCTGCATTGCATGTCGAAAAACTGTTGCGACACCGCGACTTTGGGTGCAATCAAGTCGAATCCGTGGAATGCGCCCGGGATCAGGTCGACTTTGCACGGCACCCCGGCTTCGACCAGCCTCGCCGCATAGGACAGGTCCTCGTCGTAGAAAAGGTCGTGAGTGCCCACGCCGATCCACGCCGCTGCCAGCCCGCTCAGGTCGGCGTGCCGGGCCGGCGCCGCCAGCCGCGGGTCCGCACCACCGAGATAGGCCGTCCAGCCGAAGCGATTGGCCAGCGGGTCCCACAGCCGATACCGCGGATCGGCCGGCAACGCCGAGCTGCGGTCGTCGAGCATCGGGTAGGCCAGCAGCTGGAACGCCAGTGCGATCTCCCCACGGTCGCGGGCCAGCAGAGCCAGGGCCGCCGCCAGCCCGCCGCCGGCGCTGGCGCCCCCGATCGCAACCCGGTTCTCGTCTACCGCGGGCAGGCCGGCCAACCAGGTGAGCGCGGCGTAACAGTCTTCCAGCGCCGCGGGATAGGGATGCTCGGGTGATAGCCGGTAGTCCACCGATACGACCGTCACGCCCAGCCTGGTGCTGAACCGGTGGCAGCGCAGGTCGTCCTGCGCAGCGCTACCGATCACGTGGCCGCCGCCGTGCATCCACAGCAGGGCCGGCGCCGCCTCGGTACCGCCGGCCGGCCGGTAGAGCCGCACTCGCACCCCGGACGTCAGCGTCAGCACCTCGACATCAGCTGGCGCGCCGCGACGCGTGCTGAGTGCCATCAACGCCCGGACCAGCGGCAGCGTTCGGGGACCGACCACTCGTCGCGGTGCGAGACGGGCGATTCGGCGCAGGTCCGGGTGGACGTCATCGGCCGGCACCAGAACAGTATCCATCTGCGCGGTCGCGGGCACCGAATCAAGTGTGTGAACCATTTCGTCTGTCGGTACGTCTTAGCCAATCGGGCCTAGGCACGCGGGGTTCGGCGCGCAAAGATCGGGGTATCGATCGGAAGGCTTCAAAAGGTTCAAGTAGGGACGGAGCAATAGCCAGGCCGGCGCGGTCGGGCACGATGCAAGGCACGATGCAAGGGGCGTGGAATGCTAGGGCATCTGTACGACCGGGCACTGGACGGCGAGCGCTGTTGGATCCGTCACGACGACGGTGAGGTGCGGCTGCTGCCGGCGCACCGTTGGCTGGGCCGACGAAAGGCCCCGTACGAACCGGACGGACCCCACGAGCCGGACCGACCTGGCGCCCCGGACGAGGCCTTCGACGAGGCCTTCGACGAGGCGGTGGCGCAGATGTGCAGCGGCCCGACCATCGAACTGGGCTGCGGCCCAGGACGACTGGTGGCCAGGCTGGTGCAGCGAGGCGTCCCGGCATTGGGCATCGACCAATCCATGACCGCGGTCCGGCTGGCGTGTAGGGGCGGTGCCCCGGCGTTGCTGGGCGACGTGTTCGACCCGCTGCCTGGCATGGGTTGTTGGCAGACGGTGCTGCTGGTCGACGGAAACGTGGGGCTCGGGGGCGATCCGTTACGGATTCTGGGCCGCGCCGCCGAACTACTGGGCCGCGGCGGCCGTTGCGTGGCCGAGTTCGACGCACAGGCCATCGGGATCTGCGCCCGCTGGGTACGGCTGGAGTCCGCCGGCGATGTCGGGCCGTGGTTTCGGTGGGCCTCGGTCGGGGTGGACAGCGCCGCCGCGCTGGCCGCGCAAGTGGGCCTCACCCTGACCAGCGTCCGGCTGATCGGCGGGCGGGTCATCGCCAACCTGGCGGCCTGGTGAAGCCCCCGCTGCCCACGTTCCGCAGCCCGCTGCGCGGCCCGTGGCTGACCTCGGTGTTCGGCCTGGTGCTGCTGATTGTGCTGCCGATCGTGATCCTCACCGGGCTGCTGTCCTATATCGCCTATGCGCCGCAATTCGGCCAGGCCATTCCCGCCAACGTCGGATGGCTGCGACTGCCCGCTTTCAGCTGGCCCACCCGTCCGTCCTGGCTGTACCGGCTGACCCAGGGGCTGCACGTGGGCCTGGGCCTGATCATCATCCCGGTGGTGCTGGCCAAGCTGTGGTCGGTGATCCCGAAGCTGTTCGACTGGCCACCCGCGCGTTCGATCGCGCAATTGCTGGAACGGCTGTCGCTGCTGATGCTCGTCGGCGGGCTGCTCTTCGAGATCGTCACCGGGGTGCTCAACATCCAGTACGACTACATTTTCGGGTTCAGCTTCTACGACGGCCACTACTTCGGAGCCTGGGTCTTCATCACCGGCTTCCTCATGCACATCGCGCTGAAGATCCCGCGCATGCGCACCGGTTTGCGCTCGCTGTCGCTGCGAGAAGTATTGCGTACCAACACATCTGATACCAAGCCGCAGCCTCCCGATCCGGACGGGCTGGCGCCCGAGGACCCGGCCGCGCCGACCATGAGCCGCCGCGGCGTGCTGGGCCTGGTCGGTTCGGGGGTGTTACTGCTCGCGGTGCTGACGGTGGGCCAGACGATCGGTGGGCCGGCCCGCGGCGCCGCCTTGCTGTTGCCGCGAGGCCGGGGCAAGGACTTCCCGGTCAACAAAACCGCCGCCGTCGCCGGCATCACGCCCGAAGCCGTCGGCGCGAACTGGCGGTTGATCCTGCGCGGCGGGCCCACCGAACTCGTGTTGGACCGCGCCGCGCTGGCCGCCCTGCCGCAACGCACCGCGCGGCTGCCGATCGCCTGCGTCGAAGGATGGTCGACGGTACAGACCTGGACCGGGGTCCCGCTGGCCGAGTTGGCACGAATGGCCGGGGTCGCGGCACCACGCTCGGCGTTCGTGGCATCGCTGCAACGCGGCGGGGCCTTCGGGGTAGCGACCCTGCAGGCCAATCAGGTCGGCGACCCCGATGCGCTGCTGGCGCTGCAGGTCAACGGCGCAGATCTGCCGCTCGATCACGGCTATCCGGCCCGGATCATCGTTCCCGCGCTGCCCGGTGTGCACAACACCAAATGGGTCACCGCCATCGACTTCGCCGGGAGCTGAAATGTCAAGGATGGCAGTACGTTTCGCGCGCCATTACGGCGCCCATCCGTTGCATCTGCTGACCATGGTGGCCGGCTTCGCCCTGCTCGGCTACATTCTGGCCACCTTCAAGCTCACCACCCTGTGGAACCCGCAGAGCTGGTGGCAGTCGATCGCCGTGTGGTTCGCCGCCGCCGTGATCGGTCACGACCTCATTCTGTTTCCGCTCTACGCCCTGGTGGACCGGCTGCTGTCCAGGAGTGTCCCAAAGCCGAGCCCAAAAGTCGCCGTTCGCAACTACATTCGGGTCCCGGCCTGGGGAGCCGCCTTGACGTTGCTGATATTCCTGCCCGGCATCATCCAGCAGGGCGCCGCCACCTATCACGCGGCGACCGGGCAAACCCAGCAGCCGTTTCTGGGCCGGTGGCTGCTCCTTACCGCGGCGATGTTCGCCCTCAGTGCTCTCGCATATGTGGCCCGATTCGCCAAGTGGCGCTATAGCGCCGGAAAAATGCCACTTGAACAGGGCAAATAGCATGCGTGGTACACACCCCGCGCCAATCTTGGATTACTCCCGTGCGGTGGGGGTACGCTCCACCACATGACGGCGACGAGGCCTGGCATTACCCCCTATCTGCGATGGTTGCTACGCGCCCGCCCTGGGGATTACATGCTGGCATTAAGTGTCGCGGGAGCTTCGCTACCGGTCGTCGGCAAGCATCTGGAACCGCTGGGCTCGGTCACCGCGATGAGCGTCTGGGGCGCTCGGCAAGCACCCGAACTGTTGACCGCGCGCGCCAAGGAATGGCTGACCCCGGGCATCGGTGAGACACGCCGTCGGGACCGGGACAGCACCGGCGAGGTTTCGGTAACGGCGCTGCGCGGCATCGTGTCCAACGACGAGCTGGAGGCCCAGTGGCCGCAGCCCGGGCGCACCCCGCCGGTGGCCGACGCCCGCCGGCATCGCCGTTACCTCTACCGCCGCGGCGTCCACTACGGCGACAGCCCGGCGCAACTGCTGGACGTATGGCGCCGCAAGGACCTGCCCAGCCAGCCCGCACCGGTGCTGATCTTCGTGCCGGGCGGCGCCTGGATCCACGGCAGCCGCACCATCCAGGGCTACGCGCTGATGTCACGGCTGGCCGAGCTGGGCTGGGTCTGCCTGGCCATCGACTACCGCGTCGCGCCGCACCACCGCTGGCCGCGCCACATCCTGGACGTCAAGACCGCCATCGCGTGGGCCCGTGCCAACGTCGACAAGTTCGGCGGCGATCGCAATTTCGTTGCGGTGGCGGGCTGTTCGGCCGGCGGGCACCTGGCCGCGCTGGCGGGGCTCAGCGCCAATGATGCCGGCTTCCAAAACGAGTTGCCCGAGGGTTGCGACACCTCGGTGGACGCCGTCGTCGGGATCTACGGTCGCTACGACTGGGAGGACCGCTCCACACCCGAGCGCGCCCGGTTCGTCGACTTCCTGGAACGGGTGGTGGTCAAGCGGTCCATCAAGCGGCACCCCGAGGTGTTCCGGGATGCGTCGCCGATCGCCCGGGTGCACACCAATGCCCCGCCGTTCCTGGTGATTCACGGCAGCCGCGACAGTGTCATCCCGGTGGCACAAGCGCGTGGCTTCGTCGAGCGGCTGCGCACGGTGTCGCGCTCGCTGGTCTGCTATGTGGAACTACCCGGCGCCGGCCACGGTTTCGACCTGCTCGACGGTGCTCGCACGGGTACTGTGGGACACGCGATCTCGTTGTTCCTCAACCAGGTTCACCGCACTCGGACACAGTTCGCCAAAGAGGTCATCTGAGCGCCAGGGGGCTGCGATGAAACGGCTCAGCGGCTGGGACGCGGTGCTGCTCTACAGCGAGACACCCAACGTGCATATGCACACCCTCAAAATCGCGGTGATCGAGCTCGACCCGGACCGCCGCGAATTCGGCATCGACGCGTTTCGCGAGGTGATCCGGGGCCGCCTGCACAAGCTCGAGCCGTTGGGTTATCAGCTGATCGACATCCCCTTCAAGTTCCACCACCCGATGTGGCGCGAACACACCGTGGTCGATCTCAACTATCACATCCGGCCCTGGGAGGTGGCCGCGCCCGGCGGGCGGCGTGAGCTCGACGAGGCGATCGGGCAGATCGCCAGTACCCCGCTGGACCGCGAGCACCCGTTGTGGGAGATGTATTTCGTTGAGGGCCTTGCCAATAACCGGATCGCGGTGGTCGCCAAGATCCACCACGCCCTGGCCGACGGAGTCGCCTCGGCCAACCTGATGGCGCGCGGCATGGACCTGTTGCCCGGACCAGAAAGCGGCGAGTACACCGCCGACCCGGCGCCCACCAAGCGCGAGTTGATGTCGGAGGCGTTCGTCGATCACCTGCGCCACCTCGGGCGAATCCCGGGCACCCTGCGCTACACCGCGCAGGGTTTGGGACGGGTGCGACGCAGTTCGCGCAAGCTCTCCCCGGAACTGACCCGGCCGTTCACCCCACCACCGACCTTCATGAACCACATGATCACCCCCGAGCGGATGTTCGCCACCGCCACTTTGGCGTTCGCCGACGTGAAGGCCACCGGCAAGAAACTCGGCGTCACGATCAACGACATGGTGCTGGCCATGTCCACCGGGGCGCTGCGCAAGCTGCTGCTGCAGTACGACGGCAAGGCCGTGCCGCTGCTGGCCTCCGTCCCGGTCAGCTACGACTTCTCGCCGGAGCGAATCTCGGGCAACCACTTCAGCGGCATGATGGTGGCACTGCCGGCTGACCTCGACGACCCACTGGAACGCGTGCGGGCCGCCCACGACAACGCGGTGTCCGCCAAGGAGGGTCATCACCTGATGGGTCCGGAGCTGGTCAGCCGCTGGGCGGCGTACTGGCCGCCGGCGGGCACCGAAGCCATGTTCCGCTGGTTGTCCGGTCGCGACGGCCAGAACAAGATCCTGAATCTGAACATCTCCAATGTTCCGGGTCCGCGCGAGCGTGGCAGGGTGGGCGGCGCGGTGGTCACCGAGATCTATTCGGTGGGGCCGCTGACCGCCGGCAGCGGGTTGAACATCACCGTGTGGAGCTATGTCGACCAGCTCAACATCTCGGTGCTCGCGGACGGTTCCACCGTCAAGGACCCGCATGAGGTAACCGAGGCCATGGTCGCCGACTTCATCGAAATACGCAGGGCGGCAGGGATTTCCGAGGAATTGACGGTCATCGAGGACGCGATGGAGCCGGCCTGATTCGGGGTGGTTACCATCGGCTCTGTGAGCGATGAAGCTACCGAACCCGCAGTCCTTGTCGAACAGCGCGACCGAATCCTGATCATCACGATTAACCGCCCGAAGGCCAAAAACGCGGTCAACGCTGAGGTCAGCCGGGGATTGGCCGAGGCGATGGATCGCCTCGACGATGACGCCGGCCTCTCGGTGGCCATCCTGACCGGCGCGGGCGGGTCGTTCTGCGCGGGCATGGACCTCAAGGCCTTTGCGCGCGGCGAGAACGTCGTCGTCGAGGGCCGCGGCCTGGGCTTCACCGAGCGTCCACCCGCCAAGCCGCTGATCGCGGCGGTGGAAGGGTTCTGCCTGGCCGGCGGCTGCGAGCTGGCGCTTGCCACCGACCTCATCGTGGCGTCGCGGGACTCGGCCTTCGGCATCCCCGAGGTCAAGCGCGGCCTGGTAGCCGGCGGGGGAGGGCTACTGCGGTTACCCGAACGCATCCCGTATGCGATCGCCATGGAGCTGGCACTGACCGGCGACAACCTGCCGGCCGAACGGGCCCACGAACTCGGACTGGTCAACGTCTTGGCCGAGCCGGGCGGCGCGCTGGACGCGGCGATCGAGCTGGCGGAGAAGATCACCGCCAATGGGCCGCTCGCGGTGGCCGCGACCAAGCGGATCATCACCGAATCCCGCGGCTGGAGCCTCGACACCAGGTTCGCCGAGCAGATCAAGATCTTGGCCCCGATCTTCATGTCCAACGACGCCAAGGAGGGCGCCATCGCGTTCGCCGAGAAGCGCCCGCCGCGCTGGACGGGGACCTGATACGCCGAGCGCGTGAACGCCCTCCCCGGCATGGGTTACACTATCGACAAGATTTGTAAAGGGCTGGGGACCCGGAAAGACCGAGGATGAGCATTTCGCTGCTGCTCGAGATGGCTGCGTCGAGCTACCCGGATCGCACCGCGATTGTTTCCGGCGGGGTGTCCGAGGACCTGCGCTGGACCACCGCGCAGCTCAGCGATCTCGCCGACGGCGCCGCCGGAGTCATCGCGGCCTCGAATGCCCGGCATGTCGCGTACGTCGGCACCGGCGGGGCAATGCTGCCGCTGCTGATCTTCGCCGCTGCCCGTGCCGGGGTGCCGTTCACCCCGATCAACTACCGGCTGTCCGCCGACGGGATCAACGCACTACTCGAGCGGCTGCCGCAGCCGCTGGTGATCGCCGATGCGCGCTACCGGGATACGATCGGGAACATGCCGGTGTTACTGTCCGGTGAATTCCTCACTGCCGCAGAGAATTCCGAGCCGACCGCGGAGTTCCCCGACCCCGATTCGGTGGCCGTCGTGTTGTTCACCTCCGGCACCACCTCGCAGCCCAAGGCCGTCGAACTCACCCACAACAACCTGACCAGCTATGTCACCGGGACGGTGGAATTCGATTCCGCCGCACCGACTGACGCCGCCCTGATCTGTGTGCCGCCCTATCACATCGCCGGGGTCGGCGCCGCGCTGTCGAATCTCTACGCGGGCCGAAAGATGGTGTACCTGAACAATTTTGACGCCAGCGAGTGGGTCCGGCTGGCCAATGCCGAGCAGGTGACCACCGCAACGGTGGTGCCCACCATGCTGGACCGCATCGTCGGCGTGCTGGAGACGGGCGAGCACAAGTTGCCACACCTGCGCAACCTGGCCTACGGCGGCTCGAAGGTTGGGCTGCCGCTGGTGCGCCGGGCGCTGGAATTGCTGCCGGACGTCGGCTTCGTCAACGCCTACGGTCTGACCGAAACCAGCTCGACGATCGCGGTGCTCACACCCGACGATCACCGCACCGCGCAGGCCGCATCCAGCGCCGCCGTCGCCAAGCGACTGGCTTCGGTCGGGCAACCGGTGCCCGGCATCGAGCTGCAGATCCGCGACGAAACCGGCACGGTGCTGGGGCCCGGCCACACCGGCGAGCTGTTCGTACGCGGCGAGCAGGTCTCCGGCCGCTACACCGGAATCGGTTCGGTGCTTGACGAAAACGGTTGGTTCCCAACCAAAGACATCGCGACCCTGGACGAAGACGGCTATCTGTTCATCGGCGGGCGCAGCGACGACACCATCATCCGCGGCGGTGAGAACATCGCGCCCGCCGAGCTGGAAGAGGTGCTGATCGAACACCCGCAGGTGCGCGACGTCGCCGTCGTCGGAGTCGAGGACGCGCAGTGGGGCCAGGCGATCGTCGCGGTGGTGGTGCCGGCCGCCGGCGCCGACCCCGACCCCGACGAGTTGCGCGAGCATGTCCGCAAGACATTGCGCGGGTCGCGGACCCCCGACCGAGTAGTGTTTCGCGACGAGCTGCCAACCACCGCAACCGGCAAGGTCCTTCGCCGGGAGATCATTCAAACGCTGGAAGGATTGCGTGCATGATCAAGAACGGAACCCGGCTGGCCAGCCAGGTCTGTGACACCCAAGTCATCGTGGTGCGAACCGCCGAGAGCCTCGACGACCTGCGTTGCGGCGGCGCCCCGATGGTGCCTATGGGCGCCGACCGGTCGGGCGAGCTCGATCCGGCGTTCGCCGACGGCAGCGTGATGGGCAAGCGCTACGTCGACGAGACCGGTGCCGAGGTGCTGGTCACCAAGCCAGGTGCCGGCAGTCTCAGCGTCGGTGCGACCAGGCTGGAGCTCAAAGAGGTCAAGCCGCTGCCGGCCAGCGACTGAGACGGCTAGGGCCCGGCGTGCCCGTTCAATCCGGGAATGCCAAGCAGTAACCCGCCGTTGCCGCCCTGTCCGATGGTGGCTCCGGCCCCGGCGCTGTTACCGCCGGCGCCGCCGTTGCCGATGTATTGGGCACTTCCGCCGTCGCCGCCATTGGCTTTGTTCAGGCTGGACCCGCCGTTGCCGCCGTGTCCGCCGTTGCCGATCAGGGCGCCGTTGCCGCCGTGTCCGCCCTGGCCGCCGTTGAATGCGGCGCCGGTGCTCTGGCCCCCGTTGCCGGCGTCGCCGCCGTTGCCGAACAGCCCGATGGCGTTACCCCCGTTGCCGCCGGCGCCGGCAAAACCTACCAGCGTCTGCCCCCCGTCGCCGCCGCGCCCGCCGTCACCGAACAACATGCCGCCCAGGCCCCCGTCACCGCCGCGCGCAGCGAACCCGCCGATGCCGCCGGCGCCGCCGTTGCCGATCAGACCGGCATTCCCGCCGTGGCCGGATTTTCCGCCGAAGCCCGCGCCGCCGTCGCCGCCATTGCCGCTGAATAGGCCGCCGGTCCCGCCGTCGCCGCCGACACCGGGGAAGGAGCCTGAGGCGCCGGCGGCGCCACCGGCGCCGCCGGCGCCGTTCAGCGCGCCACCGTGCCCGCCGTGACCGCCGGAACCGGCGCCGCCGATCAAGCCGCCCGGGGCTATACCGCCGGCACCACCGACGCCGCCGGTGCCGAACAACCCGATGGCGTCACCGCCCGCGCCCCCGGCGCCGGCCCCGCCGACGGTGGCGCCGTTGTAGGCGCCACCCGCGCCGCCGGCGCCCCCGTTGCCCCACAACATCCCGCCGGCGCCACCGGCGCCGCCCTTGCCGGCCGCTTTCGAGTCGGTGGTGCTCAGGCCGCCGGCCCCGCCGGCGCCGCCATGTCCGAACAGCCCGGCCGCCCCGCCGTTACCGCCGGGGCCGCCGCCTTGGGTTGCCGTCGACGGCGTGCCGGATCCGCCGTTGCCGCCGTCGCCCCACAGCAGGCCCCCGGCTCCGCCGTTCTTCCCGCTGCCGGGCAATGCGTCGCTGCCGTTGCCGATCAACGGACGTTGCAACGCCGCCTCGAAAGGCGCGTTGATCGCGTTGAGTAGATTCTGCTGAAATATCTGCCACGGGTTGGCCGTGGCCGCGGCGTTGACCGCTTCGGCACCGGCATAGGCGGCGGTGCCGGCCTGCAGGGCCTGCACGAACTGCCGATGGAAGGCCGTCGCCTGGGCGCTGAGGGCCTGATAGTTGAGGGCATGTGCGCCGAACACCGCCGCCGCGGCGGCCGACACCTCGTCGGCACCGGCGGCCAGCACGTTAGTGGTCGGGAACACCGCGGCCGTATTGGCCGCGCTGAGCGTCGAGCCGATATTCGCCAAATCCGTTGCGGCGGCTGAGATTACATCCGGCAATGCGAATACGTATGACATTGTGTGCCTCCCGCCGGTGCAGCAGTTTTCACATGGTAGCGCGCTCATCAGAAGCGCATGTGCAAGTCGGAGAAAGTTCCGACACGGTGCTTCGGTAACTCACATGAATCGCCAATAAAAATCGGCTACTGCGTGTGCAGCCCGTTGCCGTCGTCAACCTTCAGCGCCGAACGTGCACTCACTGCGAAAAAATCGCCGGATTTTCGCAGTGAGTGCACGTTCGGCGCGGCGGTTACCGCTGCCAGCCCTCCTACGAAGACGTGTCGCGACGAACGAATTCCCTTGCCTTGATCAGGAATTCGAGCTGATCGCCGACCTGGCGCATCGGCTCTAAGCTGCGCGTGGAGCGGCACAGCACTACGGCGCCCTCCAGCGCGGCTATCGACATCACCGAAAGCGACGTCGCAGTCTCTTCGTCGAAGCCGTCGGCGACAAAGGCTCGGGCCATCGCGGCACGCCAGTGGCCGAGGATCACCCCGGCCTCCTTGGACAGCTCGAGTTCACCTTCGGTCGAACCAATCGCGACTGCCACGACGGGACAGCCGGCGTCGAAGTCACATTCGGTCAGTAGGCGCTCCCAGAATTCGACGAATTCGCGTACCAGGGCCTTGCCCCCGCGGTCGACGGCATCGTCGACTTTCGCGGTGATCGAATCGCCGGCGTAGTGCAGCGCCTCTGTCAGAATCTGGTTGCGTCCGTCGGGAAAGTGGTAGTACACCGAGCCGCGCGGTGCGCCGCTGCGCGCGAGCACCGCATCGATGGTGACCGCCGCCGCGCCGCGTTCGGACAGTACTTGCGCGGCGCTGATCAGCATCTTGGTCCGGGTCCGTCCGCGTTTGCGGGTGCCCGTTTCGGCTTCCGTCATGCGGCGTGTGGGTGCCGCGAGATCGGCCAGTGCACCCTGCGCGGGTGGAACCGCAATGGCCGGCGCCGCAGGTCAGGCAATTCACGCGTCAGGTGATAGCCCGCAACGTTGAGGTCGAGGATCCACATGATTTCTCCCGGCAGGAATGCTCACATGCGCCGGGTCCGCCCCCGGCCCATGACTATGCAGGAAAGCATATAAGGCATGGGTTTAGTAAACAAGCCTCCAGTGGGTAAACGCTGCTAAACGTGATGATTTGAGAATCATGTGTGGCCCGAGTTATGTGGATCTACGAATATGTGAGGCCAGGGAATATGTAGAGTTGCATATTTGTTCGGTTTGCGGTTCACTTTGAGCATGGCTACTGACACCGTGTCTGTTGAGCGGGATGGACACGTCCTGCTCGTCGGCCTAAACCGGCCGCACAAACGCAATTCGTTTGATCGCGCCATGCTGGAGGAGTTGTCCCGCGCCTATGCGCTGCTGGAATCCGACGACTCGTTGCGTGCCGGCGTGCTGTTCGGGCACGGTGACCACTTCACCGCCGGGTTGGACCTGGTCGACGTCGGGCCGGCAATTGCGAGCGGGCAGAGGTTGTTGCCCGAGGGCGGCCGGGACCCGTGGCGGCTGGACAGTCCGTCGGCACCGGCGCCGACCACACCACTGATCGCCGTCGCCCATGGCTGGTGCATGACCCTAGGCATTGAATTGCTGCTGGCGGCCGACATTCGCATCGCCGCTGCGGGAACGCGGTTCACCCAGCTGGAAGTGCAGCGCGGGATCTACCCCTTTGGCGGCGCGACGATCCGACTGCCCCGCGCGGCGGGCTGGGGCAACGCCATGCGGTGGCTGCTCACCGGTGACGAATTCGATGCCGCCGAGGCGTACCGCATCGGGCTGGTTCAAGAGGTTGCCGACGATCGCGACTCGGCTTTGGCCCGGGCGCGCGAAATCGCCCAGACCATCGCTGAGCGTGCCGCGCCCTTGGGGGTGCGCGCCACTCTGGCGTCCGCCCACTTGGCCGTGCAACAAGGCGAGGCTGCCGCGATCGAGCGGCTCGCGCCCGACGTGGCGTCGCTGTTCGCGAGCCAGGATGCCGCTGAGGGCGTGCAGTCGTTCATCGAGCGTCGACAAGCCCGATTCGAGGGTCGTTAGCTGGACCGTAGTTTTTTGCTAGCTTGACCGAAACATGTTATCGAGCAACATATTTAAACGTTAGAGTCAGTATTTTGATACGACCCGTCCTAGAGTCGTTGGAAGGTTGAGCACGAAGAAATGGCTGGAGAAATCGCTTCCGAGCGTCCAACTCCGGAACCGACTGGGGTCGTCACCGAGTTGACGGCCGCTGGACTCGCAGACGCGCGCCAAATAGGCCGCGGCGGCGCCGGCGTTATTTATCGTTGCCACGAAACGGCATTGGGCCGAAACGTGGCAGTCAAGGTACTGCCGCCGCACTTCGAGGAAGAGGACAAGGAACGCTTCCTGCGCGAGGGTTATGCCATGGGCGGGCTCTCCGGACATCCCAACATCGTCAACATTTTGCGCGTCGGGGTAACCGAGAGCGGCCGGCCATTCATCGTGATGCCTTACCACGCCGCGGATTCGCTGGCGGTGCGACTGCTCAGGGCCGGGCCGCTGCCCTGGCCCGATGCGTTGCGGATCGGCGTGAAGTTGTGCGGGGCACTGGAAACCGCACACAAGACCGGCACGTTGCATCGCGATATCAAGCCCGCGAACGTGCTTATCAATGACTACGGCGAACCGGAGCTGGCCGATTTCGGCATCGCCCACATCGAAGGTGGGTATCAAACGGCGACCGGCTATTTCTCGGGCACGCTCGCCTACACCGCCCCCGAGGTGCTAACCGGTAACCCGACGACGGTCGCCGCCGACGTTTACTCCCTGGGCGCCACAATTTATGCCCTCATCGCGGGTAGTGCCGCACACGAGCGCAACACCGGTGAAGACCTGCTCGCGCAGTATCTGCGGATCAGTTCCACCCGGGTCCCGGATATGCGTCCGGAAGGCATTCCGGACGCGGTGTGTTTGGCCATCGAGCATGCGATGTCCATCGAGCCCGAAGAGCGGCCGTCGTCGGCTGCCGAGTTCGGTCGCGAGTTGCAGGCCGCGCAGCGCAGTAACGGCCTGAAGCCCGATTCGATGGCGATTACGGGCGCGGGTATGGACGCCGGGCTCACCCTGAGCAGTTCAGCGGATGTCGTTCAACCACTTTCGGCCGGGCCCGGCGAGCAAAGCGCAGACAGCGGTGGTGGCCGGCCGGCGGGAGCCCAGACGCTGCCCGTTCCCGGGCCCATCCCTGAGTTTGCCGACTGGGCGAGAAGCGGCGCCGCGATCAACCCGTCTGCTCCTACCGGACGAAAGACGTTTACTGGTCCCGTCTCGGGTCCGGTTGGTGCCCCGATTCTGCCCCGTGGCTGGGAATGGATCTCGCAGCGGGCAGTCCTGCGGTGCATGCCGCGACGCGCGCAGCGCCACCGCGTGGCGTCCGTCAGCGCGGCGGCGGTGTTGGCGTTGCTCTTAGTGGTCAGCGGCGTCTACGTGTCGCTGCCCAAGGCCGGCAACACCCGGGCGAGCGCAGCAGGCCCGTCCAACGTGGCGCCGATCAAGTGGCAGCCGATTGCGAGCGCTCGTGTCGCGCGCGACGCGATGGCGACCACCCAGGCCGAGGGGATGATCTGGACCTACGGCGGCATCAGAAGCGATGGCGCGGTCACCGGACAGCAAGATGGCTATGACACAACCACTGACAGCTGGAAGGATGACGACGACCTGCCGGATCCGGTTCAGCACGCGATGGCGGTGACCTGGCAGTCAACTCCAGTTGTGTTGGGCGGCTGGCGGACAACCAGCGAGAAGCGGGATGCGACCGACCGGGTTTGGCGGATGGTCAACAGCCACTGGGCCGAACTCCCGCATCTGTTGCAGCCCAGGGCGGCCGGCGCGGCCGCCGTAGTGGGCGACCGCATCATTGTCACCGGTGGTGTTGACGCCAACGGCGCACTGTTGAACACCACCGAAGTTTTCGACGGTCGCTCGTGGAGCCTCGGCGCCCCCATCCCGACTCCGCGCCAAATGCTTGCCGCGGCTTCGGATGGAAAGCTGTTGTACGCGGTGGGCGGCACGAACGGCAATGTAGACGTGCCGACGGTCGAGGCCTACGACCCGGTAGCGAAAACCTGGACGACTTTGCCCGCACTCCCCGAAGCACGTAGTGATCTGGGGGTGGCAATCGCCGGCGAACGCCTGGTGGCTGTCGGTGGTGTGTCGATGGGTCAAGCGCTCAAGAGCGTCGCAGAGTACGACCTGCTGGCCAAGACGTGGTCGCCCTTGCCGGACCTGTCGATTCCGCGCCACGGCGCTGGGGTCGCGTCGGTAGAGACGTGCGTGTACGCCATCGGTGGGTCGACCGCGGCTGGCGACGGCGAGGTGACCTCCTCAGCCGAGGTGCTCAAGCTGCCGGCCCGCAAGGTGCAGGCGATGTCGGCGTGGCGTGCCCTACCGGACGCGCCGGATGCCCGATTGGCGCCGGCCGGGACCGTGCTCGAGGACAAGATCTGGATCATGGGCGGCATGCGGGACGGGGGCGTGCTGCGGGATGTCCAGAGCTACGACCCGCGTACCGGAGTCTGGCAAAGCGGACCGCCCTTGCCCATACCACTGCAACATGCGACGGCGGCCACCTACCGCGGCGAGGTGGTGGTCATCGGGGGTGCAAGCGCTGACTTCCAGCAGGCCAGTAACAGGGTGTTCGTGTTGCGTCACGGTAGCTGGGTGGAGTTACCGGGCCTCAAGCACGCGCGCGTGGCGGCAGCAGCAGCAGTGGTCGGAGACAAACTTGTGGTTGTCGGCGGAATGAACGGCAAGCAACTGGTCGGAGAGACCGAGGTCTTCGACGGCAATTCGTGGAAGGACACCGCAAGTCTGCCAACCCCGCGTGAGCATCTTGCGGCGGTGTCCGACGGCACCTACGTGTACGCGATCGGCGGTAGGTTCCTCTCCATTGACCGGCCTTCGGTGGCGTTCGAACGTTACGATCCACAATCCGGGACGTGGACCAGACTGCTGGACATGCCAACCAGTGACCAAAGCTTCGGCGCCTCGTTCATCGACGGCCGAATCGTGATGGTTGGTGGCGAGAGCGCGACTCAGGTGCTCGGAGTCACCGAGATGTACGACATCGCCGACGGGAAGTGGAGCACCTTGCCCCCGCTACCCGCGCCGCAGCACGACCAGATATTGGTGACCGTCGGCAACTCCCTGTACTGCATTGATGGTGCTAACCAGCTGGGCCGTGAGGGCGCCATCGCAGCCATGGAGGCCATGGACTTCACCTAGCGGTGGTGCTTACGGGCTTACTCGACCGTGTATCCCATGGGCATCAGCACGCTCTTCTGCTGGGTGAAGTGCTCGACGCCTTCGGGCCCGTTCTCCCGGCCGACTCCGGAGTTCTTGAAGCCGCCGAACGGGCAGCCGGGGTCGAAGGCGTACCAGTTGATTCCATACGTCCCGGTACGGATCTTCTCCGAGATCTCGATGCCCTTGGGGATGTCGGTGGTCCAGACGCTGCCGGCCAGGCCGTACACCGAATCGTTGGCGATCTTGATCGCGTCCTCCTCGGTGTCGTAGGCGATGATGCTCAGCACCGGTCCGAAGATTTCCTCCTGGGCGATCGTCATCTTGTTGTCGACGTCGGCGAACACCGTGGGCTGCACGAAGAAACCGTTGTCCAGTCCCTCGGGGCGGCCGCCGCCGCACACCAGCCGGGCGCCCTCTTCGACGCCCTTGGCGATGTAGCCCTCGACCCGGGCGCGCTGCTTCTCCGAGATCAGTGACCCGATCTGGGCAGTCGGGTCGGTCGGAGTGCCGATCGGTAGCGCCTGCACGAAAGTGCTTACCGCATCGACGATTTCGTCGTACCGCGAGCGCGGCGCCAGAATGCGGGTCTGGGCGACGCAGGCCTGTCCGGTGTTCATGATCCCGGAGAACACCAGCATCGGGATCGCGGCGGCCAAGTCGACGTCCTCGAGGATGATGGCCGCCGATTTCCCGCCGAGCTCCAAAGTGCACGGCTTCAGTAAGTCCGCGGCGCGCTGGCCGATTTCCTTGCCGACGGCCGAGCTGCCGGTGAAGGTGAACAAGTCGATGTCACGGTTGGACGTCAGCGCCTGTCCGGTCTCGACCCCGCCGGGCACCACGGACAGCACGCCCTCGGGCAGGCCGGCCTCGGCGAACACCTCCGCCAAAGCGTTTGCGCTCAGCGGTGTTTCGGCGGCCGGCTTGAGTACTAGGGTGCAGCCGGCCAGCAGTGCGGGACCGAGTTTGTTGACCGCCAAGAACAACGGCACGTTCCAGGCCACGATCGCGCCCACGACACCGATGGGCTCGCGATGGACAATGGTTTGCCCATAGGCGCCGTTGCGGGTCTCGCGCCACTTGACCTGGTCCACTGCGGGGCCGGCGAAGAAGTTCAGCGCCCCAATCGAACTCATCCAGTGCATCGTCTCGATGCCCATCGGCGGCTGCCCGGTCTCGTCGGCGAGCAGCTTGGTGAACAGGTCCTTGCGCTCCTCCAACAACTTGACCGCTTTGGCGATGACGGCCGCGCGCTCTTTCGGCGGGGTCGAGGGCCACGGGCCGCTGTCGAATGCCGCGCGGGCCGCGGCGACCGCGGCGTCGACGTCAGCCGGGGCTGCCAGCGGCACCTTGCCGACGTACTCGCCGGTGGCCGGGCAGTGCACCTCGATGACTTGGTCGGTCGACGGCTGCGTCCACTTGCCGCCGATGAAAAGCTTGTCGTACTCCGTTGTAGCTGAGGTTGTAGCTGAGCTCATGATCGCCACCCTACCCAAGCCAGCCCAAAACGAGAACATGTTCCATTATCGCGGCGACAGGACCAGCACGAGATTGCTCACCAGGAACTCCCTCAGCACCGGCACTTCGGTCAGCCACCAAGCCCATCTCGGGTGGTAGCGGGGGAAAGTCGCCACAGCGGCACCGGTGCTATCCGCCCACTTCAAACCTTCTGCGGCAGACACTGCGAACAACGACGACCCGTAGTTGTTCTTTGCCGGATGGCCGTGTTTGCGGGCATAGCGTGCGGCGGCGCGGGCTCCGCCGAGGTAATGGGTCAGACCCATCTCGTGGCCGCCGAACGGGCCCAGCCAGACGGTGTAGGACAGTACGGCCAGTCCGCCCGGGCGGGTCACCCGCAGCATCTCGTTGCCGAGTTGCCAGGGGCGTGGGACGTGCTCGGCCACGTTGGACGACAAACAGATGTCCACCGAGTCGTCGGCGAAGGGCAGCGCCATGCCCGAGGCGCGGACGAAGGTGCCCGGCTCGCGTTCGAAAGCCGGTCCGGCCGCATGCATCTCCGAGGGGTCGGGTTCGACGCCGAGGTAGCGCACGCCTCGAGCAGCGAAGGCCGACGCGAAGTATCCGGGGCCGCCACCGACGTCGAGCAGGATGCGGCCGGCCGGTGGACCGTCATGGACGGCCTGCCACAGGTCGTCGATCATGTCCGCGGTGTCGGCGGCCAGGGCGCCATAGAAGCGGGCCGGATCCGGCTGTTCGTAGCGGAATGCCGACAGCAGTCGCACCGACCGGCCCAGCGTCGCCCGGCGCGCGAAGAGGTCAGTTACCCGCACCCGCAAAACCCTACGGCCGCACGACTTCCCCGGCGAACGTGCGCAATTGCACGCCGTCACCCAGCGTGTTGCGTACCTGCGCGCACTGTCTCGGAAGGGGAGAAAGGGGGTAAAGCGGGTACAAACGTGTCAAAGGCCTAGCAGGTGGCTCGACTGGAAGGCGGCTGAAGCAGCGAATGGATGTCCCGGATTGGGTCTGGGCCCTGACCGTCTGCGGCATCGTGGGCCTGTTGGCCTTCGACTATTTCTTTCATGTCCGCAAAACGCATGTCCCCACCCTGAGGGAGGCCGCGGTCTGGTCGGCCGGCTATGTGGGCATCGCGGTGCTGTTCGGCGTCGGCATGCTCGTGCTAGGTGGCAACGAGGCGGGCTCGGAGTACTTCGCCGGGTACGTCACTGAAAAGGCCTTGTCGGTCGACAACCTGTTCGTCTTCCTGGTGATCATGACCAGCTTCCGGGTCCCCCGTGAGGATCAGCAGAAGGCATTGCTGTTCGGGATCGTCTTCGCCCTGATCGCCCGTACCGGCTTCATCTTCCTCGGCGCCGCGATGATCAACGCTTTCGCGTGGGTCTTCTACTTGTTCGGGCTGATGCTGCTGCTTACCGCCGGCAGTGTTATCAAGCCCGACAGCCACGACGACGCGGGCAAGGCCGACAACCTGGTCATCCGGATCGCCAAGAAGGTGCTGCGCACCACCGAGCACTATGACGGCGACAAGTTGTTCACGACGGTCGACGGCAAGCGTGCAATGACGCCCATGCTCCTGGTCATGGTCGCGATCGGCGGCACGGACATGCTTTTCGTTTTCGACTCGATCCCGGCGATCTTCGGCCTCACCCAGAACGTCTACATCGTGTTCACGGCGACGGCTTTCTCTCTGCTGGGACTGCGGCAGCTGTTCTTCCTCATCGAGGGCTTGCTGGACCGCCTCGTCTATCTCTCCCACGGGTTGGCGGCAATCCTGGCTTTTATCGGCGTGAAGCTGGTTCTGCACGCCTTGCACGAGAACAACGTCCCGTTCATCAACGACGGCGAGCCGGTGCCACTGGTCGAGATCAGCACCGCCCTGTCGCTGATTGTGATCCTCAGCATTCTCGTGATCACCATCGTCGCCTCGCTGCTCAGCCGAGGGGGCAAAGCCCGGACGGCGATCATCAACGCCCGGCGGCACGCGACGGCTTATCTCGACTCGGAGTACACCCACGATCCCGCCGAACGCGAACGGATCTTCGGGATGCTGCTGGGCGAGCGCGACCAGATAATGGCGCTCGGACCGAAGTACCGCCAGCTGGTCCGCGACGAGCAGGCCCTGGTCGATCTGCTGGAACGCGCCGCCGCCAAACACGACGAAGCAGTCGAGCGCGGCGAGGCCGAACCATTCGCCAGAACGGGGTTGATCTCGTGAAGGTAGCCGGTGCGCGGTGTTTGACTCGTTGATCGGCACGCTCGGCCACTCGTGGTGGGAATATCCGGTGATACTGCTGTTCTGCACTTTGGATGCCGTCCTTCCCATCCTGCCGAGCGAGACGGTGCTGCTGACCGGGGGAATTCTGGCCGCAGACGGATCCATGGCGCTGGGCTGGGTGATGGCGATGGGCGCCACCGGGGCGTTTGTCGGGGACAACATCGCTTACGGGATCGGGCATTCTGCCGAAGACTGGGCTCGACGCTGGATCACCCGCGGCGAGACGGGCGAGCGCGCCCTGCGCTGGGCGCACCGGGAATTGGAGCGACACGGCGGCCCGCTGGTTATCGTGGCCCGGTTCATTCCCGGGGGGCGCACGGCAACGACAATCGCCTGCGGTGTGCTGGAATTCCCCTACCGCCAGTTTCTGGTCTTCGACGCGATCGGTGCGGTGTTGTGGGGCATCCTCAACACGATGATCGGCTTCATCGGCGGGCACGCCTTCGCCGACAACCATCTCCTTGCGTTCGCGGCATCGTTCGGAGTGGGACTGGCACTGGCCGGAGTATTCGAACTTCTCAGGTGGATGCGTGCACGGACAACCGAGTCGCACGCTCGCCGATCAGCCTCACCAGCCAAGAAGCATGAGCCTCGCAACGGCGCGCTGATCGATCCCTAGCTTGAATTGCCCAGCTCCTTCCCCCGCCACTTCGTGGCGCGCATCGTCGCCGGGCTAGGCTGGTCCCCAATGTCTGGTGTGCGCTCGGTACTGCTGCTGTGCTGGCGCGATACCGGCCACCCGCAGGGCGGCGGCAGCGAAGCCTACCTACAGCGCATCGGCGCTCAGCTCGCCGCCGACGGCATCGAAGTCACCATGCGCACCGCTTGCTATCAGGGCGCGCCGCGACGTGAAGTCGTCGACGGAGTCCGGATCAGCCGGGCCGGCGGCCGCTACACCGTCTACATCTGGGCATTGCTGGCAATGGCCGTCGCCCGAGTCGGCCTTGGCCCGCTGCGGCGGGTGCGCCCCGATGTGGTGGTCGACACCCAGAACGGCTTGCCCTTCTTGGCCCGGCTCATCTACGGGCAGCGGGTGGTGGTGCTGGTGCACCATTGCCATCGCGAGCAGTGGCCGGTCGCGGGCCCGGTACTGGCGCGGGTGGGCTGGTTCGTCGAGTCGAGGTTGTCGCCACGACTCAACCGGAACAACCAATACGTAACGGTGTCGCTGCCGTCGGCGCGGGATCTGGTGGCTCTCGGCGTCGACGACCAGCGCATCGCGGTAGTGCGCAACGGCCTCGACGAGGCGCCGGCGCAGACGTTGTCCGGCCCGCGCGCGTCCGCGCCGCGCGTGGTGGTGCTGTCCCGGTTGGTGCCGCACAAGCAGATCGAGGATGCACTGGAAGCGGTCGCGCAGCTGCAGCCCCGGATACCGGATCTGCATCTCGACGTCGTCGGCGACGGCTGGTGGCGCCAGCGGCTGGTCGACCATGTGCTGCGACTTGGGATCTCTGACGCCGTCACCTTCCACGGGCATGTCGGGGATGTGACCAAACATCATGTGCTGCAAGGCTCTTGGGTGCACCTGCTGCCGTCGCGCAAAGAGGGCTGGGCGCTGGCGGTGGTAGAGGCGGCCCAGCATAACGTGCCCACGATCGGATATCGGTCATCCGGTGGGCTGTCGGACTCGATCATCGACGGGGTGACCGGCGTGCTGGTGGACAGTCGCGCCGAGCTGGTGGATCGGCTCGAAGAGCTGCTGTCCG
Organism: Mycobacterium szulgai; assembly: GCF_002116635.1. Lineage (GTDB taxonomy): Bacteria > Actinomycetota > Actinomycetes > Mycobacteriales > Mycobacteriaceae > Mycobacterium > Mycobacterium szulgai. The sequence goes on along the minus strand of NZ_LQPW01000151.1, from coordinate 4,884 downwards.
ACTCGGTGCTGCGGGACCAGCTCGGGGCCAAGGCTCAAACGCGCAGCGGTGAGTTCTCGTGGCGGCAAAGCGCCGACGCGATGCGCACCGTGCTGGAGGCGGTGCGGGCCGGCGACCGCGTCAGCGGCGTGATCTGAAACCGCCACCGCGAGACTTAATCCTGGGCGGTGTCCGGCGGCGTGTCGTGTGCGTGGCGTAAGTGTCGGCGCGCCCGACAAGCCGCGGCGCCAACCCCGCCGGCGAGCAACAGCACCAGCCATGCCAAGTGTGCGAGAAATGTGGCTCGGAGGCGGGCAGCGGATCCGCCGGTCGTCTGGTCGCCAACCCGGTACACCGCGATATCCCCGTCCCGATAGGACGGCGTCAGCGCGGACAAAGTCCGTGCGGCCGCGCCCATCTCGCCGGCGCTGTCCGACTCGACGACCAGCCAGCTGACGCCGGTACCCGTCAGCGTCCACGGATCGGGCCCGACCAGCAGCAGCTCCTGCACGGCGCGCGCGTGCGCACCTTCCCCGGGCACAGTCACTCCGGAAATGGTCAGATCACCGGTGGTCAGCACGTCGGCTCTGACCCAGCGCGGCAACGGGTCCAGTACCGGTGCCGGGCCGGCCCAGGTGAAGCGGCGCATGGTGCCGGCGGGCAGCACCGCGACCGGGCCGGGTTCGGCATTGATGACCGCAGCAACCGCCGCCCAGCCCGGCGGGTAGCGCACCGGCGCAACCTTGCCCCCAACCCCCCAGGCCAGATCGGGCAGCGCCAGGATCAGCGAAAGGCAGCACACCGCCGCCGCCACCGCGGGCTGTAGCCAGCGGCGCAGCGAAATCGCCGCGCCCGCACCGGCCAGCGCATACCCGGGTACTGCCAGCGCCACCCATTTCTGGCCATCCCGCAGCACCCCCATCCCGGGCGCAACGTCGACTACCGCGCGCAAGGCGTGCAGGCCCGGCCCGGTCGCCAGCACCGCCGGAACCAGCACCGCCACCGCCGCCAGTATCAATAGCGGCAGCACCACCGGCCGGCGCGCCACGGCCGGTAGCCCAACCGCCACCAGACCGAGCAGCACCACGGCCGACAGAACCGCGAAAAGTGTTGCCCGCGAATCGGGTACCGCCTCACCGTTCCAGATCCCACCGAGACTGGCCAGGCTCACCAACGTGCCAAGACCTGGCTCGGCGCGCGGCGCGAAGACGGTGACTCCGTTGGCGGCCGTGTGACTGGGCAACGACGAACCCAGGACAGCAGCGGTCAACCACGGCAGCGCGGCCACCAGCGAAATCCCGAAAGCCGTTGCAGCGCATGACAACCGCAATCGCCCCGCATCACCGGAGGCCACGCAAACCAGCGCCACCGTCGCCGCGAGCAACAGCCCGGTAGGGGTCAGCCCGGCCAGCGCGATCCAGAACGCCAGCGCAAAGAACCGCCGGGAAAGCATCGCCGTCGCGACCCAGGGCAGACAACCGTAACCGACCAGCAGACTCCAGTGGCCCTGCAAAAGCCGTTCGGCGACATAGGGATTCCAGATCGTGAGCGTGCTAGCGACGAACTGGCCACCGATCCCGGCGTCGGGTAGCGCCAAAGCCACCAGCGCCGCCGCACCCCAGCCCGCGAGCCACAGCCCCGAAATCAGCAGCGCCTTCACCACGATGCCGCCGTCGATCAGCTGCGAGCACAGCGCCACCGCGAAGTCCTGTGGGGTGGCACGCGGAGCGGCCGTCAACCCCAGGGCGGTATCGGACAGATACGACCGCGGCGTGGAAACCGCGTCGCGCAACAGTAGATAACCGGGTCGCAGCAGCGGCGCAACCACCAACAGCGTCAGGGCCAGCGCGTACCCGGGCCGCAACCAGCGCACGTCGGCGGGTTAGGTCCGTTCGGTGGGAGGTTCGGACGGCCCGTCCTCGGGCTTAGCCGGATCCTTAGCCGCATCCGGTGGGGCGGGATCGGCCGGCGGGTCCGCGCTCGGCGGACCGGCTTCCTCGGTCACCTCCGGCGGCCGCTGCGCGGGCAGCTTCTCGGTCTCGGCTTCGGCCCCGGGCACCGGTGGTTCCAGCCCGGCTCGGCGCAGGAAATCGGTGTCGTCGCGGTCCAGGCCCGGATCGGTCAGCGCGCTCTCGGTGCGCAGGCTGAACGAGGCCAGCACCGCCCCGCCGATCAGCGCGATCAACCCGACCGCGGTGAACGTGATCGGCAGTACCCGCGACCACAGTGCCAGCCGGTCGCGTTCGTCGCGGGCCATGTTGACCTGCGATTCGACCGTCTCCTCGGTGGACGTCACCTTGTAGTCGGCCAGCGTCACCTCGGGCTTGAGCGCATCGCGGGCGAAGTAGTGGTTGGCGTGCTCGGTTTTCTTGACGATCGTGCCCGAGACCGGGTCCACCCAGAACGTGCGCTGTGCGGCGTAGTAGCGGGTCATGGTGATCTGCTCGTTCGGCTCGCCGGGCACGCCCCACATCGCGGCCGAGGTGGTGACCTTGCCGTCCTCGTCGCCGGCATACAGCGACGGGTAGCGGATGGGCGCCACCAGCTTGCCCTCTGAGTTGTAGCCGACGGTTTGGGTGAACTTATAGGTGCTCAACCCGTTGACGTCCTCTTCGCCCTCGTAGTTCGCGTCGAAGGCCTTCTGCGCGATCGGATCGAAATAGGGATACGTCTTCTTTTCGGTGTGGAACGGGAAGCGGTAGGCAAGGCCGTCGTGGCGCAACGGGATTGCGGCGGGCGGGCTCTCGTCGTTGAAGCCGCGCGGCTTTTGCACCGAGCCGCCGGTGTGGGTGTCGTCGGAGACGGCCATCGCCGTCTTGCGGTTCAGGGTGACGGTGTCGACGATGGCCAGCAGCAGCCCGCTGTCCTTCTGCTTGTCGGTGCGCCGCACCGAGGTTCCGACCTGAAGGGTCACCACGTCGGCGTTGGCCGGGGACTCCACGCTGACCTGCTGCTGGGACACCAGCGGCACGTTCTGGTTGGTGACGACGTGATCGCCGGACAGCGACGCAGAGTCGAGTGCCGATCCGGTGCCCTCGCTGATCAGCGTGCTGTCGAGGTCGAGCGGGATTTTGGTGATCCTGCTGCTGGTATAGGTCGACAGCAGCAGCGCGGCGATCAGCAGGGCAGCCCCCAACCCGATCGTCCCGCATGCGGCGATTCGCAACATGACTGCTCGATTCACGTGCGCCGCTCCTCCTTACTGGTCCAACGACTCGCTCCGACCTGACCAAGCAGCATGGCAAAACCCGTTTGACCCTAACAGCAGAACGTAGCGGCCCGGCGGACGAACCTTTCGGGTGTACCCAATTCGGCCGGCAACCCACCCGGGGCAAACTGATGATCGTGACCGACGGCCAGCAGGTGGGTGGTACCCGCAGCTTCCTGCCCGCGGTCGAAGGCATGCGCGCCTGCGCGGCCATGGGCGTGGTCGTGACGCACACCGCTTTTCAGACCGGCCACTCCAGCGGTGTGACGGGCCGGCTCTTCGGCCGGTTCGACCTGGCCGTCGCGGTGTTCTTCGCGCTGTCGGGATTCCTGCTGTGGCGCGCGCACGCCGCGGCGGCGCGGGGTCTGGGCGAGCGCCCTCGGACCGGCCACTATCTGCGCTCGCGGGTAATCCGCATCATGCCGGCCTACCTGGTTGCGGTGGTGGTGATTCTGAGCTTGTTGCCCGACTCGGATAACGCCAGCCTGACGGTGTGGTTGGCGAACCTCACCCTGACGCAGATCTACGTGCCACTGACACTGACCGGCGGACTGACCCAGATGTGGAGCTTGTCGGTCGAAGTCAGCTTCTACCTCGCCCTCCCGGTTTTCGCGTTGCTGGCGCGGCGTATCCCGGTGGCTGCCCGGGTGCCGGTGATTGCCGCTTTCGGGATGCTCAGCTGGGCATGGGCGTGGCTGCCGCTGGATGGCGGGCCCGGCAGCAACCCGCTGAACTGGCCGCCGGCGTTCTTGTCCTGGTTCGCCGCGGGCATGCTGCTCGCCGAATGGGTGCACAGCCCGATCGGCCCGGTGCACCAATTTGCGCGCCGCCGCCTGGTGATGGCCGTTGTCGCGGTGCTGGCCTACCTGGTGGCCGCGTCGCCGCTGGCCGGTCCGGCCGGCCTGGTCCAGGGCACGGCCACGCAATTCGCGGTGAAGACCGCGATGGGCGCCGTGGTGGCCTTCGCGCTGGTGGCCCCGCTGGTGCTGGACCGTCCCGACACGCCGCACCGCCTGCTGGGCAGCGCTTTCATGGTGACGCTGGGGCGCTGGTCGTATGGCCTCTTCATCTGGCATTTGGCCGCGCTGGACATGGTGTTCCCGGTGATCGGCACGTTCCCGTTCACCGGCCGGATGCCGACGGTGCTGGTGTTGACGCTGATCTTCGGGCTCGCCATTGCCGCGGTGAGCTACGCGCTGGTCGAGTCGCCGTGCCGGGAGGCGTTGCGCCGCTGGGAGAAACGCCACCAGGTAGCCGAGGGCACTATCGACCGCGAAGCCGACGCCATAGCGCCCTGACCAGGATGCTGCCTACGGTAAGCCGTTGATTCCGGGCTGGCCGAACAGCACCCCGCCGTGGCCGCCGATACCGGAGGTGGCTGTCGCCAGCGTGTAGCTGACTCCGCGGTTGCCGCCGTTACCCCCGTTGCCGATCAACTGGCCGTTGCCGCCGTTCCCGCCGTTACCGGCAACCACACCGCTGTCGCCGCCGGCGCCGCCGGCGCCGCCGCTGCCGATCAGTCCGGAGATGCCCCCGGTTCCGCCGTTGCCGCCGATCACGATGTAACCCGTCCCGCCGGCACCGCCGTCGCCGCCATTGCCGAACAGCACCGCGCCGTTTCCGCCGATACCCCCGGCGCCCCCTGTCCTGCCGGAGAACCCGCCATGGCCGCCGGCCCCGCCGCTGCCGATCAGCCG
>NZ_LQPW01000150.1 GCF_002116635.1 Mycobacterium szulgai | reverse complement strand
AGACCGCCGATGCCCGCAGCCCCGTTACCGCCGGCGCCCGCGGCCATGTCGGTCGACGAGCCGTTGAGAACGCCCCCGCCGGGCCCGCCGACGCCACCGGTCTGCCCGGCCACGCCGTCACGGCCGGTACCGCCGACACCGCCATTGCCGGTGAAGTTGCCGGCGCCGGCCTTACCGGCCGTCGCCTGCCCGCTCGATGCGTTGACGCCGCTGCCGCCGTCACCGCCGTCACCGGCTTGCCCGCCTTCACCGCCGGTGCCCCACAGGCCGGCATTGCCGCCCGTGCCGCCGTCACCACCGGCGCCGCCGGCCTGATTGGCCGCTCCGGCGCCGCCGGTGCCGCCGTTGCCGCCGGCCCCGCCGCCGCCGTATAGCCAGCCACCGGCCCCGCCGTTACCCCCACGGCCGCCGGCACCGGCCAAACCCGCCCCGCCGGCCCCGCCGTTGCCCCACAGCCCGGCCGATCCACCGTTGCCGCCGTTGGGGTGTCCCGCGGTACCGGGCCCGCCGTTGCCGCCGTTGCCGAACAACAGACCGCCGGCCGCGCCGTCTTGTCCCGGACCGCCGTTGGCGCCGTCGCCGATCAGCGGGCGGCCCAACAGCAGCTGGGTGGGCGCATTTATCGCATCCTGCAGGGGTGAGGCGCTGGCGGCTTCGGCGGCGGCATACCAGCGCGCACCCGCATTCAGCGATTGCACGAACCGCTCGTGAAAGGCCGCCGCCTGCGCGCTCAGCGACTGATAGGCCTGTGCATTACCGGCGAACAGCGAGGCCACCGCCGCCGACACCTCGTCGGCGGCGGCTGCCAGTACCGCGGTGGTCGGGAGTGCTGCGGTCGCGTTAGCCGAGCGCAGCGCCGCAGCGAGGCCCGCCAAGTCCGCCCCCGCAGCGGACAGCGTCTCGGTACCAACGAGCACAAACGACATCAGCCGTCCAGTCCGTCTGCCCCGGATGGGCCCGTGGCCCCGGCAAGGCCGCTCGGGCCGGCCGGGCCGTGCTGGCCGAAGTAGGGCGGAGCGGTGCCGCTGCCGCCATCACCACCGCTACCGCCGCCGGCGCCGGCGCCGGCGGCGCCACCGCTGCCACCCAAACCGCCGGCGCCTGCGGCGCCGGACTTGCCGAACAATCCGCCGGCGCCGCCGGCGCCGCCGTTACCACCCGCGCCGCCGCTCCCGCCGTCGCCGCCGTCACCGCCGGCCCCGCCGCGACCGCCGGCGCCGCCGTAGCTGTCGCCGTGGCCGCCGTCGCCGCCGGCCCCGCCGGTTGCACCGGCGGCACCGGCGCCACCGATACCGCCGTTGGCCCCGGCTCCGCCGAGGCCACCGGCTCCGACCAGCCAGCCGCCCCGGCCGCCGGCGCCGCCGTTGCCGCCGGCGCCGCCGGTCCAGCCGTTGGCGCCGGTCCCTCCGACACCGCCGATACCCCCGGCCCCACCGGTCGCTGTGTGACCGCCGGTTGTGACTGCGCTGCCGCCTCCGCCGCCGGCGCCACCGGGGGCCCCGGCGCCGCCGGCACCTCCGGTTCCGCCTGTTCCGCCGACCACGCCGGTCGATATGCCTTGCGTGACGTCCCCGCCGCCGCCGCCGCCGCCTCCGGTCTGCCCGAAGCTGCCAGACTGGCCGATGCCGCCAATGCCGCCGATTCCGGTATCGGTGTTGTCGCCCGGGTGACCGGCACTGGCTGTTCCGCTCGGGTTGTTCTGACCGGCGCCGCCGAGACCGCCGACACCGCCTTGACCGCCGGCGCCGCCGGTGCCCCACATCCCGGCCTGTCCGCCATTGCCTCCGCTACCGCCGGCGATGCCGGCCTGATTGGCCGCGCCCGCCGCGCCATTGCCACCGGCTCCGCCCGCCCCGCCCGAGCCGTAGAGCCATCCGCCGCTGCCGCCGTTGCCGCCATTGCCGCTGGGGTTGCCGGCCGTACCCGCGACCCCGGCCCCGCCGACTCCGCCGTTGCCCCAGAGTCCGGCGGATCCGCCATGACCGCCGTTGGGGTGTGTGGCGTCACCGGCTCCGCCGTTGCCGCCGTTGCCGAACAACAGGCCGCCGTCGCCGCCGTCTTGTCCGGGACCGCCGTCGGCGCCGTTGCCGATCAGGGGGCGGCCGAACAGCTCTTGGGCGGGTGCGTTGACCGCGGCAAGGGTCTGCTGCAGCCCCGAAGCTCCGGCAACGCCGTCCAGGCCGCTGGCGCCGTCTGAGCCCGTAGCGCCGGCGTGACCCGACGGGCCGGCCTGCCCGCCCTCGCCGTTGCGCCAGGCTGCGCTGCCGCCGGCACCACCGGCTCCGCCGCCGCCGGCATTACCGCCGCCGCCACCGTGGCCGCCCGCGCCGTGATTGCCACCGGCCCCCGGGTCGCCGAAGAATCCGCTGGCCCCACCGGCGCCGCCGGTGCCGCCGGCGCCACCCGCCCCGCCGGTGCCGCCGTCCCCGCCGCTGCCGCCGGGCCCGCCGGAGCCGCCGTAGGCCGGGCCGGCGTTCAAGGCGACAGTGGCGGTGCCACCCGCCCCGCCGATGCCGCCGGTAGCACCGGCCGCACCAGAACTTCCATTACCACCGTTGGCGGCGGCGCCACCGTTGCCGCCGTTGCCGAAGAGCCAGCCGCCGCGACCGCCAGCGCCGCCGTTGCCGCCGTTGCCCCCGGCGCCGCCATTGATGCCGACGCCGCCGTGGCCGCCGGTACCCCCGGCACCACCGGTAGCGGTGACCTCACCGGCGTTGGTCACCCCGCCGCCGCCACCGCCGTTGCCCCCGGGCGCACCCGCGCCGCCCGCGCCTCCGTTGCCCCCGTCGCCGCCGGCAAGGAAGGTAGTGGCGCCGTTGCTGACGGAGCCGCCGTCGCCGCCGATGCCGCCGGTCTGGCCGAACGCGCCGTCCTGGCCGGTGCCGCCGATTCCGCCGTTGCCCGCTGCGCTGCCGGAGCCGGGGTTACCGGCCAGCGCCTGCCCGCTCACCACGTTTTGCGTGGCGCCGCCGTTGCCGCCGGCGCCGGCCTGCCCGCCGACACCGCCGGTGCCCCACATGCCGGCGCTGCCGCCGTGACCGCCATTGCCGCCGTTGCCGCCGGCTTGATTGGTCAGCCCGGCCGCACCAATGGCGCCGTTGCCGCCGGCTCCGCCGGCGCCGAACAGCCACCCGCCGTTGCCGCCGTTGCCGCCGTTGCCACCGTTCGCGCCGCTAGCGCCGGCCAGGCCGGCGCCGCCGGCCCCGCCGTTGCCCCACAGCGCGGCCGATCCGCCGTTGCCGCCGTCGGGGTGCGACGCCGTACCGGCCCCGCCGTTGCCGCCGTTGCCGAACAACAGTCCGCCGGGTCCGCCGTCTTGTCCGGGTCCGCCATTGGCGCCATTGCCCACCAGCGGCCGGCCCAACAGACTCTGTGTGGGTTCATTGGCCGCGGCGATCACCTGCTGCAACCCAGACGCGCCGGAAACTCCGTCCACACCGCTGGCGCCGGCCACGCCCGTTGCTCCGGGTTGACCAAGTGGGCCGGTCGCGCCGGCTTGGCCGGCGAGTGCCGGGGTCCCGGCGATGATGCCCTGGCCGCCCGCGCCACCGGCCCCGCCGGCGCCGCTGTCGCCGGCGCCGCCGCCGGCGCCACCCACGCCATGTGCACCCCCGCCGCCGGTATGGCTGAAGAATCCCGCGCCCCCGCCGGCGCCGCCGTTGCCGCCGGCGCCGCCGGCCCCACCGACACCGCCGTTACCTCCGGCGCCGCCTGGACCGCCGGAGCCGCCGTAGGCGGTTGCGGTGACGAACGCGACGGTGGCCTCACCGCCCTGGCCGCCGGCCCCGCCCGTCGCACCCGCAGCGGCCGCACCGCCGACGCCGCCATTGGCGCCGGCTCCGCCCTGACCACCGGCGCCGAACAGCCATCCGCCGTGGCCGCCGGCACCGCCGTTGCCGCCGGCGCCGCCGACGGCGCCGGCCACACCGTCACCACCGACCCCACCTACACCGCCCGCGCCGCCGGTCGTAGTGGCGCCCACCCCGGCGCTCGCGTTGGCATAGCCCCCAGCGCCGCCGTCGCCGCCGTTCGCACCGAGGCCACCGGCCCCGCCGGTCCCGCCGTTGCCGCCGGTTAGGCCCAGACTCGCGCCGTCGAGGACCGCGCCGCCGGCGCCACCGGCGCCACCGGTCTGCCCGGCCACGCCGTCTTTGCCGGTGCCGCCGAGTCCGCCGTTGCCCTGAGGGCTATTGAGGCCCGCTTGACCGGTCGCGGCCTGGCTGCTGCTCGCGTTGACGCCGGCCCCGCCGTCGCCACCGGTGCCGGCTTGCCCGCCGGCACCGCCGCTGCCCCACAGGCCGGCGCTCCCGCCAGCGCCGCCATCGCCCCCGGCGCCGCCGGCCTGATTGACCGCTCCGGCGCCTCCGACGCCCCCGGCCCCACCGGTACCTCCGGACCCATACAGCCACCCGCCGGATCCGCCGTTGCCCCCGCGGCCGCCGTTGGCGCCGCCGGCACCGGCCAATCCGGCCCCGCCGCCACCGCCGTCGCCCCACAGCCCGGCCGCTCCACCGTTGCCCCCGTCGGGATGTCCCGCGGTACCGGCCCCGCCGGCACCGCCGTTGCCGAACAACAGCCCGCCGGCCCCGCCGTTCTGCCCCGGCGCGCCATCGGCGCCGTTACCGATCAACGGGCGGCCCAACAGCAGCTGGGTGGGGGCATTCATGGCATCGAGGAGCAGCTGCAGCGGCGAGGCGTTGGCGGCCTCGGCTGCGGCATACCAGCGCGCGCTCGCATTAAGTGACTGGATGAACTGCTCGTGAAATGCCGCCGCCTGCGCACTCAACGACTGATAGGCCTGCGCGTTGCCGGCAAACAGGGAGGCCACCGCTGCCGACACCTCGTCGGCACCGGCGGCAGCTAGCACACTGGTCGGCAGTGCCGCCGCCGCGTTCGCCGAATGCAGCGTCGCGGCGAGCCCCGCCAGGTCTCCGGCCGCCGCCGACATCGCCTCGGCACCCGCGACCACAAACGACATGAGCTGTCCTCCTGCAAGCCTGGGGCAACAAGCGGGAACGCGCTGAATTTATCGCTGCTGGCCCGGACTGCGGAGCGCTTTAGTCAATACTCACGCGTTTATTCGACGCTGAATCCTCGCCGGCCAATTCGGTGCGAGAGGTGTCTTTGAGGGTGACCCCCGAGCGGCCCAGTTTGCGTGCGCCGGCGACGAGCGCGGCGGCGATGGCCGCGGCGGCCTGGTAGTCGAGGCCGTCGGGTGGATGGATGTTGGAGATGCAGTTGCGGTCGGCATCGCTGAGACCGGGTGACGGCAGTTGGGTCAGGTAGATGCCGAGACTGTCGGCGACGGATAGGCCAGGGCGTTCGCCGATGATCATCAGCAGCGTCTGTACGCCCAACGCGTCCCCGATGTGGTCGCCGAGGGCGACCCGAGCCTGCGTTGCGATCACCGGTGGCGCAATTCGGTATCGGCCGTTGAATTCGTGCACCAGCGCCGAAACCAGCTGAGCGCCATGGTGATTGAGCGCGCAGGGAGATAGCCCGTCGGCGAGCACGATACCGATGTCTGCGCCGGTATTCGGCAAGATGGACAGGTCTGCGGGACAGCGGCCAAGGTCGGGCCGGCGAAGGTACTCGCTCCGTGAGGTGGCACTGCTCCGCACCCGCAGTGGCGCGCCGATACCCAGCTTGCCGATCTGCTCGGTGAGGGCGTCGACGTCGAGCGGATCATGCACGGCGTCGCGAGCGGCGGCATGGGCGGCCTGAAACTCCAGGACTCGGCGAGTCGGCAGCGAATTGCCCGCTCGCCCAAGTCCGATCCGAGCTTGGGTGGCCTGCCGCAATACTGCCCACACATCGTCTGCAGGCCGCGGCTCCGGTGTGTCAAGCACCGGTTGCCAATGCGCGCAGCGGCGAGGCCGCGAGATCGACGGGCAGAATGCGCCCGCTGGTGTCGACCATCCCCAGACCGGCCAGCCACGTCTCGAATTCGGGTGCCGGGCGCAGTCGCAGTACCTGCCGGACGTACAACGGATCGTGGAAGGACAGGCTTTGATAGCCGAGCATGATGTCGTCGGCACCCGGGACGGCGATCACGAACGCGGCGCCCGCCACCCCCAGCAGGGTGAGCAGCGTATCCATGTCGTCCTGGTCGGCTTCGGCGTGGTTGGTGTAGCAGACGTCGACACCCATCGGTAGGCCGAGCAGCTTGCCGCAGAAGTGGTCTTCCAGGCCGGCGCGAATGATTTGCTTACCGTCATAAAGGTATTCAGGTCCGATGAACCCGACCACCGTATTGACCAACAACGGCTGCAGCGCTCTGGCCACCCCGTAAGCCCGCACCTCCAGCGTTTGTTGGTCGACGGGCTTGCCGCCCACGCCCAGGTGCGCCCCCGCCGACAGGGCCGAACCCTGTCCGGTCTCGAGGTACATCACGTTGTCGCCGACGGTGCCGCGTCCTAGGGATCGCGCAATCGCGTTGGCTTCCAACAGCATTGGGATGGTTACACCGAAACTGGAATTAGCGCCTTCGGTGCCCGCGATCGACTGGAAGACGAGGTCGACAGGGACACCCTTGTCGATCAACTCCATGGTGGTCGTCACGTGGCACAGTACGCAGGACTGCATGGGGATGCTGAAACGCTGCCGGATGTCGTCGAGTAGACAGAGCAGATCCGCCGTCGCCTGCGGCGAGTCGCTCGCCGGATTGATACCAACTACCGCATCGCCACACCCCATCAACAATCCGTCGAGCATCCCGGCGGCGATCCCGCGCGGGTCATCGGTCGGATGGTTTGGCTGCAGCCGGGTGGCCAGCCGCCCCGGCAGCCCGATCGTGGTACGAAACGCAGCGGTAGCGCAGCTGGCGGCAGCCACCAGGATCAGGTCCTGATTGCGCATGATCTTGGACACCGCGGCGGCCATCTCTGGTGTCAGGCCGGAGGCGATCGCGGCGATGCGCGCCGCACTGTCATCGCGTGCGGCCGAATCCAGCAGCCAGTCACGCAGGCCGCCGACCGTCAAGTGGGCGATCGAGCTGAATGCCTCGCGATCATGGCTGTCGATGATCAGCCGGGTGACTTCGTCGGTTTCGTAGGGCACCACCATGTCGTTGAGGAAGGTTGTGAGCGGCAGGTCGGCCAATACCCATGCCGCCGCTGCACGTTCGGCATCGCAGTGGGCCGCACAGCCGGCGAGCTCGTCGCCGGAGCGCTGCGGCGTCGCTTTCGCCATCACCTCCACAAGGTCGTCAAAGGTGTAGGTGGTACCCGAAACGGTCTGCCGGTAAGTCATAAGCCGGCCAGTTCCTCGTCCGGAGCGTGGGCGATCAATCGATGCCGGCTGTGTACTGCGAAATAAGCGAGGAAGCCGAAGAATACAACCAAACAACACGCGGCGGCCACGGTGTTAACCAAGAACGTCGCTATAAGCGCCAGTGTGGCGACAACCAATGCAAAGCTCGTCGTGGCGATTCCGCCCGGTGTCCGGTAGGGGCGGGCCATTTCGGAAGCTTGGCGTCGCAACACAATATGACTGACCATCATCAACACGTAGCTGAGCGTGGCACCGAATACCGCCATATTCAGCAGGAGATCACCTTTGCCTGTCGTGGACAGTGCGAAACCGATGGCACCGGGAATGACGAGTGCCAGCGTGGGCGCTCTGCGCGAATTGGTGATCGACAGCCGCGTCGGCAGGTATCCCGCCCGCGACAGGGCGAACAGTTGCCGAGAATACGCATAGATGATGGAGAAGAAGCTGGCGACGAGCCCGGCCAATCCGATGTAATTGACAACCCTGGCTGCCCAGGTGTGTCCTAATGCCTCGACCAGCGGGTTGCCCGATGCCGACATGGCGTGGGCCCCGCCGGCGCCGGTGGTCAGCAGCAGCACGAGCACACACGTCACCAGCAGGACTGTGAACGCCGCGGTGATGCCGCGCGGAACATTGCGTGCCGGTTCTGTCGTCTCCTCGGCCGCCAGCGGCACTCCCTCGACCGCGAGAAAGAACCAGATGGCAAACGGCAAAGCCGACCAGACGCCCAGATAACCATGCGGCAGAAAGGCCGATGCGCCCGCGGCTCGAGAGGGTGCGATATCGGTGAGATTCGCAAGCGAGCAATGGTCAATGGCCGAGAATGCGAATATCGCGATGCCCACCAGTGCGATTCCGGTGATTACGAACATCACTTTCAGCGCCTCGCCCACCCCGGCCAGGTGAATGCCAATGAAAACGAGGTAGATCGTCAGATATACCCACCACCCGTCCCGGATGCCGAACAACCCGAGGGACTGCACATATGCGCCGATGAACGTAGCGATTGCCGCCGGCGCAATCGAGTATTCGATCAATACCGCCGTCCCCGTCGCGAACCCGCCCCACGGCCCCAGGGCGCGGCGGGCGAACGTATAGCCACCGCCGGCGGCCGGCAGCGCTGAAGACAACTCGGCCATGCCGAGAACCAACGCCAAATACATGGCGGCGATCACTGCGGTAGCAATCAGCAATCCGCCGAAGCCGCCGCGGGCCAAGCCGAAGTTCCACCCGGAATAGTCACCCGAGACGACATAGCTGACACCCAACCCCGCCAGTAATAACCAGCCGGCGCTACCAGTCTTGAGTTGTCGCTTCTCAAGGTAGGTTTGCGATTCCTCGCTTGCGACCACGTCGACTTCCTCCATCCATAAGCACGCGTCGCACATTGTTGCTCAGCGTGCTAAAAAGTAGCGAGTGGAGCGTTTGCTCCGCGCTTTGACGGTACAACTTCTCGACGGATTTCGCTCAGTTGCTTGCCATTTGGGCGTTAGGGCGCTGATACGTGAGGTGGAGCTGATGGTGGATTTTGCGGCATTGCCACCGGAGATCAACTCCGCCCGGATGTATGCGGGTGTGGGCGCGGCGCCATTGGCGGCGGCTGCGCAGGCGTGGGATGGGCTGGCTGCTGAATTGGGTTCGGCGGCAGAGCTTTACGCGATGGTGGTGGCTGAGCTGGTCACGCGGCAGTGGGTGGGGCCGTCGGCGGTGTCGATGGCCGAGGCGGCGGCTTCGTATCTGTCGTGGCTGAACGCGACCGCTGGTTTGGCTGCCCAAACCGCTGGTCAGCTGCGATCGGCGGTGGCCGCTTATGAGGCGGCGTATGTGGCCACGGTGCCACCGGCGGAGATCGAGGTGAACCGGGCGTTGTTGGCGGCGTTGGTGGCTACCAACGTCTTTGGGCAGAACAGCTCGGCGATCGCGGCGACCGAGACGCAGTATGGGCAGATGTGGGCTCAGGATGGCGCGGCGATGTACAGCTATGCCGGTGCTTCGGCGGCGGCAACCACATTGACGCCGTTCACCGCACCGGCGCAAAATGCCGACCCGGCCGCCCAGCCGACGCTTGCCCAGGTGATCGCGCAGATTTCCAGTGTGCCCAATCTGCTACAGGGCCTTGCCTCGGGAACATCGGTTGACCCAATTGCGCTGCTGGACAGTATGTTAGCCGATCCGGCGAACATCGCTGTCAACAGATTCGGCTCGGATATGGGTCAATTCGCCACGGAGCTCAGTGGCTGGGCGTTTCTGGCCTCGGGGTTCACGCCCTACTTCTCCTCGCTTTATCCGCTTGCGCTGCCTGCGCAGGCCGCGGCCGACGTAGCCGAGGTGTCCAGCGCCGCGCCCGGGCCGACCCTGGTGAGTTCATACGGCGATGCGGCCTCGGTCGGCAGGCTATCGGTGCCTGCGACCTGGAGCATGAAGGCCCCGGAAATCCGGCTTGCTGCAACGCAGTTGCCGGCCAGCGCGCTCGGTAGTCTGCCGCAGGCCGCGATACTGGGCCCGGACGGCTGCGGTGGCGGGTTGCCCGTGGTCAGTGGCTTGGGCAACGCCGCCAAAGGTGGCGAGAGCAAGCCTCGCTGCGGTGTGCGGAGCAAGGTGCTACCACCGTGGGCTCGGGAGCCCGACGCCGAGGGGCAGGGGTCGGGCCGGCCGCACCAAAGTCAACCTGTCGCCAGCGCCTTGAGCGACCGCGAGCGCGACGAAATAGCCCGGCTGCGTAAGGAGATCGCCGAATTGGCCACGGAGCGGGATGCGGCAGCCCGCTTGATCAAGGAGGCCATGTGGTGATCGGCCTCATCGACTATGGGGCGCTGCCGCCGGAGATCAACTCCGCCCGGATGTATGCGGGTGTGGGCGCGGCGCCATTGGCGGCGGCTGCGCAGGCGTGGGATGGGCTGGCTGCTGAATTGGGTTCGGCGGCAGAGCTTTACGCGACGGTGGTGGCTGAGCTGGTCACGCGGCAGTGGGTGGGGCCGTCGGCGGTGTCGATGGCCGAGGCGGCGGCTTCGTATCTGTCGTGGCTGAACGCGACCGCTGGTTTGGCTGCCCAAACCGCTGGTCAGCTGCGATCGGCGGTGGCCGCTTATGAGGCGGCGTATGTGGCCACGGTGCCACCGGCGGAGATCGAGCTGAACCGGGCGTTGTTGGCGGCGTTGGTGGCTACCAACGTCTTTGGGCAGAACAGCGCGGCGATCGCGGCGACCGAGACGCAGTATGGGCAGATGTGGGCTCAGGATGGCGCGGCGATGTACAGCTATGCCGGTGCTTCGGCGGCGGCAACCACATTGACGCCGTTCACCGCACCGCCGCCGGGCACCAACCCGGCGGCCGCGCTCGATGTGGCGCCCGCCCTGCTGAGCCGACTCTCTTCCGCGGCATCATCGGTAAGCGTCTCGCAGTTGCTGATGGATCTTCTCGCCAGTCCGCCGGTGCACGTCTTCCAATCAGTTGTCGAAGGCACCCTGGGCTTGGGCACGTTCTCTTATGGAGTGAATTTCCTTGTGTCCGGGGTGATGTTGACCGCGGCGCCGATGATCGCCGTGTGCTTCAATCCGTTGGCCACCGCGCTTTCGGCGCCGGCGACGGCGGTGACACCGGCGGTGGCGGCGCCCGAGGTCGCGCTTGCAAGTGCATCGCCGTCAGCAAGTGCAGGCCAGGCGCCGTCGGTGGGAAAGCTATCGGTGCCGCCATCCTGGATTGCCGAGGCTCCGGAAATCCGGCTTGCCGCAACGGCTTGCGCGATCGGGTTACCGGTCGCCGATGCCGGAAGTCTGATGTACGGCGGCATGCCGCCGATGGGTCCGATAACGAGCGTCGTCAACGCGCCAAGAGGTGACCGGGGGCGCGTGCGTTCCGGAATACCCGCGAAAGTGGTTGCCGGGAGTGCAGATGCGCCGGGCAACGCTGCCGGCCCACCCGACGACTTGCTCAGCGAACGCGACGAGCTCGACCAGCTGCGCAAGGCGGCGAGTCAACTCGCCAGGCAGCGGGATGTGCTGAAGCGAACGGCGGCGACCTTGATCCAGGAATCGAAGGAGAAGTAGGCAGCAGAAGTACGCCGACAACCGGGGTAAGGCAGGATCCAGGTATGGATCAGGTTTGGGCAAACCGCGCAGCCAGCTCCGAAGCGGCCGTCACCCAACGGCACCTGAAACGGCTCTGGGCGCTTCCGGGAACCCAACTGGGAGTGGTGGCCTGGCCCTCGGACCGAAAAGACAGGTTGTTCGGAACCTGGCATTACTGGTGGCAGGCGCATCTGCTGGATTGCCTGGTCGACGCGCAGTTGCGCGATCCGCAGCCGCAGCGGCACACCCGAATCAACCGGCAGGTCCGCTCGCATCGTCTGCGCAACAACCTCTCCTGGGTCAACAGTTACTACGACGACATGGCGTGGCTGGCGCTGGCCTTAGAGCGTGCGGCCCGGATAGCCGGTGTCGAACGCAAGCGCGCGCTGCCCAAGCTGGCCGAGCAGTTCGTCAAGGCGTGGGTGCCAGAAGACGGCGGCGGCATCCCGTGGCGCAAGCAGGACCAGTTCTTCAACGCTCCCGCCAACGGCCCGGCCGGAATCTTTTTGGCCCGCTACGGCGACTGGCTCAAACGGGCCGAGCAGATGGGTGACTGGATCGACCGCACCTTGATCGACCCGGAGACACACCTGGTGTTCGACGGCATCAAGGCCGGCTCACTGGTGCGCGCGCAGTACACCTACTGCCAGGGTGTGGTGCTGGGACTGGAAACCGAGCTGGCCGCGCGCACCGGCGCCGAAGCCAGGCAGCGGCATCAGGCGCGGGTGCATCGTCTGGTCGCGGCCGTGGGCGAGCACATGGCGCCCTCCGGCGTGCTGCGCGGTGCGGGCGGCGGGGACGGCGGCCTGTTCGCGGGCATCACCGCTCGCTACCTCGCGCTGGTGGCCACCACCTTGCCGGGGGATTCCGCCGCCGACGTCACCACCCGCGATGCCGCTCGGGCAATAGTGCTGTCCAGCGCCAAATCCGCGTGGGACTACCGGCAAACGGTCGACGGGTTACCGGTATTCGGGGCGTTCTGGGACCGCGACGCCGAGCTGCCCACCGCGACCGGCAAGGAGGCGGAGTTCGTCGAGGGCGCGGTGATGAGCTCAGAAATCCCCGAGCGCGACCTGTCGGTGCAGCTGTCGGGCTGGATGTTGATGGAGGCCGCGCACGCGGCCTCAGTCGGGTAATGCGGGCTCGGACTCGCTCTTGGCGGCGCGGCGCCTGGAGCGGTAGGCGCGCCAGCCGCCGATCAGCGCCGGCAGCAGCGAGACGAACAGAATGGCCAGGATGATCTTTTCCAGGTTCTGGTGCACGAACGGCACGTTGCCCAGGAAGTAGCCGGCCAGCGTGACGCCCCCGCCCCAGGCGACACCGCCGACGATGTCGAAACCGAGGAACACCGGGTAGCGCATGTAGGACACCCCGGCGATCACAGGTGTGAACGTCCGCAGGAACGGGGCGAACCGGGCCAGGATGATCGCCCACGGACCGTATTTCTCGAAGAAGGCGTGCGAATCGGTCACGTAGTGCTTCTTGAAGAAGCGCGAATCTTCCTTCTTGAACAAGGCCGGCCCGATACGGCGCCCGATGAAATAGCCACACTGATCACCGGCCACCGCAACCACCGCGACCGCGGGGGCCAGCACCCAGATGTTGGCCGGCGGGTTAGGGTGCGCGGCCAATAATCCGCCGGTGAACAGCAGCGACTCACCCGGCAGCAGCGGAAACAGCAATCCGGTCTCGATGAAGACGATGATCAGGATCCCGGGCAGCACCGCGGAGCCGAACACCCCGCCGGCGCCCAGCCAGTACATCGGGTCGAGGATGTCCGGCAGGGCCGTCACGGCGGTGCTCATGACGCTTCAACATACCGGCGTTGTAATACTGAGTGGACCCAGCCTTGTAGGAGGAAGTTTCATGCCCATCGCAACGCCCGAGGTCTACGCCGAGATGCTGGGCCGTGCGAAACAGAACTCGTACGCATTTCCGGCTATCAACTGCACCTCCTCGGAAACCGTCAACGCGGCAATCAAAGGCTTCGCCGATGCCGGCAGCGACGGCATCATCCAGTTCTCCACCGGTGGTGCGGAGTTCGGCTCCGGCCTGGGCGTCAAGGACATGGTGACCGGGGCCGTGGCCCTGGCCGAGTTCACCCACGTCATCGCCGCCAAATACCCGATCAACGTCGCGCTGCACACCGACCACTGCCCTAAGGACAAGCTCGACACCTACGTGCGCCCACTGCTGGCCATCTCCGCAGAAAGAGTGGGCAAGGGCCGGGACCCGCTGTTCCAGTCGCACATGTGGGACGGTTCCGCGGTGCCGATCGACGAGAACCTGGAGATCGCCCGAGAGCTGCTGAAGCAGGCCGCGGCCGCCAAGATCATCCTGGAGATCGAGATCGGCGTGGTGGGCGGCGAAGAGGACGGCGTCGCCAACGAGATCAACGACAAGCTCTACACCACCCCAAAGGACTTCGAGAAGACCATCGACGCTCTGGGCCACGGCGAACACGGCAAGTACCTGCTGGCCGCGACGTTCGGCAACGTGCACGGGGTCTACAAGCCCGGCAACGTCAAGCTGCGCCCCGACATCCTGGCCCAAGGGCAGAAGGTGGCGGCGGCCAAACTCGGTCTCGCGGACGACGCGAAGCCGTTCGACTTCGTCTTCCACGGCGGCTCGGGCTCGGAGAAGTCAGAGATCGAGGAGGCGTTGCGCTACGGGGTGGTGAAGATGAACGTCGACACCGACACCCAGTACGCGTTCACCCGCCCGATCGCCGGCCACATGTTCACCAACTACGACGGCGTGCTCAAGGTCGACGGCGAGGTGGGCGCCAAGAAGGTCTACGACCCGCGCAGCTATCTGAAGAAGGCCGAGGCCGCGATGACCGAGCGGGTCATCGAGGCCTGCAACGATCTGCACTGCGCCGGCAAGGCGCTCAGCTCGAGTTGACCCTCTGCCGCCCAGCGTGCACTCACTGCGAAAATCTGGCCCGAATCTCGCAATCAGTGCACGCTCGGCGCGAGCGTTAGACGGCTAGTTCGAGGGCGCTTGGCAGATCTTCCACTGATCGTCGCGGAACTGTAGGTCGAGGCTGCGGGTCGAGCGCAGCTGCGGGTCGTAGGCCATGAACGTGGTGATGTTGGCCTCGGCGTGCTGGCCGTTGACCACGACCTGGTCGATGCTGGCGATCACCGGATACTGCTTGGCCGCCGAAACCCGGCGATAGCTTTCCGCCCAAGCCTTTTCGTCGTACTCGACGTAACCATCGCGGGTGGTGCCACAGGTGATGCTGCGCAGCGCCGTCAGATCGCCGGTCTGGATCGCGATGTCAAAGCTCTGGATGGTGTGTCGCACTTGTTCTTCCTGCGACACCTTCGAATGCTTGGTCCGGGTCAGCAGCACGGTGCCCAGGATGGCGATTGCCGCTAACGCGAGCACGATCACCACGATCGCCAGCACCCAGCCCCATTTGTGTTGCTTGGACGACCCCGGCTTGCCGCTGTCACGCGGTGGGATGGATTGCGGCACAGCCGTTTTCGGATGCATGCCGGGCGGTGTCGGCGAGCCGCCCGGACCGGGATGGGTCTGGAAGACCTCGGTGGCGGCCTCGGGGGCGGTGGCGATGACCTGGGTCTCTTTGGCGTCGAAGCCCGGAGCGGTGAAGCGGCGTTCGCGCGGCGCATCCGGGTTGAGCGGCTCCGGAGCTTCCGGCGGATCGGATTTGCTGATCACCACGGTTTCGGTTTCCGAGTCGTTCGGAATCAGGGGGGGTTCGGTGCCGGTGTCTTCAGTGCCGTCGCGGTCGGGCTCGGGTGCGTTGGGCATGAAAGGAGCTTAGCGACCCGCCAGCCGCGACGCGGAACGGCACAATCACGCGGAACGGCACACACGCGGAACGGCACACACGCGGAACGGCACAATAGAGCCCATGACGCAGATGGGTGATCTCCTGGGACCTGATCCGATCCTGCTGCCCCCTGGCGGCGAAGCCGAAGAGGAGCTGCTGGCCGGCGAAAACCCGAGCATTGTCGCGGCCGCGCATCCGTCGGCCTCGGTGGCCTGGGCGACGTTGGCTGAGCAGGCACTGGCCGACGACAAAGCCGTCACCGCCTACGCATATGCCCGCACCGGTTATCACCGTGGCCTCGACCAATTGCGCCGCAACGGCTGGAAAGGCTTCGGTCCGGTGCCCTATGCACACGAACCGAACCAGGGCTTTTTGCGGTGCGTGGCCGCGCTGGCCCGTGCCGCCGACGCCATCGGCGAGACCGACGAGCTGTACCGCTGCCTGGATCTGCTCGACGACTGCGACCCCGCCGCGCGCCAGGCCCTCGGTCTTTAGTCGGGCCCTTAGTAGGTCTCGCTGCAGTGCGCGTCGCCGTCCGCGGACTCGATCTGGACGGTGGCGTGGTCCAGCCCGTGCTCATGCAACACCTCGCGCGCGTCGTGCAGCACCCGGGCGGAGTCGCCGTCGCTGGTCAGGTGCGCGGTAACCATGTCTTTGCCGGGCGACAGCGTCCACACGTGCAGGTCGTGCACATCGCTCACCCCGTCGACGTCGCCCAGCGCGTGGCGCAAGGCGTCGACGTCGATGTGCGCCGGTGAGGACTCGGACAGAATCCGCAGCGCGGCCCGGGCCAGCGCGATCGCCCGCGGCAGCACCCACAGCGCGACCAGGACGGCAACCACCACGTCGGCATACGGCCAGCTCGTCGTGATGGTGACGATGCCGGCGATCAACACGCCCAGGCTGCCGACGGTGTCGGCGACCACCTCCATGTAGGCGCCCTTGACCGCGAGACTGCCGTCGGCGTGCGAGCGCAGCAACAGCGCGACCACGAAGTTGGCGAGCAGGCCGGCCAGCGCCACCACGACCATCGGCACGCCCGGGATCGACGGTGCCTCACGGAGGCGTTCGATCGCTTCGAAGAGGATGAACAGCGCGACGCCGATCAGCAGCACGGCGTTGGCCACCGCGGTGAACACCTCGGCGCGGTGCCAGCCGAAGGTGCGGTTGGGGGAGGAGCTGCCGCGGCGGGCCAGCACGACCGCGGCCAGACCCATGAACACGGCCACCACGTCGGTCAGCATGTGTCCGGCATCGGCCAGCAGCGCGATCGAGTTGATCAGCAGCGAGGTGGTCAGCTCCACCACGAAGAACGCAGCGAGGATGCCCGCCGCGATCACCATCCGCGGAATCATCCGCGAAGCGTCCGCCTCGGTGGGGGTATGACTGTGACTGTGGCCTGCGCCCATGCGCAGTAATATATGCGTAATAACGCATATATTGCAATAGTTATCAGAACCAGATGCTCCAGAACCGGGTCAGCGTGCCACCCGCGGCCGCCAGCCAATGCGGCACACCGGAGAGATCGAACAACCAGTACACAAGCCCGAAGAGCCACCGGTTAAGCACGGGTGCCAGGAAGAAGAACAGCAGAAAAAAGGGTGCGAATTGCTTGGCCGGTGCCACCGCGCGCTGCGTCTCGGGACTCAGGTGCGGCTCCAGCGCGTCGTAACCGTCCAGGCCCGGGATGGGCAGCAGGTTCAGCACTACCGCGGTGATCTGCAGGAACCCCAGAAACGCCACGCCCGCCCACAACACCGCGTGCGCCGGGTTGTACAGCAGCTGCGTTGTCACCAGCAGCAACACAGCCAGCAGCAGGTTGGCTGCGGGTCCGGCCAGGCTGACCAGGGTGCGCCGCCGCGCGCTCATGAACCAGGTGTGTAGGTACACCGCGCCGCCGGGCAGGCCGATGCCACCGAGCGCGATGAACAACATCGGCAAACCCAGCGACAGCATGGGATGGCTGTAGCGGCGCGGGTCCAGGCTCAGGTAGCCGCGCAGGGCCACGTCCTGGTCGCCGAAGCGCCAGGCGGTGAACGCGTGGCTGAACTCGTGCAGGCACAGCGACACCAACCAGCCGGCGATCACGAAGATGAACACCCCGGCATAGGACAGCGGACGCACGCTCGCCCCGGCCGCCCAGGCCAGTGCGCCGCCGACGGCGGTGGCCGCGATGAGGCCCAGGAAGATCGGGCTGGGTCGTACTACCGAACCAACAACCATCCCTCGATGTTGCGGTAGAAGGTTGAGCGCCGCACCTTGCGGGGTGCCGTAACGCCGTCGCGCAGCACCGCGGCGCCGGTCGTGCCCAGCTGGACGGCGCGCCCACTGACCCAGCGGCGCCACGGCCGCCGGCCGGGCAGCGCGGCGCGCAGGCCGGGTAGCGCCGCCGTCGGCTCGATGGACACGCCGGTGACGTCGCCGTCGAACAGCACCGTGTCGTCGACGACGGCCTCGCCATGGATCACCGACTCGTCGCCGGCCGGCCGCCAGCTGGCCCGGCCCACGATCACGGTGCCGGTCTCGTCGCGGATCAGCGGGACCCGGGCGGCGGTCCCACGCCGGGCCCGCCGGGCCGCGCGGCGTCCGGCAGGCAACCGATAGACCCGGGTCGCCGGCGTGCGCCGGCGCGGCACATAGCCGACCTCGACGTCGAGTCGCTCGGCGCGCAATAACCGGGTGAGTACGGCGGCCAGGTCGGCGTCGGTGCCCACCACGATCAATCGCCGATAGGGCCCGTCAGCCGCGTCCAAGCCGCTGTCCGGCTCGCGAACGAAGACCGGCAAACCGACCAGCGGCCGCGGCACGCCGGAATCGCCGAACAGCAACACGGCCGCATTCATGACACTCCTCGTTAACCGCTAGGTAGGGTAGGTCACCGGCTGGACCACAATAAGCGGGGACAACCCGGGAGAGCAGGTGGCGATCGCAAGCGCGGCGCCGGCCGGGCGCAGCGGGTCGTCACCATTAGACCCAGGCGGCGATCGCAAGCGCGGCGCCGGCCGGGCGCAGCGGGTCGTCACCATTAGACCCAGGCGGGAGCACGTCATGCCGGCAGTCGTCCTCATCGGCGCCCAATGGGGCGACGAGGGCAAAGGTAAGGCCACTGATCTGCTCGGTGGCCGGGTGCACTGGGTGGTGCGCTATCAGGGCGGCAACAACGCCGGGCACACCGTGGTGTTGCCGACCGGTGAGAACTTCGCGTTGCACCTCATCCCCTCGGGTGTGCTGACGCCCGGTGTCACCAACGTCATCGGCAACGGCGTGGTGGTGGATCCCGGCGTGCTGCTGGACGAACTCAAGGGCCTGGAAGACCGCGGCGTCGACACCTCCAAGCTGCTGATCTCCGCCGACGCCCACCTGCTGATGCCCTACCACGTCGCCATCGACAAGGTCACCGAGCGCTACATGGGCAGCAAGAAGATCGGCACCACCGGCCGCGGCATCGGGCCCTGCTATCAAGACAAGATCGCCCGGATGGGGATCCGGGTTGCCGATGTGCTGAACCCCGAACAGCTCACCCACAAGGTCGAGGCCGCACTCGAGTTCAAGAACCAGGTGCTGGTAAAGATCTACAACCGCAAGGCGCTGGAGCCCGACCAGGTCGTCGAGGCGCTGCTGGAGCAGGCCGAGGGTTTCCAGCATCGCATCGCCGACACCCGGCTGCTGCTCAACGCCGCGCTGGAGGCAGGCGAAACCGTGTTGCTCGAAGGCTCGCAGGGCACCCTGCTCGACGTCGACCACGGCACCTACCCGTACGTGACGTCGTCGAATCCGACGGCGGGCGGTGCGGCCGTCGGATCCGGCATCGGTCCGACCCGGATCACCACCGTGCTCGGGATTCTCAAGGCCTACACCACCCGGGTGGGCTCCGGCCCGTTCCCCACCGAGCTGTTCGACGAGAACGGCGAGTACCTGTCCAAGACCGGCGGCGAATTCGGTGTGACGACCGGGCGGCGCCGGCGCTGCGGCTGGTTCGATGCGGTCATCGCGCGGTATGCGACCCGGGTCAACGGCATCACCGACTTCTTTTTGACCAAGCTCGACGTGCTGTCCAGCCTGGAAACCGTCCCGGTGTGCGTCGGCTACGAGATCGACGGCAAGCGCACCCACGAGATGCCGATGACCCAAAGTGACCTCTGCGGCGCCACGCCGATCTACGAAGAGATGCCCGGCTGGTGGGAAGACATCTCGGCCGCGCGCGAATTCGACGACCTGCCGGCCAAGGCGCGCGACTACGTGTTGCGGCTGGAAGAGCTTGCCGGAGCACCCATTTCGTGCATCGGGGTCGGTCCTGGACGGGATCAGACCATCGTGCGCCGCGACATCCTGGCGGCGCGCCGGTGACGCACTACTCGTCGATCGCGCCGGAACCGCGGCCCGAAGACGAAGATCCTGAATACGAGCACCACGGCGGCTTTCCCGAATACGGTCCGGCCAATCCGGGCGCCGGCTTCCGCAACTTCGTGGCGACCATGCGCCGGTTGCAGGATCTGGCGGTGTCCGCCGATCCCGGCGACGACGTGTGGGACGAGGCGGCGCAGCGCGCCGCCGTGCTGGTCGAGCTGCTCGGCCCATTTCAGGCCGAAGAGGGCAAGGCGCCGGCCGGCCGGACGCCGGACCTGCCCGGCATGGGCAGCCTGTTGCTGCCACCGTGGACCTTGACCCGCTATGAGCCCGACGGCGTCGAGATGACCGGGTCCTTCACCAGATTTCACGTAGGAGGTAACTCCGCGGTGCACGGCGGTGTGCTGCCGCTGCTGTTTGACCACATGTTCGGCATGATTTCGCACGCGGCGGGACGACCGATCAGCCGCACGGCGTTCCTGCACGTGGATTACCGCAAGGTCACCCCGATCGATACGCCGCTGCTGATCCGCGGGCGGGTGAGCCGCACCGAGGGCCGCAAGGCGTTCGTGACGGCAGAACTGGTCGACGCGAACGGGCCTAGCGAGGCGGTGCTGGCCGAGGGCAACGGGTTGATGGTCCGGCTATTGCCCGGCCAGCCGTAACGGACTACTGATTCGGGTTCGGCGGCACCACGATGATCGTGGCCCCGGGAATCGCGGCCAGGGTTGCCGCGAGGTTGGCGACGACGCCAGGGGGCAGGCCAGCCGGCAGTCCCGGAAAGTGCGCGCCGGCCGCCGCCGCCGGTATTGCGGGTTGGTTCGCCGCGGGCTTGGCCGCCGCCGCGGCTCCGCCGGCACCGCCGCCCGGTGTGGTGGGCTGGGTGCTCGTTCCCGAGGAGGAACTGCCGCGCGCCGCCAGCCCGGCCACGCTGGTGCCCGCCAGACCGGCGGCCGCCAGGCCGGCGTATGAGCCGTCGGAACTGCCGGTCATGTACATCGGTGTGGCGTTGGGGAACATTGCAGCGATCTGGCGCACCGCTGGTGGCTGGTACCAGCTCTGCGGCACGGATAGCCCGCCGGCGTTGGACGAATAGCCCGAAAGCGCGGCGACCGGCGGCTTGACCCCCGGCACCAGGCGTCCCGACGCCCCCGGGTTCGCATCGTCGGCCCGCGCGCCGCCCGGGACCGAGATGTTTCCCCCGCCGGCCGCGCCGCTGTCGTCGATGCCGCCGCAGCCACGACTGGCGTCGTCCTCGGAGATGGCGTCGTGTCGATAGACCTCGACCAGCTGCGCCCCCTGTACGCCGGTGCTGACGGCCGCGACCACCACGGCCGCCGCGACCAGCAGGTCCAGGTCGCCGATCGGTGTCGGTAGGCCGATCGACGCCGCGGGCGCGGTCAGCGCGGACACGGCCGCGGCCGGTTCGGCGGTCAGTGCGCTCTCGGTGGTAGTCGCCGGGGGCGGGGTGAACGGCGTCAGCTCAGATGCCGCCGCAGAGGTGCCGGCGTAGCCATCCATGGCGACGATGTCCTGGGCCCACATTTCGCCGTAGTCGGCTTCGTTGCTGGCGATCGCCGGGGTGTTCTGCCCGAAGATGTTGGTTTGGGCCAGGGCAACCGTCGAGGTGCGGTTGGCGGCGATCGCGACGGGCGGAACGGTCGCCGCGTACGCCGACTCGTACGCGTTCGCCGCGGTCACGGCCTGCGCCGCGGCCTGCTCGGCCTGAGCGGCGGTGGCCTTCATCCAGGCGACGTAAGGTGCCGCCGCGGCGGCCATCGACAGCGCTGACGCGCCCTGCCACTCCTGCGCGCTGAGCCCGGCGATCACCGCTTCGTAGGTAGCCGCGGTCGCGTTCAGTTCGTTGGACAGCCGCGCCCAGGCCGCGGCCGCCTGCATCAGCGGTGCCGAGCCGGGACCGGAATAGATACGGGCCGAATTGATTTCGGGCGGTAGCTCCGCGAAGTCCATCGCTACCCTCCTGCCACCAACGGAGACCTCCTCATCGCCAAGGTACACAGGCACCTATCAGCAGAGTTACATAAGATTCCCAAAAATGAGCCCAGACGCGTCGTTCTCTTATGGAAGGGTGAGCAGGTGACTGACGGCCCCCGGGTGCTGCTGCTGGGTTCGGATGAACTTGGACGGGAGCTGACGATCGCGCTGCAGCGGCTGGGCGCCGAGGTGATAGCCGTAGACGGTTCTCCCGATGCCCCCGCACACCGAGTAGCCGACCAGGCGCTCGTCGCCGAGCTTACCGACGCGGCCGAACTGGCGGGGTTATTCGGGCGCTTGCAACCGGACTTCGTCGTGACCCTCACCGACGCGGTTTCCGTCAAGGCTCTCAACGACCTCAGTCTCAGCGAAGCCGAGCAGGCAGATTCCGAAGGCGGCCACACCGAACTGGTGCCCAGTGCGCGCGCCGTCCGTGTGACGGCCGACCGGGAAGGGCTGCGCAAGCTGGCCGCTGATCAGCTGGGCCTGCCCACCGCGCCGTTCTGGTTCGTCGGATCGCTCGCTGAACTCGAGGCCGTCGCCGCCCATGCCGGCTTCCCGTTGCTGGTCAAACCGAGCGCGGGGACACCCGGCCAGGGGCAATCGCTGGTTAAGGGTCCAGACCAGGTCAAGGTCGCCTGGCAGCACGCCGGCGGGGGCGACACGCCTGGTGAGGCCTACTCCGTATGGGTCGAGTCGGTGGTCGAGGTCGAATTTCTGGTCACGATGATCGTTGTGCGCAGCGACGGCCCGGACGGGCCGGTAATCGAGTTCTGTGCACCCGTTGGTCACCACCGCGCCGACGGCGGTGCGCTGGAGTCCTGGCAACCCCAGCAGATGAGCACGCCGGCGCTGGATGCGGCCAGATCGATTGCGGCGCGCATCGTCAAGGCGCTCGGCGGGCGCGGCGTCTTCAGCGTCGAATTGATGATCAACGGCGACGAGGTGTACTTCGCCGATGTAACCGCGCACCCCACCGTCAGCAGCTGGGTCACCCTGCGCAGCCAGCGGCTTTCGGCGTTCGAGTTGCAGGCGCGGGCCATTCTGGGGGTGGCGGTGGACACCATAATGGTGTCGCCGGGTGCCGCCCGGGAGGTGACGGGTACACCGCCGGGTGCCGAAGCGCTGACCGCGGCACTGCGCGTGCCGGAAAGCGATGTCCGGTTGTTCGGGCAAACGAAACGGCCGGTGCCCGTTGGGGCGTCCAGCGGCATCGGGCTGGCGTTGGCCACCGCGCCCGAGGTGGCGGCCGCTCGCGACCGCGCCCGCGACGTCGCTACCCGCCTTGATATGCGAGACTCACGCGAGTGAGCTACGCAGGAGACATAACGCCGCTCGAGGCATGGAAGATGCTCAGCGACAATCCCCGGGCAGTACTGGTCGACGTGCGCACCGACGCCGAATGGAGTTTCGTCGGTGTACCCGACCTGTCCAGCCTGGGCCGTGAAGTGGTTTTCATCGAGTGGAACAAGAGCAACGGCCAGCCCAACGACGGCTTCCTGGCCCAACTGCAGGAGCAGGTTCCCACAGGTCAAGACGATCGGCCGGTGATCTTTTTGTGCCGCTCGGGTAACCGCTCCATCGGTGCGGCCGAAGTCGCGACCGAGGCGGGCATCGGCCCGTCCTACAACGTGCTGGACGGCTTCGAAGGACACCTCGACGCCCATGCACACCGCGGCGAAACCGGCTGGCGAGCGCTGGGGTTGCCCTGGAGACAGGGGTGACCGAGGAGCCCTCGGTCCGCACGCCCAAGGCGCTGCCCGACGGCGTGAGCCAGGCGACCATCGGCGTGCGCGGCGGTCTGTTGCGCTCCGGGTTCGAAGAGACCGCCGAGGCGATGTTCATGACGTCTGGCTATGTCTACCGGTCGGCCGAGGTGGCCGAGCAGTCGTTCACCGGCGAGTCGGACCACTTTGTGTACTCGCGCTACGGCAACCCGACGATCAGCATGTTCCAGGAACGGCTGCGGCTGATCGAAGGCGCCCCGGCGGCGTTCGCCACCGCCAGCGGCATGGCCGCGGTGTTCACCTCGCTGGGGGCGCTGCTGGGCGCCGGGGACCGGTTGGTCGCCGCGCGCAGCCTGTTCGGCTCGTGTTTCGTGGTGTGTAACGAGATCTTGCCGCGCTGGGGTGTGGAGACCGTTTTCGTCGACGGCGACGACCTTTCGCAATGGGAGCAGGCGCTATCGGTGCCCACCCAGGCGGTGTTCTTCGAGACGCCGTCGAATCCGATGCAATCCCTGGTGGATATCGCCGCGGTGACCGAGATGGCACACGCAGTGGGCGCAAAGGTGGTGCTGGACAACGTTTTTGCCACACCATTGCTACAGCAGGGCTTTCCACTCGGAGTTGACGTGGTGGTGTATTCGGGCACCAAGCACATCGACGGTCAGGGCCGGGTGCTGGGCGGTGCCATCCTCGGCGACCAGGAGTACATCGACGGTCCGGTGCAGAAGCTGATGCGCCACACCGGCCCGGCGCTGAGTGCGTTCAACGCGTGGGTGCTGTTGAAAGGCCTTGAGACACTTGCGATTCGGGTCGATTACAGCAATTCCTCGGCGCAGCGTATCGCGGAGTTCCTGGAAGGCCATCCCGCGGTGCGATGGGTGCGTTACCCGTACCTCCCGTCGCACCCGCAATACGACCTGGCCAAGCGTCAAATGTCAGGCGGCGGAACGGTTGTCACCTTCGAGCTCGACGTCGCCGAGAGTGCCGCCAAGCAACGGGTCTTCGAAGTCCTGGACAAGTTGCGCCTGATCGATATCTCCAACAACCTCGGCGACGCCAAATCGCTTGTCACCCACCCCGCGACGACGACGCATCGGGCGATGGGCCCCGAGGGCCGCGCCGCGATCGGGCTCGGTGACGGCGTGGTCCGCATCTCCGTCGGCCTGGAGGGCACCGACGACCTGATCGCCGATATCGACCAGGCCTTGAGTTAGCCGGTCGCCTGCTGTTCTGCTTGTTCGGCGCGTTCGGCCGCCGCCAGCGCTCCCTGGGTCTGTGCCTCCATCCACTGCGTCACCACGCGCGCATAGACCATCTGGCTGGTGATGGCCATCTGCCCACGAGTGCGGCCCAGGAATGAGATCCCCCAGGAGAACATCGCCGCGATCCGGTTCCGGTGGCCCACCAGGTAATACAGATGCAGCACCAGCCACGCCAACCAAGCGATGAAACCGGCGAACTCCAGCTTGCCGACCTGGGCGACGGCGGTGTACCGCGACACCAGGGCCATGCTGCCCTTGTTGAAGTACTTGAACGGCTCGCGGGTGGCCGGGTCGTCCTTGCCTTTGACGGTGTTCTTGATGATCCTCGTGGCGTAGTGCGCGCCCTGGATCGCGCCCTGCGCCATCCCGGGCACGTTGGGCACCGACATCAGGTCGCCGACGACGAAGACGTGCGGGTGCCCCTTCACGGTGAGGTCGGGTTCGACGACAACCCGTCCGGCGCGGTCGGTTTCGGTTCCGTCGGACTGCTCGGTCACCATCTTGCCCAGCGGGCTGGCCTGGACGCCGGCCGCCCACACTTTGCACGCGCATTCGATGCGCCGCTCGGTGCCGTCCTTTTCCTTGATCGTGATGCCCTTGTAGTCGACGGCGCTCACCATCGCGTTGAGCTGGACCTCGACGTCCATCTTTTCCAGCCGGTGTTGGGCTTTGAGGCCCAACTTGGTGCCCATCGGCGGCAACACCGCGGGTGCGGCATCGAGCAGGATCACCCGGCATTCGCTGGGTGTAATGGTGCGGAAGGCGCCGGCCAGGGTGCGCTCGGCGAGTTGGACGATCTCGCCGGCCAACTCGACGCCGGTGGGTCCGGCGCCGACGACGACGAACGTCAGCCGACGTTCGCGCTCGTCATGGTCGGTGGCGACCTCGGCGGCTTCGAACGCGCCGAGGATGCGGCCGCGCAATTCGAGTGCGTCGTCGATCGTTTTCATGCCCGGCGCGTAGGTGGCGAAGTGGTCGTTGCCGAAGTAGGACTGCTGCGCGCCGGCGGCGACGATGAGACTGTCGTAAGGGGTGACCGTCTCCATGCCCATCAGTTTCGACGTGACGGTCTTGGCCGTCAGATCGATCGCTTCGACCTCGCCCAGCAACACCCTGACGTTCTTCTGCTTGCGCAGGATCAGCCGGGTGGTCGGGGCGATGTCGCCTTCGGACAGGATGCCGGTCGCGACTTGGTACAGCAGTGGCTGGAACAAGTGGGTGGTGGTCTTCGAAATCAAGGTGACCTCGACGTCGGCCCGCTTGAGCGCTTTGGCCGCATTCAGGCCGCCGAACCCGCTTCCGATGATGACGACGCGGTGGCGCCTGCCCGTTTCGCTGGATGGGGGCGTCATGGTCCTCCTTCAGTCTGGTCACTGCAGCGCATGTACACCGTACGACTAGCCGGCCCGCTCTCGACAGCAGCCGCGGGTTTACAGATACGGGTGGGGGGTATATCATCGGTCCGGTGATCGGGTCGCGACGCGCCATTGCTGCTGTCGTGGTGGCGTGGCTGGCGTTCGGCATCGCCGGCGTGCATTGCGCAATCCCGCGCCTCGACCTCCGGCACTCTGATTCTTCGCTGACCGCGGTCGCCGGCGACCAAGGCCATCTCTACGGTCCGGCCAAGCCATGCCCGCCGAACTTCGCGACCTTGCCGTTGCCGCCGCCGGCAACGGCGTGGGTTGTGCTCGGTTTGGTGGCAGTTGCGGGCGTCGCCGTTTTCCTGTTTTTCTGCATCGGTGCCCCGGGTGGCCGCGGCCCGCCGGCCGGCGTCGTCGTCGTGTCCGGTCGCACGCTTCTGACCCGGATCTGCCAAGTCCGTCGCTGAGCGGTCAGCGCCAGGCCGTGCGCGCTGTTGCCCACGGCCGGTGTTCGCTGACCCTTTTCATGCGACGGAATGGCTTGGGAGCAAAGGAAATGGACTTTGGTGCGTTACCGCCGGAGATCAACTCCGGGAAGATGTACGCGGGCCCCGGCGCCGGGTCGATGCTGGTTGCCGCGTCGGCCTGGGAAACGGTTGCCGACGAGCTGTACTCGACGGCGAGCTCTGCCGGCGCGGTCATTACGGCGCTGACCGATGAGCCCTGGCTGGGTGCGGCGTCGGTGGCGATGGTCACTGCGACCGCCCCATACCTGGGATGGCTGACTGCCAGCGCCGCACAGGCGCAGCACACCGCAGCCCAAATGCGCGCGGCTGCCGGCGCATTCGCTACAGCATTCGCGGCCACGGTGCCCCCGCCGGTGATTGAGGCCAACCGGACATTGTTAATGGCTTTGACGGCTACCAATGTGTTGGGTATCAACACGCCCGCGATCGCGACGGTAGAGGCGCACTACAGCGAAATGTGGGCCCAGGATGCGGCGGCCATGTATGGGTATGCCGGCGCCTCGGCGGCCGCGTCGGTCTTGACGGCGTTCACGTCGCCGGTCGACGGGGATGGCTCCCGCTTCTTGGAGGACATCAGCATGTTGAGCTCCCTCGTTTCGCCGGTGAGTTCGGCTGCTTCGACGATGAGTTCGTCGATGTCGGCGATGTCCTCGATGAGTTCGGTGGCCAAGGCATTCGGCTCGTCGGCGACTGCGGTTGAGTCGCTAGGCCGTGAAGCGACCGCGCTCGGCTCGACGGTGACCAACCAGCTCACCGGATTGGCGCTGCCCGCGGCGGAGGTATCGGCAGAAGTAGGCGGGGCGATGTCGCTGGGGCCGTTGTCGGTGCCGCGGAGTTGGGCCGCGTTCACCGGGGCGGTTGGCGCGCCGAGTCCTCTTGCCTCCCGTTTACCGGGTGTCGGCGGCGTTTCCGCGGTTCAGCCGGTCGCTGGGGCCGGCAGCATGCTTGGCGGTCTGCCGATCAGCATGACCGCGCGCGGCGAAGGTCCGGGTACTGCGGCGACTTTCCGGGCCGGGTTTCGTCCCACGGTGCTGCCGCGGTCGCTCTAATCGAGTCGGCCGACGGTTGCGGTGCGCCACGGTTCGCTTCGAGTGTGCGTTCTTGGCTTCGAGTGTGCGTCCTTGGCGGTCGATTCGCGGTTGGGCCGCCGTGTGTGCAAACTCAAAGCCGCAGGTGCACAGTCGAGTCTGCGATTTGTATCGCGGCCGCGGCGGCGGGCCCGGAAGCGGCTCGTCGCGGGCTCGCCAGTGGCCCGTCGCGTATGCGCCGCAGCTCGCCGCTATGCGCCACTACGTAAATAAGGACGCCGCGTATGCGGCTCGCCCACGCCCAGGCCCGCTTCGCGTGTGCGTTCTTGGCTTCGAGTGTGCGTCCTTGGCGGTCGATTCGCGGTTGGGCCGCCGTGTGTGCAAACTCAAAGCCGCAGGTGCACAGTCGAGTCGGCGATTTATATCACGGCCGCGGCGGCGGGCCCGGAAGCGGCTCGTCGCGGCTCGGCTAGCGGGAGCGGACGTCGGCGGCGTTCGGGTGGTCCAGCCAGACGGCAGCCCGAGCATGCTCGGCGGTTTGCCAATCACCATGGCGCCGCGCAGCGAGAGCGCGGTCAACCCGACCAGCAACCGAGCGGGATTCCGTCCCGCGGTAGTTCCGCGTTCGGAGATCAGCGGATAGGGCATGTCTCATCACATCGGTTCCGAAGGCCAGACGAAGGGCCCGGGGCGGATGGACTTTGGCCCCTAGCTCCGGCGCCCCGAGCAGGCCGACAGTGATGCCGAACACCCGTTAGTCGACAAGAGAGGAAACCGACATGAACCGCGAAGTGAGCAAGTTCTTCTGCGGAGCGTTCGCCGGAATCGCCTACGCACACGCGGGCTACGCCATTGCCGCATCTAGCGGGATCATCGACGAGCCAATCTTCCTCGGTAGGAGATGGGGCGTCGGATTCATGTGGACTGAGGCTGTTGTCTATTCCGCGGTGAGCCTGGCCCTGGGGTACGCGGGCTGGCGCGCGGAACCTCGCCTGTTGCGGGAGGTGAGCGGACCCGCGACGAATGGCCAGGTCAACCAGAGTCCGGGCGTGGCGCAGCAACCCCAATCAGTATCGCCTTGATACTGCTCGACCAATTACGTGACGACCGCAGTCGACGGGTCGTTCTCGTATCGCATTGCCTGCTGAACGAGAACACCCGCTATGCGGGCGGAGCTACCCGGCCCGGGGCGGTGGCCGAGGTTGTCGATGAACTCACCGCCGCGGGCCGCGGCATCCATCAGCTCCCCTGCCCGGAGCGGCTGGCTTGGGGCGGCGTGCTCAAACGCCACATCCTGCTGCTTTACGACTCGAAACGCGGGGCCGCTTTACCCGGTGCGTGGCGTTCTGCTGAATGTCTTTGTCTGGTGGACAAAAATCATCTACCGGCGTCTGGCGCGAAAGGTGGCGCGCGACGTGGCGGATTACCAAAAGGTGGGCATCGCAGTCGACGGGATAGTCGGAATCGGTGCGTCGCCGTCGTGCGGGGTCACCACGACCCTCGACCTGCGCGCCTCGCTGGAGTTGGTGGCCGCCTGCCCGCGTGCGGCGCAAACTCGCGACGTCATGAATGAACGGGCCGTATTGGGCTGGCGCAGCTCCGGCGAGGGCCTTTTCATCAAGGCGCTCGACCGAGAGCTGAAGCGCCGCCGATTGATAGTGCCGGCCTTCGAGCATGACCTGGCCGCGGAACTACGCGGGGAACAGCAAGCGGTGTTCGTGAAGGGGGAACGGCGAATGCTGGGCAAGGACTCCTCGAACCTGACGGATCCCAGCGGATAAATTCGCTTCGGCGAGAAACGTGGCGAAGTGAAAGGAGCTTCGGGTGCTCACCCTCGAGTCCGAGGTGGCCGTCGAAGGTTTGACCGGTCGTGAGGTCACCGACTTCATGCTCGATTGCCGAGATGACACATACCAGGCCTGGTGGCCGGGCACGCACCTGGAGTTCCATCTGCTCAAGCACGGTACCGGCGGTGATCATGTCGGCGATCTCGTGCTGATGGACGAGTATGTCGGTTCGCGGCGCGTGCGAATGCTTGGTGAGGTGATTGACGCCGTGCCGGCCGAAAGGATTGCTTGGCAGCTGCGCCGAGGTCGGCTACGCCTGCCCGTCCGGGTGACCTTGGCGCTAAGTACCGCTGGGCAGGAGGTCCGCGTGCGCCACACAGTAACGGTCGGCTGGACTGCGCACGGTCGCTGGCTGGACCCGCTGTGGCGGCTGTACTTCTCCCGCTGCTTCGCCGGAGCCATGGACCGGCATGTACGCACCGAGTTTCTCCTGATGCGCCATCTATTGCATCCGATGGGTACCGCGTTGACGGACGATTCTGCGGCGGTTGGGATACCGACCGCCGCTAACCCCCCTAGCTAGGCCACGCACTTGCGGTCGTGCGGTACTTCGCGTTGAGCGGACTGCAGAAGTCCGACGCGGTACCGGACAACAATACAAAGTAGCCCTCGCCGCGGCGGGTATCGCTGTAAGGCGGATAGCTCCAGCCGCTGTTGCACATCGACGTCTCGGTACCGGCGGACGGTCTACGCCACGCCGACTTCACGCAACTGACCAGAGCGTCAAGGTTGGGGACGGTGCTCTTGGCGATGACCAGCATCGCACCGCCCCATTGCCCGTCGGCGCGACGGTATGCCCGGGCCCCGAAGCCCGCGTTGTTCACCTGGCAGCCCAACGCCCGCTGCAGCGGCAAGAACACCCCCGCAAGGTCGCGATCGGTCACTCCCGCTGCGGCGGTGATGAATTGGGCTGCATCCGAGCCGTCGACCTCTTGGACGTTGGGCGTGCCGAAGCTGAACAGCTGCTGCGGAATCCCCGACGCACCGCCGCCGCCGATCACCGGCCCGGCCCCGGTCGACGTCATCGGCGGCAAGACTGCACCGGGATCGGCACCCGCCGACGGCGAGAATGCCGAAAACCCCAGTAAAGCAACGATAATCAGAAACGCGAAACGCATTGGCTACCTCCCGGGCGGCATGGGCGGGGCGTCGTTCGGCGCGATTTCGGCACCGATCTTGCGGAACAGCATGTCGGCCTGATTTCGGTAGTTGCCTTGGTCGTCAAAGGCCTCGGGCGCAAAGGTAACGGCGACGGCAATCGCGATCCGCTGCGACGGCAGGTACGCCTCCACCGCGGCGTAGCCGCCGAACATCGGATTCTGCAGCAACCAATGACCGGAGATGACAATCCCCAGACCATAGGTGTAGCCATCCGTCTGCTCGAAACAGGTGGGGCAATCCGGCTGGGTGTGTGTCTTGCCGCGCAGATCGGTGGACACCAACTTCTTAAACGACTCCGCCGACAGCAGCTTGCCCGAACCGATACCCGCCGCGGTGGCTTCCAGGTCGTAGATGGTCGTCGTCTGAATCGCCCCGTGGGTAATCGTCCAGGACGGATTCCAATAGGTCGATTCCTCGTAAAACGGCACTCCGGGAGGGATTTTCAAAAACTCGCGGCGCTCGGAGCTGAACGCGTGCAGCGCGGGCACGGGAATGGCCGGCGTATCGGAATTGGTGGTGGCCGTCAGCCCCAGCGGCGCAAGTACCTTATTGTGCAGCAGGGTCGGCATATCCTGACCGGTGGCCTTCTCCAGCGCCAGCCCCAGCAGAATGTAGTTGGTGTGCGCGTAATTCCAGTTCGTCCCCGGCTCGTAGAGCAGCGGCCGCGAGGACACCTGCGCGAGTAGGTCTTGAGTTGTCCACTGCCGGAAGGGGTTTGCGTAGAACAAGCCGTCAAACGCGTCGTTGCCCAAGACATAGTCCGGGTAACCCGAAGTCATCTGGGCGAGTTGGCCCAGGGTGACCCGGTCGGCGTGCGGAAAGTCCGGCAGCCAACGGGACAGCTTGTCGTCCAGGCTCACCTTCTTCTCGTCGACCAGCTTGAGCAGTAGCGTCGACACGTAGGAGATCGCGACCGCGCCATTGCGGAACCGCATGTCGGTCGTCGCCGGTACGCCGGTCATCGAATCGCCGCCGGCCTGGGTGACGATCTCCTTGCCATCCACGGTCACCCGAACGAGAACCGCCCGCAGATGGGCTTGCCCCATAAAGTCCCGCACCACTCGCATGACCCCGTCGGCCTGGCCTGCTGCCTCGTTCGAGGACGGGGGCGGCGCAAGCTGAGCCGAGCCGCAGCCGGCCAGCACAGCCAGGACCGCCAGCACCGGCACAGCGAAAATCGCGCAACAGACTCGACGCAAAACCCGCATGCCTGTGTTCTACCGGAACGCGGCCAGGCCGGTGAAGGCTTGACCGAGAACCAGTTGGTGCATCTCGGGCGTGCCCTCGTAGGTGAGCACCGATTCAAGGTTGACCATGTGCCGGATCACCGGATATTCCAGCGATATACCGTTGCCGCCCAGTATGGTTCGCGCGGTCCGGCAAATCTCGATGGCCTCCCGGGTGTTATTGAGCTTGCCGAAGCTGACCTGGTCGGGCCGCAGGCCAACACTGTCCTTGAGCCGGCCCAGGTGCAGCGACAGCAGCTGACCCTTGTGCAGCTCCACCGCCATGTCGACCAGCTTCGCCTGGGTCAGCTGGAACCCGGCTATCGGCCGGTCGAATTGGGTGCGCTGCTTCGCATAATCCAGCGCCGCCTGCCAGGCCGAGCGCGCCGCGCCCATCGAACCCCAGACGATGCCGTAGCGCGCCTCTGACAGACACGCCAGCGGACCCTTGAGGCCAACCGCGCCAGGCAGCATCGCGTCACCCGGCAGCCGTACATCGTCGAGTACCAACTCGCTGGTGATCGACGCCCGCAGCGACAGCTTGTGGTGGATGGTGTTGGCGGTGAAGCCCGGCGTATCGGTGGGCACCACAAAGCCTCGAACCCCTTCGTCGGTGGCGGCCCAGACCACTGCGACGTCGGCGATCGACCCGTTGGTGATCCACATTTTGCGCCCGTTGAGCACCCAATCCGAACCATCGCGGCGCGCACGGGTTTTCATCGCGGCAGGGTCAGACCCGACGTCCGGTTCGGTCAATCCGAAGCAGCCAAGCAACGCGCCCGCGGCCATGCCAGGCAGCCACTGCTGCTTTTGCTCCTCCGAGCCGTTATTCCAGATCGCGAACATGGCCAGCGACCCCTGCACCGACACCAGCGACCGGATACCGGAGTCGGCGGCTTCCAGTTCCAGACACGCCAGGCCGTAGTGCACGGCCGAGGCGCCGCCACAGCCGTAGCCGTGCAAGTGCATGCCCAGCAGGCCAAGTTCGCCGAACTGTTTGGCCAATTCGCGCGCCACCGGCAGATCGCCATCCTCGAACCAGCTCGCGACGTGCGGGGTGATGTGCTCGGCGCAGAACTTTCGCACGGTGTCGCGCACCGCGATCTCGTCTTCGGAAAGCGACGCGTCCAGCCCCAGCGGGTCGTAGGGGTCGAAGGCGGGCGGGGTATCGGTGCTCATCACCTCATCCTGCCCGGCCCGGTAATCTCGCTGCATGCAACCGCGGCGTGGGCCGGCCTGGCTCGTCATAGACGTGGTGGCCGTCCTGGTGTTCTGCGCGCTCGGGCGCCGCAGCCATGACGAGGGGATCAACGTCACCGGCGTCGCGACCACGGCCTGGCCGTTCCTCAGCGGGACGGTGGTCGGTTGGCTGCTCTCGCGCGCTTGGCAGCGTCCCACGGCCGTGGCGCCCACCGGGCTGATCGTCTGGGTGTGCACGGTGGCGGTCGGCATGTTGTTGCGTAAGGCGAGCTCGGCAGGTGTGGCGGCAAGTTTCATTGTGGTGGCGTCGACGGTCACCGCGGTGCTGCTGCTCGGCTGGCGAGCAGCCGTCGGCCTCACCCAGCGGCGCCGCTGAACGACCAGAACCGACCAATGACCAGAACCGAGGGCGACACCTGGGATCCGGCCACCGGCGTCGGAATGACCGCCACCTTCGGCGCGGCCGCCAGGGCCGTGGCTACCCGCAAGGGGCTGATCGACGACCCCTATGCCGAGCCGTTGGTTCGGGCCGCCGGAGTGGAGTACTTCGCCGGACTTGTCGACAACGTCTTAATGAGCGGCCTGATTTATATCCTCACGGCACACGCCCGGTTCGTGGACGAATTCCTCGCCGACGCGGGGCAGGCCGGCATCCGCCAAGTCGTGATTCTGGCGTCCGGAATGGACACGCGGCCGTATCGGCTGCGGTGGCCGCCTGGGACGACGGTGTACGAGATCGATCAGCCGGCAGTGATCGACTTCAAAACCCAGGTCTTGCGGGCGCTGGGTGCCAAGCTAGGAGCGAACCGCTGCGCGGTCGGTGTCGACCTTCGTCAGGATTGGCTGACGGCGCTGCGGCGGGCCGGTTTTGACGCGGGCCGGCCCACGGTGTGGATCGCGGAGAACCTGCTCGTCGGCTATCTGCCGCCCGACGCGCAGGACCGCCTACTGCACGACGTCACCGCGGCCAGTACCCCCGGCAGCCGGTTAGCCGCCGACCACATGCCCACCTGGACGCCGCTGCAATTGCAGGAAGGCCACGCCTTCGTCGACCGCTGGCGGCAACAGGGTCTTGACGTTGACCTGGCCAGGCTCACCTACGCCGACGAATTCCGCTCGGTCCCGGAATTTCTGGCGGCCCACGGCTGGACGACAACCGAGCGGACCCTCCCCGAGCTGCTCGCCGCCGTGGGCATGACGGGACGCCGGCCGATCAGCGAACATGATCTGGCGATCACCCCCCGCTACGTCACCGCGACCCGGAATGCTTCCGGGTGACCGGCGTTGGACATTGACGTGATGCTCCGCTTCGTACCGGCCACCCTGGACGATCCGCTCACGCAACCGCTGCTGGCCGAGCTGGCCGTCGAATACGCACAGCGCTACGGCATTGCGCGGGAGGCCGTGCTGGCCTGGCTCACCGACAGCCTTCCCAACGAATTCGCCCCGCCCGACGGCGGCATGCTGATCGGGGTCCTGGACGGCCGGTCGGTCACCGGCGGCGCGTTCTGCCGATTCGACGAGGACACCGCCGAGCTGAAGCGGGTCTGGACCGACCGCGAATACCGCCAGCGCGGATACGCCCGAGCGCTGCT
Organism: Mycobacterium szulgai; assembly: GCF_002116635.1. Taxonomy (GTDB): domain Bacteria; phylum Actinomycetota; class Actinomycetes; order Mycobacteriales; family Mycobacteriaceae; genus Mycobacterium; species Mycobacterium szulgai. Next base: position 41,751 of record NZ_LQPW01000150.1, on the reverse strand, counting down.
GGCCGAGCTGGAGGCCGAGATCGCCGCGCGCGGGTACCGCAAGGTCTACCTGACGACCGGCGACCGCCAGCCCGAGGCCGAAGAGTTGTATCGCGCCGGCGGATACACCCGGTTACCCGGGCCGCTGCCCGCCCTGGGGCCGGTCTTTCCCGTCGCCTTCATGAAGGAACTGTCATGACGGGCCAACTGCATCTCGCGGTCGCACTCGACGGGTACGGCTGGCATCCACAGGCCTGGCGAGCCACCCCGGCGGCCGAGTCAGTGCTCAGCGGTGGCTACTGGGCCGACCTCGCCGGTACCGCCGAACGCGGGCTGCTCGACTTCCTGACGATCGACGACAGCTTCATGCCGCAGCCGGGCCGCCGCGAACGGATCGACCCCAAGCGGCTGGCCGGGCGGGGAGATGCGGTGCTCGTCGCCGCCCGCATCGCGCCGGTCACCCGCCACGTCGGTCTGATCCCGGTCGCCACCGTCACCCACACCGAGCCGTTCCACATCTCGAAATCCATTGCCACCCTTGACTATGCGTCGCACGGCCGGGCGGGCTGGCAGCCGCGGGTCAGTGTGACCACGCACGAGGCGGCGCTGTTCGGCCGCCGCGAGGTGAATCCGGCCGAATTGTTCAGCGAGGCGGTCGATTTCGTCGAGGTGGTGCGCAGGCTCTGGGACAGCTGGGAGGACGACGCGATCATCCGCGACGCGGCCACCGGCCGCTACATCGACCGGACCAAACTGCATTACATCGACTTCACCGGCAAGTACTTCTCGGTCAAGGGCCCATCGATCACGCCGCGACCGCCCCAGGGCCAGCCGGTGGTGGCGGCGCTGGCCCACGTCGGTCCGGCTTATGAGTTCGCGGCGGCCAGTTGTGACATCGTGTTCATCACGCCGACGGCTGATGCCCCGCTTGCCCGCATTCTCCACGAAGTGCGCGGGGTCGGCGAAAGGTTGAAAGTGCTTGCCGACGTGGTGGTTTCATTCCACGGTGAAACGGACTTCCGGTCCGACACGCTGGTGTGGGGCGGCAATGCAACGGAATTGGTGGACATGCTGCTGGAATGGCAGCGGGTGGGCGTTGACGGCGCGCGGCTGCGGCCCGCCGTCAATGCCGCCGACCTTCCGGTGATCGTCGATGAGGTGGTACCAATGCTGCAGCGGGCCGGTCGTTTTCGCGCCGAATACCGGGATGGCCAGACACTGCGCCAGCGGCTCGGCCTGCCGGTGGCGCCCAACAGGTACCGGGTGGTGCCGCAGTGACCCCTCTGTCGATCCTGGACCTGGTGCCGATAAGCGCCGGCGGCGACGCCGCGACCGCACTGCACAACACCATCGAGCTGGCCCAGCACGCCGAACGGTGGGGTTATCACCGCTACTGGATCGCCGAGCACCATTTCGCCGCCGTCGCCAGCGCGTCGCCCGCCGTGCTGATCGGCCAAATCGCGGCCGCTACCAACCGGATTCGGGTGGGCTCGGCCGCCGTCCAGCTGAGCCACACCACGGCCGCCGCAGTGGTGGAGAGCTTCGGGATGCTCGACGCCTTCTACCCCGGACGCATCGATCTCGGCCTGGGGCGGTCCGGGCAGCGGCGCAAACCATCACCCAAGCCAAGACCCCGTGAGTCCAAACCGCCGCGGGTGTGGCACGAGATAGACGGTGTGGTGATTCCGGCGCCGTTCGATCTGCGAAAGTTGCTGGGCCTGGGTCAGGTGCAGGCAATCATGTCGGTTCTGCAGCAGCCCGAAGCGGTTGCGCCCGATTTCGCCGACCAGGTTGACGACATCATCGCCATGCTGGCCGGTACTTATCAGGTCGACGGTTTCGATCTGCATGCCGTGCCCGGTGAAGGGGCCGACCTGACACCGTGGATCTTCGGCAGTACTAGAGGTCCTAGCGCGCACCTGGCCGGAGAACTGGGCCTTCCGTTCGTCGCCAGCTACCACATCACCCCGGCCACCGCGCTGGAAGCCATCGACGCCTACCGCGAATCCTTCGTTGCGTCCCAGGCGCTGCCGCGGCCCTACGTCGTCGTCTCGGCCGACATCGTCGTCGCCGAGGACACCGAAACCGCACGGCATCTCGCGTCCACCTACGGCCACTGGGTGTACTCGATCCGCGCCGGCGGCGGCGCCATACCTTACCCCGACCCGGACCACAGCGAGCCGCTGACCGATGAGCAGCTGGAAGTGGTAAAAGACCGCACCGCAACGCAATTCGTCGGCAATCCCGACGAGGTGGCGCAGCGGCTCGAAGCGCTACAGCGGGTGGCCGGCGCCGACGAACTCGTCATCACCTCGGTCACCCACCGGCAGCAGGACCGGTTGCGCTCACATGAGCTGATCGCACAGCGGTGGGGAATAATCCCTTGAGCCGCAAACGAATCCACCTCGCCGCCCACTTTCCGGGCGTCAACAACACCACCGTGTGGACCGACCCGAGCGCCGGCAGCCAGATCGAATTCGACTCGTTCGTGCACATGGCCCGCACCGCAGAGCGCGGCCTTTTCGATTTCTTCTTCCTGGCCGAGGGCCTGCGGCTGCGTGAACATCGCGGCCTCATCTACGACCTAGATGTGGTGGGCCGGCCCGACACGTTCACCGTGCTGGCCGCGCTGGCCGCGGTCACCGACCGGATCGGGCTGACCGGGACCATCAACACCACCTTCAACGAACCCTTTGAAGTGGCAAGGCAATTCGCGACGCTGGACCATCTGTCCGGCGGCCGGGCCGGCTGGAATATCGTCACCTCGTCGGACGCCTTCACCGGCGCCAACTTCCGCCGCGGCGGCTTTCTCGACCGCGCCGATCGGTATCTGCGGGCCGAGGAATTCGTCACCGCGGCGCAAAGATTCTGGGACAGCTGGGCGCCCGGCGCCGTGCTGGCCGACGCCGATGCAGGCAGCTACGTCGACCCTGACCGCATCCGCAGCGTCGAATACTCGGGTACCCAGTTCCAGGTGCGCGGGTTTGCGACATTGCCGGCCGGGCCGCAGGGTCATCCGGTGTTGTTGCAGGCCGGCGACTCCGACGAAGGCCGTTCCTTCGGCGCCCGGCACGCCGACGCGCTGTTCACCCTGCACGGTTCCGTGGAAGACGGTCAGCGCTACTACGCCGACGTGAAGGGCCGTGCGGTCGCCGCTGGTCGAGATCCCGACCAGCTCAAGGTTTTTCCGGCCGCCACCTTCGTGCTCGGCGACACCGATGACGAGGCCCAGGACCAGGCGCGACACATCCGCTACCAGCAGGTCAGCGGCGCGACCGCGATCGCGATGCTCGAGCAGGTGTGGGGCCGCGAGCTCTCGGACTTCGACCCCGACGGCCCGCTGCCGGATTTCGACCCGGTGGTCGACAGCGACATCACCCAGGGGCGGGTCCGGCACGTCGACCCGATCGCGGTCTCGCGCAAGTGGCGGGACCGCGCGCAGGCCGAAAACCTGTCGATCCGGGAATTGGTAATCGCCGTCACCAGCCGCCAGCAGTTCGTCGGCACCGCCGAGCGCATCGCCGACGAGATGGACCGCTACGTCCAGGCCGATGCCTGCGATGGGTTCATCCTGGTGCCGCACCTCACCCCGCACGGCCTGGACGAGTTCGTCGACCAGGTGGTGCCGCTACTGCAGGAGCGCGGCCTGTACCGCACCGAGTACAAGGGTGAGACGCTGCGCGAGCACCTGCGGGCGGGTTAGCTTGCCAGCCTGATGGCGGCGTCGGTGGCCTCGCGGATGGGGCCACGCCACAGATCGCCGTGGCCGGGGGCGAGGATGTCGGTCTCCAGCAGGGCGAGTGCGGACAGGCTGCGGATGCAGTCTTGCTGGCTGTAGCTGAACACCTCCGGCAATAGCTGCGGACCGCGGTGGCGCAACAGCGGGTGACCGGTGATCAGGGCGTCGCCACTGGCCAGCACGCCGTCGACCAGATACGAGCAGTGCCCGTTGGTGTGGCCCGGACTGAAAACGGCTCGTGGGTGGCCCGGCAACGCGCGAGCTATGTCGGCGGTCAGCGGCTGGGTGGTCGGGATGCCGTCGCGGATCAACCCACCGCTGCGCACCACGTGCGCCGTCCACACCGCCCAGCGGGGCCGCCAGATACGCAGCGCGATATCGACAATCGAGACCTGCTCGAGGTATTCCCGCTTGGCGTGGCCGACCTCGTCGGCGTGGCAGTACACCGGCGTGCCGTGCTCGCTGGCGAACCAGATGGCCGAGCCCAGATGGTCGATGTGGGCGTGGGTGAGCAGGATCGCCCGCACGTCGCCGGGGCCATAGCCAAGCTTGCGCAGCGAGGCCAGCACCTCGTCGCGGTCGCCTGGATAGCCGGCATCGATCAGCATGACACCGGTGTCGTCGGTGACCAGCACCCAGTTCACGGCCGGGCCCCGGGCGAGGTGCACCTTATCGGTGATCTGAACGAGTTCCGTCGATTGATGGGCCATAACCCGATTTAACAGGCTCAGCCAGGGTTGCCTTGATGGCCGTCGGCGGCCATGCCGGGCGTATTGCCGGCCTGGCCGTTAGTTCCGGGCACGCCGACCCCGTTTACCCCGGCGATTCCAGCGGCGCCACCGGTGCCACTAAGCGCTCCGTGGCCGGCGGCACCGCCGCCGCCGACATTGCCTTGATGTCCGAACAGCCCGCCGGCACCGGCGGCACCGCCGTTGCCCCCGTCGCCGCCCACGCCGCCGTCGCCGCCATCGCCGCCGTCGCCGCCCTGCCCGGCGTCACCGACGGTGGTTCCGTTGAAGCCCTTGGCTATGGAGCCGTCGCCGCCGTGACCGCCGCCGCCGCCGTTGGCGCCGGCGCCGCCGTTGGCGCCCAGCCCGCCGTTGCCACCGTCACCGCCGTTGCCGAACAGCAGCCCACCGCGGCCCCCGGCGCCGCCGACGCCGCCGCCACCACCGGCTTGACCGGCTGTACCGGCGCCGCCGTGGCCGCCGGCGCCGCCGTTTCCACCGGTGGCAACCCCTTGCGACTCGGCATAGCCGCCGTTTCCGCCGTCGCCGCCGTTCGCGCCGGCACCGCCCGCGCCACCAGCGCCACCGGCGCCGCCGGTCGCGGCGGATTTGTCTTGGGAGGCCGCTATGCCGCCGTTGCCACCGTGACCGCCCGCGCCACCGGCGCCGCCGTCGCCGCCCTGGCCACCGGCGCCCGCTTGCAGTGGCAGACCAAAGGTCGCTTGCTTGGCGTCGCCGCCGGTTCCGCCGGTGCCGCCCGCGGCACCGACGCCACCGCTACCACCGTCGCCGCCGTCGCCGCCGGTGATGATCGGTTTGCTCGCGTAGCCTGGGCCGCCATTACCGCCTGTCCCGCCGCCGATCCCGGGGCTGGTGCCGTTGCCTCCGGCTTGGCCATTGGTGCCCGCTTGGGTTGCGGGGTCGGTACCGCCGTCGGTTCCCGGGTTCGGACTCGCGAAGCCGGTCTGGTTGAACGCCGGGTTGACGCCCGCGGCACCCGCGAAGCCGTTGCCGCCGGCACCGCCGGCACCCCCGGACCCGTTTACATACGCGTTGCCGCCGGCACCGCCGGCGCCACCGATTCCGCCGGGGGTAGTCGCGGCACCGCCGGCACCGCCGTGTCCGCCATTTCCGGACAGCCACCCGCCGTTACCACCCGCGCCGCCGGCCGCACCGGCTCCGCCGGCCCCGCCGGCGCCGCCGTTGCCGATCAGGCCGGCAGCTCCGCCGTTTCCGCCCGCGTGACCGGCGTCGCCGGCCGCCCCCGCCCCGCCGTTGCCGTACAGCAACCCACCGGCTCCGCCGCTTTGCCCCGGTGACGTCCCATTGGCGCCGTCGCCGATCAGCGGGCGACCCAGCACCGCCTGGGTAGGCGCGTTGATGAGGTTCAAGGCCTGTTGTTCCAGCGTCTGCAAAGGCGAGACGTTGGCGGCCTCAGCGCTGGCGTATGACGCGGCGCCGGTCTGCAACGCCTGCACGAACTGGTCGTGGAAGGCCGCCGCCCGCGCGCTGAGGGCCTGATAAGCCTGGGCGTGCGAGCCGAACAATGCCGCTACAGCCGCCGACACATCGTCGGCGCCCGCAGCCAGCAAGCTCGTCGTGGGGGCCGCCGCGGCGGTAGTGGCCGCGCTGATCGTCGAACCGATATTCGTCAGGTCCGAAGCAGCCGACATCACCATCTCCGGCGCCGCGACGAGAAATGACATACCGCACCTCCAATTTGGGGAGAACTGAAGCGGAGCGTATCCCCGTCCAGGCGAGAACGGTTGAGTTTCACCGCTTTGGTAGGGCATCGAATTAGGGGGAGTAGAAATAACTGGTGGCTGAACTGAAACTCGGATACAAAGCATCTGCCGAACAATTCGCACCCCGTGATCTTGTCGATTTAGCCGTCGCCGCCGAAGAACACGGCATGGACAGCGCAACCGTCAGTGACCATTTCCAGCCGTGGCGGCACAAGGGCGGCCACGCCCCGTTTTCGCTGTCCTGGATGACCGCCGTCGGCGAACGCACCAAGCGGCTGCAGCTGGGTACCTCGGTGCTCACGCCCACCTTCCGCTACAACCCCGCCGTCATCGCCCAGGCCTTCGCGACTATGGGCTGCCTGTACCCGGGTCGCGTCTTCCTCGGCGTGGGCACCGGTGAGGCGCTGAACGAGATCGCCACCGGCTACGAGGGCGATTGGCCGGATTTCAAGGAGCGTTTCGCCCGGCTGCGCGAATCGGTGCGCCTGATGCGCGAGCTATGGCGCGGCAACCGTGTCGATTTCGACGGCGAGTATTACCGGCTCAAGGGGGCCTCGATCTACGACGTGCCAGAAGGTGGTGTGCCCGTCTATATCGCGGCCGGCGGGCCAGCGGTGGCCAAGTACGCCGGGCGCGCCGGCGACGGGTTCATCTGCACCTCGGGTAAGGGTGAGGAGCTCTACACCGACAAATTGATCCCGGCCGTGCGGGAGGGCGCCGCGGCCGCCGAGCGCAATGTCGACGACGTCGACAAGATGATCGAGATCAAGATCTCCTACGACACCGATCCCGACCTCGCGCTGGAGAACACCCGGTTCTGGGCGCCGCTGTCGTTGACCGCCGAGCAGAAGCACAGCATCGACGACCCTATCGAGATGGAGAAGGCCGCCGACGCACTGCCAATCGAGCAGATCGCCAAGCGCTGGATCGTGGCGTCGGATCCCGACGAGGCGGTAGAGAAGGTCGGCCAGTACGTGGACTGGGGTCTCAACCACTTGGTGTTCCACGCGCCCGGTCACGACCAGCAGCGCTTCCTGCAGCTCTTCAAATCCGACCTGGAACCCAGGCTGCGGCGACTTGGCTGAACCGTCCGGCATCTACATCGCCGCACCCGAAGGGGAGACCGGCAAGTCGACGATCGCACTGGGGCTCTTGCACCGGCTGACCGCGATGGTCGCCAAAGTTGGTGTGTTCCGGCCGATTACGCGAGCGTCCAGCGGGTCGCCGCGTTTGTTGGGCGAGGATCGCGATTACATCCTGGAACTGCTGCTGGAGCACACCACCGCGGGCCTGCCCTACGAGGACTGCGTCGGGGTGACCTACCAGCAACTGCACGACGACAGCGACGGCGCGATCGCCGCCATCGTCGACGCCTATCACGCGATGGCCGACAAGTGCGACGCGGTGGTGATCGTCGGCAGCGACTACACCGACATCGCGACGCCCGCGGAGCTCTCGGTCAATGCGCGCATTGCGGCCAACCTCGGTGCGCCCGTTCTGCTGACGGTCCGGGCCAAGGACCGCACGCCGGACCAGATCGTCACCGTGGTGGAGATCTGTCTGGCGGAGTTGGCCGCTCAGCGCGCACACACGGCCGCGGTGGTGGCAAGCCGGTGTGATCCTGCGCAGCTGGAGGTGGTGTGCCAGGCGCTGCAAAGGTTCGGGCCCCGCAGTTATGCGCTGCCCGAAGAACGGCTGCTGGCCGCGCCCACGGTGGCCGAGCTGACGACGGCGGTAGATGGTGAGCAGATCCGCGGGGACGCGGTGCTGGCGCAACGCGAGGTGATGGATGTGATGGTGGCCGGAATGACCGCCGAGCATTGCCTGGAGCGCTTGCGCGACGGCATGGCGGTCATTACTCCCGGCGACCGCTCCGACGTGGTGCTGGCCGTCGCGAGCGCCCATGCGGCCGAAGGCTTTCCGTCGCTATCGTGCCTGGTGCTCAACGGCGGCCTGGAGTTGCATCCGTCTATCGCGGCCCTGGTGTCGGGGCTGCGGTTGAGGTTGCCGATCATCACCACCGCGCTGGGCACCTACCACAGCGCAAGCGCGGCCGCGTCGGCGCGCGGCCGGGTGACGGCCGCATCGCAACGTAAGATCGACACCGCGCTGGAACTGATGGAGCGCTACGTCGACCTCGCAGATCTGTTGGCGCAGTTGATCATTCCCATTCCGGCCGTCACCACGCCGCAGATGTTCACCCATCGGCTGCAGCAGCAGGCGCGGTCGGACCGCAAACGCATCGTCCTTCCCGAAGGCGAGGACGACCGGATCCTCAAATCCGCCGGCCGGCTGCTGCAGCGCAGCGTGGCCGACCTGACCATCCTGGGCGATGAAGCCCAAGTCCGGTTGCGTGCAGCAGAACTCGGTGTCGATCTGGACGAGGCGACGGTCATCGATCCGCGCGCCAGCGACCTTCACGAGCAATTCGCCGAACAGTACGCGGAGCTGCGCAAGGCGAAAGGGGTCACCGTCGAGCATGCCCGCGAAATCATGAACGATGCCACGTATTTCGGCACAATGCTGGTGTACAACGGCATGGTCGACGGCATGGTCTCCGGTGCCGCGCACACCACCGCGCACACCGTACGGCCCGCGCTGGAGATCATCCGAACCGTTCCGGACGTCTCCACGGTGTCCAGCATCTTCCTGATGTGTCTGCCGGATAAGGTGCTGGCCTACGGCGACTGCGCGATCATCCCCAATCCGACACCCGAGCAGCTCGCCGACATCGCGATCTGCTCGGCGCGTACCGCCGCGCAGTTCGGCATCGAGCCCAGGGTGGCCATGCTGTCCTACTCCACCGGCGATTCGGGAACCGGAGCCGATGTCGACAAGGTCAGGGCGGCAACGGAATTGGTGCGTTCACGCGATCCACAGCTGCTGGTCGAGGGGCCCATTCAGTACGACGCCGCGGTGGATCCCTCGGTCGCCGCTACCAAGTTGCGTGGTTCGCCGGTGGCCGGGCGCGCGACGGTGCTGATCTTCCCGGACCTCAACACCGGCAACAACACCTACAAGGCGGTGCAGCGGACCGCCGGTGCGATCGCGATCGGTCCGGTGCTGCAAGGTCTGCGTAAGCCGGTCAACGACCTGTCCCGCGGTGCGCTGGTCGAAGACATCGTCAACACCGTTGCCATCACGGCGATTCAGGCACAGGGTATTTGCCATGGCTGACCGGGTAGTGCTGGTGATCAACTCCGGCTCGTCGTCGCTGAAGTTTCAGCTCGTCGATCCCGCCGGGCCGGCCTTGGCGTCGGGCAGCGTGGAGCGGATCGGTGAGGAGTCGTCATCGATCCCAGACCACGACGCAGCCCTGCATCGCGCGTTCGAGATGCTCTCCGACGACGGGATCGACCTGCGCAACTGCGGCCTGGTGGCAGTCGGTCACCGGGTTGTGCACGGCGGCAAGGATTTTCACCGGCCGACGGTGCTCGACGATGCGGTGATCGGCAAGCTCGAGGAGCTGGCCCCGCTGGCCCCGCTGCACAATCCGCCCGCAGTGTTGGGCATCCGCGTGGCCCGTAAGTTGTTGCCTGACGTGCCGCATATTGCGGTGTTCGATACCGCCTTCTTCCATGATCTGCCTGCCGCGGCGGCGACCTACGCGATCGACCGGGAACTGGCCGCGCAGTGGCAGATTCGCCGCTACGGCTTTCACGGCACGTCGCATCAGTACGTCAGCGCGCAGGCCGCTTCGTTCTTGGGTCGGCCGTTAGCGGCTGTGAATCAGATTGTGTTGCATCTGGGTAACGGTGCGTCGGCGTCGGCGATCGCGGCGGGGCGGCCGGTCGAGACGTCGATGGGCCTCACTCCGCTGGAGGGCTTGGTGATGGGGACCCGTAGCGGTGATGTGGACCCCGGTGTCTTCAGCTATTTGTGGCGCACCGCGAACATGAGGGTGGACGAGATCGAGTCGATGCTCAATCACCGGTCCGGAGTGTTGGGCCTGGCGGGCGAGCGCGATTTTCGGCGGCTGCGTTCGATGATTGAATCAGGCGATGGCGCAGCGCGATTGGCCTACGACGTGTTCATCCACCGGTTACGCAAGTATGTCGGCGCGTATCTGGCGGTGCTGGGCCACACCGATGTGATCAGCTTTACCGCCGGCATCGGCGAGCACGACGCCGCGGTGCGCCGGGATGCTTTGGCTGGGCTGGCCGAACTCGGTATCGAGCTCGACGAGGACCGCAATCTCGGCGCCGGCGCCCGGCGGATCTCCACCGATCGTTCACACATTGCCGTGCTGGTGATTCCGACCAACGAAGAACTGGCTATCGCGCGTGACTGCATGGGAGCGATCGCAAGCGCGGCGAAGCCGGGCGCTGGGGGTCGCGACGGACGAGTCGAAGTCTTATAGAAAGCCCAGGTTGGTCCGGCCATTGCCGACCGACGGTGTCGGGTCGGTTCCGACGGTACGGGTGAGCAGCTCGTGGTAGATGTCGCGAAAGTCGGTGGTGGGCTTGAGGTCTCCCTCGTCGAGGTCGGTGAGGCTGGGCTCCTCGCCGTAGAACCCGCCCTTGACCGGTACCCCGGCGACGAACACCGGGCCGGCGGTGCCGTGATCGGTGCCCTGGGAGGCATTGGCGGCCACCCGGCGCCCGAATTCCGAATATGCCAGCAGGACGACGTTGCGCCCGTAGCGATCGCCGGCCATCTGCTGCAGGAATCCGGAGACGGCTTCGTCGAACGTCTGCAGCAGTCGCTGCTGGGTCTCGCGCTCGTCGGCGTGGGTGTCGAAGCCGCCGAGATGCACCATGTAGACCCGCGTCGGAACACGCGCCTTGATCGCATTGGCTACCATGCTCAGCCGGCTGGCCAGTGCGTTGCTCTCTTCGGTTGCCGCGATCGACGCGAACGTCGCGTCGGTGGCCCGAGCGGCGCGATAGGACTGGCGCACCGCTGACATGGCCGGAGTGTCGTTGGGGTCGTCGGCGCCAAGCGCTTTCATGACGTCGCCGAATATGTCGGATTTATGCTGCTGGCCGCGCGGAACTATAGTGGTGGAAAGAGCTGCGGCCGTGTGCTTTTCGCCGACCGCGAGCAGTGGCAGGACGCTGCCGACATTGACCGCCCGCAACGGGTCGTCGCCGGTAGCGTCGAGCCAGCGGCCGATCCAGCCCGTCGAGACGGCTGTGGCCGGCGACGCCGTCTGCCAGATATCCATCGACCGGAAGTGGCTGTGGTCGGGTTTGGGATAGCTGACCCCGCGCACGATGGCCAGTTGCCGCTGGTCCCACAGTTGAGCCAGGCCACGCATGGCAGGGTTGAGCCCGAGTTGAGCATCCAGGTGCAACACGTTTTCGGATGCATAGGCGAGTTCTGGCCGGGCATCGTGATAAGCGTTGTCCGCGTAGGGAATCAACGTGTTGATCCCGTCATTGCCGCCGTAGAGGGTGACGATCACCAAGATGCCGGCGTTGTCGGCCAGTGGCCGTTCGTGGGCCGCGTGCATCAGATCGTGCCAGCCGACCGCCATGCTTCCGGACAGCAGACCGACCGCGCCCACGCCGGCACCTGTGATCAGGAATCGGCGGCGGTTGAAATCGGGCATGGCAATCTCGCTATGAGGTCAGGTATTCGGGGGAGTTGACGGCGGCTGCGACCAGCTGCGCCGGTCTATGTATCAGCGGCTCAAGCGCATTGGCGGTTCCATCGGTCCACGCGCCCACACCGATCAGATAGCCCACGGCGTCGATCCGCTCGCCGACAGCGGCACTTTCAATCACCGACAGGTCGCCGCTGCGTGCCAGCTGAATCGCGGCCCGCAGCCGCGCCCTGGCCGATGCGGTGGACAGCCACACCTGCCCGCGCGGCCAGCCGTTGACGTCGGTGGGGAAGAAGGGCCGTTGGCCGAGCGCCCGCAGCGTCACGTCGACCAGCTTCTGGTGTTGCTCGACGTGGACTTGCAGGGCCCGGATGATGCCGACCAGCCACTCGACCGGTGCGGTGACCACAGTGGCCCGGCCGCCGACGAACTCGCCGTCGGTGAGGACGGCCCGGGTCAGCGCCTTCAGGTCGCGCGTGGGGCCGTAGGCGGTGACGAGGCGGTTCAGCACCTGCGGCGACGGCGGGTCGTCGGAGGCGAGTTGCTGCCACAAGCGTCCGGCGACATGGGCCGGCGAGGCCGGCTGAGCCAGCACGGTGTCGCAGAACCCGGCGACGTCGAAATCGTGTGTGATCCCGAACAACGTCTTGGGGCCGGTGTCCTGGCGCCGCGGCAGCAGCGCGGTCTGGCCGTCGGCGTCGATGACCCATCCGGTCAGGGCGCGGGCCCCCGCACGAACGTCGTCCTCGGTGTAGCCGTTGCCATGTCCGAGCGTGAACAGCTCCATGAACTCCCGAGCAAGGTTTTCGTTGGGCGCCTTGGCCGTGTTGAGTTGCCCGTCCAGCCAGCGCAGCATCGCGGCGTCGGTGAGCATCGTGTATGCCAGGTTTCGGAAGTCGCCCAGCGCCAGGGTGCGCAGCTTCTGGTTCTGCGCGGCCATGTACGCCGCGATCCGGACCTTTTGCGCGGAGGTGGCAAAGTGGTTGTGCCACAAGAATGTCAGCTTTTCGTGGGTCGGCGTCTGGACGGCCACCATGCGGCCTATCCACCACCGGGTCAGCTCGTCGGCTTGCTCGGAGAGCTGGCGTCCGTACTGTCTGCGGGCGGCTTGGGTTGCGCCCTTGCCGGGAGGCTGCGGCGGGGTGAGCGTGGGCATCGGGGTGGCGAGTGCACCCGGGTCGGCGTCTGGGTTGGCGGCCAGCACGCTGTCGACGTACGTCGGCCAATCCTGACTCGCTACCGCGTCGACCTGCTTGCCGGTCACGCCGAAGCCGGCCCGGCGCAAGACGCGGGCCGTGGTGATCCAGCGTGCGGACTGCCCGGCCATTGCCTAACTGTGACCTGCCGACCTGTGTTTTCGCTGAGTTTTGGGCCTGTGGATAACGGGAACCGCGGTCGGTTGTTGACGTGCAATTGTTTGCGCCGTGAAGCTGGAAGCATTCCTGGGCAGTGAGGTACTGACCTGCGGAGCGTTGAGCCGTCACCAACTGCGGACCCGGTACCGGGCGGTCTTTCCGAACGTCTACCTGGCTAGGGGCGTCGAGCCGTCCCTGTACCAGCGCGTCGGCGCAGCCTGGCTGTGGTCGAACCGGCAGGGAGTCATCGCCGGAGCAGCTGCTGCGGCATTGCACGGCGCCAAGTGGATTCCCGACGGGGTGCCGGTCGAGCTGATTCATTCCAACACTCGTCCACCGCGGGGTGTGATGACCCGGCGCGACATGCTTCTCGACGGCGAAACGCAGCTGCTGGACGGCCGTGTGGTCACCACTGTAGAGCGCACCGCGTTCGATCTCGGCCGGCGCGGGGCGGTCCGCTCATCGGTTGCGCGGCTTGATTCCCTGGCGCTGGCAACTGGCTTCAAAATTGAAAATGTATTGGATGTGGCCAGGCGTCATCCCGGATCGCCAGGGCTGCGGCGACTGGAAAGTGCTTTGGAACTCGTAGATGCGGGCGCGCAGTCGCCTCGGGAAAGCTATCTACGGCTGTTGCTGATCGATGCCGGGCTACCGCGGCCGCAGACCCAGATACCGGTACTCGATGCAGATGGGATTCCGATCGCGTACCTGGACTTGGGCTGGGAACATTGGCTGGTCGCCGTCGAATACGACGGCGACCAGCATCGGGTCGACCAGCGACAGTTTCGCCGGGACATCGAGCGGCTGGAGATGCTGCAGCGAATGGGCTGGACCGTCATCCGGGTTGTCGCCGAACACCGTCCGGCGGATATTCTGCGGCGGGTGCGCGATGCTATCGCGGATTCGACTGTGCGCCAGCGGCTTTGAGTGTGTACTCGAATGTGTACTCATGGTGGGTCGCGGGCGATTCGGCCGCCAAGGGTGCACACGCGAAGCCAAGGGCGCACACGCGAAGTATCTCAGAATCGACTGTGTACTACCGGCTTTGAGTGTGTACCCACGGCGCCGCAAAAGCCATTCGACCGCCAATGCAACACACTGGAATCCAAGAGTGCACACGCGAGACGATCGCAGCATCGATTGTGCACCAGAAAGCCAAGGAAGCACACTCAGAAAGTGCTCGTGGGCCGCACTTTGTTGGCCATGTCGACCAGTGTGTAGCGATGCCGCTGCGTGGGCGCCACGCGAGCCAAGCTGCGCAGCGACGCCTCGACGCCCAGTCGCAGGCCATGCTCGGTGAAGGGAAACCCGAGGATGTGGTTGGTGCTGGCTTCATTGTCTTCCAGCCAGTCCATCGCGCCGCCGAGCACCAGCGCCCGTATCTGCAGCACTCGCGGCTCGGTGGGCGGTAGCGCCTCCACCCGTCGGGCGGCGTCGCGGATCTGTTCCTCGGTGATCTCGCTCGTCGACCGCCCGGACAGCAGGGTCACCGCGCTGGTGAGCCGTGCGGTCGTGAAATGCCTTGAGGTAGCCGGCACTTCGTCAAGGGTTCGCACCGCGGCGGCTCGATCGCCTTCGGCCGACTGCGCCCGCGCCAATCCGAACGCCGCCGCGATCACGCCGTCGTTCGTCCGCCACACCGCCTGGTAGAACTTGTGCTCGTCGGTGGTGCCGGCCAGTTCGGCGGTGGCAGCCAGCGCCAGCTTGGGCGCCAACTCGCCGGGAAAGGTATCGAGCACCTCGGTGAAATGCTTTGTCGCGGAGTCGTAGTCGCCGGTGAGCAACTCCGACACGGCCCGATACCAGACCAGCCGCCAGCGCCAGCCGACCCGCTCGTAGAGGTCGTCGAGTTTGCGGGTGGCCTTGCTGACGTCGCCCAGGTCAAGCAACGCCCGCACTTCCATCAACGGCAGCTCGATCGATTCGGACAAGTCAAGCCCTTCGGCGTCCAGTGCACCGTGGCGGGCCGCGCGCAGCGAGTCCAACGTCTGCACCGGCTGGGAAAGCACCGTGGCCTGCAGGACCGGGGCGGCGACGTCGGCCGGATCGACCAGCGGTACCGGCAGCGCGGTCACGATCTCCTTGGCGGTCAGCTTCTCCGAATGCACTTGTCCGTCCAGGTACACATCGGTGTGCGCGACGGAGAGGTCCACGCCGAACGTCGAGCGGCTGGGGCTGAATACCGTCGACAGCCCGGACCTCGGAATCCCGGTGTCCTGGGCAACCACTTCGCGCAGCACACCCATCAACTGCGCGGACATCTCGTCGGCGCTGGCGAACCGGCGCCGGGGATCGGGTTCGATGGCGCGGCGCAGCAGCCGCCCGAAGGAGTCGTAGGTAGCCAGCACCGGGTCGTCTTCGGGCAGCCCGTCTACATAGCGGCCGTTGCGGGTGCGCAGGTCCAAGGTCAACGCCGCCAGCGTGCGTCCCACCGTGTAAATGTCGGTGGCCACCGTCGGCCCGGTCCGGACGATCTCCGGTGCCTGGAAACCCGGTGTGCCGTAGAGGTATCCGAACGAGTTGATCCGCGACACCGCGCCCAGGTCGATCAGCTTGAGCTGCTCCTCGGTGAGCATGATGTTCTCCGGCTTCAGGTCGTTGTAGACCAGGCCGAGCGAATGCAAATACCCCAGCGCGGGCAGGATTTCCAATACGTAGGCGATCGCCTCGGCGACGGGCAGCTTCTCGCCCTTACTGCGCTTGAGCGATTGCCCGCCGATGTACTCCATGACGATGTAGCCGACCGGATCCCCGTGCTTGTCGGTGTGCTCGACGAAGTTGAAGATCTGCACGATCGACGGGTGTACCACCTCGGCCAGGAACTGGCGTTCGGCCATCGCGATCGCCTGCGCCTCGGCGTCACCGGAATGCACCAGGCCTTTGAGTACCACCGGGCGGTCGTTGACGTTGTGGTCGACGGCAAGGTAGACCCAGCCCAGTCCGCCGTGCGCAATGCAGCCCTTGACCTCGTACTGCCCCGCGATGATGTCGCCCGGGCTCAACTGTGGCAGGAAGGAATACGGACTGCCGCAATACGGGCACCAGCCCTCCGAGGCGCCCTTGCCCTCCGCGCTGGACCGGCCGACCGGTCGTCCACAGTTCCAGCAGAAGCGCTTGGACTCCGGGACCACCGGACTGGTCATCAGCGCCTTGAGCGGATCGATATCGGGCACTCGCGGGATTTCCACCAACCCACCGCCGAGCTGCCGGACTGGCTGCAGCTTGCGCTGTGCGGCCATGATGCGATCCTGTGGCTGGGTATCGATGCTGCCCAGCGAGATGGGGAAGTCGTCGTCGTCATCATCGTCGAAGTCGGGGCGGAACAGCGCCTGGGTGGCCAGCGGCCGTTCCGAGGACCCGGTGGTGTGCATCTCGGCGGGCTGGGTGCCCGGACTCACGTCTTCGGCGTCAGCGGCCGGCTGTTCGGTCTGCGGCTTTTCCTGAGTGGGTTTGCCCATCAGTCCACGTACCTCGGGGTGGGTGGGGCGGGCGCCGGGCCGAGGACCGTTAACCATTTGCGGTACAACGTGTTCCAGGTGCCGTCGGTGCGGATGCGTTCGAGCGTGCCGTTGACGAACCGGACCAGGCCGGTGTTTTCCAGGTTGATCCCGATGCCGTAGGGCTGGGTGGCCATGTTCGGCCCGACGATGTGCAGGTAAGGGTCTTCTTCTACCAGCCCGGCCAGGATCGAGTCATCGGTACTGACGGCGTCGATCTCGCGCTGCTGCAGCGCCACCAGGCAGTCGGCCCAGTTCACCACCGACACGACGATCGGCGGTGGTGCGATTTCACGGATGCGGCGCAGCGACGTGGTGCCCCGGGCCACACAGACGCGCTTGCCGGACAGGTCGGAAACCCGTGCGATCGGCGAGTCCCGCGGCGCGAGGATGCGCTGGTTCGCATCGAGGTACACCGTAGAGAAATTCACCAGTTTGCGCCGCTCGCAGGTGATGGTCATGGTCTTGACGACGACGTCGACCTGAGATCTCTGCAGCGCCGTGATGCGTTCGTCGGCCGACAGGATGCGGTACTCGACGTGGTTTGGGCCACCGAAGATGTCGCGCGCCACCTCGCCCGCGATGTCGACGTCGAAACCGGTTATT
Organism: Mycobacterium szulgai; assembly: GCF_002116635.1. Lineage (GTDB taxonomy): Bacteria > Actinomycetota > Actinomycetes > Mycobacteriales > Mycobacteriaceae > Mycobacterium > Mycobacterium szulgai. The sequence goes on along the minus strand of NZ_LQPW01000150.1, from coordinate 24,554 downwards.
TCGCCGGTGATCGGGTCGCGGAAGCTGAACAGGTTGCTGCCGATGTCGAGCCCGACGATCAGCCGGCCGCGGGTGCGGATGTTGGCCACCGCGGCGTCGGCGTCGGCCCTGTTGGGGAAGGGACGCAGGCTGGCGGTCGGGTTGCAGTCCTGGCTGGTGTTGTCCGGCGGCAGCGGCGGCTGAATCGGCATTTCCTCCATGCCGACCGGCGTGGGCAGCGGCAGCGTCGGCGTCGTCTCGACTTTCAACGGTTCGGAATGGCCGCAGCCGGCCAGTAGTAATGCCACCACGAGCAGCGCCAGGCGCCTCATCATCGGTACTCTTTCAGCCTCGGCCACAGGCCCAGGGCCACCGCGACGGCGGCGCCCAGACTGAGCACCACGCCGCCGACCTGGGCGCCGGCCAGCCCTCGATGCGCGTTGAGGACGTCGTTGCGCAGGTGGTTTCGGCTTTGATCCATGGCTTTGGTCAGGGCTTCGTCGAGCTTGTCGAACGCCGGTGTCGAGTCGTCCTCACCCTTGCCAAGCGCGACCTGGGTGGCGGCCCGGTAATTGCCGACTGAGATATAGGAGTTGATCCGGTCGTTGGCCTGTTGCCAGCGGACCAACAGCTGGTCGGCGCCCTGCAGGTCGGGTTTGTCGACGGCGTCGTTGCGTGCCATGTAGGCGTCGAGTTGGTGGTGCATGGAATCGATGCGCTGATAGAAGGATTGTTTGCGGACTTCCTCGTCGCCGCGGCGGATCAGCGACAGCGTCTCGTCGGCTCGCGCCTGCTGGGCGGTGATGGCCAAGTTGGTCACGGTCTTGAGCGACTCGGCCGCAGTGTCCTTCGCGCTACGGCTGGCCGTAGTCGAAATAGTCAGCGCGGTCCCGACCCACACCACCATGACGAGGATACCGAGCGCGCCGACGACCAGGCCCGGATTGATCCGACGTCGGGTGCGCCGGGCCAGCCAGCGATGCGAGAACGCGCCGAACACCACGGTGGTGGTCACGACAAGGATCACCGGCGCCGGGATCTGGGTCGACGCCGTGGTTTCGTTGTCCACCCGCGTCGAGGTCGCCTGGTATAGCTGCTGGGCGTCGGGCAGGATCGTCGACTGCATCAGCCCCGAGGCTTCGGACAGATACGACGAGCCGACCGGATTACCCGCCCGGTTGTTGGTGCGCGCGATCTCTATCAGCCCGGTATACACCGCCAGCTCGGCGTTGATCCGGCCCAGCAACTGCACCAACGGCTCGTCGGTGAGCCCACTCGACGCCCGGGTCACTGCCACCGCGGCGTCGGTGATGGCCTGTTCGTAGCGCAGCCGGACGGCGCGCGGTTCGGCCTGGGCGATGAACGCGGTGGCCGCTGCGGCGTCGGCGACCGACAGCGTGGTGTAGAGCCGGCCGGCCGCGAACGACAGCGGCTCGGTGTGCTCGAGCACGGTGGTCAGCACTTGCTGCCGGTGATTGATGGTCGTCGAGGTGGCGAATGCGCTGGCGACGCCGAGGGCCGCCAGCACGATGCCGATGGTCAGGATGCGACCTGGCGTCGTCACCACGAACCACCAGCGGGGGTGGGCCGGTTCCGCGGGCGAGCGTAACCCCAGTGGCTCGGTCGACGGGTGCGCCAGCTCAACCGTCACGTTTTCTCCGACACCTCATCTTTCGGCCATATTACGAACCTCTATAAGCGAATCTTAAGAGAATGTGCCGACGGATGTGGGGAGGCTGGAACATTAATCCGCCATTACCCTGAGTTCGTGCGCGGCGACGGTGACGGATGGGTGATTTCCGACAGCGGCGTCCACTTCTGGGGTAGATACGGCTCCGCGGGCCTGCTGCTGCGGGCTCCACTGGCCGACGGAACTCCCGCCGTTTTGCTGCAGCATCGGGCGGTGTGGAGTCATCAGGGCGGTACCTGGGGTCTGCCCGGCGGTGCGCGTGACAGCCACGAGACCCCCGAGCAGACCGCGGTTCGCGAAGCACACGAAGAGGCTGGCCTGGACGCCGCGCTGGTGGAGGTGCGGGCGGTGGTGGTGACCGCGCGGCCCAGCGGCACCGAGTGGACCTACACGACCGTCGTCGCCGATGCGGCCGAGTTGCTCGAGACCGTGCCCAACCGGGAAAGCGCCGAGCTGCGCTGGGTCGCCGAGCACGAGGTGACCAATTTGCCGCTGCACCCCGGCTTCGCCGCGAGCTGGCAGGGGTTGCGGTCCGCCCCGGCCACGCTGCCGCTGGGCCACGGCGACGAACGGCGCCGCAGCCTGCCACGCACCCTGGAGCTAGAGGCCGGGGTCTTCGTCTGGTGCATGCCCGGGGACGCGGATCAGGTGCCGCTCAGTCCCCGGATCAGCACGCTGCTGCAAGCATTGACTTGAGCTGTTCGGCGGCCGCCTTGGGGTCCGCAGCCGCGGTGATCGCGCGCACCACCACGATCCGGCGGGCCCCGGCGGCCAGCACCTCGGGCAGCCGCTGTGCATCGATGCCGCCGATGGCGAACCATGGTTTGTCCCCGGCGAGCCCGGCGGCCGTCCGGACCAGGTCCAGGCCCGGCGCCGGGCGCCCCGGCTTGGTTGGGGTGGGCCAGCACGGTCCGACGCAGAAATAGTCGGCCCCGGCTGCCGTCGCCGCTTGGCCGGCGGTGTGGCTGGACAGGCCGATCACCATGTCCGGGCCGACGATGTCGCGGGCGATCCCCAGGGGCAGATCGCCCTGGCCCAGGTGCAGCACGTCGGCGCCGGCCGCGCGGGCGATATCGGCGCGGTCATTGACCGCGAACAGAGCGCCATGGCGGCGGGCCGCGTCGGCCAGGATCTCGCAAACGGCCAGCTCGTCGCGCGCCTCCAGCTGGCCGAACCGCTGCTCACCGGGTGAACCCTTGTCGCGCAGCTGGATGATGTCGACCCCACCCGACAGCGCCGCATCGGCGAATTCGGCCAGGTCGCCCCGCTCGCGCCGAGCGTCGGTGCACAGGTAAAGCCTGGCTGTTGCGAGGACCTCGAGACCGCGATGGTGCACATCGTGACGCTAGCGCGCTAGCGTGGAAGCTTGTAGACACGGGAGTCCCGGGAACGGGGTCTGAGAGTGGGCGCGCCCGCCCTTACCGTCACACCTGATCCGGATCATGCCGGCGAAGGGAGGACAGCATGCCGACCGGGTCCTTGGCCGTCATAGGCGGCGGCGTCATCGGGCTGTCGGTGGCGCGGCGCGCGGCGCAAGCCGGTTGGACGGTACGGGTACACCGCACCAGCGAAGCCGGAGCGTCGTGGGTGGCGGGCGGCATGTTGGCCCCGCACAGCGAAGGCTGGCCCGGTGAGGAGCGGTTGCTGCGGCTGGGCCTGGAGTCGCTGCGGCTGTGGCGCGAGGGCTTTCTGCATGGGCTGCCGCCGCAAGTGGTCACCGCGCACGAGTCATTGGTTGTCGCCGTCGACGCGGCCGACGTCGCCGACCTGCGTACCGTCGCGGACTGGTTGTCGGCGCAGGGGCACCCGGTGGCCTGGGAGTCCGCCGCCCGCGACGTGGAACCACTACTGGCACAGGGCATCCGGCACGGTTTCCGGGCTCCCACCGAACTCGCCGTCGACAACCGCGCCGTGCTCGACGCGCTGCGCCTGGACTGCGAACGGCTGGGCGTTCGGTGGGCGGCCCCGGTACACGAGCTATCTGACGCCGTGGGCGAAACCGTGGTGATTGCCAACGGCATCGACGCACCTTCGTTGTGGCCCGGCCTGCCGGTGCGTCCGGTGAAGGGCGAGGTGCTGCGGCTACGCTGGCGCAAGGGTTGTATGCCGTTGCTGCAGAGGGTGATTCGCGCCCGCGTACATGGGCGGCAGGTCTACCTGGTGCCACGCGCAGATGGTGTGGTGGTCGGTGCCACGCAATACGAGCACGGCCGCGACACCGCCCCGGTCGTGTCGGGAGTGCGCGACCTACTCGACGACGCGTGCGCGGTGGTGCCGGCGCTGGGTGAGTATGAGCTGGCCGAGTGCGCCGCCGGACTGCGGCCGATGAGCCCGGACAACCTGCCGCTGGTGCACCGGCTGGATGAGCGGACGCTGGTGGCCACCGGCCACGGCCGCTCGGGATTTCTGTTGGCGCCGTGGACCGCCGAACGGATCGTGTCCGAACTCGCTGCGGTGGGAGCGGTCTCATGATCGTGGTTGTCAACGACCAGCGGGTCGAGGTCGACGAGCAGACCACCGTGGCCAAGCTGCTGGCGTCGCTGGGCTTCCCGGACCGCGGTGTCGCGGTGGCGCTCGATTTAGCGGTCCTGCCCCGATCTAACTGGGAAATAAGGCTCTTCGATGGTGCCCGACTCGAGGTGGTGACGGCGGTGCAAGGTGGCTGACAAGTTGACGATCGCGGACCGTAGCTTCGCTTCGCGGCTCATCATGGGGACCGGCGGAGCGAGCAATCTGGCGGTACTCGAGGAGGCCCTGATCGCCTCGGGCACCGAGCTGACCACGGTGGCGATGCGCCGGGTCGATGCCGAGGGCGGGACCGGACTGCTTGATCTGCTCAACCGGCTGGGTATCACTCCGCTGCCCAACACCGCAGGCTGCCGCAGCGCCGCCGAGGCGGTGCTGACCGCGCAGCTGGCCCGCGAGGCGCTGAACACCAATTGGGTCAAGCTCGAGGTTATCGCCGACGAACGCACCCTGCTGCCAGATGCCGTCGAATTAGTCAGGGCCGCAGAACAATTGGTGGACGACGGATTTGTCGTACTGCCATACACCAATGACGACCCGGCCCTGGCCCGTCGCCTGGAGGACACCGGCTGCGCGGCGGTGATGCCATTGGGCTCGCCGATCGGCACCGGTCTGGGCATCACCAACCCGCACAACATCGAGATGATCGTCGCGCGCGCGGGTGTGCCCGTCGTGCTCGACGCCGGCATCGGTACCGCCAGCGACGCCGCGCTGGCCATGGAATTGGGTTGTGCTGCAGTGCTATTAGCCACCGCGGTGACCCGCGCCGCCGACCCGCCCACCATGGCCGCGGCGATGGCCACCGCCGTCACCGCGGGCTATCTGGCGCGCAAGGCGGGCCGCATTCCCAAGCGGTTCTGGGCGCAGGCTTCCAGCCCCGCCTTATGAACCGTTATGTGGCGTTGGGCAGTTCAATGGCGGCCGGGCCCGGCATTGCGCCCCGCGCGAGCGGAGCTCCTTGGCGCGCCGGAAGATCGGCGCACAACTACCCGCACCTGGTTGCCGAGCGGCTGAACCTGGACCTGGTTGACGTCACCTATTCCGGTGCGACCACCGCGCATGTGCTCACCGAGCATCAGCATGGCGCACCGCCCCAGGTCACGGCTCTGGACGGCTCGGAAACATTGGTAACGGTCACCATCGGCGGCAATGATGTGGGCTACATTCCGTTGCTGACGGTCGCGTCGTTGCCGCACGCCATGCGGCATTTGCCGATGCTGGGCGGGCGGATACGTGAACTGCTCGACCGTGATACCCGAGACCGCGCGCTGGCACAGGTCTTCGAATCGTTGTGTGCGGTGGGCAAGACGCTGCGCCAGCGCGCCCCGGGCGCGCGCATTCTGTTCATCGACTACCTCACTGTGCTGCCGCCGGCGGGTGTGCCGGCTCCGCCGCTGTCGCAGCGGGATGCCGAGCTGGGGTGGCATGTGGCTACCACCCTGGAACGCCTCACGGCCGATGCGGCCGCGGCAGCCGAATGCGAGGTCGTGAGTGCCGGGGCGGCCAGCCGCGACCATCACGCGTGGTCGGAAAAGCCTTGGACGACGAGACCTGGTGTGCCGCTTCCTGGTCGGCCGGCACCGCTGCACCCCAACGGTGCCGGGATGCGTGCGGTGGCCGAACTCGTCTGCAAAGCGGTGTGAACCCCTGGCGTTGAGTGTGCATCGTGGGCGCGACAATGGGATCGGTGACGCCCACGATGCACAGTGAAAGCCCTGAGTTCACACTCGATTTCGAGGGTTGGGCCGCAGGGCTGAGCTAGCCGTTTGTCCGCCACCACTGGTAGAGCGCCGGGACATCGGTGTTGGATGCGCGGATGTAGCTCAGAATGTTCTTCGCGTCGGTGGTCCAGATGATCTCGGCGGCGCCCTGATACGTCCCGCAAGCGACCTGCCCTGCGGTGGTGCCGGCGCTGCCCTGATGCCAGGTGGTCGGCGATTGACCGCTATCCCCGCACGCCGTCAGTGTTTCGTCTTTGATGCTGGCCTTGAACGAGCCGGCCAAATCGTCGGCGTTGGCGAAAAGGATGTACTTGGCCTGAGCGGGTCCTGCCGAATCGGGGCTCTGCCCACAGGAAAGCGCGGCCAGTTCACCGGCGCTAATCGACTGCGCGGTGCAGTTGTTGAGGCCGTAACCCTTCGACAGGTTTGCGGCCAGGGTGTTGACGTCGGACGAGTTGCCTGTTGGGTCTGCGGTCGCGGTGGCAGTACCCAGGCAGGCAAAGCTGCCCATGAGCGCGGTAGCCGTCGCGGCCCGCAGCGCGTTGGTGAAGTGAGACATCCTTACTCCTTAGGGTTGTCGGACCGACGGTGCGGCTGCGCTGACATGCAGGAGTCTATTTGTGTCGCTTGCCGGAAAACCAGAGTTTTCTGTCAATACGCATTCAGGCAGCTATGTCCATGATCTGCAACATATTCCGCTGGCAATTGTCTGTCTGGGCATGGATTTTATTGCCGGGTTATACCGGTGTGAGGGCGCCGGACCATAGCTGATTCCGCTGGAAACGGCATGGGCATTTTGCACAGTTGACTATTTTCCGGTTGGTGATGCCGTAGCGACGGCTCTCCGGTATGGTAAGCACCGCTTTACGCCAGCTAACTTCTTTGACTGGAGAATCCATGACACAACCACCACCTCCCGGTTACCCGCCGCAGCAGCCGCCCGCCGGACAGCAACCCGACAACTACCTGGTCTGGTCCATCCTGGTGACCCTGTTCTGCTGCCTCCCCCTTGGCATCGTTGCGATCGTCAAGTCCACCCAAGTCAACGGGTTGTGGGCACAGGGCCGGTACGCGGAGGCGCAGGCGTCTGCGGATGCTGCCAAGAAGTTCGTGATCTGGTCGGCCGTGGCCGGCGTGATCGTGTTCGTCATCTACGGCATCTTGTTGGCGGTTGGTGCTCTCAACAGCGGGACTCAGAGCGCGGCGATGATGCTAACCACCTTGTACTAAGTCCGGTGCGCTGATGGTGACCCGCCAGGGGGCGGCAACGCTGAGCTTGGGTCCGCCACTACTGGTGGCGGCATCCACGACATTGGCGTGTGCCGCAATCTGGCTGGGTGATCCGACAACCCCGAACGGCCCGCTGCCGGTGTGTCCCACCAAAGCCTTGTTGGGAATCGATTGCCCCGGGTGTGGCAGCTTGCGAATGCTGTACAGCCTTATGCATGGCAATCTATTGGCAGCCGCCAGGTTTAACGCGCTTGGCCTGGTGGCGGTGGGGCTGTTGGTGTGGGCCTACCTGACTTGGACATATGGCCGCCTGGTAGGTCGACGAATCAGGAGTTGGCAGCACCGACGCTGGGCAGCGGTAGTAGCGCTGTCGCTAGTACTGGTCTGGTTCGTGGTACGCAATCTCCCGTTCGCACCGTTCACCGCGCTTTTCGTTTGATCTGATTGCTCTGCAGCGAAGCCGCATCCGCCTGTGCGGATGCGGCTTTCGCGACATCAGCCGCCGTGGCGGTCTAATCTTGAGCGCAATGTCGAACAAATCAAAGACGATACCGGCGGTGCTGGCCGTTGCCGTGATCGTTGCTTTCGTGGCAATGGGTTGCGTTCGCTGGTCAACTCAATCGCAGCCAGCTCCCAGCAACCCCGCCGCCGCCGAGTTCGCCACCACGTTGCGCAACAAGGTGAGTACCGACGCCATGATGGCGCACCTGTCGAAACTTCAGGACATCGCCAACGCCAACAACGGAACCCGCGCGGTGGGCACACCCGGTTATGAAGCCAGCGTCGACTATGTCGTCAACACGTTGCGCAACAGTGGTTTTGACGTGCAGACACCGGAGTTCTCCGCGCGCGTCTTCCACGCCGAGAAGGGGCAGGTGGCCGTCGGGGGACTGAGCGCCGAGGCGCGCGCCCTGGAGTACAGCCTTGGCACCCCGGAGGAGGGAATCACCGGTCCGCTGGTGTTCGCACCCACCGACGACAGTCCGGGTTGCACTGCCTCCGACTACGACAAGCTGCCGGTAAAAGGCGCGGTGGTATTGGTGGATCGGGGCAACTGCCAGTTCGCCCAGAAAGAAGAGACCGCTGCGCAGCAGGGCGCCGTCGCGCTGATCGTCGCCGACAACGTCGACGAGCAGTCGATGGGCGGCACGCTGGGCGTCAACACCGACGTCAAAATTCCGGTGGTCAGTGTCACCAAGTCAGTCGGGGTTCAGTTGCGCGGCAAATCCGGCCCGGCCACCGTCAAGCTCAATGCGAACACCAAGAGTTTCAAGGCGCGCAACATCATCGCGCAGACCAAGACCGGCTCACCCACCGATGTGGTGATGGCCGGCGCGCACCTGGACAGCGTGCCGGAGGGACCGGGCATCAACGACAACGGTTCCGGCGTCGCCGCGATCCTGGAAACCGCAGTGCAACTCGGGAATTCGCCGCACGTGCACAACGCCGTTCGTTTCGGTTTCTGGGGAGCCGAAGAATTGGGATTGATCGGCTCGCGGAATTACGTCGAGTCGTTGAATCTCGATGCGCTCAAGAACATAGCGCTCTATTTGAACTTCGACATGCTGGCCTCGCCCAACCCGGGCTACTTCACCTATGACGGTGACCAATCGCTGCCGCTGGACGCCCGCGGTCAGCCGGTGGTGCCCGAGGGCTCGGCCGGTATCGAGCGAACGCTGGTCGCCTATCTGAAGATGGCGGGCAAGACCGCGCAGGACACGTCGTTCGACGGCCGCTCCGACTACGACGGGTTCACCTTGGCGGGCATCCCGTCGGGCGGGTTGTTCTCCGGCGCCGAGGTCAAGAAGAACGAAGAGCAGGCCAAGCTGTGGGGCGGCACCGCCGATCAGCCGTTCGATCCCAACTACCACCAGAAGGGCGACACCCTCGAGCACATCGATCGCACCTCGCTGGGGATTCAGGGCGGTGGCGTCGCCTACGCCATCGGTCTGTACGCACAGGACCTCACCGGCCGCAACGGTGTTCCAGTGATGGGGGACCGCACCCGCCACGTGCTCGCCAAGCCATGAGGCGCGGGCTTGCGACGGTAGTGCTCGCCTGCCTGCTGGCGGGATGTTCGACGCCGCGGCCGGCGCCCCCGGCCGCGGCACCGGACCTAGGCCGGATGCTGGCGGCCAAGGTGACAGCGGACGGCATGTTCACCCACCTGCGCGCGCTGCAGGCGATCGCCAACGCCAACAAGGGCAACCGGGCCGAGGGCACACCCGGCCACGACGCTACTGTCGATTATGTCGCGAAGGCATTGCGCGACAAGGGCTTTGAAGTGTCGACGCCGCAGTTCGAACGGTTGTCCGCCGTGTCGCAGGGCAAGCCGACGCTGACGGTGGCCGGCCGTAGCTATCCCGTCGACCAGGCGTCGCTGCTGATCCGAACCCCGTCCGGGGGGCTGACCGCCCCGACGGTCCGGCCTGCACAACCCGCCGGCTGCGCCGCGAGCGATTACCCGTCTGCGTTGCCGGCGGGTGCGATCGCCGTGGTCGACGACACCCGATGCTCGGTGGTCGACAAGCAGAACACCGCCGTGGCCAAGGGCGCCGCGGCATTGATCGTGGTCAGCCAGCCCAGCAATCAGGGCGCCCCGCCCACCTTGTTCAACCCCGGTTATTACAACCAGCTCACCGTGCCGGTCGCGGTGGTCGCCGGCAGCGGGGCTGCCGCGCTGGAGCGGGCCACCACTCCGGTACGGCTGGTACTGGACGCCGAGAATCTCAAGATCAAATCGCGAAACGTGGTGGCGCAGACCAAGACTGGCGCGCCCCATGAAGTGGTCATGGTGGGCTCGCATCTGGACAGCCCACGGGATACGCCGGGCATCAACGACGGCGGGTCGGGCGTGGCCGCGGTACTGGAAACCGCGCTGCAGCTGGGTCCGTTGCCACCGGTGAGCAACGCCGTGCGGTTCGTGTTCTGGGGCGGCGAACACAACGGCCTCAACGGCGCCATGGACTACGTCTTCGGCCTGGATAACGCCGCGCTCAACGACATCGCGCTGTATCTGAACTTCGACATGCTCGGATCGGCGAACGCGGGTTTCTTCACCGATGACGGCGATCAGTCCGGTCTTCCGGGGCCCGGGGTGTCGGCTGCCGACGTGCCGGAGGGCTCGGACGCCATCGAGCGCACGCTGGCCGGCTATCTGAATCTGGCCGGTAAGCGCCCCGCCGACATGCCGTTCAACACCGGGGTGGCCTACCACCCGTTTCTGGTGGCCGGCGTGCCGATCGGGGGCCTGACCACCGGGGCTTCGCAGACGAAAACCTTTGTGCAGGCGCGACTTTGGGGTGGGCAGCCGGGTGTCTGGTTTGATCCCAACTATCAGAGCGCGCGGGACACGGTGGACAATATCAATCGGGAAGCTCTGGCGGTCATGGGTTCTGGCGTGGCGTTCGCGGTGGGTAGCTACGCGAGGTCGATCGGCGGGGTAAATGGCGTCACACCCCATGACAAGCGGCACCGGACCCGGGTGTCCTAAGCCGTGTAGCACAGCGAGTGCTACAGCGTGCTAGCGTTAGGAGCATGGAAGCAATCGGAGTTCGCGAGTTGCGGCAGCATGCGTCGCGCTACCTGGCCCGGGTCGAAGCCGGTGAGGAGATCGGCGTGACCAGCAACGGCCGGCTGGTGGCTCGCCTCGTCCCGGTGCAGGCTGGCCTTCGGTCTCGCGAATCACTGATCAATGCAGGTGCCCTACTTCCGGCGCGGAGTCCAGAAAACCTGCTGCGCATCACGGCTACCCCGGCCCCGGACCACCCGCGCACGTTGTCCGATGTACTCAAAGAGATGCGCGACGAGCAGTGATCTATCTAGACACTTCGGCCCTCACTAAGCTGCTCATCGCCGAGCCTGAGACGCCCGAACTGCAGAACTGGCTCACTACGCAAAATGGGCAGGGTGAGTACGGCGTGACGAGCGCGCTGGGCCGGGTCGAGTTGATGAGAGTAGTTGCCCGATACGGACAACCAGGCCATGCTGAGCGTGCCCGTTACCTACTCGACGGGCTCGACATAGTCCCGCTCGCCGAACCAGTGATCGCTCTGGCTGAAACAATCGGCCCGGTTTCACTACGCTCTCTCGATGCTATTCACCTCGCGGCCGCTTCCCAGATCAAACGAGAGCTCAGGGCGTTCGTCACATATGACCACCGCTTATTGGACGGGTGCCGCGCGGTCGGCCTGGCAACCGCATCACCTGGCGCCGCAGTCTCCTAGCTCTCCATCAAATGGCGTTGGCCTTCATGAAACTTATGACGGCCAAGGTTTCCGCTGCGCTGGATGCTTGTTTGCGGCATGAGGCGCAGCAGTCGAAGCTGATCATCTCGGCGATCACGCGCGAAGCGCTCGAACCCTGCTGCAGCGGGGCGGAGCATACCATTGCCACCGAGGTCGGGTCGCAGCCGCGATTGTGGTCGATGCGTCTCGGTGAATGTCGCCTGCCAGGGTGATGGGACCACCGGTTTGCCATGAGCATGGGACCAGTTGGTCTTTCGGTCACGGGCCCTGTTGATGGTGACTGACGGCGTGGTTACCAGTCAATCCGACGCAGTCGGCGGGACCGGCTTTGGCTTTTGGCGTTGTCGGTAGGACTGGCCTCGACGACGAGTTCGTAAGCCGCCGATTGCAGTCGGTCCATCGCGGATTGGGCCAGGAGCGGGTCGGCCATCATGGTCAGGATCTAGGGTGGTTCGCGGTTACTGGTGATGGTCGAGGCTTTGCGGTGGCGTTCGACGATGAGCTCGTAGAAGTCGCTGGTTTCGGTGGTCTTCCAGGCGGTGGAGCGCCAGATCATCGATGATCAGCAGCTCGACGCGGTGCAGTTTTCGCATCTCGTCTTCGTAGGTGCCGTCCAGGCGTGCCCCGCGTAGGCGTTTGGATAACGTGTCGGCCGTTCGGTGTGCACGCTGTGATGGCGGCGGACAGCCCAGTAGGCCGCTGAAGTCGGGCGTGTATCCCGTCTTCAAGCCCAACACGTGGAATACCAATTCTTAGTCGGCTCAGTGTCTTTCGGACTGCAGCATCAGGACGTCTTGCATCACCTCGAAGCTCAGGGCCGGAAGTCCCCCATGCTCTCGTCGTCGGCTTGCTCATTGGCGTCGAGCAAGGCCAGATGCTCTGCCTGGAACCACCTGTTGAGCAGAAGGCGCAACGGCACCAGCATCGCGATGAATAAGGGGAACAAGATCCCCACCGGGCTGCTCTTGAGGATCCACAACACCACCAGACAGAGAACCTGCACGAAGGTGAAGACGTGGATGACTTTCCAGGGAACATGACGAACGTAGTGGGTGTTGGGGTACAGATTGCGGTCCGTCAACCACAATTTCAACCGTGCATAGAAGTCCGTCCCGTTGAGGGTGGCGAAACCCATGAACAGGAACAGGCCGAAAAGTACCTCGATCGGAACTTTCTTGATCACCGGCAACATGAAAATTGAGGCCGCGACCAGCAAATGAATCGCGAGCGGGGAGACTCGATTTTCTCGGACAGCTAGAATGCGCTCGGCACCGGAGTCGTCGTCTTCAGACTGGTTTGCGCCAAATCCCTGCGACAGATACGTCTCGACGGGTCGTCTGGTGGTCGCCAGACTCTTGATGTGGTTGAGGGAATGGACCGTGGCCGCCACGATCCAGGGCAAACCGAACACCGAGCACACCGCCGTGATGACGGCGACGACAGCCAGGTCCAGGTGATAGCCCCCACCTTTTCGGAGGGCATGCGACGGGCTGTTGACCAGACGAGTCGTAATGTTCTGATCGAGAAATAGCAGAACCGTGACGAGGATTGCCGGCCCGAGGCAAGCGAGGATCAGCCAGACGGGCACCGAGAACATGTCGACGAGCCAGGGCCGGCCGGTGGTGGTGCCGAAATGGTCGGGAATGGCCACGTCCGCCACCTTGACCTCCGGCAACGCCAAAGCGAAGATCGTCATCAGCGCGATGGCGATGGTGGGTCCGAAATCTGCCACGAATTCACGGAACCTGCGCTGGATATACCTGGTCTGCAGGAAAGTCTTGAAGTTGCGGGCCAACAGAAATGTTCCCAGTGCCAGCACCACGGTCATCAGGGCGGTCGCGTCGTTGCGCGGTGACGCGGTGAAGGGCGACACCACGGAGCGCGCCGCTTCGACGATGAAAATGACGGCGATGAGGACGGCGAAGATCTCGTCGACGAAGCGGGTGAAGAACCTCATCAGCGCGCTGGCATCGGTGACCGCGAGGACGAGCATGAGAACGCCCGACCAAACTCCTACCCAGGCGTAGACCGGTAAAAAGGGAAGATCGAAACGCCGGCACATCGTGTACAGCAGGCCGGTGAAGATGACGATGGGGCCGGTGCCGCCCAAAATTGTCAGGGGTTGAGCGGACAGGAGCGCGAACAGGATTCCGCCGAAGGCGGTTGCCACAATCATTTCCACGATGCCGATCTCACCGTCGGTCATGACACTGGTGAGGCCACCGAAGGCAATAGCATTCGCAAGGCAGGCGAAAAAAAGAAAACTGACAGATGCTACGGCTTTCGAATGCAGCCCGTCCTTGAAGTCGGTCGTGTAGAAAGGCAGCTTTCGCTGCACATCCGCCCAAAGACCGCCGCCTAATCGGCCGGTGTAGGTCAGGAGGCCGACCTCGTGCGCTTGTGGGGCGTCCGACACGCTGCTCCGTCTGCTTGACACGGATCAACCTTCCAGCCGAAACACACTCGGCCCGCTCCGGGCCAAGCTGCCGACCAGACTTTCCGGCGCACCTATTGCAAACATGCCGTGCCGGGCTGGCGAAAAGCAACCCCAGACGGGGCGCTCATCGAGTACTCATAGGCCAGCCGGACCACCAGAAGTTGGCGACGCTGCACTCAACGAAGTCCCAGCGAACCGCGAATCTGATTGGGGTGGAACCGATTCCTACGACCATACCACTCTTGAAGGCGATCTCTAGGTGATCTGCTTGTCGCCGGCCAGGGTGATGGGACCACTGGTTGCCATGAGCATGGGACCAGTTGGTCTTCCGGCTATGGGCCGTGTTGATGGTGACTGATGGAGTCGTTGCCGGTCAATCCGACGCAGTCGGAGGGGCCGGCTTTGGCTTTTGGCGTTGTCGGTACGACTGGCCTTCGACGATGAGTTCGTAGGCGGCGTCGGGATCTTCCGGTTGTTGGGCCGCTGTATTGGCCAGATGAGCTACCGGGAGGTGTCGGTGATCGAGATCGTGGAGATGCCGCGGCTGTGGCTGCAGGGGTTGGGGTTGCGGGAGGTGGCCCGGCTATCGGGCAGTGACCGCAAAACGGTGCGCCGGTATGTGATCGGGCGCGGGCGTGCGGGTTGGACCGCGACGGCGGTGATGATCAGCTCACTGATGAGTTGGTTGCGGCGGTGATCCCCGGTTGTTTTGCGTGCCTCGCGCTGACCTTCTGGCAGAGGACGCCGCGATGCGGTTCATCGACAACGTGGCAGCGATTGCAGGTGCCGCGAGTTCGCCGGGGCCTGTCATCTATACGGTTGGGCAGAGCAGGATTACGCGGTTGTTGTAGCGGTTCACGAAAGCGAGTCGACGATCTTCATAGTCTCGACGCTGACGGTCGTCACCTTCTTGATGAGGTCGACGATGTAAGTCGGGTCATCGTGTTCGTCGCACCAGTCATTGGGATCGTTGACGATGCCTGAGGCCTTGTCGGTGGTGACCTGGTAGCGGTCGATGATCCAGCCAAGCGCCGACCGGGAGCCGAGCATATACCGTTCGGCCTCCTCTGGAATGCCTTGGATCGTCACCTTGGTGTTGTAGACGATCGACGAATGATCTTGCTTGGAGTGCCATTTCATCTTCTGGACACGCCACGTTTCGCGGTCTGTTGCGCCTACTCCTGGCTTCAGTTGTACGTCAAGGGGATACGGCTTGACGGACTCATAGCCGACGTGCAGCTCCGCGAGCCTGCGGCCGGCATCGGTGAATCGCTCGAAACGCTCACGTGTTTCGGGAGTCGGGATGTGGGGGAGCATCTTCTTCAGGTCGGCTGCGTACCTTTCGCGGTAGGCAGGGTCGTGTAGCAGGCCGTATACGTAGTAGAAGATGTCGTCCTTGGTGACCTGATTGCCAACGGCGTCGCGGCACAGCTTGAGGATTCCATCGGTGATGTTGTCGACGTGCCGGTAGCCGTGTTCGTCTATGTCGGTGTTGTCGGCGGACGTGAAATCTAGTTCTTCGTAGGGTGATTCGGCCTTCTCGTATGTCCAGCGCGGGAAGAACTGGCCGCCGAATCCGTGAAAGTTCAGATCGGGAAGAGAACCGACCATCAACAGAGAGATCTCTGCGCCACCGACGCCGAGCATGCATAAACCAACGTTTGTGTGGTACGGGGTCGCAAACATGGACGGCAAGGGTTATGCGACGCGAAGTTGTGCCCGGCGAACAGCGCATCGAACACCGGCTTGGTGATCAGATGCTGCGACAGCATACTGATCGCATCCTCACCGGTGATCGAGTTGTTCAGGTTGTCGCGTAGCCCGGCAAGGAACTGTTCGAAAGCCGTCGCCACTCCCGGGCCAGCACCTTCGAGCAGCGCCTTGATCCGGGTGGTCAGCGTCGCGGCGGTGTCGGCAACATCGGCGGCCCACTGCTCCCAATAGGTCCGCGTGCCAACCTTATTGACGATGCGCGCATAGATCACTTCTTGCCATTGCGACAGGGAGAACAGTGCCATCTGAGTGGCAACATCGGGCCGCGGGTCGTCAGAGGTTGGACCAATGTGGCCGCCGAGCAGCTTGTCGTTACCTACACCTTCCTTCTTCTTCGACGATGCGTTGAGCGCAATGCTGTTGACCATCGCGTCGAACCGCTCATCGTGCGACCGCAGCGCGTTGAGCACCTGCCAGACAACCTTGAACCGCTTGTTATCGGCCAGCGCCACCGCGGGTTCGACACCTTCGGGCACCGCCACCGGCAGGATGACGTAGCCATAGTCCTTGTCTCCGACGACTTCCGCATCACCCGGCCCACCGACTGCACCACGTCAACTATCGAATTGCGCGGGTTCAAGAACAGTACGGCGTCCAGGGCGGGAACGTCGACGCCTTCGGACAGGCAGCGGGCATTCGTCAGGATGCGGCATTCATCCTCAGCCACAACACCTTTGAGCCAGGAAAGCTGCTCGTTGCGTTCAAGAGCGTTGAAGGTGCCATCGACGTGGTGTGCGACGCAGCGCAACCCGCGGTTGGTGTTATCGGAGCCCAAATGCTCATCGAGCAGCTCTTGGTAGGCCTCAACCACTTTCGGAAACATCTCAGCGATCTGCTTGGAGGTCTTGATGTCCTTGGCGAACGCCGCCGCGCGGCGCATCGGCGGTTCGCCGGCGGCCACGCCCGCGCCGGCGCGTTTGGCCAGGCCGTTCCAACAGCCCACGATTTTCGACGCGTCGTCGAGCATGAGTTCACCGGATACGCCGGCCAGTTCCTGTGCCAGCCGCGGTGCGATCACCGACTTGTCGACGGTCAGCACCATCACCTTGTAGTCGGTGAGCAGTCCGCGTTCCACCGCGTCACCGAACGAGAGTCGGTGAAACTCCGGTCCGAACGTCAACTCGTCGTCCATCGACACCAGCTCGGCAGAATGCTGGTGTCTTGCCGGTGCCGCACGCCATGATCAACTTGCCGCGATCGTTGCTCAAGCCATAACCCCGGAACACCGCGTCAATCGCCTGCTGCTGGTGGGGGCGTGGCGCGTGGCGCCTCGCGGGTGCCAGGTTCACCTGCAGGTCGCCGTGCGGCCAGGCGACGTCCCAGTCGATTGGCGACTCGGCGATCTCGGCCATCCCGATCCGCTGCACCGGGATCATCTGATCGGCTAAGGCGTTCTCGGCATTTTTGCCCCAGCGGTCCGTCGTGGAGATGATCACCCGGTTGGCGAAGCCCGTCTTGCCCGAAGCGGTGAAAACGAGTCGATATCCCCCTTGGACAACGTGTGGGTTGGTTCGTAGAACTTGCACTGGATAGCGGTGTAGCTACCGGTATCCCGTTCGCGCGCGACCAAGTCGATACCGGTGTCCGGCTTGCCCTGGCGCCCGGGCCAATCGATCCACCGCCACACCGCGTCATACTGCTGCGACATCGTCGGGTCGAGTTCGAAATATCGCACCATGAGCTGCTCGAACTTCGTGCCCCGCTCGGAATTTGACGGCGCCTTCCGGAATGCCTCGATGACTTCGTGCACCGACCCGATGGCTGACGACGATACTGCGCGGTTCTGACATCGGGGCCGCTTCGTTTGGGTGCTGACGGTAAACCAATCCATCTAAGATGGGATTCCTTTAGTGCAGACCGGTCGGGATGGGGTTGGTCAGATGAAGTTGCGGTGTGGTGGCTCTCGCGGGCTGGTCGCGTCGGCGCGGGCCGGGATCGCCTGTCTGGGGGCGGTACTCGTAGTGGCCGGCTGCACGACCGTCGTCGGCGGCCGCGCCATGTCGATCCTCAACGACCCGTTCCGGGTGGGTGGTTTACCCGCGACCAATGGCCCCAGTGGCCAACGCCCCAACGCGCCCGCGGCAACCGGCACGGTGATCAACACCAACAACGGGGCGATCGACAAGTTGTCGTTGCTGTCTATCAACGACATCGAGGAGTACTGGAAAGCCAACTACATCGCTCCGTTGAAAGGCTCGTTCAAGCCCGTCGACAAGCTGGTGTCTTACGACTCCAACGATCCGAACAGTCCCATCGTCTGCCACAACGAGACCTACCAGCTCGTCAACGCCTTCTTCACCTCCCGGTGCAACATGATCGCCTGGGACCGCGGGGTGTTCATGGCGGTGGCCCAGAAGTACTTCGGCGACATGTCGGTGAATGGTGTGTTGGCGCACGAGTTCGGTCACGCCTTGCAATCCATGGCGCAGCTGGTCACCAGAAGAGACCCGACCATCGTGCGTGAGCAGCAGGCCGATTGCTTCGCCGGGGTCTACCTGTACTGGGTGGCCGACGGCAAGTCGCCGCGTTTCACCTTGAGCACCGCCGACGGCCTCGACCATGTGATGGCCGGGATCATCACCACCCGCGACCCGGTGATGGACGCCGACGCGCAAAACGACGACGAACACGGCTCGGCCCTGGATCGGGTGAGCGCGTTCCAGATGGGTTTCATCAGCGGCACTCCGGCGTGCGCGTCGATCAACAAGGCCGAGATCGAGCAGCGCCGCGGTGACCTCCCGACCACGTTGCGGGTGGATCCCAACGGCGACCCGGAGACCGGCGAGGTGCCGATCAACGAAGACACCTTGTCCACGCTGATGGAACTCATGGGCAAGGTCTTCTCGCCCAAGAACCCGCCGACGTTGTCCTATAAGGCAGCCGGCTGCCCCGACGCCAGGCCCAGCCCGCCGGCGTCCTACTGTCCGGCCACCAACACCATCGTGGTCGACCTGCCCGCGCTGGCGGCGATGGGCAAAGTCGCCTCTGAAAAGGAACAGAGTCTGCCCCAAGGCGATGACACGGCCCTGTCGATCGTGATGTCGAGGTATGCGCTGGCTGCGCAGCATGAGCGTGGCCTGGCGATGCAGAGCCCGTGGACCGCGCTGCGCACGGCATGTCTGACCGGGGTTGCGCACCGCAAGATGGCCGAGCCGATCGACCTGCCGTCCGGCAAGTCACTCGTCCTGACGGCCGGCGACCTCGACGAGGCCGTGGCCGGGCTGCTCACCAACCACATGGTGGCCAGCGACGCCGACGGCATCAGCGTGCCAGCCGGATTCACCCGCATCGCGGCGTTCCGGGGTGGGGTGGGCGGCGATATGGACGGGTGTTACGCGCGCTACCCGGGGTAGGCGGCATCCCGCTGCTGGCCGTTGTGCACCCAGACCACCAGAAAGCCGGTGACCATCACCCAGCCCAGGGCGACGGTCGGGATGGCCCAGGCGCGGCGCATGAGCAGGGCGGAGTCGCAGCTCGACACGACGGCGCCACCAGGGGCCTGGTGGGCCTGCGTCAGATCGGAGCTGATGCCGTTGCCGCAGGTGATCTTGACGCCGTACGAGTCGTACTCATCCAGGTAGATCGGAAAGAAGAGCGCGAACAATCCGACCACGCCCAGCAGTAGTCCGGCGATTCCCAGGTACATCTGACGACGACTCACAGCTTCTCCATGTGTTCGGTATGTTAATGCCAAATTCGACCCCGCTGCGCTCACGTCATGCACACGTTCGAGAACAGCAGGACCGGCCACGAGACGATCTGGCCTAAAAAGGAGACCGCCAGGTCGAGACCCTGCATCCGGCGAAGTTGCTCGGTGTGTGTCGTCGTCCAGACCACCCCTACCAGCAAATATGGCGTTCCAACGACCAAAGCGACGACAATCAGCTGGCCGATTGTGACCTGAAAATTGAGCACACGGCGAACTTTTTCCAACATGTGCGGTCCTTCCGGCCGTCCTCGCGCGGCTCCCCAAGCGGTGATTATGTTAATGGATATTCCGCGACTGCGATAGGCGAGGACGGCATGCGGCTACAGTGAGGCGGTGTCCACCGATGCCACCGCCATTCGGAGGCGACCCAAGGACCGCAAGGCGCAGATTGCGCGCGCATCGGCTGAGGCGTTCAGCGCGCAGGGCTATCACGCGGTGAGCATGGAGACCATCGCCGCCAAAGTCGGGGTATCGGCACCCGCGCTGTACCGGCACTATGCGGGTAAATATGACCTGTTCCGTGGCGCGGTACTGACCTTGAGCCAATTGTTGGTCGACTGCACGGATTTGGATCCCGAGCCCGATCCCGACCCTGATCCGGCCACGACGCTGGACCAGCTGGTTGCCGCACTTATCGACGTCACCCTGGACAATCGCGAGTCCGGCGGCCTGTACCGCTGGCAGGCGCGCTACCTGCGCGCCGAGGACCAGCTCACCCTGACCGGTCAACTCAAGCTGGTGAATCGCCGAATTCAGGAGCCGCTCAATGCGATTCGGCCGGCGCTGATTTCCTCGCAACGGTGGATGCTGTCGGCGGGCGTGCTCAGCGCGATCGGCAGCATCGTCGATCACCGGGCTCGGCTGCCGGCCGACGAGATTCGCGGACTGCTCGGCGAGGCGGCCGCGGCGATCCTCGCCGCGGAGCTCCCGCAGCCCGGCGAGGTCTTTGGCCGCCCGCCATCCTGGCGGATCTTCGCCGAGGACGCGGGCGTCTACGAGGCGTTGCTGCACGCGTCGATGATTTTGTTCAAAGACCGCGGCTATACCGAAACCAGCATGGCGCAGATCGCCTCGGCCGCCGGCATACCGGTGTCGGGGATCTACCGGTATTTCTCCGGCAAGTGCGAGATTCTGGCGACCGGCCTGCGCCGGGCGGCCGACCGGGTGTCCGGGCAACTGTCGCCGGTCGTCGGCGCGCTGACCGAACCGCGCCAGGCGCTGATGTTGCTGATCGACGCCTACGTCGCGACGTCGTTCGCCAACCCCGAGCTGGCCGCGGTCTATTACACCGAGCGGGTCAACCTGACACCCGCCGACCAAATGCTGCTGCACAACGTGCAGCTGTCGACGATCGATTCCTGGGTGCGGCTGCTGACAACCGCGCGACCGTCGCTCACCCCGATGCAGGCGCGGTTCCTGGTGCACGCCGCCATGGCGCTAGTGGTCGATCTGAGTCGGATGGGAGGCCCCGCGGATTCGGCTTATGGTCAGGCTTGTGTGCGAAAGTTGATGGAGGTCACGCTTTTCGGCTCTCCGGCCGGGTCTCCAGCAGACGCAGCGCCGCGCCAACCGCGAGCGCGGGCACGTCGAGGGTCTTCGAGCCCAAGTCGTGACGTGCGCCGGAGATCTCGACGACCTCGGTAGGGGCGGAGATCTTCGCCGCGGCATCGTGCACCTCGGCGATGGTGCCGAACGGATCCGAGGTGCCGTGAGTGAACACGGTGGGGACGGTGATGTCGGGCAGGTGCGCGGTGCGCTGACGTTCCGGCTTTCCGGGCGGATGGACGGGGTAGGAGAACAGGGTCAAAATGTCGACCCGGGTTTGGTTGGCAGCCACCACCATCGACGTCTGGCGGCCGCCGTAGGAATGCCCGCCGGCGATCAGCGGTCCGTCGGCAAGGCTGCGGCAGTATTCGATGGCTTCGACTATTCCGGCTTGGTCGACTGCCGCCGAGCCCGACGGCGGTCCTTTGGGCCGGCGGCGGCGATAGGGCAGGTTGTATCTGATAGCCAACCAGCCGTGGCGCGCCCACTCGTCGCAAACCTGTTGCAGCAATGTGGAATCCCGGTTACCCCCGGCGCCATGCGTCAACACGGCAACGCCTTGTGGAGTGCCGTCGGGTTCGTGTGCGACGCCTGCGATGTCGTCGAGGTTCATGATCCGAGCCTGAACAAGGGGGATACGGGGCCGTGGCCGCCGCCCAGCGGATAGGCGGCGCGCAGGCATTCGGTGACCCACGCTTTGGCGAACGCGACCGCGTCGGGCATCCCGTAGCCGTGCGCCAATGCACACGCCACCGCGGCGGCCAGCGTGTCACCGCCACCGTGGTCGTTGCCGGTGGGCAGCCGGGGGGCGTCGAACTCGTGGAAATCAACGCCGTCGTACAGCAGGTCGCAACTATTGCCCGACGAACGCAAGTGCCCGCCCTTGACCAACACCCACCGCGGGCCCAGCTTATGCAACGCCTCGGCGGCCGCGCGCTGCGACTCGGTGTCGACGACGTCGACATCGACCAGTAGCCGCACCTCGTCGAGATTCGGTGTCACCAGCGTGGCTAACGGAAACAGTTGAGCGCGAAGCGAATCCAGTGCAGATGCGGCCAGCAGCGGGTCGCCGTGCATCGACGCGCAGACCGGGTCGACGACGAGAGGAACACTCAGCTCGAGCCGGCGCCAGCTGTCAGCCACCGCGGCGATGATGGCCGAGGATGCCAGCATGCCGGTCTTGGCGGCCTGTACGCCGATGTCGGTCACCACCGCCTCAATCTGGCCGACCACGATATCTTCTGGCACCTCGTGAAAACCCTTGACGCCCAGCGTGTTCTGCATGGTGACCGCGGTGACGGCGACGCAGCCGTGCACACCGAGCAGCGCCATGGTGCGCAGGTCGGCCTGAATGCCGGCACCGCCCCCCGAGTCCGATCCGGCGATCGTCAGCACCCGCAGCGGCGTCGCGCCGGGCGGTGGGAGCGGCAGCGTCGGAGGCGGCAACGTCACTGGGTGATCGGCAGATACACCCGGTTACCGTGCTCGGCGAACTCGACCGACTTCTCGGCCATCGCGGCCTCGATCGCCTCCTCGGAGTCCAGCCCGTGCTTGGCGGCGTAGTCGCGCACATCCTGGGTGATGCGCATCGAGCAGAACTTCGGCCCACACATCGAGCAGAAGTGCGCGGTCTTGGCCGGCTCGGCGGGCAGCGTCTCGTCGTGGAACTCCCGCGCGGTGTCGGGATCCAGCGACAGCGCGAACTGGTCGTTCCAGCGGAACTCGAAACGCGCTGTGCTCAAAGCGTTGTCGCGGTCCTGTGCGTGGGGATGGCCCTTGGCCAGATCGCCCGCGTGCGCGGCGATCTTGTAGGCGATCACCCCATCCTTGACGTCCTTGCGGTCCGGCAGCCCCAGGTGCTCTTTGGGCGTGACGTAGCACAGCATCGCGGTGCCGGCCTGGGCGATGATGGCCGCGCCGATGGCCGAGGTGATGTGGTCGTAGGCCGGCGCGATGTCAGTGGCCAGCGGGCCCAGCGTGTAGAACGGAGCCTCCTCGCACAGCTCCTCTTCCAGCCGCACGTTCTCGACGATCTTGTGCATCGGGACGTGCCCGGGTCCCTCGATCATCACCTGTGCGCCATGGGCTTTGGCGATCTTGGTGAGTTCACCCAGGGTGCGCAGCTCGGCGAATTGAGCGGCGTCATTGGCGTCGGCGATGGATCCGGGGCGCAGCCCGTCGCCGAGGGAGAAGGTGACGTCGTAGCCGGCCAGGATGTCGGCCAGTTCTTCGAAATGCGTGTACAGGAACGACTCTCGGTGATGAGCCAGGCACCAGGCCGCCATGATCGACCCGCCGCGGCTGACGATGCCGGTGACCCGCTTGGCGGTCAGCGGGACATACCGCAGCAGCACCCCCGCGTGCACCGTCATGTAGTCGACACCCTGCTCGCACTGCTCAATCACGGTGTCGCGGTAGATTTCCCACGTCAGCTCGGTCGGGTCGCCCTTGACCTTCTCCAGCGCCTGGTAGATGGGCACCGTGCCGACCGGCACCGGCGAGTTGCGCAGAATCCACTCGCGAGTTTCGTGAATGTTCTTGCCGGTGGACAGGTCCATGATGGTGTCGGCGCCCCAGCGCGTGGCCCACACCATCTTGTCGACCTCTTCGGCGATCGAGGAGGTGACCGCGGAGTTGCCGATATTCGCGTTGACCTTCACCGCGAACGCCTTGCCGATGATCATCGGCTCGATCTCGGGGTGGTTGTGGTTGGCCGGGATGATGGCACGGCCGCGGGCGACCTCGTCGCGGACCAGCTCGGCAGGCATGCCCTCGCGGGCGGCGATGAACGCCATTTCCGCGGTGATCTCGCCGGCCCGGGCGCGCTGCAGCTGAGTGCCGCGGTCGCGAACCACGCCGGGCCGCGGCGGCAGGCCCGCGGCCAGATCGATCGTCGCGTCGGTATCGGTGTACGGGCCCGAGGTGTCGTAGAGGTCGAAGTGGTCCCCGGTGGACAGGTGCACCCGGCGGAACGGCACCCGCATGCCGGTAAAGCCTTCGACATCGCGGTACACCTTGCTGCTGCCCGCGATGGGTCCGGTGGTCACCGACGGTTCGATAGTTACGGTCATTCTCAATCTCCCTACGCCGGCATTACCCGGTCAGGTTCGTACGGTCGACGGCCCCAGCCGTCCTCTCAGCGCACTCGGCATGCGCTCCCGCGTGGATTTGGTTGATCTACCCACGCTAGCGCAGGGCGCCGCCAACCGGCAGAGGCGCGGGGTCAGCCGTGCGGACCGGCCGCGCCAGGCGTACCGAACAGCGTTCCGCGCGTACCGCCGTTGCCGCCGGCGCCCCCATTACCGTCGGGAGGCCCGAGTCCACCAGCGCCGCCCGGCCCGCCGTTACCGCCGTTGCCGATCAGCCCGACGGCGCCGCCGCCGTCGCCGCCCAGACCGCCGTCGCCGCCTGCGCCGCCGGCACCGGCGAGGCCGCCGGCGGCACCCACCCCACCGAAGCCGCCATTGCCATACACCGCGCCACCGTGACCGCCGGTCCCGCCGTTACCGCCCTTGCCGCCATTGCCGGTGGGTCCGCCTTGGCCCGCGCTCCCGCCGTTCCCGCCGGTCCCGCCGCTGCCGAACAACTTGGCGTCGCCGCCGGATCCGCCCGCGCCACCGAACCCACCGTTGCCGAAGTTGGCCAAGCTGGCCGCGCCGTTTCCACCCGCGCCGCCGGCCCCGCCGTTACCGATGAA
>NZ_LQPW01000149.1 GCF_002116635.1 Mycobacterium szulgai | reverse complement strand
GCCCAACACGCCGGCCTGACCCTGCCCGCCACCTTGATCTTCGACCACCCCACCCCCACCGCCCTCACCCACTACCTCTACGACAAATTGGGCACACACACCACCTCTAATGGCGTTGACGATCCCGACGAACTCGAAATGCAACAACTCATCGAAACCATTCCAGCTAAACAACTCATAAAAGCCGGGGTTTTAAATCTTCTGCGCGATGTAGCACGCAGTGAGCACTCCTTCGACACATCGCTGCACAGCAGCGATGTCGAATCAATGAGCCTTGACGACCTTTTGGTCACGCTAGGCGATCACGGGGAAGAAAACGCACAGAATTGAGTACTGAACTCGACCGAGCCACCAACGGTCTCCGGAAGGCCATAGCGCAAATTGAGCAATTAAAGCGCCAGAACCGCGCCCTACTTAGCCGAGTAGAGGACCCCGTGGTCGTGGTGGGTATGGCATGCCGGTTTGCCGGGGGGATTGGTTCAGCGGCCGATCTGTGGGAGGTGGTCAGCACCGGCACCGACGTGGTGGGGGGTTTCCCCACCGACCGCGGCTGGGATCTGGGTGGATTGTTTGATCCCGACCCCGACGCGGTGGGTAAGACCTACACCCGCTCAGGTGCCTTCCTCACCGATATCGCCGGCTTTGACGCCGAATTCTTCGGCATCTCCGCGCGTGAAGCCGCCGCGATGGATCCCCAACAACGCATCCTGCTCGAAATCAGCTGGGAAGCCCTCGAAACCGCCGGCATCGACCCCCACACTCTGGCCGGCAGCAGCACCGGCGTCTTCGCCGGACTTAGCGCCCCGATCTACGCCGCTAACGGCTCGGACAACAGTGCGGGCTATGCCCTGACCGGCGCGGTCGCCAGCGTGGCCTCCGGACGCATCGCCTACGCCCTGGGCCTGCAGGGCCCTGCGGTCACTGTGGATACGGCCTGCTCTTCCTCACTGGTCGCCACTCATCTGGCGTGTCAGTCGTTGCGTAATGGGGAGTCGAATTTGGCCCTGGCTGGGGGGGTCACGGTGATGACGACGCCGGCGACGTTGACTGAGTTTGCGCGTCAGCGTGGGTTGGCGGTGGATGGGCGTTGTAAAGCGTTCGCTGCGGCCGCTGATGGCACCGGGTTGGCTGAGGGTGCAGCGGTGCTGGTGTTGGAACGTTTAAGTGATGCCCGCTGTCACGGGCATCGGGTGTGGGCGGTGATCGCGGGTTCAGCGGTCAATCAAGACGGTGCCTCTAACGGGTTGACCGCTCCTAACGGGCCCGCCCAACAACGCGTGATCACTCAGGCCGCGGCTAACGCTGGAGTCGGGTTGGACCAGGTTGATGTGGTCGAGGCCCACGGCACGGGCACCACGTTGGGTGACCCGGTCGAAGCCGGGGCCCTGATCGCCACCTACGGCGCTCACCGCGACCCCGACCAGCCGTTGTGGCTGGGCTCGGTCAAATCCAACATCGGCCACACTCAGGCCGCCGCGGGGGCGGCCGGGCTGATCAAAATGATCCAGGCCCTGCATCATCAGGTGCTGCCGGCCACCTTGCATATCGACCAACCCAGCCCCCATATCGACTGGTCACACGGCACCGTGCAACTGCTGAGCCAGGCCCAGCCCTGGCCGGTGAGCGAGCACGTGCGCACCGCGGCGGTGTCCTCGTTCGGGATCAGCGGCACCAACGCGCATGTGATTGTGCAGCAGGCCCCCGATGAGCTGGCGGTCTCTGACACCGACACCACCACCACACCACCGGGGGAGTCGGGCGAGTCGGCCCAGCCCACGGTGTTGGTGTGGCCGTTATCGGCGCGCAGCAGTGCCGCGTCACGCGCTCAGGGCGCTCGATTGCGCCAACACCTGCTTGAGCAGCCCGAGGTATCGCTGCGGGATCTGGCCTACAGCCTGGCCACCACCCGCAGCCATCACCCCCACCGGGCCGCGATCAGCACCAGCAGCAC
>NZ_LQPW01000148.1 GCF_002116635.1 Mycobacterium szulgai | reverse complement strand
CGGCGGCACCGCAGGCACCGCCGGCGTCGGCGGCAAGGGCGGCGACGGCGCCCAAGGCGGCAACGGCGCCCAAGGCACCCCCGGCGCCCCCAACATCGACGGCGGCAAAGGCAGCGACGGCGCTGCCGGGGGCAGCGGCGGCCAAGGTGGGGCCGGCAACGGCGGCACCAACGGCTCCGGCGGCAACGGCGCCAACGGCGGCCGAGGTGGCAACGGCGGCCAGGCCTTCAACGCCACCAGCACCCAGGCCGCCACCAAGGGCGGCGACGGCGGCAAGGGCGGCGACGCCGGCGGCGCCGGTCTGGTCGGCACCGGCGGCACCGGCGGCACCGCAGGCACCGCCGGCGTCGGCGGCAAGGGCGGCGACGGCGCCCAAGGCGGCAACGGCGCCCAAGGCAGCGACGGCACCGGCGACGGCGGCAACGGCACGTCCGGCGGAGCCGCTGCCGACGGCGGCGACGGCGGCGCCGCAGGAGCGGGCATCGGCGGTGCCGGCGGCGGCCAGGGCGGCCAGGGCGGCCAAGGCGGCACCGGCGGCAACGGCGGCAACGGCGCCGACGCTGTCACCAATGACGTCGGCGGCAATGGCGGCAGCGGCGGACAAGGCGGCAAGGGCGGCAAGGGCGGCGTCGGCACCGACGGCGGTACCGGCGGGCAAGGCGGCATGGGCGGCACCGCAGGCGATGGCGGAAAGGGCGGCAAGGCGCCCAGCAACCCCAGCATCAACCCCACTTCCGGCGGCCAGGGCGGCGACGGAGGTATAGGCGGAGCGGGCGGCACCGGCGGCGACTCCGACACCGGCAACGGCGGCCAAGGTGGGACCGGCGGCACCGCAGGAAACGGCGGCAGCGGCGGCACTACGGACCGCGCCGTCGGCTACCGCGACCAGTCCGGCGGCAACGGTGGTCACGGCGGTCAGGGCGGGGCCGGCGGCGGCGGCGGCAACTCCAACAGCGGCAACGGCGGGCTAGGCGGAACCGGCGGCACCGCAGGCCAGGGCGGTGCTGGCGGCGTCGGGCCCGACGACGGCCAGGGCAACATGGCCGGGGGCCAGGGCGGCATGGGAGGTCGAGGCGGGGCCGGCGGCACTGGCGGCAACTCCGCCACTGGCACCAACGGCAATGGCGGTGCCGGCGCCGATGGCGGCAGAGGGGGCGACGGCGCCGACGCCTTGTCCGTCAATGAGACTCCCTACAACCCCACAATGATCGGCGGAGGCGGTGGTGGCGGCGGCGCCGGCGGCACCGGTGGCAACGCCGGTAATGGCGCCGGCCACGCCGGCACCGGGGGCAAAGGTGGCAGCGGTGGTGATGGCGGCGACGGCGGCGACGCTTACATCCAGGGCAACTCCTCCATCTTCAGCGGAATTGGCGGCCAGGGCGGTGGCGGCGGGGCCGGTGACGCAGCCTCTGGCGCCACGGGCGGAGCCGCCGGCGCCGGCGGCGGCGGCGGCGGCGGTGCCTATAACTTCATCGGTGAGTATTTCGGCGGCGGTGGCGGAGGCGGCGGCGGAGCCGCTTCTAGCGCCGCAGCCGCCGGCGGCGGCGGCGCCGGCGGTGCCGCGGCCGATTCCGCTATATACAGTGGCGGCGCCGCCGGGACGCCAAGCAACGGCGCGGGCGGTGGTGGCGGCGGAGGTGCCACTGCTGGCAGCAGCGACGACTTCCCCGGCAACCCCGGCAGCGGCAGCACAGGCGGCCTCGGCGGAAACGGGGGCAACCCAGACAACAATCTCGACAACAACGGGGGCGACGGCGGCCAAGTCGGCAAAGGTGGCGCCCCTGGCTTGGTCGTCAGCTTCCCCGACATCGTCACGGGCAACGGCACCGCCGGCATGGACGTCTAACAGCCGCTTAAGACTGCACGTATTCCACCGCGCCGTCGTCCAACACCACTCGAGTGTCGGCGCCGGCGACCTCGGTGCGATACACCGCACGGCCCGGCTCCGTCCGCCAGATCAGCGTGCTCAACGTCTCCCCGGGGAACACCGGCGAGACGAAGCGCGCCGCGATCGAGGTGATGTTGGCGGCCACCCCGCCACCAAGCTCACCCACCAAGGCGCGACCCGACACGCCGTAGGTGCACAGCCCGTGCAGGATCGGCTTGGGGAATCCGGCCAGCTCCCTGGCGAACCAGGGGTCGCTGTGCAGCGGGTTGCGGTCGCCGGACAGCCGGTAGATCAGCGTTTGATCCTCACGGGTCGGCAGGTCGATACGGGCGTCGGGCTCACGGTCGGGAAACTCCGGCGGCGTCACCCGCTCGCCCCGCTGCCCGCCGAAGCCGCCCTCGCCGCGGATGACCAGCGTGGTCAGCGTCTCGGCGACCAGGGTGCCGGTGTCGGGATCGCTGCCACGACCACGCAGCACGATGATCGCGTTCTTGCCCTCGCCCTTGTCCTGGATATCGGCCACCTCGCTGACCACCGACAGTTTCCCCGCCGGCGGCAGCTCCCCATGCAACCGCACGCTTTGCGAGCCGTGCAGCAGCATCGCCCAATTGAACGTGCCCACCTTGGCCGCCGCACCGAATGCCGGGCAGCAGATCACCGCATAGGTCGGCAACACCTGCTGGGTGATGCCGTGGCTGTTCTCGGTGGTGAACGACAGGTCCTCGGTCCCGGCTCCGACACCGAGCGCGTAGAGCAGCGTGTCCCGGTCGGTCCACTCGAACAACATCGGCTCGGTCACCGCACCGACGGCACTCGGGTCAATCGCCATGCGAGTCTCCTCTCGATTCAAGAACTTTTCGGCACTTAACCATCGCAAACCCTTCCCTCCAACGCTGTCGGCAGGGCAGGCTATCGCCATGGCGAAGCGCACCATGATCCGGCAAGCCCACAAAGTCCTCGCGGTGCTGGCCGTGGCGGTGTTCGTCGGTGCCTGCGGCGGCGGCAGCCCGCAGGCACGCACCATCACATTGACCTTCATCCGCAACGCGCAGTCCCAGGCCAACGCTGACGGCGTCATCGACACCAGCATGCCGGGGCCCAGTCTCACCGCCGACGGCAAGGGTCAGGCCCAGCAGCTTGCCCACCAGGTCGGACACAACGAGTTCGACAGCATCTACGCCTCCCCCATGGCCGCCGACCAGCAGACCGCCGGCCCCCTGGCCAGCGAAATCGGCAGGCAAGTCGAGATCGTTTCCGGCCTGCAATCACTCGATGCCGGCTGGTACAACGGCAAACCCGAATCGATGGCCAATTCGACCTACATGCTGGCACCGGTGGACTGGATACAGGGCGATACCAAAAACGCCATTCCGGGCTCCATCAACGGCACCGACTTCAACTCTCAATTCACCGCGGCGGTCCGCAAGATCTACGACAGCGGCCACAACAAGCCGGTCGTGTTCGCTCAGGGCGCCGCCCTCATGGTGTGGACGCTAATGAACGTCAAGAACCCCAAAGAGAGCCTGCTGACCAGCCATCCGCTACCCAATATCGGCCGCGTGGTGATCACCGGCAACCCGCTGACCGGCTGGACGCTGGTGGACTGGGACGGCATCCGCAGCTTCACCTAGGTAGTTGACGAGTGCGGTCGCACCCCGCACGATGGGCTACATGCGGTATGTCGTTACCGGCGGTACCGGGTTTCTTGGTCGCCGCGTCGTATCCCGTCTGCTGGACCGACAGCCCGATGCGCAGGTGTGGGTGCTGGTGCGCCGCCACTCGCTGGGCCGCTTCGAACGGCTGGCCAGCGAGTGGGGCGAACGAGTCAAGCCGCTGGTCGGCGACCTCCCCCAGCTCGAGTTGACCGAGCAGACCTGCGCGGAACTGGGCGACATCGACCACCTGCTGCACTGCGCGGCGGTCGGTATTGAGGGCACTGAGGCCGTGGTCGCGTTGGCGCAACGGCTCGATGCGACGCTGCACCATGTGTCGTCCATCGCCGTTGCCGGCGACTTCCGGGGCGAATACACCGAGGCCGACTTCGACGTCGGCCAAAGCCTGCCGACGCCGTATCACCAGAACGAGTTCGAAGCCGAGTCGCTGGTGCGCGGCACCCCCGGACTGCGGTATCGCATCTACCGCCCCGCGGTGGTGGTGGGCGATTCGCGCACCGGCGAGATGGACAAGGTGAGCGGGCCGTATCACTACTTCGGCGTATTGGCCAAGCTGGCCGTACTACCCTCGTTCACCCCGCTGCTGCTGCCCGACATCGGGCGCACCAACCTGGTCCCGGTTGACTACGTTTCCGAGGCACTGGTATCACTCGTGCACGCGGCCGGTGCCGACGGTCAGACTTTTCACCTGACCGCGCCGAAAAACGTTGGACTACATGGCATTTACCGCGGCGTCGCCGCCGCGGCCGGACTGCCCCCGATGCTCGGGTCACTGCCGCGCTCGGTAGCTGCACCGGTGCTCAAGGCCAGCGGGCGCGCCAAGGTGCTGCGCAGCATGGCCGTCACCCAACTGGGCATCCCGTCCGAGATCTTCGAGGTGGTGGACACCGCAGCCGCGTTCACCAACGATTACACCCGAAATGCGTTGCACGGCACAGGCATTGAAGTTCCCGAATTCAGCAGCTATGCGCCCACGTTGTGGCGCTACTGGGCCGAGTACCTCGACCCCGATCGCGCTCGCCGTAGCGATCCGTTGGCGGGCCGGCACGTCATCATCACCGGCGCGTCCAGTGGCATCGGCCGCGCTTCGGCGATCGCGGTCGCCGAACGCGGCGCGACGGTATTCGCACTCGCGCGCAACGCCGACGCGCTGGACAAGCTGGTCGCCGAAATCCGCGACAACGGCGGCCAGGCGTACGCATTCACTTGCGACGTCACCGATTCCACCTCCGTCGAGCACACCATCAAAGACATCCTGGGCCGCTTCGACCATGTCGACTACCTGGTGAACAACGCCGGCCGGTCCATCCGCCGCTCGGTGGTCAACGCATACGACCGGATGCACGACTACGAACGGGTGATGGCCGTCAATTACTTCGGCGCGGTGCGGATGGTGCTGGCGCTGCTGCCGCACTGGCAGGAGCGCCGGTTCGGCCACGTCGTCAACGTGTCCAGTGCCGGCGTGCAGGCCCGCAACCCCAAGTACAGCTCGTATCTGCCCACCAAGGCCGCACTCGACGCGTTCGCCGATGTGGTCGCCACCGAAACCCTGTCCGACCATGTCACGTTCACCAACATCCACATGCCGCTGGTCCGCACACCGATGATCGCGCCCTCACACCGGCTCAATCCGGTACCGGCCATCAGCCCCGAGCACGCCGCGGCGATGGTGGTGCGCGCGCTCGTCGAGAAGCCGGTGCGCATTGACACCCCACTGGGCACGCTGGCCGAGGCGGGCAACTACTTCGCGCCGCGGCTGTCGCGGCGAATCCTGCATCAGCTCTACCTGGGCTACCCCGATTCGGCTGCCGCACGCGGAGTTTCGGTTCCACAGGAACCCCAGGCCGCCCAGGCTCCCCAGACGCGCGATGCGCCCCGCCCAGCCGTACCCCGGTTAGGGGTGCCCGGTCCCGTCAAACGACTGGTGCGGCTATTTCCCGGCGTGCACTGGTAGCCCGAGGGCACCCGACAGTGACATCACTTCTCGCAGGTGAACTGGTTGACGTCGATGTATCCGATGCGGAACATCTCCGCGCAACCGGTCAGGTACTTCATGTAGCGCTCGTACATCTCCTCGGACTGCAGCGCGATGGCCTGATCCCGATGGGCTTCCAGCGCGGCCGACCAGATGTCGAGAGTCCTCGCGTAGTGCGGCTGCAGCGACTGCACGCGGGTCACGGTGAAGCCGTTGGCGGCGGCGCGTTCGGCCACCATCGGTATCGATGGCAGCCGGCCACCCGGAAAGATCTCGGTGACAATGAATTTGATGAATCGGGCGAACTCGAAGGTCAGCGGCATACCGCGTTCCTTCATTTCCAGCGGATGCAGCCCGGTGATGGTGTGCAGCAGCATGATCCCGTCGTCGGGCAGCAGCCGGTGGGCCAGCGTGAAGAACGCGTCGTAGCGCTCATGCCCGAAATGCTCGAAGGCGCCGATGGACACGATCCGGTCGACCGGCTCGTCGAACTGCTCCCAGCCCTGCAGCAGCACACGCTTAGCCCGCGGACTGTCCGACACCGCGAACAGCTGCTCGACGTGGCGCGCCTGATTGCGGCTCAAGGTGAGCCCGACGACATTGACGTCGTATTTGTCCACCGCACGCATCATGGTGGCGCCCCAGCCGCAACCGACGTCGAGCAGCGTCATGCCAGGCTGTAATCCCAGCTTGCCCAGCGCCAGGTCGATCTTGGCGATCTGCGCCTCTTCCAGCGTCATATCCTCGCGCTCGAAGTAGGCGCAACTGTAGGTCTGGGTGGGGTCTAGAAACAGCCGGAAGAAGTCGTCGGACAGGTCGTAGTGCGCCTGTACATCGTCAAAGTGCGGTTTCAGGTCGTCAGGCATTGGATTAGCTTAGTCGGCGTATCGTGAGCGCAGTGCAGCGTGTTTTCGCCGACGTCGACACCGGCATCGACGATGCACTGGCGTTGATCTATCTGCTGGCCAGCCCGGAGGCGGCATTGGTCGGCATCGCCTCGACCGGAGGAAATATCCCGGTCGACCAGGTGTGCGCTAACAACCTCGGTCTGCTCGAATTGTGCAGCGCCCCAGCCATACCCGTGTCCAAGGGCGCCGATGAGCCACTTCGCGGCCAGTGGCCCGAACGCGGAAACTTCCACGGCCCAAAGGGTTTGGGCTATGCCGAGGGCCCACCGACCGCGCGGCGGCTCACCGACTACGACGCGACGACTGCCTGGGTGCGCGCCGCACACGCCTTTGGGGGCGAACTGATCGGCGTGGTCACCGGCCCGCTGACCAACCTGGCGCTGGCGCTGCGCGCCGAACCCGCGCTGCCGACATTGTTGAGCCGCTTGGTCATCATGGGCGGCGCCTTCGAAGACCAGCAGCTGGCCGAGTGGAACATCCGGGTCGACCCGGAAGCTGCCGGTGAAGTCTTCGCCGGTTGGGCTGGGCAACAACGACTTCCGATCGTGTGCGGTTTGGAGCTGACCCAGCGGGTCGCTATGACACCGGAGATCCTCGCCCGGCTTTCGGGCCCTTCTCCGGTGATCCGGTTCATCGAGGATGCGCTGCGGTTCTACTTCGAGTCCCATCGGGCTCGCGGGCATGGGTATCTGGCGTATCTGCATGATCCGCTGGCCGCCGCGGTCGCGCTGGACCCCGAACTCGTCGCCACCTGCCCGGCGACAGTGGAAATCACCACGGTCGGCGCAACCGTCGCCGATTGGTCACCAAACCGAGAAGCCAACGCGCACATCGGCATTGACGTCGAGCCAGCCGCATTCTTCGACCGGTTCATCGGCCGGGTCGCGGCGTTCGCAGGCGCTTATTCGGACATCGGCGGCGGAGGCGGCGGAGGCGGCGGAGGCGTCACCACGACGGCCGAGGTCTCAGGCGCAGGCACGGATAAGTAGTCACCAGCCGCCATCAGATCGAGGCCGAGCAAGCGCGGCGGCGCGAACACCAACCCGGTGCCCACACTCCACGCAGCACCGGTATCGATGAGGCCCCCGGCAGTGGCATAGGTCGCGGCGCCGGTGAAGTCACCATGCGCGAGATCTGTAGCCGCCACACCGAAGTCAGCCAGAGCCATGGCTCCCTGGCGGCCCAGCATCGTCTGGCTAGCCGCACTCAGCTGCGCGACGAACGACTGGTTGGTCGCCCCCAGCCGTCCGAATAGATCGGCCGCAGCGGGCACGACCGGGGCCACGCTGGCTGCCGGCGCGGGAGCCAGCAGGTGTCCGGCCGTCGTCGCGTCCAGACCGATCAAGCTCGGCACGGCGGCAGCCCTGTTGGTGGCCACAATCGTCTGCGCGCCAGCCTCATACAGCGCCCCGGCGGCGCCGTACTTGGCGGCCGTGGCCACATCCCCGCGGCGCAGAGCCTCGTTAGCCGCGATGTAGTTACGACTGGAGACTCTTCCCGCTTTGGCCAGTTGAGCGTCATTGGTGAACTTCATCTGAGCCAAGAACGCCTGATTTGTCGCACTCAGCTGAGCGGGAATCCCGGTATCGGCGGCGGCGCTGGCCAACTGGCCCGGCAAAGACTGCAACGCTTGCTGCCACGGCGACAATTTGGCGGCCACCGCCGATACCGCGCTGTAGTAACCCGCCATGGCACCCACGTTGTGGGCCCACATTCCCTCGTATTCGGCATCGGCCGCCGCGATCGCCGGAGCGTTGAACCCGAACAAATTCGACATCGCCAGCATTCGCATGCGCAAGCGGTTGGCCGCCACAGCAAGGGGATGCGTTACCGCGGTCCGCACCGTCTCAAAGCTGGAGGCCACCACCTTGGCCTGCAGGGCAGCGCCTCCGGCCTCGGTAGCCGCCCGCTGCAGCCATTGTGAATATTGGCCGGCCACAGCTGCCATGGCCTTGGCGGCCGAACCCTGCCACGGCCCTTCGGCCAGCCCGGAGATCAACGAGGAAAACGACGCCGCAGCCGAGCCCAGCTCGCCGCCCAGGCCATCCCATGCCGCCGCGGCGGCCAGCATCGGCTCTGAGCCGGGACCCGAATGGATTTGCGCCGAAATTACCTCTGGCGCCGACACACAGAAACTCATTGCAGCCACCCCTTCGTAGCTTGCCGAGGAATGAAAAAACACTACGACAAATTGCGGCGACAAATAAGGGTTTTGAATTGGCAACGGATTGGGAAGCTAATAATCATGAAGCTTCGCCGCATCGAGATCGTGCGCGCCGTTTGGGGTGCGCTGCTGTTGCTTGCGCCAAGCGCGGTCCTCAGCGCGCTGCACGGGGTGCAGGTCGACCGCAAGGCGCTGGTGGTCACCCGCATTCTGGGGGTGCGGCACCTGGTCCAGGCGTGGGTATCGGGGGTCAATCCCAGCCGGGCAATGGTTGTCGCAGGCGCCGGCGTCGACGCCATTCATTCGTTGACCGCGTTCGGGTTAGGAGTCCTCGACCGGCGCCGGCTGCAGGGCGGCGTTGCCGACGGCATCGTCGCGGCGGTGTGGGCGGGCTTCGGCTGGCACCAGGCCCGCGCCGAATTCACGCAACCCGGTACCGCTCGAGATCGGCGTGCTTGACGGTGAGCCCGTGCCCGGGCGCGGTCCGGTCCGGACGCAACAGGCCACCCGGCTCGGGATCGATGGTCCCGTCGAACGCCAGCCCTTCGATGCGGACATGGTCGTGGAAGTACTCGAGATGGCGCAGATGCCACACCGCGGTGCCGACGTGGGCGCTGATCTGCGGGGCGCAGTGCAGCGAGAGGTCCATGCCGCGCGCGTCACACAACGCGGCAACCTTGAGAACCCCGGTGATACCCAGAGCCCTGGTGACGTCGGCCTGCAAGCAGTCCACCGCGCCCGCGGCCAGCATCTGGTGAAAATACGGCAGGTGGTAGCCGTACTCCCCGGCGGTGATGTCCATGCCGGCCGGCCCCCGCTCACACAGCAGGCGCAGCCCGTCGAGATCGTCGGAGGAAACCGGCTCTTCGAACCACCGCACGTCGTAGTCGGCGAAGCGCTGCGCCCACAGCAGTGCCTGCTTGCGCCCGAAGGCGCCGTTGGCGTCGACGAACAACTCGGTGTCGTCGCCGATCGCTGCCCGAGCGGCGGTAACGCGGTCGAGGTCGGCGTCCGGGTCGCGGCCCACCTTCATCTTGACCCGGGGGATGCCGGCCTCCACCCAGCCGCGCAGCTGTGCGGCCAGGGTGTCGTTGTCGTATGAGGTGAACCCGCCGCTGCCGTAAACCGGTGTGGCGTCGTGCACGGCACCGAGCGCGATCACCAACGGCTCACCCAACAGGCGGGCCCGCAGGTCCCACAGCGCAATGTCGACCGCTGAGATCGCGCTCGCGACCACGCCGGGCTTGCCCATGTTGCGCACCGCGTGCTGCATCTGCGCCCAGCGCGCTGGCGGCTGCAACGCGTCGGCCCCGGCCAGGACGTCAGCCAGTTTGGCGTTCAGCACCGTCGCGACGGCGGTGCCGCCGTAGGTGTAGCCGGTCCCCACCTGACCGCCGGCCCGCACTGTCGCAAGGATGAAAGTGGTCGAGTCCCAGCCCAGGGTGCCATCGGACTCCGGGGCATCGGTGCCGATGGTGTAGGCCGAGGCTTCGACGGACTCCACGGGGATCGGCTGGCCGGCAGGCAATGTCATGTCGGGGTGACTACCCGCATCCCAAACCGGGTATGCCCGCAGCCAGTGATTGACAGGAACTACGGACCGCAACTGGCTGAACTGGTTTCGCCGCATGTGTTGCGCGAGTACGCGTTGCTCGCCGATGGGGAACGCGGAATCGTCGTGGGTCCGCGCGGCGACTGCTGCTGGATGTGCTTGCCGCGCTGGGATAGTCCCGGGGTGTTCAACTCGCTGCTCGGTGGCGGCGGGCTCTACGCCGTCTCGCCGGATCATCCGCGGTTCGTGTGGGGCGGGCGGTACGAGCAGCAGTCGTTGATCTGGCGGTCGCGCTGGGTGAGCACCGATGCGATCGTCGAATGTCGCGAGGCGCTGGCATTTCCCGGCGACCCGCACACCGCGGTGCTGCTGCGCCGCATCAGCGCGCTCGACCGGCCGACCCGGATGCAAGTCGCGCTGCAGGTGCGCGCCGGGTTCGGCACCGAGTCCATGTGCGACCTGTCCTGCGCCGACGGGATATGGACCGGGCGGTCGGGACCCATCCGCTTCCGGTGGACCGGCGCGGGCCACGCCGCGCTGGACGACGACGGCTTCCTGCGGCTGGTTGTCGACGTTTCGCCGGGAGATGATCGCGACCTGATCCTGGAGATGTCCGATCGCGAGCTGCCCAGCGACGTCGCGCGACCCAACGACGCCTGGCGGGACACCGAAAGTGCTTGGCACCAAGCGGTTCCGAACTTTTCCGGAACACTGGCCGACGCCGACGCCAGCCTTTCCTACGCGGTGCTGCGCGGGCTGACCAGCCAGGGTGGCGGCATGGTGGCCGCGGCCACGATGTCGCTGCCGGAACGAGCCGAGCAAGGCCGCAACTACGACTACCGGTATTGCTGGATTCGCGATCAGTGCTACGTGGGGCAGGCGGTGGCCGTCGCCGGCGCCCATCCGTTGGTCGACGACGCGGTTCACTTCGTCAGCGAGTGTGTCCTGGCCGACGGTGCGGACCTCAAGCCGGCCTACTGCGTAACCGGCGATCTGGTGCCCGAAGAGCGCGACCTAGATCTGCCGGGATATCCCGGCGCCACGGTCAAGTCCGGCAACTGGGTGACCGATCAGTTTCAGCTGGACGTGTTCGGTGAGGCACTGCTGTTGCTGGCCGCCGCCGCGCGACTGGACCGCCTCGAGAAGATGCACTGGAAGGCTGTGCACACGCTGGTACAGGCGATCGAAGAACGGTGGCGCGAGCCCGATGCCGGGATCTGGGAGCTCGACAACCGGCGCTGGGCTCATTCCCGGCTGACGTGTGCGGCCGGACTGCGGCGCATCGCCGAGGTGGTGCCCGCGCGGCACGGCTCTCAGTGGCAGCGCCTGGCCGATCTCCTGGTGACCGACACCGCGCTGGACTGCCTGCATCCGGACGGCAGATGGCAACGGGGACCGGATGATTCGCGGGTGGATGCCGCATTGCTGGTCCCGGCGATCCGCGGCGCGGTTCCGGCGACCGATCCGCGCACCGTCGCCACCCTACAGGCGGTGCGTGATGATCTGGTGCGAGACGGCTTCGTCTACCGCTTCCGCCCCGACGAGCAGCCACTGGGTGAAGCCGAGGGCGCCTTCCTGCTCTGTGGGTTCCTGATGGCGCTGTCCGACCATCAGCAGGGCAACGACCTGGCGGCCGTGCGCTGGTTCGAACGCAATCGCACCGCCTGCGGTCCGCCCGGTTTGTTCACCGAGGAGTTCGACATCGGGCAGCGTCAGTTGCGGGGCAATCTGCCCCAGGCCTTCGTCCATGCCCTGTTGCTGGAAACCGCTCATCGCTTGGCCGACCCGGCCGATCCGCCCGCCTGACTTCGCTGTTTCGACCCGTCGAAGTGAGGGTAGCCCACCAATCGTAGCCATAGGCAATCATTGCGCAGCGGCAAATACACAAGGAGCAACATGCCCAAGACAGCCGATTTCATCATCGATCGCCTGCGACAGTGGGGCATCCATCGGATCTTCGGCTATCCCGGTGACGGAATCCTGTCCATGCTGGGCGCTTTGGACCGTGCCGGCGGCGATCCGGAACTCATCCAGCCCCGTCACGAGGAGATGGCCGCATTCATGGCCACCGGCCATGCCAAGTTCACTGGCGAGATCGGCTGCTGTCTGGCCACCTCGGGTGGTGGCGCCGTTCACCTGCTCAACGGCCTGTACGACGCAAAGCTCGACCACTATCCCGTCGTCGCCATCGTCGGCCAGCAGAAGCGGATGTCGCTCGGGGCGGCGTTCCAACAAGAGATCGATCCGAACTCGCTGTACAAGGACGTCTCGTCGGACTTCGTGCAGACCTGCATGGCGCCCGAGCAGGCGAGGCACCTGGTGGACCGGGCGTGCAAGGTGGCGCTGAACAACCGCACGGTGGCCACCATCATCCTGCCCGAGGATGTGGCGGAGGCCGATGCGGTGCCGTCGCCACCCCGCATGCACGGCGCCGTGTTCAGCGGCGTCGGCTGGACCAAGCCCGAGGTGATCCCGCCGCAGTCCGAGCTGGAGAAGGCGGCCCACATTCTCAATGACGGAAAGAAGGTGGCGATCGTCGTCGGCCAGGGCGCCACCGAGGCCGTCGACGAGGTGGTGCAGGCCGCCGAACTGCTCGGTGCCGGGGTGGCAAAAACCTCGCTGGGCCGCGCCGTGCTGCCCGACGATCTGCCCTATGTCACCGGGCCGATCGGACTCCTGGGCTCCACCGCCAGCCAGGCCATGATGTCGGACGCCGACACGCTGTTCTTCATCGGCACCAGCTTCCCCTACGCCGAGTGGCTCCCCAAGGAGGGGCAGTGCCGCGGTGTCGAGATCAACCTCGACGGCCGCATGATCGGCACCCGCTACCCCATGGAGGCCAACCTGGTCGGCGACTCCAAAAACACACTGCGTGAACTGGTTCCGTTACTGCAGCGCAAGCAGGACCGATCCTGGCAGGACAAGATCGAAAAGGAAGTCCAGCAGTGGTGGGCGGTGCTCGACAAGCGTGCCCACGACAAGGCCAATCCGCTCAACCCCGAGCTGGTGGTGCACGAGCTGTCAAAGCGGTTGCCCGACAACGCAATCCTGACCACCGATGCGGGTTCGGTGGCCAACTGGTGGTCCCGGCACCTGCGGCTGCGCCCCGGCATGGCCGCTTCGCTGGCCGGAAACCTGGCCACTATGGGGCCGGGCACCCCGTACGCCATCAGCGCCAAGCTGGCCCACCCGGGCCGTCCGGTGATCGCGATGGTCGGCGACGGCGTGTTCCAGATGAACGGGCTGGCCGAGATGATCACCGTCAAGCGTTACAAGGATCGGCTTTCCGACGGCCCGCTGATCTTCTGCGTGTTCAACAACGAAGACCTCAACCAGGTGACTTGGGAGCAGCGAGCAATGGGTGGTGAACCGAAATTCGACGGCTCGCAATATATTCCAGATGTTCCCTACGCCGAGTTCGCTAAGTTGCTGGGGCTCAACGGTATTCGGTGTGACGATCCGGCCAAGATCGGCCAGGCCTGGGACCAGGCGCTGGCGGCCAGCGGTCCGGTCGTGCTGGAAGTGGTCGTCGACAAGGACATTCCGCCGGTGCCGCCGCACATCGAGAAGATGATGGCCAAGAAGACAGCCAAGGCACTGATGAAGGACCCGGACCGGGTCAGCATCGGGACCAAGGGCGCCAAGCAGAAGATGCACGAGTTCACCGAGTCGATCAAGAACATCGGCGGTCGAGACCCTGGGGACGCCAGCACATGAGCCTGCTCAAACACGATCGGGTACGAACGATCCCGGCCCGGCCGGATACCCGTTTCGTGGCCGGGATGGCTACCGTCGATAAGGTCAACGTCGCCGGCCTGGAAAGTCAACTGCGCCGCCATGTCAGCGGTGAAGTGCGGTTCGACGCCGCCACATTGGCGATGTATGCCAACGACGCGTCGAACTACCGCCAGGTTCCGATCGCGGTGGTGGTCCCCAAGACCCTCGATGACGTGGTGCAAACGGTCCGGGCGTGCCACGCCTACCACGCTCCGGTGCTCTGCCGTGGCGGCGGGACCAGCCTGTCCGGGGAGACGGTGAATGTCGCTGTGGTGATCGACTTTTCGAAGCATCTCACCGGCATCATCGACATCGATGCCTATCGGCGTCTGGCCACGGTGCAGACCGGAGTGATCAACGAGCAGCTCAACAAGGCCACCGGCAGACAGGGGTTGGTCTTCGGCCCCGATCCGTCGTCGCATTCGCGGTGCACCCTGGGCGGCAATATCGGCAACAACTCGTGCGGGGTGCACTCGATCCAGTCGCAGTTCTACGGGCCGGGACCGCGCACCTCCGACAATACCCATGCCCTCGACGTCCTCACCTACGACGGCGCCCGCTTCACCGTCGGTGTGAACGAGGAAGACCAGCTGGACGCCATCATCGCCGCGGGCGGGCGCAAGGGCGAAATCTATGCAGCACTAAGGGATTTGCGCGACGAGTACGCCGACGACATCCGCAAGGGATTTCCCGACGTCGAGGAACTACCGCGCCGGGTGTCGGGCTATAACCTGGACGAACTACTGCCAGAGAAGGGGTTCAACGTCGCCCGTGCCCTGGTCGGCACCGAAAGCACCTGTGCCATAGCACTTACCGCGACGGTGATGCTCACCCCGGCCATGGCCCACCGCACCGTGGTCGTCGTCCAATTCGAATCGCTCGGCGAGGCCGGCGATGCGGCCCCGGAGATGATGGAGTGGAAGCCGATCGGGCTGGAAGCCGTCGACCACGTGCTGGTGCACGACCAGGAGCTCACCGGCGTCAATCCCAATGGCCGCGCGGCATTGCCGCGCCCCGATTCCAGCGGGTCCTGGTTGATGGTGCAGTTCGGATCCGACGAGCCGAGCGAATCACTGTGCCGGGCAGAGGAATTCGTGGACTGGCTGAAGACGAAGGGTATCGAGGACGACCGCATCGTGCTGGCCCGCAGCGAGCAGGACGGCGGCAACAGCGCGCAACTGTGGGCGATCCGCGAGGCCGGGCTCGGGTCGACCGCCTTCCCGGTCGACAGCGGCAATCACTGGCCGGGCTGGGAGGACTCGGCGGTGCCGTGGCGGCGGATCGGCGACTATGTGCGCGATCTGCAGCAGCTGTACGCCAGACACAATTTGCGTGGCGCCATGTACGGACACCTGGGTCAGGGCTGCATCCACTCGCGCATCGGGTTCGACCTGCGCCACAAAGACGGTCTGCGCAACTACCGCAGCTTCATGGAAGAGGCCGGCGACCTGGTGGCGTCCTACGGCGGGTCGATGTCCGGAGAACACGGCGACGGTCAGCAGCGCGCCGAGCTGCTGGACAAGCAGTACGGCCCGCGGCTGCTCGAAGCGATGCGAAAGTTCAAGCTGATCTGGGATCCCGAGTGGAAGATGAACCCGGGCAAGGTAATCGATGCCTACCGCTTCGACGAGAACCTCAAGCTGGGCAC
This sequence comes from Mycobacterium szulgai, assembly GCF_002116635.1. Lineage (GTDB taxonomy): Bacteria > Actinomycetota > Actinomycetes > Mycobacteriales > Mycobacteriaceae > Mycobacterium > Mycobacterium szulgai. The sequence goes on along the minus strand of NZ_LQPW01000148.1, from coordinate 114,372 downwards.
CGATTACAACCCGCCGCGCCCGGACGTGAAGTTCGCCTACTCCGAAGACCATGGCGACTTCTCGCACGCCGCACTGCGCTGCGTCGGCGTCGGCAAATGCCGGGTGCCCGAGCCGCAGACCACGATGTGCCCCAGCTACCAAGTGACCAGAGAGGAGAAGCACTCCACCCGCGGGCGGGCGCGGCTGCTGTTCGAGATGCTGCGCGGCGAGGTCATCACCGACGGCTGGCAGTCGGCCGAGGTGGCCGACGCGCTGGATCTGTGTCTGGCCTGTAAGGGCTGTACCAACGACTGCCCGGTCGAGGTCGACATTCCCACCTACAAGGCCGAGTTTCTCTATCACCACTTCCGGTCGCTGCGCCGCTGGCGCCCGCGCTATGCCTACGCATTCGGGTTCATCGACCAGGCCGCACGGTTGGCCAGCGCCGTGCCGGAGCTGGCCAACTTCGCCACCCAGAGCCCGGTGCTTTCCCGAATTGCCAAGGGGCTGGGTGGAATCGACCGGCGCCGACCGCTGCCCACATTTGCGCCGATGACCCTGCAACGATGGTTCGCCCAGCGCCCGATCGTCAATGCCGGCGGGCCGCGGGTGATTCTGTTTCCCGACACCTTCAACAACCGGCTGCATACCGACGTCGGGGTGGCCTGCGTCGAAGCGCTCGAGGCGGGGGGCTGGCGGGTGGTGATGCCGCAGGGACACATCTGTTGCGGCCGGCCACTGTATGACTACGGCTTCCTCGACGTCGCGCAGCGATATCTGCGCGACGTGCTGGATCAGCTGCGCAGCGAAATACGTGCCGGCACAACGATCGTCGGGATGGAACCAAGTTGTACGGCGGTGTTCAAGGACGAACTGAAAAAGCTACTCCCCCACGATGACGACGCGGACCGGTTGGTGCGCAACACCTACCACTTCGCGCAGTTCCTTACCGAGTTCGACGTCGAATTGCCTCGGGTGTCGGCTGGACGCGCGCTGTTGTGGGGGCACTGCCACCAGCGGGCCACCGGCGGAGTCGACGCCGACCAGCAGGTCCTGCAGAAGATGGGCGTCGAGGTCGAACCGGTTTCCGGCGGGTGCTGCGGACTTGCCGGCTCGTGGGGATTCGAGCAGGGCAAGTACCAGCTCTCGCTGGATTGTGGCGAGCAGGCACTGCTGCCGGCGATCCGGAAGAATCCGGACGCGCTGGTGGTGTCCAACGGATTCTCCTGCCAGACGCAGATCAGCGATGCGGGCTCGGGCAACGCGCTGCACCTCGGTCAGATCCTGGCCATGGCCAACGCATCGGCCGACCTTCGCTCCACGGCTCCCCCGCTGCGTCCAGAACCCAGCCCACGCACCCGCACCGCGCGGGTGGCGGTGCCCGCCGCGGCGCTGGGTGCGGTCGCATTCGCCGGCACCCGACAGCTCTGGAGCAGGAAAACTGTTTGAAAAGGCTGATATTTCGACGGTTTAGGCACCGTTTCCGATGGGCACTTGCTGCGGCATGTTAGTACACCACCTCATTCGCCTCCTGAGTTCTACCGCTGTAGCTTTGGCGGGGCTTTCCGCCGCCGCGCTTTGCCCGTCTGCGGTTCCCACCGCAGCAGGCCTGTCCTGTCCCGACGTGGAGGTGGTGTTCGCTCGCGGCACCGGCGAGCCGCCCGGTGTTGGCGGGACGGGACAAGCGTTCATCGATTCCCTGCGCCCGCGTATCGGTGGGCAGTCGCTGGGGGTCTATCCGGTGAACTACCCGGCCAGCAACGAGTGGGCCACCGGAGTCGACGGGATCAGAGACGCAGGCGGACATGTCGTTTCGATGGCTCACGAGTGTCCCAACACCAAAATGGTGCTCGGCGGCTATTCCCAGGGCGCCGCGGTAATGGGCTTCGTCACCTCTACTACTGTTCCCGACGGCATCGACCCCGCCACCGTGCCCAAACCGCTGGCGCCGGAGGTGGCAGACCACGTTTCTTCGGTGGTCCTGTTCGGAATGCCGAATATCCGGGCGATGGAATTCCTCGGCGAGCCACCGGTTGCAATAGGCCCCCTCTACCAGCAGAAGACCATCAAAGTATGTGCTACCGACGACCCGGTGTGCTCGCAGGGAATGAATTTCGCCGCCCACAATTCCTATGCCGATGACGGGGACATGATCGGCCAGGGCGCAGCATTTGCCGCCGCCCGCCTTAGCGGCGGGTTCGGAGTCTGAACTGCGTGCGAACGAATGTCCGCCAAACGAAGCAGTCCGTCGCAATTCGATAACGATTGGCGGCGGCAGGTTTAACCCGGCCGGCTCGGCCGATTCGCGGACATGACGAGCGCAATCGGAGACGGGCTCGCGGCGCTGACCTTCCAGCTCGCCGAGATGTCCGCTATGGCCAGTCAGGCGATGGAACATGCCACCCGGGCACTGCTGGGGGCCGATATCGAGGCGGCCAAAGCCGTGACAGCGCTACACGAGCACACCGTCGCGATGCGGGCCAGCGCCGACGAAACGACCTTCTTATTGCTGGCCCTGCAACCGCCGTCGGCGGCCAATCTCCGCCAAATTGTCAATGCAATCCGCATCGCCGGCGATGCCGAACGGATGAGCGAACTGGCGGTGCGGGTAGCCGAGATCGCCCGCCGCCGCCATCCTCAGCACGCGGTGCCCGCCGAACTGAGCGGATACGTGGCCGAATTAAGTTCCACGGCAATCGGATTGGGCCGCACCATCCAGGAAGTACTGGTGTCGCGGGAGCCGGGATTGGCAGCGCGTCGCTGCAGCGGTAGCAACGGCAGCAATAACAGCCCACCCGACGACGACGCAACCCGGATCGTGCAGTGCTACCAGGGTTTCGCCGATCACGCGCGGCATATCGCCGGGCGGTTCGTCTTCCAAACCAACGGCCACCGGCCGCTGCTCGCAACAACAAAGTGAAGGAAAACAATGGTCAACTGGACGCGTCGTCTCATCGTCAGCGGAATCGCGGCGGCCAGCCTGCCGGGGCTGATCGGTATGTTCGCCGGCACCGCACCCGCGCGGGCGGCCGCACCCGAATTTCTGCAAGTGCCATCGGCGTCGATGGGCCACAACATAACCGTGGAGTTTCAGAGCGGTGGCGCCCCGGCGGTCTACCTGCTCGACGGTTTGCGTGCCCGCGACGACCGCAGCGGCTGGGACATCGAAACCCCGGCCTTCGACGAGTACCGCGGTTCGGGGATCTCGGTGGTGGCGCCAGTGGGCGGCAGGTCCAGCTTCTACTCCGATTGGTACGGCTCGGCCAACGGCCAGACCTATAAGTGGGAAACGTTCTTGACCAGTGAACTGCCGGCCTTCCTGTCGAGCCGGGGGGTGCGGTCGACCCACAATGCCGTGGTGGGCGCCTCGATGTCGGGATCCTCGGCGATGATTCTGGCGGCCAATCACCCACAGCAGTTCTCCTATGCCGCTTCGCTGTCGGCTTATATGACGCCATCCAGCGGCAACGGACCCCTGCTGATCAAGCTCGCGATGAACGACGAGGGCGGCTTCAATCCCGAGGACATGTGGGGTCCCTCCGGCGGTGCGGGCTGGCAACGCCACGATCCGACGGTTCAGGCCGGACGGCTGGCGGGCAACAACACCCGGCTGTGGGTGTACAGCGGCAATGGGACGCCGTCGGAAATCGGTCAGGGCAGCCTGCCCGGCCAGGTGATCGAGCAGGTCGTCCTGCAAAGCAACACCACTTTCAAAGACGCCTACACCGCCGCCGGCGGCCACAACGCCACCTTCAATCTCGACAGCAACGGCGTGCACAGCTGGGGCTATTGGAATGCCCAGCTGGTGGCGATGAAGCCGGACATGCAGGCCACGCTTGGCGCCAGCGAGGGTGGCGCCTGATGGCGTTCGCGGACTATCAGAACGAGCTTTACGAACAAGGACAAGCCGGGCGCCCTGGAGTGGCTGCGATCGCAGACCAGCCTGCCGCTGCTGGCAGAAGCCACCTGATCATGGCCGTCGACGGTTATCCCTCGCTGATGGAACTTGACGCCCGTGGCGCTGCAGCGCGTTACGGGTTACTCATAGGCTCCCTCCAGATACCAGCGCCGCTGGCGGTAGCACAGCAACAACGCCCGTTCGCTCTCCAGCAGCACCTGGGCACGAGCCGTGCGACCCCCGGTGCGTTCGGGGTCCCACCACCGCTCATCGACCGGCCATGGTCCGGCCCACCAGCTCAGCCGATCGTCGCGGCCGCGCAGGGTCAGCCGTGCCGGTTCGGCGGAGAACAGGCCCCGGCCGGTCACCCGGATCGGATTGCCTTGCGCGTCAAGCAATTCCACCGGATCGTCGAGCAGCACCGCGGGCGACGGATCGGGCAGTTGGCCGGGCCAGGGCTGCCCAGGGTCGGGCCCGGGTGCCGGCTCGTCACCCAGCGGGGTCAGCGTGATGCGCTCGGCCGGCCCGCGACCGCCGGACAGCGTCGGGACCTGCACCGCCTCCGGACCCAGCAAGCCCTGCACCCGCACCAGCGCGCGACGGGCCCGAAGCCTGTCCTCCTCCCCCAGACCACCCCATAGCGGCAACTGCAGCGCCCCGGCGGACACCACCTCGATGGCCTGCAGCCGCAACAGCGTCACGGGTGCGGTGGGCCGCTGGCGGTGCTGGGTTGTTCTGCTGCTCAGCCAGCCGTCCAGCTGCCAGCGCACCCGGTCGGCGGTCGCGTCCTCGGTCAACGGTTCGGCACACCGCCAGACTCGTTGCAGCTCTTCGCCTTTGGCCGTGACGGCATGGATGGCCAGCCGGGTGCATCCCACTCCGGCGCCCATCAGCGCCTGATGCAGCGTGGCGGCCAGCGAGCGCCCGGCGAATGCCGCGGCATCGACCCTCTCGATCGGTGGATCGCAGTTCAGCACGGCATCGAGTTCCGACGGCAGCTCACGCCCGGACGGTCCGCGTTCCGGTTCGCCGCGGGCGAACCGGTGCGCGGCAACTCCGTCGGCGCCGAATCGGGAAGCCACATCGGTACGCGACAGCGCGGCGAACTGCCCGATGGTGCGAATCCCCAACCGCCACAACAGGTCCGCCAGTTCATCCCGGCCCGGCCCGGACAGACTCGGCTCGGTGGCGAGCTGGCGGATCGACAGCAACGACAGAAACCGCGCGTCCTCTCCCGGCTCCACCACCCGGCCCGCCCGCGCCGCGAAAACCGCGGTGGACAACTGGTCGGCGATCCCGACCTGACACTCGGCACCGGCGACTGAACTCATAGCCACGGCGTCGATCAGCCGTTCGGCCGCTTGCTGCTCGGACCCGAAATACCGGGTCGCCCCCCGCACCGGCAAGACTAGGAGCCCGGGCCGCAGTACCTCGGCGCGCGGCACCACATCGTCCACCGCCGCGATCACCCCTTCGAAGAAACGGGCGTCGCGGTCGGCATCGGCGGCCGCGATGTGCAGTTGCGGACAACGCGCCGCCGCCTCCCGGCGCCGATTCCCGCGCCGTACTCCGGCCGCACGTGCGGCCGCCGAGCAGGCGATCACCCGATTGGCCAAAGTGACCGCGACCGGAGCCATCGCGGACTGGCCCGCGGCCGCGGCCGCCGCAACCGCGGGCCAGTCCATGCACCAGATCGCCAGCACGCGCGAAGATGCTCGTGAATTCACTTCGCCTCACCCAGTTCGCGCCCGGGCGATCGTTCGTCCCGCACAAATCCCGCTGACCTGCAGCCGCACCCTACTGATTCGCCCGAAGCCGGGCGCCGGTCTGTCCCAGCCCCCCGCGGTGATCTCATAGCCACACACCCGGGCCTCCAGCCGCGTCTGCGCGCCTTCCCAGTCGCCGTCGGTGACCAGCAGCGTGCAGCCTTTATGGCGGGCCCGGGCCACCACGGCCCGGGCCCGAGTCCGAGTCACCCGACGCCCGCCCAGCCCGAGGACCACCAGATCCATTCCGTCGATGAGCACCGCGGCCACCTCCACCGGATCCGTCCCGGGATCCGGTATCACCGCAAGCCGGCTCAGATCCGCGCCCATCTCCACCGCGGCCAACAACCCGATATCGGGTTGCCCGACGATTGCGGCGTTGCCCCCGCCCGCCGTCACTTTGGCCACCACACTGAGCAGCAGCGACTTGGCCCCCGAGAGCACCGCCACCGTTCCCCGGGGCAACCGCGCCGGCCCAGCCTCCAGCATGTCGGCCGAGTGAAGGTGCCCCCCAGCCATCCCAGCCATCCCAGCCATCCCAGCCATCCCAGCCATTTCAGCCATCCGCTTGCGCAACGATTCGAGCTGGTCAGAGGCTAAAGCCGCGGTCATGACGAGCCTCCTGCCGGGATTCATTCGAATATATGTTCGAGTAAACACCGGCGGTCCGACAAGCGTCAAGCAACGCAAGGGGCTGCTTTATGCGTTCGATGCTGGTGTGGCTGATGATGTATTCGATGTCTGCCAACTGAGCCAAAACGCCGGTGCCGGCCTTCGGCTAGCTGCCCGACGCGAACGCCGAACTCGATTGCCGCCCAACGCTTGTCGCTCAGAGGCGGGCAAACCTAGTGCCACCGCAGACAGGTGCCACTGTGGCTGGTGTGACACAGCCGCACACTACCGTTCTGCAACGATCACGGCTGAGCTATACACCGCTAACTGCATGTTCGCTACGCTAAACTCGCGATTCTTACATGGAGGTAGAGCGCCAAGAAATGGCTGAAGAACCGGGGGCTGCCGGCTCAACGTCCGTACCCAGCGGAGCCGCTGCGGAGTTGGCCGCCGAGGGATTCGAAAACGCACGCCAAGTGGCCCGCGGCGGTGCAGGTGTGGTCTATTGCTGCCGCGAGACCGTGCTGGGACGAAACGTTGCAGTCAAAGTGCTGCCCTCGCATTTCGACGACGACAGCAGGGAACGTTTTCTGCGCGAGGGCTACGCGATGGGTGGACTCTCGGGGCATCCGAACATCGTCAACATCTTGCGAGTCGGAATAACCGAAAGCGGCCGGCCATATATCGTGATGCCCTACTACGCCGCCGATTCCCTGGCGGTACGGTTGCGCCGCGAAGGGCCGATCCCCTGGCCCGAGGCCTTGCAGATCGGCGTGAAATTGTGCGGAGCACTGGAGACCGCGCATCAGGCCGGAACTTTGCACCGTGATATCAAGCCCGCCAACATCCTTATCAACGATTATGGCGATCCGCAATTGACCGACTTCGGGATCGCCCACATTGAGGGCGGTTTCGAAACGGCGGTCGGATTCTTCTCCGGCACAATCGATTACACCTCACCCGAGGTGATGACCGGTAACCACGCGACCGTGGTCGCTGACGTTTACTCCCTGGGTGCCACGCTTTATGCCCTGATTGCGGGCAATGCGGCACACGAGCGCAAAAAGGGCGAAGACCTCGTCGCACAATATCTGCGAATCAGTTCAACGGGCGTCCCGGATATGCGTCCGGACGGAATTCCGGATGCGGTGTGCGCGGCAATCGAGAAAGCGATGTCGATCGACCCGGAACAACGGCCGGCCTCAGCTGCCGAGTTCGGCCGCGAGTTGCAGGCCGCACTACGCCGCAACGGCCTAAAACCCGCTTCCATGGCGATCACCAATATGCGACCGAGCACAGCGGACGCCACTGCCGATGTCGTCGAAGTGCCCCCCGCATCACCCGCGCTAGCAAGCGTGGGAAAGCAGAATCAGCCGGAGCCCCCGACAAGCAAGATCGCCGCGATCACGTCCCCACCCGCCGATCAACAGGATTCAGCCGAACCCGACAGTGTCATCCAACCGGGGCAACGCAGCGCAACGCAGGCGCATGTGGCGACTCCAGACGCTGCCGAGCCGGCGCCCCAGCACTCGCACCACGCAGACGTCACCACCCCGGTCAAACCCACGAGCGACCCGGGGACGGAAACCGCACCTGCTCCGGCTGCGCCCGGCCCGCCACTTGTCTGGCAGCCACCGCGCGGGCGGGTTGCGGCATGGTTCGCCGAACCCGGTAAGAAGCGAAACCGCATTGCACTCAGCGCGGTGGCGGCCGTCGTGGTGGTGCTGCTGGTGTGCGGCGGTGTTTACTTTGCAACCCGCGACAACGCCGCTCACCAAACCGCTTCGAGTCAACCGACCACCCAGGCGCCGGTTCAGTGGAAGCCGATCACCAACGCGCGGGTTGCTCGCGTTGCGGCGACGACGACGCAGGCGGACGGCACGATCTGGATTTTCGGCGGGGTGCGGGCCGACGGCAATATCACCGGACTGCACGAAGGATATGACCCCATCATTGACAGCTGGAAAGGCGGCGACGACCTTCCGGTTCCGGTTGAGCATGCGATGGCGGTCACCTGGCAGGGAAATCCCATCGTGCTGGGCGGTACACGCAGCGACGGCACCAAAAAGGTTGCGACCGACCAGGTTTGGCGAGTGATCAACAGTCGCTGGGTCGAGCTGCCGCATCTGTTGCAGCCCAGAGCGGCGGCGGCAGCAGCAGTGGTGGGCGACCGCATCATCGTCACCGGCGGTGTGGACGCCAACGGCGCGCTGCTGAACACGACTGAGGTTTTCGACGGCAATTCGTGGACACTTGGCGCTCCGCTACCGACGCCCCGGCAGCTGTTGGCCGCGGCCTCGGACGGAAAGCTGGTGTATGCCGTTGGCGGCCGCAATGCGAACTCGGACCTGCCCACGGTCGAGGCGTACGACCCCGCCGCCAAGGCCTGGACACCCTTGGCTGACCTCTCCCAACCTCGCAGCGACCTCGGCGTGGCAATCGCCGACGGACGAATGGTGGCGGTCGGGGGCATGTCGGGCGGGCAGGTCCTCAAGAGCGTCGCAGTGCTGGATCTGATGACCAGAACGTGGGCCGGATTGCCGGATATGGCGACCCCGCGGCGCGGCATGGCCGTCGACGCGGTCGAGAAATCGGTATATGCGATCGGCGGGTCGACAGGCGTCGGCGACGACCAGGCAACCTCGTCGGCTGAAGTGCTGAAGCTCCCGATGCGCCGGATCCAGCCGGCAGCGCAGTGGCGTACCTTGCCGGATGCACCGACTGCCCGGTTGATGACGGCGTGGGCCGTCCTCAACGACAAGATCTGGATCATGGGCGGCATCCGGGACGGAATGGCGCTGCAAACAGTCGAGAGCTACGACCCGCACACCGGTGCCTGGCAGCCCGGGCCGTCACTACCCATGCCGTTGCACCACGCGACGGCAACCACCTACCGCGGCGAAGTGGTGGTGCTCGGTGGCGCCAGCGATAACCTCGCCGACGCCTCCAACAAGGTTTTCGCCCTGCGTGGCAACAGCTGGGTGGAATTGCCCGCCCTCACCCACGCCCGGGCGGCGGCGGCAGCGGCGGCGGTCGGTGACAAACTCGTCATCGTCGGTGGGCAGAACGCCAAGCAGATCGTCCCGCAGACCGAGGTTTTCGACGGCAATTCGTGGAAAGATGCGCCCGACCTGCCGACACCTCGAGAACATCTCGCGGCAGTATCGGACGGCACCTATGTGTATGCGATTGGCGGGCGCTTCCTGTCCGCCGACAAGAACTCCGCAGCGTTCGACCGGTTCGACCCGCAAAGCGGGAAGTGGACCACTCTGGTCGGGATGCCGACGCCGCGCGGAAGCTACGGTGCCACATTCATCGACGGCCGAATCGTGGTGGTTGGTGGGGAAGAACCAACGCAGGTGCTCGGAGTGGTCGAGATGTACGACATCGCCAATGCAAAGTGGAGCCCACTTCCCGCCCTCGCGACCCCTCGTCACGCGGCGGTGGTCGCTACCGTCGGCAACACCGTGTACTGCATCGGCGGTGCCAACCGGCCCACTCATGAAGGTGCTATCGCGACGGTAGAGGCCCTGGACTTCATGTAAGGCGTTAGGCCCAGCTGGAGCCGACCGCGCTGTCGGTCTGCGCCATGTTGCTGCCGGCCGCCTGCACTTGTTGGCCGTGGGCATTGGCCTGCTCGTAGATGACCTGAAAGTTGCGGCCCAACTGGGTGATGAACTCCTGGCAAGCCACCGAACCCGCGCCGCCCCAGAAGTCGCCGGCGGCCAGCACATCGCGAACGATGGCCTGGTGCTCGGCCTCCAGGCTCGCGGCCTGCGCGCGGATCAGTGCGCCGTGGGCATCGACATCGCCGAACTGGTAATTGATCGTCATTTTTGAACCCTCTTTTGATTGATCGGTTGGTTGGTTAGCTGCTCAAGACCTGTTGAGAGGCCTGCTCTTGCTGCTCGTAGTTGCCGGCGTCGCGAACCAGCCCGTCGCGCACCGTGTCCAGCATGGCCACGATGTTGCGAAACGCCTGAGTCATCTGACCCATGGTGTCCAGCGAGGTGGCCTCGGCCGCCCCGCTCCAGCCAGCACCCGAGATGTTCTGCGAGGACGCCCACATCTTGCGGGCCTCGTCCTCGACGGTCCGGGCGTGCATCGCGAAGCGGCCCGCCATGTCCCGCATTGCGTGCGGGTCGGTCATGAAACGTGTAGTCATGTGAATGTCTCCTTTACTATTCGGTCGAAATCGATTGCTGCACAACGTATTCGAATGCCTCCCCCTCTCCCTTAACCGGCCACGCTGCGCTGCAGCACGGTCATGCGAGGCAGTTCGGGAGCGCTGTATGCGCGGACCTCCATACCCGATACCTGGCCCGCGGGGATGCCCCGGGCCATCGTGGAGGCGGCCGCCGGGGCCGCCGCGCTTGATAAAGCGCCCGAGTCCGCAGCCGCCGGGCCTGCCGTGGCGGCAGTGCCCCAACTGCTCGGGGCCGACAATCCACCGACCGGGGTGGCCTGGCCCATCCCCGCCCTCACCGGCGCCTGGCGGGGTTCCACCGCCGGGATGGTGCGGGGGTGCATCTCCGGCCGTACCGGAGTCGCGGGCAGGGTACGCGGAGCAGGAGCCGGCGTCGCCGGCCGCGGGGTCTCCATCGGCGCACGCATCGGAGTCACCACGCCGGGCGCTTGGGTTCCGCCCATCCCGGAGGTGGCCATCCCGGCGCCCTGGCTCAACGGCATGCCGAGTAAGCCTGCAAAGTTGCTCAGACCACTTTGGACGCTGCCGAACAGTGTGGACGCCGACGAGTTGAGTGCCGAGGGCAGCGCGGAAACCGCGCTGACCGCTTGGGCGGCCGCATTCTGCACGGCGCCTTGGAGGCCGGCAACGGCGGAGCCCACTAGCCCGGCCGCATTGGTCGTCACCGGCGCGATCGCCATCGGGCTCAGCGCGCTCGCGGCGGCCGAGGAGCCGGCATAGGCGTACATCGCTGCAGCGTCTTGGGCCCACATTTCGGCGTAGTGCGCCTCGGTGGTCATGATCGCCGGCGTGTTGATGCCCATGACGTTCGACGCGGCCAGCGAGGCCAGCAAGCTCCGGTTGGCGGCAATCACCGCGGGCGGGACGGTAGCGGCAAAGGCCGCCTCGTGTGCGGCCGCCGCCGCGCTGGCCTGCATTCCCGCCTGCTCAGCCTGCGCGGCGGTGCTGTGCATCCAGTCCACATAGGGTGCGGCGGCGGTGGCCATCGCGGTGGCCGACGGGCCTTGCCACCCGGCGTCGGCGAGCTCGGCAACCGCCTCCCCGTAGCCGGTCGCGGCCGTGCGCAGCTCAGCCGCAAGGCCCTCCCAGGCCGTCGCGGCGGCCAGCATGGGCCCTGATCCAGGGCCGGCATACATCAGTCCGGAGTTGATTTCTGGCGGTAAGGCACCGAAGTCCATGGTCAGATCCTTTTCTGTCGAGTAGCTCTTGCTAGGTACGAGGGGCCGGGATGCCACGGTGGGCCGGGACATGCAGCACGGGCGGGGCCGGCGGAGGCGGTGGCGGTGGCGGAGGCACGTAAGGCGTTACCGGCTCGACGGGGCCGACAGGCGTGCCCAAGGTGACGTCGGGATTGCCGGTGCTGATGGTGGGATTGCCTGTGCTGAGGGTGCCTTGGTCGCCGCCAAAGGTGTTCCCGAGCAGGTCGCGGGCGTTGCCGCCCATGCCGCCGCTTGGCACAGATTGTGTGACGGGTGGGACGCTGTCAGGCGAGCTCGGCAGGGGCGCGGTCGTCGTGGGCCCAGTCGTGAGGGGTCCAGTCGTGGTCGTGGCGGGCCCAGTCGTAACCGGCCCGGACGTGGTCGTGACGGGTCCAGTCGTGGTCGTGGCGGGCCCAGTCGTAACGGGCCCGGTCGTAACCGGCCCGGACGTGGTCGTAGCGGGCCCAGTCGTAACCGGGCCAGTCGTGACGGGCTTAGGCGTGACCGGCTTAGGCGTGGCGGGGGCGGTCTTGGCGGGCCCAGTCTTGGGCGCCGGCACCGCAGGAGCCGTCTTCGCCGGTGCGCTGACCTTGCCCGGCAATGCCGACGCCGGGCCGGAAGACGCGGGCGCCACGCCGCCGGATCCACCGATGCTCTGCATGTTGCCCGCCTCGGAGCTCTGGTAAGCCTTGGCGCTCAGACCCAGTGCCTGGACGAAACGCTCGTGGATCAGGTTGGCCTCGGCGCTGATCGATTGATACAGCTGGCCGTAGGCGGAGAAGCCCTGCGCCGTCATCTCCGATACCGCGTCGGCCGCAGCTGGGATCACGCCAGTGATCGGCAGCGCCGCAGTCACATTGGCAGCACCAACAGCCGAGCCGATCCCTTCCAGCTTTGCAGCAGCCGCTGCGAGTAAGTCCGGTAGTGCTATTACGTACGACATGCGGTTCTCCCCTTGAGCGTCCCTGTCCGTTGTGAGTACACAGTTTCATATTTTATGAATCATTGTCAACAACTGGGCCGAAAAATCATGATTTGGTCTGCTAAATCGCCTTTCAGGGTGTTTTGACCGCCATCTGGCATCCAGTTACGCTTGGCAGATGCCACGAACCAACGCTGCCGGGTGGGGATTGAAGCGCCTGCTTGAGGCGACGCTGAACCGCGACATCACCGTGGAGCAATTGCGCGACGCGTGTGGCGTTACCAAAGGCCGGTGGTATGGCGGGGTCGGGCGCGCCAACGCGGACGACTTCCCGGACGCCGAAGAGGCCAGGCGCGCGGCCCACGCGTTCGGACTCAGTGCCACGTGGCTACAAGTCGAACTCGGCCTCATCACTCCCGAAGACGTGCGGGAGGCGTTGGACGAGGCGAACGAGCTAGACCCATTCCGAGTCACGACTCGGCAGCGAGTGCTGCTCAATCCGCCCGTCGCGCAACCGCCCGAATAGGGCTCTCTTAACCGCGGCTATTCCCACTCGATGGTCCCGGGCGGCTTGCTGGTCACATCCAGCACCACCCGGTTGACCTCGACCACCTCGTTGGTGATCCGCGTCGAAATGCGCTCCAGCACCTCGTAGGGCACCCGCGTCCAGTCGGCGGTCATGGCATCCTCACTGGACACCGGACGCAACACGATCGGGTGGCCGTAGGTGCGGCCGTCGCCCTGCACGCCAACCGAACGGACGTCGGCCAGCAGCACCACCGGACACTGCCAGATCTGCTTGTCCAGACCGGCTGCCGTCAACTCCTCACGGGCGATCGAGTCCGCGCGCCGCAAGGTCTCCAGCCGGGCCGCGGTGACCTCGCCGACGATCCGGATACCCAGGCCTGGTCCCGGAAACGGCTGGCGCGCAACGATTTCCTCCGGCAGACCTAACTCCCGTCCCACCGCGCGCACCTCGTCTTTGAACAGCAACCGAAGGGGCTCGACGAGGGTGAACTTCAAGTCGTCGGGCAGACCACCGACGTTGTGGTGGCTCTTGATGTTGGCCGTGCCGCTGCCACCGCCGGATTCCACTACGTCGGGATACAGCGTGCCCTGCACCAGGAATTCAACCGAATTGTCCCCCAACACATCTCGCACCGCACCTTCGAACGCCCGGATGAACTGGCGGCCTATTATCTTGCGTTTACCCTCGGGGTTGCTCACTCCGGACAGCGCTGCGAGGAAGGTCTGCGCCGCGTCGACGGTGACCAGATTGGCCCCGGTGGCAGACACGAAATCGCGCTGCACTTGCTCGCGTTCGCCGGCCCGCAACAACCCGTGGTCGACGAAAACACAGGTCAAACGGTCGCCGATGGCACGCTGCACCAACGCGGCGGCCACCGCGGAGTCCACCCCGCCGGACAGTCCGCAGATCGCGTGGCCGTCGCCGATCTGCTCGCGCACCTGATCGACGAGCGCATTGGCGATGTTGGCGGGCGTCCAATCCGCACCCAGCCCGGCGAAGTCGTGCAGAAACCGGCTGAGCACCTGCTGGCCGTGCGGAGTGTGCATCACCTCGGGGTGATACTGCACCCCGGCCAGGCGCCGGCTCCGGGCCTCGAAGGCGGCCACCGGCGCGCCAGGGCTGCTGGCCACCACGTCGAACCCATCCGGCGCGGCGGTGACCGCGTCACCGTGGCTCATCCACACCGGCTGAACGCCGGGTAGATCCGAATGCAGTTCGCCGCCAAGGACTTTCAGCTCGGTGCGGCCGTATTCGCTGGTTCCGGTGTGGGCGACGGTACCACCGAGTGCCTGCGCCATGGCCTGAAACCCGTAGCAGATGCCGAACACCGGCAGCCCCAGCTCGAACAGTGCCGGATCCAGTTGCGGAGCGCCGTCGGCGTAGACACTGGCCGGCCCCCCGGACAGCACCAGTGCCAGCGGATCGCGGGCCCTGATCTCTTCGATCGAGGCGGTGTGCGGGATGACCTCCGAAAAAACGTGCGACTCCCGGACCCGCCGGGCGATCAACTGCGCATATTGGGCACCGAAATCGACCACTAACACCGGCCGCGGCGTCGCTGAATCCACGGGGAGTGAGTGTAGTGGCTGGGGCATACGGGTACGATCGCCACTTGTTGGTGCTGGGCTGATGAGGGGTTCTAGGGTGCGGGTTTCAGGGAAAATCGTTCGTTTCGACGACGTGCGCGGTTATGGGTTCATTACTCCCGATGCGGGCGGAGACGATGTCTTTCTGCACGCCAACGACCTCGAAATGGAGAAACGGCAGGCGGTACGCGGCGCCCGGGTCTCCTTCGAAATCGAGGAGGGTGATCGCGGAAAGTTCGCCACTCAGGTCCGGATATCGGCCGACGGGGCACCGTCTCGCCCACCGATCGGCGATATCGACGATCCGAACGGGACCAATGACGACTACTTCGACGTGCTGTCCTCCGAAGAGTTCCTGCATCTGGTCACCGAGAAGCTATTGCTCATCACCCCGCCGCTGACTGCCCAGCAGATTCTCGCGGTGCGCAGCAGCTTCGAACAGCTGGCCCGGCAACAGGGTTTGATCGATTCATAGCCCTACACCGTCCTACAGCGCGAACGCCTGACGCAGCGCGCAGACGGCGTCCGCGTCGCCGTGGAAACTGATGCGGCGCAGGGCCGCCTTGCGCTTGGCTTCATTCGCCCCGAGGCGGGCCGCGACCAAATCCGCCGCGGCGGCGGTGATCGTCACCGCCGGTTCGCCGTGCGCGGCGGCCAAACGGCCTTGCGTGACGGCGAATTCGAAACGGCGGCCGTCGATTTCGACGCGGTAGGTTGCCGCCAGACCCGCGGCATTGCCCGAGTTGAAGCCCAGCAGGATGCCGGCCAGGAATCCGTTGAGCGGCGATACCGGGCCGTCCTCGACCGGGTCCAGCCGGTCCAAGCCGAACCACGCGATGCTCTGCAGGACCGGCAGCACCCGCTGCCAGCCGACGTCGCTGAGGGTGTAGACGGTGCGCCCGATTGGCGGCGGCAGATCCGTCCGGTCGACGAGCCCGGCGTCTTGTAGCTCCTTGAGTCGCTCGGCGAGCAGGTTGGTCGCAATTCCGGGCAACTCGGCGCGCAGATCGCCGTAGCGGCGGGCTCCCCCGACCAGCTCGCGCAGGATCAGCAACGTCCATCGCTCACCCAGGACGTCCAGCCCGCGCGCGACGGGGCAGTTCTGGTTGTAGTTGCGGGCGGACACGCCGCCACGCTACCCGCGATAGACATCTTTTTCAAACTAGTGCTTGATTTTCTTGTCTAGTGACTTTAGCGTCTTGTCTATGCGTACCTCACCGGCTTTGTCACCCGTTTTCCGGAACCACCCGATTCCCGCGCTGGCAGTCATCTGCCTGTCGGTGTTCGTCATCAGCGTCGACGCCACCATCGTCAACGTCGCACTGCCTACCCTGTCGCGTGAACTAACCGCCGACACTGCCCAGCTGCAGTGGATTGTCGACGCCTACACCCTGGTCATGTCCGGGCTGCTGCTGTCGGCCGGCAGCCTGTCCGATCGCTACGGCAGACGGGGCTGGCTCAGCTCCGGCCTCGCCCTGTTCGCGATCACGTCCGCGGTTGCCGCACAAGTACATTCGGCCGACGCACTGATCGGCGCGCGCGCCGCCATGGGTGTGGGCGCGGCGGTCATCTTCCCCACCACCCTGGGGCTGATCACCAACATCTTCACCGACCCGGTACCCCGCGCCAAGGCCATCGGCTTGTGGGCAGCCATGGTCGGTGTCGGGGTGGCCGTCGGACCGATCAGCGGTGGCTGGCTGCTCGAGCACTTCTCCTGGGGCTCGATCTTCCTGGTCAACATTCCGGTCGCGGTGCTGGCCATCGTCGGCGGTGTGCTGTTCGTCCCGACCTCTCGCGACCCGGCGGCGCCACGCGTCGACATCGGCGGCCTGGTCCTGTCCGCAGTCGGGATCACCGCGCTGGTCTACACGGTGATCGAGGCACCAACCTGGGGCTGGACGAATATCCGGACCGCAATCGGATTCGCCGCTGCGGCAATCGTTCTCGCCGGTTTCGCGCTGTGGGAGCGGCGCACCAGCCATCCGATGCTGGACGTGTCGGTATTCGGCAACCGCCGATTCTCCGGCGGCAGCCTGGCGGTAACCGCGGGTTTTCTGACGTTGTTCGGATTCATCTTCGTCATCACCCAATACTTCCAATTCATCAAGGAATACAGCGCATTCGAGACCGGCGTGCGGTTGTTGCCGGTGGCCGGCTCGATCGCGCTGGCCAGCATCCTCGGCCCGCGGCTGGTCGAACGCATCGGCACCACTGCCGTCGTCGCCACCGGCCTCACCGTGTTCGCGGCCGGGTTGGCGTGGGCGGCCACGGCGCAGGCGTCCACTTCCTACACGGAGATCGCGCTGCAGATGCTGTTGCTCGGCGGCGGCCTGGGGCTGACGACCGCACCGGCTACCGAGGCGATCATGGGATCGCTGTCGGCGGACAAGGCCGGCGTGGGCTCGGCCGTCAACGACACCACACGTGAACTCGGCGGCACCCTCGGCGTCGCCATCGTCGGCAGCGTCTTCGCCTCGGTCTACTCCGACCGAATCGCCGCGGCGACCGCGCTAGCCGGACTGCCCGCCGACCTGCGCTCGGCGATGGGACGCTCAATGGCAATGGCGCACAAGGTGATCGAGCAGCTGCCTGTAGGACAGGCCGCGCTCGTGCGCGACGCCGTCAATCGTGCGTTCCTGGACGGTCTGCAGGTCGGCACGCTGGTCTGCGCCGGCATCGCGCTGGCCGCGGCGATCGTCGTCGCGTGGCTACTGCCGCCGCGCAGCACACAACCGGCCTCCCCGACCTTGGCCCCGGCGCTGGTGCAGGCTTAACACCATGGGAATCAACATGATTCGCGCACAATACACATCCGGCCTGGCCCGGCACAACATCGAACAAGCGCTCATCGAAACCGGCCGCGACCCTGCCCTCCTCACACCCGCCGACCTCGCGCCGCTGGAGGACTTCCACACCATGGGCCGTTACGCCACCGCCCAATTGCTCGCTCTGTTGGACGTCGGCAGCGACGATCACGTGCTCGACGCCGGCAGCGGGATCGGCGGCACCGCGCGCTTTCTGGCCGACCAGCGCGGCTGCCGGGTCAGCGCGGTGGACCTGACCGAGGAGTATTGCGAAACCAACCGCTGGCTCAACGAAGTCGTCGGCCTGGACCACCGGATATCGGTTCGCCAGGCTGACGTCACCCAACTTCCCTTCGCCGACGCCACCTTTCAGTTCGCCATCAGCCAGCATGTCCAGATGAACGTGGCCGACAAAGCAGGCATGTACTCCGAAGCGCGCCGGGTGCTGGTCAGTGGAGGCCGCCTTGGCCTGTGGGACATCACCGCAGGAGCAGGCGGCCAACTGGACTATCCGCTGCCGTGGGCCGATGAACCCGCGCGCAGCCATCTGGTCACCTCCGGCCAACTGCGCGCGGCTGTGGAGGCCGCCGGGTTCGCCGTCGAACACTGGAACGACCTGACCGACCAGGCGGTCGCGGTCATGCACGCGTTGCTGTCCCAGCCGCCCAACCCGCTGGGCCTGCACACCTTCGTCACCGGCTTTGTCCGAAAGGCCGACAACCTCACTCGCGCACTGGCCGACGGACGCTTGCACGCCGTCCAGGGCGTCGCGCGAGCTAAGTCGTAAGACCCGCGCGCAGGGACAGCCACGCGGCATCGGCGAGGACCTGCGCATCGCCGCGTCCCGGGGGATCCGAGATCACTCCGAGCAACCAGGCGCGCACCAGCTCCTGGGCGGGACCCAACCACAGCGCCTGACTGTGCGCCGGACTCAGCGAGCGCAGCGTCCCGTAGTGCGCGTGAGGGCGCCACCACTCGTGCAGGGCAACGGCAAAGCGTTCGTTCAGCGACATCAGCTCAGCCGCGGCTGCGCCGAGCACCGCCGGCTCGGTCATCGTGATGAGGAACCGCGCCATCTCCGGGTGATCCACGCACCAGCGCAGGTGCATGCCGACGATCGCCCGCACCGCCTGCTGCGCATCCTCATGCCGCCCGAGTTCGGCGAGGAACGCCTGCTGGTAACGCGTCACGCAATCGACGTAGACCGCACCCGCCAGCGCCTCCTTGCTTGGGAAATGGTGAAAGAGGCTGCCATTGCTGACGTGTGCGTCGCGCTGGATTTGACGCAGCGAAGTTGCGCTCAGCCCCTGGGCGAGGAACCGGTTAAGCGCCGCATCGATGATCGCCGCACGGCGGTCGCTGCCCTGGCGAGCGGCTGTACGGGTCGCGGCCACACTGCTAGAGTATCACTCTAGACAGCTAGAGCATTACTCTGGAGGCGGCAATGGACCGAGAACGCGCCATCGAACTGGCCGAACGCCTGCTCGAAGCATGGAACAGCCAAGAGGTAAAGCGCGTCGTCGACTGCTACACCGACGACGTCCGCTACCGCGACCCGAACACCCGCGGCTTCGTGGAGGGTGCGGACGCGATGCAGCGGTACCTGACCAAGCTCTTCGACCACTGGCAGATGCACTGGACGTTGCGCGAGGCCTACCCGCTGCGCGACGAACAGGGCGCCGCCGTGCTCTGGCGGGCCAGATTTCGTCCCAAAGGCCACCGCGAAGAGGTCGAAATCGACGGCATGGACCTGGCTTTGGTGCAGGGTGATCGGCTGTGCCGCAACGACGTCTACTTCGATCGCGCGGCGCTGGGGCGGTTGGCCTAGGGCGGACCCGTCGCGCCACACGCCCGGGCATGGTGAACTGGTATGGCCCACCACCGCCCGAAAGTGAGGTTTCTGAGTGTCCTCTGCGCTGGGTCTGCCGGACAACGTGCGCGCCTGTCTCTTCGACCTGGACGGTGTGCTCACCGATACCGCCAGCGTCCACACAAAGGCCTGGAAGGCCATGTTCGACGCCTACCTGTCCGATCGGGCCGAACGCACCGGCGAACCGTTCGTGCCGTTCGACCCCGCCGCCGACTACCGGCAATACGTCGACGGAAAGAAGCGTGAGGACGGTGTCCGGTCCTTCTTGGAGAGCCGGAAAATCGAACTTCCCCAAGGCAATCCCGACGATCCTGGCGAAGCCGAAACGATTTATGGCCTCGGCAACCGCAAAAACGACATGTTCCAGAAGGTCCTGAAGAAAGACGGCGTCGAGGTGTTCGACGGGTCTCGGCGCTATCTGGAAGCGGTGACCGAAGCTGGTCTGGGTGTCGCCGTGGTGTCGTCCAGTGCCAATACTCGCGACGTGCTCGAGATCACCGGTCTGGACCGGTTCGTCCAGCAGCGCGTCGATGGCGTGACGCTGCGCGAGGAGCACATCGCCGGCAAGCCGGCCCCCGACTCATACCTGCGCGGGGCGCAGCTGCTGGGCGTCGAGCCCAACGGCGCGGCGGTGTTCGAAGATGCCCTTTCTGGCGTGGCGGCGGGGCGGGCCGGTAATTTCGGCTTCGTGGTAGGCGTCGACAGAGTGGGCCAGGCCGAGGAATTGCGCCGTGACGGCGCCGACGTGGTCATTACCGATCTCGCCGAGCTGCTGCAGTCATGATCTCTGAGGAAGCCTTTCCGGTAGAGCCGTGGCAGGTGCGCGAGACCCGGCTCAATCTGAACCTGCTGGCCCAGTCGGAGTCGCTGTTCGCGTTGTCCAACGGACACATCGGATTTCGCGGCAACCTCGACGAGGGAGAGCCGTACGGGTTGCCGGGCACCTATTTGAACTCGTTCTACGAGATCCGGCCGCTGCCCTACGCCGAAGCTGGATACGGCTATCCCGAGGCGGGCCAGACCGTCGTCGACGTCACCAACGGCAAGATCATCCGGCTGATGGTCGACGATGAGCCGTTCGACGTCCGCTACGGCGAATTGATCGACCATGAGCGCATTCTCGACCTGCGTGCCGGCACGCTGTGCCGCAAGGCGCACTGGAGCTCCCCCACCGGCAAGCAGGTCAAAGTGGTGTCCACCCGGCTGGTGTCGCTGGTCCAGCGCGGCGTCGCGGCCATCGAGTACGTCGTGGAAGCCGTCGAAGACTTCGTCCGGGTAACCGTGCAGTCCGAACTGGTCACCAACGAAGACCAGCCGGAGACCTCCGACGACCCGAGGGTGTCGGCAATTCTGGAAAACCCACTGGAAGCCGTCGATCACGAAAGTACCGGCAGCAAAGCAATTCTCATGCACCGCACCCGGTCCAGTGCCCTGATGATGGCCGCCGCGATGGACCACGAGGTGGACGTACCGGGCCGGGTCGAGGTGTCCACCGACGCGCGCGCCGACCTGGCCCGTACCACGGTGATCTGCGGGCTGCGCGCCGGACAAAAGCTGCGCATCGTCAAATACCTGGCCTACGGGTGGTCCAGCCTGCGCTCGCGCCCGGCACTGCGCGATCAGGCCGCCGCCGCGCTGCACAGCGCCCGCTACAGCGGATGGCAGGGCCTGATGGACGCTCAGCGGAAATACCTCGACGAGTTCTGGGACTCCGCCGACGTCGAGGTCGAGGGCGACCCGGAATCTCAGCAGGCGGTGCGCTTCGGGCTGTTCCACCTGGTCCAGGCCAGCGCCCGGGCCGAACGGCGCGCGATCCCCAGCAAGGGGCTCACCGGCACCGGCTACGACGGCCACGCCTTTTGGGACACCGAGGGTTTCGTGCTCCCGGTGCTGACCTACACGCTGCCGCACGCCGTCGCCGATGCCCTGCGCTGGCGGGCGTCGACACTGGATCTGGCCAAGGAGCGGGCCGCCGAACTCGGCCTGGACGGGGCGGCCTTTCCCTGGCGAACCATCCGCGGCCAGGAATGCTCGGCCTACTGGCCGGCCGGGACCGCAGCCTGGCACATCAACGCCGACATCGCGATGGCCTTCGAGCGCTACCGCACCGTCACCGGCGATCACTCGCTGGAATCCGAGTGCGGTCTTACCGTGCTCATCGAGACCGCTCGGCTGTGGATGTCACTGGGCCACCACGACCGCCACGGCGTCTGGCATCTGGACGGAGTCACCGGCCCCGACGAGTACACCGCGATCGTGCGCGACAACGTCTTCACCAATCTGATGGCGGCGCACAACCTGCTCACCGCCGCCGCTTCCTGCGCCCGGCACCCCGACAAGGCGGGCGAACAGGGCGTCACCACCGAGGAAATGGCCGCCTGGCGCGACGCGGCCAATGCCGTCCACATCCCCTACGACGAGGAACTGGGTGTCCACCAGCAATGTGAAGGCTTCACCACCTTCGCCGAGTGGGACTTCGAAACCAATACCACCTATCCGCTGTTGCTGCACGAGCCCTACGTCAAGCTCTACCCCGCGCAGGTGATCAAACAGGCCGATCTGGTGCTGGCGATGCAATGGCAGAGCCACGCATTCACCCCTGAGCAGAAGGCTCGCAACGTCGACTACTACGAGCGGCGCATGGTGCGCGACTCCTCGCTGTCGGCCTGCACGCAGGCGGTGATGTGCGCTGAGGTGGGTCACCTGGAGCTGGCCCATGACTACGCCTACGAAGCCGCGCTGATCGACCTACGCGACCTGCACAAGAACACCCGCGACGGATTGCACATGGCCTCACTGGCCGGGGCGTGGATGGCGCTGGTCGCCGGCTTCGGCGGATTGCGGGACGACGAAGGCATTCTGACGCTGGATCCCCAACTGCCCGACGGCATTTCATGCCTACGGTTCCGGTTGCGCTGGCAGGGATGCCGGCTCACCGTCGACGTCAACCACTCCGACGTCACCTACACCCTGCGCGACGGGCCGGGCAGCAAGTTGACCATCCGGCATGCCGGCAAGGAGCTGACGCTGAGTACCGACGCGCCGAAAACCATCGCGGTGCGCGAACGCGAGGCGCTACTGCCGGCGCCGCCGCAGCCGCCCGGCCGCGAGCCGTTGCACCGGCGGGCGTTGACCCGCCAGACGGTGTAACGCCGAGGCCGAGTGTGCAACCGGGGCGTTGAGAGTGAGTCCTGGGTGCGTCAGCCGGCCGAAGCCCGCCCCCCGCGCACTCGAAGCCCGGGGTTAAGCCCTGGGTTCAGTGCGGCTCGACGATCCAGGCCACTTCGGCCAGAATCGCCTGTCGCAATTCCTCGTCGGTCATGTCATCCAGACCGGTCGCGGTGCGCAGCATCGGCGCAAACAGTCGCCAACCGAATTGCAGCGCAAGGGCATTGGCGACCGCCATCCGCGCTTCGGATTCCGACTCGTGGCGTGGGCGCACCTCCTCGATCAACGAGGCGACGTTGGGGAATTGCTTTTGCAGCTGGCCGGCCGGATAGCCGTCCAGCAGCGACCGGGCCAAGACCCGCATGTGCCGGTCCAGCGCCCGATCGACGACGTCGGCCGCCGCTCCGGCATGCAGCAGGCCCGCGAGCTTTTCGCCCAGGTGATCCAGTACCGATCCGACCAGTTGTTCCTTGGTGCCGAAATGCCGGAACACCAGCCCGTGGTTGACCCTGGATCGGGCGGCGATGTCGCGAATCGACGTCGCGGCCGGGCCCCGCTCGGCGAATAGATCGGTGGCGGCCTCCAAGACCGCCGCCGCCACTTCTTCCCGCCCGGTGGGTGTCGTCCGGTGTGTCGTCCGGTGTGCCGTTGACGCGCGCGTAGTCACATGACTACACTAGCCCATGTAGTCAGCTGACTACACCGAATTTTCTCCCTGAAGGACCCCACATGTCCCAAGTCATCTCGGTTAAGAAGCTCGGCAGCCGGATCGGCGCCCAGGTAAGCGGGGTGCGGCTCGGTGGCGACCTAGACGTGGCCGCAGTCGCCGAGATCCGCGCTGCGCTGCTGGCCCACAAGGTGATCTTCTTCCGCGGCCAGCATCACCTCGACGACGCCGAACAGCTTGCCTTCGCCGCCCTCCTGGGCACTCCGGTCGGCCACCCATCGGTGACTGCCGCAGCGCCCAACGCACCCATCCTCACGCCCATCAACTCCGACTTCGGCAAGGCGAATCGCTGGCACACCGACGTCACGTTCGCCGCGAACTACCCGGCGGCCTCGGTGCTGCGGGCGGTCAATCTGCCCGACTATGGCGGGTCGACGCTGTGGGCCAACACCGCGACCGCGTACGCGGACCTGCCCGAGCCGCTCAAGTGCCTCGCCGAGAACCTGTGGGCATTGCACAGCAACCGCTACGACTACGTGAAGGCCGAGTCCGGGGGGCAGACCGACGCGCAACGCGCCTTCCGCAAGGTGTTCGAGCACCCCGATTTCCGGACCGTCCACCCCGTGGTGCAGGTACACCCGGAGACCGGCGAGCGCACTCTGCTCGCAGGCGACTTCGTGCGCAATTTCGTCGGCCTGGACAGGCACGAGTCAAATGCGCTGTTCGAGATGTTGCAGCTGCGAATTACCGTGCCCGAGAACACCATTCGCTGGAACTGGGAACCAGGCGACGTCGCCATGTGGGACAACCGGGCCACCCAGCACCGGGCCGTCGACGACTACGACGACCAGTACCGGCTCATGCAGCGGGTAACTCTGATGGGCGACGTGCCCGTCAACGTGCGCGGACAGCGCAGCCAGGTGGTCAGCGGAGCTCCGCTGACCCTGGCCAGTTAGCCGACGTCGGCCCTGGGGCTGACCGGATCGATCGGCAGCCACCGCAACGCACCCGGTGCGTCGGCGGGCACCACCGGATGCTCCGGCGCGATCGGGTCCATCCGCCGGTAGGCGTCTCCTTGCAGCGGCCGCTGGTCGTTCTCGCCCTTGTTCGGCCATAGCGACGCGGCCCGCTCGGCCTGGGCGGCGATGGACAGCGAGGGGTTGACGCCCAGGTTGGCCGAAATCGCCGCGCCGTCGACCACATACAACGTCGGATAGCCGTAGGCCCGGTGATAGGGATCGATGACACCGTGCTCCGGGCTGTCGCCGATCACCGCGCCGCCGAGGAAGTGCGCGGTCAGTGGGATGTTGAACAGCTCGCCCCAGGTGCCGCCGGCCACGCCGTCGATCTTCTCGGCGATGCGGCGGGTGACCTCGTTGCCCACCGGGATCCAGGTCGGGTTGGGTTCGCCGTGGCCCTGCTTGCTGGAGTACCAGCGGATACCGAGCTTCCCCCGCTTGGTAAAGGTGGTGATCGAGTTGTCCAGGTGCTGCATCACCAGGGCGATCATCGTGCGTTCACTCCACTGCCGTGGGTTGAGTAGTCGCAGAATGTGCGATGGGTCCTGACGCCCTTGCCGCACCAACTGCTTCCACCGCGGCACGTCGGTGCCGCCGGGTCCTGAGCCGTCGGTCATCAAGGTCTGCAGCAGCCCCATCGCGTTGGAGCCCTTGCCGTACCGGACGGGTTCGATGTGGGTGTCCGACGTCGGGTGAATCGACGAGGTGATCGCGACCCCGTGGGTGAGGTCGAGGTCCGGGGAGACCTCCAGCCGCGCGGCGCCGACGATCGACTCGGAGTTGGTCCGCGTCAACACGCCCAGTCGCTTGGAAAGGCGGGGCAGCCGTCCCTTATCGCGCTGGTTGAACAGCAGGTGCTGGGTTCCCCAGGTTCCGGCGGCCAGGATCAGGTGCTCGGCGGTGAACGTGCGCCGGTCCCTGCGCAGCCAGCTGCCGGTACGCACCGTGCGCACCTCCCACAGACCATCCGGGCGCTGTTCGAATCCCTTCACGGTGGTCATCGGAATCACTTGTGCGCCTGCGGATTCCGCGAGACCTAGGTAGTTCTTCAGCAGTGTGTTCTTGGCGCCGTAGCGACAGCCCGTCATACAGCAACCGCATTCCAGGCAGCCGGTGCGCGCCGGCCCGGCACCGCCGAAGAAGGGGTCGGGCACGGTCTTGCCCGGCGTCTTGGTGCCGTCGGGTCCGAAGAACACCCCGACCGGAGTGGGCACGAACGTGTCGCCGCAGCCCATCTCGTCGGCGACCTCTTTGACGATGCGGTCCGCGTCGGTGAAGGTCGGGTTGTAGACGACGCCCAGCATCCGTTGCGCCTGCTCGTAATGCGGCATCAGTTCGGCGCGCCAGTCGGTGATGTGCCGCCACTGCTGGTCGTTGAAGAACGGTTCCGGCGGTATATACAGGGTGTTGGCGTAGTTCAGGGATCCGCCGCCGACTCCGGCACCGGCCAGGATCATCACGTTCTTCAGCGGGTGAATCCGCTGGATGCCGTAGCAGCCCAGCTTGGGCGCCCACAGGAACTTGCGCAGGTCCCAGGAGGTCTTGGCGAATTCCTCGTCGGCGTACCGTCGGCCGGCCTCCAGCACGCCTACCCGGTAGCCCTTTTCGGTCAGCCGCAGCGCGCTGACACTGCCCCCGAAACCCGAACCGATAATCAGGACGTCGTAATCCGGCTTCATCGCTGCAGTATATGGGTATTGACAGGTAGCTCAGGTTGCTACCGTCAGGCCGACCTTCTGGAACTCCTTGAGATCGCAGTAGCCGGCCTTGGCCATCGACCGGCGCAGGCCACCGACCAGATTCAGGGTTCCGAACGGATCGTCGGACGGGCCGTTGAGAACCCGCTCCAGCGACGGTCGTTCGCCGACGGCGATCTGCAGCAGCGCCCCGCGCGGCAACGACGGATGCGCGGCCGCGGCCGGCCAGAACCACCCTTCGCCGAGCGCCTCGGCGGCCTCGGCCAGCGGCGTGCCCAGCACCACCGCGTCGGCGCCGCAGGCGATGGCCTTGGCCAGCTCCCCAGAGGTGTGGATGTCGCCGTCGGCCAGCACGTGCACGTAGCGGCCGCCGGTCTCATCCAGGTATTCGCGCCGGGCGGCGGCGGCATCGGCGATCGCGGTGGCCATCGGCACGCTGATGCCCAGCACCTCATCGGTGGTGGTGACCCCCCGGGTGGAGCCGTAGCCGACGATGACGCCGGCGGCGCCGGTGCGCATCAGATGCAGCGCCGTGCGGTGATCCTGCACACCACCGGCGACCACAGGCACGTCCAGTTCGGCGATGAACGTCTTGAGGTTGAGCGGCTCACCATCGCTGGCCACTCTTTCCGCGGAGACGATGGTGCCGTGGATAACCAGCAGGTCGATCCCGGCCTGCAGCAGCACCGGCGTCAGCGCCTGGGCATTCTGCGGGCTAACCCGGACCGCGGTGGTGACGCCGGCCTCACGGATGCGCGCCACTGCAGCGCCCAACAGATCGGGGTTCAGCGGCGCGGCGTGCAGCTCCTGCAGCAGCCGGATCGCCGCCGACGGTTCGGGCTCTTTGCTGGCCGCCTCGACGAGCTGGGCGATCCTGGCCTGCACGTCGGCGTGCCGGCCGATCAACCCTTCGCCGTTGAGCACGGCCAGTCCGCCCAGCCGGCCCAGCTCGATCGCGAACTCCGGGGATACCAGCGCATCCGTGGGGTGGGCCAGCACCGGGATCTCGAACCGGTAGGCGTCCAGTTGCCATGCCGTGGACACGTCTTGTGACGAGCGGGTGCGCCGCGACGGCACGATGTTGACTTCGCTCAATTCATAGGTGCGCCGCGCGGTGCGGCCCATGCCGATTTCGACCATGTCAGGTCCGCCTGTCAGCGTGCGTAGTAGTTGGGCGCTTCGACAGTCATCGCGACATCGTGCGGGTGACTCTCCTTGAGACCCGCGGCCGTGATCCGGACGAACTGCGCCTGCTGCAGCACCTCGATGGTGGGCGAGCCGGTGTAGCCCATCGCCGCGCAGAGGCCGCCGGTCAGCTGGTGGATCACCGTCGCCAGCGGGCCACGGAACGGCACCCGGCCCTCGATCCCTTCGGGTACGAGTTTGTCCTCGGAAAGCGCGTCGTCGGCGAAGTAGCGGTCCTTGGAGTAGGACTTCGTTTGCCCGCCAGAGCCCCTGCCCGCCATGGCGCCCAGCGACCCCATGCCGCGGTAGCTCTTGTACTGCTTGCCGTTGACGAAGATCAGTTCGCCGGGCGCTTCGGCGGTGCCGGCCAGCAGCGAGCCCAGCATCGCCGTCGAGGCGCCGGCGGCCAGGGCCTTGGCGATATCGCCGGAGTACTGCAGCCCGCCATCGGCGATCACCGGCACTCCGGCGGGCCCGCACACCGCTACAGCTTCCAGGATCGCCGTGATCTGGGGCGCACCCACCCCGGCCACCACCCGGGTGGTGCAGATGGAGCCCGGACCAACACCGACCTTCACCGCGTCGGCGCCGGCATCGACCAGGGCCGCGGCCGCTGACCTGGTGGCGACGTTGCCGCCGACCACCTCGACCCGGTCGCCCACCTCGAGTTTGAGTTTGCTCACCATGTCGAGCACCAGCCGGTTGTGGGCGTGGGCGGTGTCGACGACGAGCACGTCGACCCCGGCATCGACCAGCATCATGGCGCGAACCCAGGCGTCGCCGCCGACGCCGACGGCCGCACCCACCAGTAGCCGGCCGTCCTTGTCCTTGGTGGCCAGCGGGTGCTGCTCGGTCTTCACGAAGTCCTTGACGGTGATCAGCCCGGTCAACTTGCCCCGGCCGTCGACGATGGGCAGTTTCTCGATCTTGTTGCGCCGCAACAGCCCCAGCGCCGCTGACGCGCTGACCCCCTCCTGGGCGGTGATCAGCGGCGACTTGGTCATCACCTCGGCGACCTGCTTGGTCTGGTCGACCTCGAAGCGCATGTCCCGGTTGGTGATGATGCCGACCAGGGCGCCGTCGTCGTCGACCACCGGCAACCCGGAGATGCGGAACCGGGCACACAGCGCGTCGACCTGGGCCAGGGTGTTGTCCGGGCGGCAGGTGACCGGGTCGGTGACCATGCCGGCCTCGGAGCGCTTCACCATTTCCACCTGGCCCGCTTGTTCGGCAACGGGCAGGTTGCGGTGCAGCACCCCCATGCCGCCGGCGCGGGCCATCGCAATGGCCATCCGGGACTCGGTGACGGTGTCCATCGCCGAGCTGACCAGCGGCACCTTGAGCCGGATCTTCTTGGTCAGCTGACTGGACGTGTCGGCAGTGGCGGGCACCACGTCGGAAGCCGCGGGCAACAGCAGGACGTCGTCGAACGTCAGGCCCAGCATCGCGATCTTGTGCGGGTCGTCGCCTCCGGTCGGCACCGGGTCATCGGTCAGGCCGCCCACACGCACGTATGGGCTACCGACCAGGTCGGAGCTGTCTTCTAGGCCGGACATGCCACGGGACATCGGTGAAGCCCTCCATACGCATGCGTCAGTGAGGTACCCATCCTATCGGCTCAACCGGCGGTGCCCGACGCGCAGCGTGCGGCGATCTCAATTTCTGGCATTATCGCTGTCGGCTTGCGTACTGTAGAGGGGTGCGCGACCACCTCCCCCCGGGTTTGCCACCCGACCCCTTTGCCGACGACCCCTGTGACCCGTCGGCGGCGCTGGAGGCCGTCGAGCCGGGCCAGCCGCTGGATCAACAGGAGCGGATGGCCGTCGAAGCTGACCTGGCCGACTTGGCCGTGTACGAAGCTTTATTGGCGCACAAGGGAATTCGCGGTTTGGTGGTGTGCTGCGACGAGTGCCAACAGGACCACTATCACGACTGGGACATGTTGCGCGCCAACCTGCTGCAATTGCTGATCGACGGCACGGTGCGCCCGCACGAGCCGGCTTACGACCCCGAGCCGGATGCCTACGTCACGTGGGACTACTGCCGCGGATACGCCGATGCCTCGCTCAACGAGGCGACGTCTGACGCGGATGGATTCCGCCGCCACCTCTGAGAAACCCGCTAAGCGGGCGGCGTTGTCGTCGCCGGCGGCGCGACGGCTGAAGTCGGTGGAGTAGGCGAAGTAGGCGTGACCTTAGGCGCGGTTGACGACGCGCTCGACTTCGGCTTCTTGGTCCGGGTGGTAGTCGTGGTCGGGCTCGTAGTCGGGCTCGTAGTCATAGCCGCACTCGGGCTCGTGGTCGATGCCGGACTCGTGGTGCTGGGTGTGGCGGCCCTTGGCGACGTCGACGCGGGTGTGGGCGCCGGCGACGTGACCTCGCTGGCCGGCGCGGGGGCTTCGGCGTTCGGGTCGCGTTTTTCCACCTTGGTGTTGAGCTGATTCACCTCGGCCAGCAGGTCCTGGCGGCGGCTGCCGTCGTTGACAGCCTGCAGGGTGCTGCTGACCTCGGCGAGCTGCGTCTGCGCCTGGCTCCACTGGCCCTGGGCGATCATCTGCTCGACCTTGGCCAGATCGGCCTTGGCGGACAACACAATCTGATCGTCGTTGACACGCGGTTCGTCGAACATCATCTTGTGCAGGCCATACAGCGCATCCCCCGGGCGCGCGTCGGCCACGACCGCTCCGAACCCGCTGAGCGCCAACAACGTCGCGGCCACCGACCCGACCGCGGCCAGGCCGCGGCGCGCACGGCGGCGCTCGGTCATCCCCGCGATCAGCGCCTCGGTGGCCTCGTCCTGGGAGACCAGTGCGCTGGCCGGCGGCCAGCGCAGGTCGTCCCGCCAATCGCCCAGCAGAGCCGCCAGTGCGTCGTCGTCGGGATCACCGAGACGGACGCCGGCGCGTTCGGCGAGTGCGTCGAGCAGCAGATCAGTGCGGGCAACCTCGTCCAGGCCGGGCTGATCGCCTAGGGCATAACCAAATTCACGCATAGTCACCTGCCGCAACGATTTCGTCTTTCAGTCGCTGTAGCGCGCGATGCTGGGCCACCCGAACGGCCCCGGTGGTGCTGCCGACCGCGGCGGCGGTCTCCTCCGCGGACAGCCCAACGACTACCCGCAGGATCAGGATTTCGCGTTGCTTGGCCGGCAGGATTTCGAGCAATTCGTTCATCCGGGTGACCGAATCGGCCTCGATGGCAATCTGTTCCGGCCCCGCGTCGGCCGATCGGCGTTCGGGAACCTCTTCGGCGGGATAGGCCAGATCACGGCCGGCGGCCCGGTGCGCGTCGGCAACCTTATGCGCCGCGATGCCATACAAGAAAGCTAGGAAGGGGCGTCCTCGGTCCCGGTAGCGCGGCAGTGCCGTTATGGTGGCCAAGCACACCTCCTGAGCCACGTCATCTGCTGACAGGCCACTCCGCTCGACGGTGCCGACTCGTGCGCGGCAATACCGCACGACGATCGGGCGGATGGTCTCCAGCACCTCCCGAAGCGCATTCCGGTCTCCAGCCACGGCTTCCGCAACCACAGCGTCGAGACGTTCCCCTTCAATTGTCATTGACGGCGGTCTCTCCAACGTTACGGTCCGGACACATCCCGGGCTAAGACACAGCTAGACAATAACGGCCGTACGGCGTTTCAAGCGGTACGCCAGGTTCCACCGGCGCGCCGCACCTGGCCTGCGCAAATATCCCGAATTTCGGTGAGTTTGCGCACCTGTTGTGGCGCAACCGTGACGCTTCCGGTATCGATCAGCAAGCAAGCCAGCGCCCAGCGCAGCGGTATCAGCCCATGACGGCCGGTGGCCGGCAGCGCTTCGTTGGCCACCGCACGGGACCGTTCGACGGCGCCGGCGCTGCACAGCGCCGCCGCGAGTACGACTTCACTTTTGACCTGGTGGCGCACCGACGCGGTGGTCATGGCCGCCGCAAGCTCGGCCGCCGCCTCGGCATGGCCGACCGCGGCTGTCCCGTCGCCGCCGGCCATCGCCAGCTCCGCGGCCACCCAGCGCCGCCGCACGGCCAGCCGCTCCGAAACGGGTAGCCCGTCCGCGCGAGCCAACAGGGTCGCGGCCGCAGCAAGGCGGCCGACGCCCAGGGCGTCGGCCGCCAATCCGATCAGGGCATCGGCGGTTGGCTCGGGATCTTGTCCGGCCAGGGCCAGGGCACGACCATCCCAGCCGCGGGCCAGCCGGTGCCAGCCCAGCTGGCGCAGAAACGATGCGTGGGTGCTGTAGGCAAGCGAGGCCAGCGGACCCGGTTCGACGCGGCGCCGCAGCAGCTCCAAATCGCTGTACGCGCTGCCGTACCGCCCCTGCCCGCCGGCGGCGACGGCACGCAGCCACAGCTGCTGCGACGACGTGGCCGCGGGCAGCGGCCAGGAACCCGGCCTGCTGCCAAAAGCGACATCGACAAGAGTGCCGGTATTTGGAGTTTCACTCACAGAGATAGCCGCGTTTCTGCCCGATTCCACTTGTTTAATTAACGAAACTTAGTAACAGCAGAGCCCTTGTACCACGGAATTACCCGAGTTGCTGATGTTTGGTCAATTTTTGCGAAAGTGGTCCCACTTAGTCGCGATTATGGCACGCCGGCGGCTGACCCACGCGATCGCACCACCCACGCAAACGGCCTGGTGCAACGCCGGCGTCAGCACGATCGTGCTGGGAAGATGGGCCAGCGGGCGCACACCGTCGTCGGGATTGCCGTGGCGGCAGACGGTCGGCGGATCGGAATGTATGTGTTTTCAATGAAGTGAAAAAGACCAGACATTCGGCTGCGAATCGGCATAAAATTCTCCCTCGTCACAGTTCCTGAGTGACCGGTCGATCGCCGAGCGCTTCGATGAAAGGGCGTGGTGCGTGGTGTTGGTAGTGGTGGCACCGCGAGAGCGGCTAGAGGTGGGTGCGGTGAATCGGCGTGAACGGGGGTTCGGTAGGTAAATCCTCGACGCCGTCAGCACGATGGCGGTCAGGCCGGGAAGGCCGGCAGGAAGGCGGTTGTGATGAGTTTCTTGATGGCAGCGCCGGAGGTTAGCTCGGCGCAGATGTACAGCGGTGCGGGCTCGGCGCCGATGTTGACCGCCGCGGCCGCTTGGAGCGGGTTGGCCGACGAGCTGGGTATCGCGGCGAGTTCCTTTTCATCGATGATTTCCGACCTGGTGGGTGCGGCGTGGCAGGGTCCGGCGTCAGCCGCCATGGCGGCCGTCGCCGGACCGTACGCGCACTGGCTTGACGCGGCCGCGACCCACGCAGGAGGCGCGGCCGTTGGCGCCACGACGGTGGCAACCGTCTTCGAACAGGCGCGAGCTGCCGTGGTGCATCCAGTCGCGATTGCGACCAATCGCAACCAGATGATGTCGCTGGTGGTCTCGAATCTGTTCGGATTCAACGCCCCGGCGATCGCCTTCAAAGACGCTGAATACGAGGCGATGTGGGTGCAAGATGTGACCGCGATGATCGGCTATCACAGCGGAGCTTCGGCGGTGGCCGAGCAGCTGGCGCCGTTAGGGCAGGCGCTCAAAGCCCTTCCCGGCCGGGTTGCCGCCGCCGTGGGGGCCAGTCCGGCCGCGTTGGCGCCGGCCGCGGCTGCGGCAAACCCAGCGGCCACAGTGTTCGAGTACGGGCTGATCGCGGGTCTCCTCGGGACGCCTCTGGTCGCTGCCATCGGAAATGTCGAACTGACGGCTGCCCGCACGGCCGCGGTCTTTACCCCTGCGGTCCGGGCGGCTATTGCCGGCATCACCGACGCCGCTGCGCCGGCTGTCGCGGCCCTTGCGCCGGTGGCCAAGGCCATCGCGGACACACCGATAGTGGCCGCCGCAACCGCGGCCATCGCACCTGTGGCCGCTCAGGTCGCAGCAGCGGTGAATGGAGTGGCCGACGCCGCGACCGCGACGGTCGGCCAGGTGACCACCGCCGCAACCGGCGCCCTAACCGCGCTTGAGACCACGGCGTTGACCCAGCAGATTGCTCTGGTGGCGGGCAATCCAGCGCTGTTGTCCAACTTCGTGCCGTTGCTGACGAGCAACCCGGCTTTGCTGTCCAGCGTGTATGGCTTCTTGGCCAGCAATCCGCAGTTGGTGACCAGTCTGTTGGCGCAGGTGCAGAACAACCCGGCACTGACCGCCCAGATCATCGCGACGTTTAACCAGATACAGGCCAGCAATCCGGCATTGGCTGCCCAGTTGCTGGGTCTGGCAACGCAGTTGGGGAACCAGCTGGGGATCGCCCCGGCGGCGTAGCTAGGGGCTAGTTTCCCGACTCCGGCTCACGACAGCCGAGGCCCCAGTCACGTGGCTCGGCACGGTTCCGTACTGGGCTGCGGTACCGAAGTGTGACGAGTTTCAATCACGGTGATAGCTGCCCCCGCAGTGGTAAAAAGTTTGTGCTTTCTGGGTTACCGGAATATTACTCACAGCCTTCTGTCGGCTAATTACAGCTGGTTCACAGTACTGGTTTGACCTGGGAAAACCCGCTTACGAAGACGCGCGGTTAGCACAACTAGCCTTCGGCGAATGGGCGACAGATGAACGCAAAGTTAATTCTCAAACAACGGCCCCGTATTTTGCCGGAAGAAGCGCCTATTGACGGAAATTCGGCGGCACCCCTAGCGTCTACCGTTAACGGGTAGTCATCGGTGACACCACTCCATTTCAGTTGCACAACTCGCGCGTTCGCGAACCTGACCTTCACTTAGGTGTGCCGTGTAGAGAGGGAATCAGCAATGCCACAGCCAGAGCAGCTACCTGGGCCCAACGCCGACGTCTGGAACTGGCAATTGCAGGGCCTGTGTCGCGGGCTCGACTCATCGATGTTCTTCCATCCCGACGGCGAGCGTGGCCGTGCCCGCATGCAACGCGAACAGCGCGCCAAGGAGATGTGCCGCCGCTGCCCGGTGATGCAGGAGTGCCGGTCCCACGCGCTGGACGTCGCCGAGCCCTACGGCGTTTGGGGCGGCCTATCGGAATCCGAGCGCGACCTACTGCTCAAGGGCAGCCTTGCGCGCACTCGCGGTATCCCTCGTTCGGCCTAGTTCAGCGCGGCGACTGCCGCACGCTTTTGCACCATTCTTCGGTTGTAGTGGTCTGTTTTGACCCTTGGGCTGCGTTCCTGCGGCCCGGATCATTAGCAGCACCTGGTCAGCGCGGGGATCACCACCGCAACGACAGACCACGAACCGAAAGAGGCCGAAATGAGGAATTTCCTGCCGCGCTGCGGTGCCGTCGCTGCGTTCACCGTTGCGTTAGGGGTAACGCCCCTGGTCGGAGTGGTCGGAGTCGGCGCACCGGCGATCAGCCGGGCCGACCCACTCTGTCCGCCTGACCAGGTCTGGAACGACCAGCTACAGCAATGCGTGCCCGGTCCGGCCGCACCTCCGACACCCATTGGCCCGCCCCCACCCGGTACCCCGGGCGGCCTGTACGGACCCGGCGGCTGGGGTGGGCCCGGTGGACCGGGCGGACCTCCGGCGCCCGGTGAACCCTATGGGCCGTATGGACCTCAATCCGGCGCTCCCGGAACCCCTGGCGGCATCGGTTCACCGGGCCAGATCGGTGGCGTCGGTGGACCCGGTGGATTCGGTGGTCCGCACATGGGCGGCGGCGGAAGGCTCTAGTCGTCTCTAGTGGCCGGCCTGCCGCGCCACTGCAGCGCTTCGAGCACCACGGCCCCCTGTACACCGCTGCGCTCCCGCGACCGAGGGCATCAGGATCTACTAGGGGATTCTTGATTAAATCGTCTGCGGTTTCACATGCGCCGGCCGGCTTAGCCACGCCATCGGCTCACCCTCAGGTCAGCGGCCTGACCCCGCGAACTCCGGAGCGATTGACAAATGCCAATTCGGGTACGTTGAGGCCATGAAGAAGGGCGTGAAATGGGGAGCCGCCTTCGCGGGCGCGACGCTCACCGCGGCCATCGCACCGCTGGCCGCCTGCACGAGCCAGCAGGAGAGCCAGCCGAACACGTCACCGAACAACAGTGCGACAGCTGGCGCGGACCGGATGACCACGCAGTTGAAAAGTTCCGACGGGATTGTGATCGCCAGCGCCACAATCGATTTCACCAACGGCTACGCGACGGTGACCGTGGAGGCCGGTCCGAACCCGGTCCTGCGGCCGGGTTTCCACGGCCTGCAGATCCACTCGGTGGGCAAGTGCGATACCGACGATTTCGACTCCGCCGGAGGCGTCTACCAGGCGCCCGGTCACACCGGTTACCCCGCCAGCGGCGAGCTCACCGCATTGCAGGTGCGCAATGACGGCTCGGCGAAACTCATCACCACCAGCAACTTGTTCACCGCAGCGGACCTGCGAGACAGCTCGGGCACCGCACTGGTCATCCACGAGAACGCGGACTACCTGGGCACCAGCCCGGCCGGTGAGTCGAGCAAGCGCCTGGCCTGCGGGGTGATTGCCGCGGGCGCCGCGACGACGACCTCATCCACCACGATGCCAACGACCGTCACCACGATCACCGTGCCGCCGCCATCGATCAGCACGAGCACGAGCACCGTCACGGTCACCAGCGTTCCCGCCGTCACGTCCACGGCGACCACGACGCCGTCCAAAGCCGTGACGACCCCGCCCAGCCTCCCGCCCGGCGGCTGACCCCGGTTAGCCATCTCGACGGCGGCCGTGATCAAGGCGCTGCTCATGGCCGCACCACCGAGTATCAAACCGGTAGCGCGACCGGTCTGCGATAAATCGTGCGGCCCTGTTTGATCGTCTCGACCACCGCGATGTCTTTGATCCGCATCGGGTCCACGGTCATCGGATTGGCGTCCAGGATGACCAGGTCGGCGAGTTTGCCCACCGTGATCGAGCCCTTGGACAGCTCCTCGCCGTACTGATATGCGGCATTGATCGTGATCGCCTCAAGCGCTTCCAGCGCGGTGACGCGCTGATCGGGGCCGATGACCTCGCCGCTTCGCGAGACGCGATTGACCGCCGTCCACACTACGAACATCTGGTCCAGCGGTGAGACGTTGAAGTCAGTGTGATTGGTCGGGCGCAGGCCGCTGTCGATGGCGGCCCGCATCGGGCTAAGGAAATGGGCCTGCTCCTTGCCTCGCAGACGGATATGCGTGTCGGCGAAGTAGAAGGCGTGCTCGGTGAACAGCGAGGGAATCAGCTTGTACTCGACGTATTTGGCAAGCTGGTCGCGCCGTACGAATTGGGAATGAATAACCGTGGTGTGGCGGTCTTTGGTCAGATCGCCGGCCGCGGCGAATTCGTGTGCAGCCAGCAGCACGTCAATGGCGGCATCACCGTTGGCGTGGACGTTCAGCGGCAGGCCTAGATCGTAGACACGCTTGAACCAGGAGTTGACGGTTTCTTGCGGGAAGCCGAGTTCCCCCGTCCAGTTGCGCTCGCCGTCGGGTCCGTCGACGAGGTACGGGGTGGTGAAGTACGCCGTGCGGCCCTGCGGCGATCCGTCCAGGGTGATCTTCACGCCACCGAGCTTGACGCCGTTGCGGTAGGTCCCGAAGGTCTCAGGCGGGTTTTCCCGAAGGACTTCGTCGAGGTCGAGGATGAACGGGTACGCGACGACGTCGATCAGATCGGCGCCTCCGGCGGCCGCTCGCTGCAGCAGGGCAATGTCGGCCGCATGGGTCAGCCCTTCGTGGGCGGTGGTGATGCCGGCCGCGGCGTACAGCCGTTGACCGGCGATACTCCACTCGACCTCTTGGTCCGGGGTGGGCTTGGGCAGCGCGCCGAAGATCGGCAGGAACGCGGTTTCCATGACCAGCCCGTCGGGTTCGTTCGACCCTTCCTTGCGCACGATCACACCGCCCGGCGGTGTCACGGTGTCCGCCGAGATGCCGAACTTGTCCAGCGCTGCCGAATTGAGCACCGCCCCGTGCAGCGACACATGCCCGACCAATACCGGATTGTCCGGGAAGTCCCGATCGAGGTCCTCTCGATGCAGCGTGCGCCCACCGGGCATGACCGTTTCGTCGTAGCCGTAGCCGATGATGAGCTCGCCCGCGCCGATGTTGCGCGTGTCGCGGAAGTTCTTCAGCTCGGCGACGATGGCGTCGACATCTGCGCCGGGGCCGGCCGGCGGCGCGAACACATTGACCTGGTTGGCCACCGTGAGCGCGTTGACGTAGTGGCTGTGCGGGTCGATGAAGCCGGGCAGCATGGTCTTGCCATCCAGGTCTACTTGGCGCGTCACTGGCCCCTGGTACCGGGCCACCACCTCGGCGCGAGTCCCGACGGCGACAATGCGGCCATTCTTGATCGCCACGGCCTCGGCCGTTGGTCGCTCGTCGTCGATGGTGACGATGTCACCGTTGAGATAGATAGCGTCGGCGTCGCCGGTCATCAGGGCCTCCTACATCGGGTTATCTTGGCACACAAGCGATTACCCAGCCAGATCCGGCTGAGAAGCTGGGTGCGTTTGCGGTCAGCTTACCCATCCGCCGGTGGCCGCCGCTGCACACTTTTGCACCATTTGCTTCGCCTAATGGGATGTTTCGGCCCTTGGGCTGCGGTGCCGCGGCTTGGATCATTTGTCGCACTTGGTCGTCCGCGCGATCGCCGGGGACCCCGGCCGAAAGGAGCCCGCCAATGAGCAGCACCGCGAGCAAGCCCGGTCCACGAGTGTTGATCCGGCGTGGGCTGGTCTTCGACGGGAGCGGGTCGCCAGGCGCGATCGGTGACGTCGCGATTGCCGACGGGGCGATCAGCGCGGTGTCCGCGCGGCCGCTGGATCCCGCCGACTACGACGAGGTAATCGACGCCGACGGAAAGTGGGTCACGCCTGGCTTTTTGGAGATCCACTCGCACTACGACGCCGAAATCGTCACCGCCCCTGAGCTGCCCGAATCGGTGCGTCATGGGGTGACGACCGTGGTGATCGGCAACTGCTCGCTGAGCATGGTCACCGTGGACGCCGACGATTCGGCGGACCTGTTCGCCCGAGTGGAGGCGATCCCGCATTCAGGCATCAAAACAATCTTGCAGCAGGACAAGACCTGGAGCAGCCCCAGCGAATACCGTCAATGGCTGCAGCAGCAGCCGCTGGGCCCCAACGTCGCGGTCATGTTGGGCCACAGCGATCTGCGCGTCGGTGTGCTGGGCTTAAAGACCGCGACCGACAAGCGTTTTCGGCCCAGCGACTCCCAGATAGCGACGATGGAACGTATCCTCGACGACGCGCTCGACGAAGGTTTCCTCGGGTTGTCGACCATGACCACCCGTCGGGACAAGCTGGCCGGCGACCGCGCGTGGGCTGAGCCCTTGCCATCCACGTTCGCACGGTGGCGCGAGTACCGGCGGTTGCACAAGCGGCTGCGCCGGCGAGGCCGGATCCTGCAGAGCGCCCCCAACGCCGAGACCCAGGTCAACGTGCTCGCGTTCGCGCTCACCGCTGCCGGCATCGGCCGTCGGCCGCTGCGCACCAGCCTGCTGACCGCGCTGGACTTCAAGTCCAACCCCTGGCTACACCGGGTGTCACCGCTGCTGGCATTTCTCACCAACCGAGTACTGAAGGGCGACTTACGATTTCAGGCGTTGCCGGGCCCGATGACGATTTTCTGCGACGGGGTGGACTTCGCGGCGTTCGAGGAGTTCAGCAGCGGCGTCACGCTGCGCAACCTGCGCACCGCCGACGACCAGTACGCGCTGCTGAGAGACCCGAAATTCCGCGCCCAATTCATCAAGGACATGGGCGGATTCATGATGAACGGCCTGTGGAACCGGCGTTTCGACGATGCCGTGATCATCGATTGCCCCGATGCGTCGGTGGTGGGTCGCACCTTCGAAGACCTCAGCCGCGAACGCGGCCAACACCCCGCCGAAGTTTTCCTCGATCTGGCCGCCACCTGGCGGGACAAGTTGCGCTGGTACACCGTGGTGGGCAATCACCGCCCCGACATCGTGGTGAAACTGCTGGCCAGCCCCGGCACCCAGGTCGGATTCGCCGACTCCGGGGCGCACCTGCGCAGCCTGGCCAACTACAACTTCGGGCTGCGCGCGCTGACGCTCGCCAAGCGAGCCGAACAGTCCGCCCGTCCGAAGATCACCGTCGGCGAGATGGTGCGGAAGCTGACCTCCGATCTGGCTGACTGGTGGGGTGTCGAGGCCGGCCACATCCGCGTCGGTAGCCGCGCCGACCTAGTGGTGATCGATCCCGACGGCCTCACCGACCAGGTATTCGAGACCACCGAGGCGCCCGCCCCCGACGCCTTCGGCGTCGACCGTGTGGTCAACCGCAACGACAACGCCGTGGACGCCGTACTCATCAACGGCCGTGTCGCTTACACCCAAACATCTGGATACGCAACAGATCTCGGGCAATCAAAGGGGTTCGGAAGCTTTCTGCCGGCCATCCACCACAGCTGATAGCGGCAAGAAGTGGGTCCGAGATGAACCCGGAGCCGGTTCACTCTAGACATCCCTAGGGGGTTGGCTTGCCCCGCCATTGCAACGCCTCGAGCGCGACGGCGACATGCACGCTGCTGTGCGCGAGCGGCCGAGGGAGGAGCTGCTGAGCGCGGTCGAGCCGGCGCAGCAGGGTGTTGCGGTGTGTATAGAGCAGTTTGGTGGTGCGCCCGATGCTGCATTGTTGGTTGACGAACGTCAGCACGGTGTTGTGCAGCTCCGGGCTGGCCGACTCAAACCGCCCTAATGTGTTCTTGATGAAATCGTCTGCGGCTTCCGGGTTTTGGGTGATCAGAGCGATTAGCTGAACGTCGGCGAAAAACGCCACCTGCTGAACAGACCGCAACGCGGCCACCATGCGCTGCGCGGTGAGGGCCTCGAGGTGGCTGCGCCGGAAGCCTTCAATTCCTTTGGCCGGGGTTCCGATGGCGATCCGTGCCCCGGGAGCGTCTTTGACCGCCCGGTGAATCCGCTCGACGTCGAGGGTGGCGTCGGCCACCCATACCCAGCGGGTGGCGGCACTGGCGACCACGGTCAGTGGCCTGGCAAACCCAGCGGCGTGACCAAACGATTCGGCGAGCTGGTCGAGCTGGCTCACGTCGCCGTCGGGCTCGGGACTCCAGACAACGGCGGCTGTGTGGTTGCGGTTGAGGGCGTAGCCCAATCGCGCTTCGGCGCGCTGCCGACTGATCGGGGCGCCTTCGAGGATCAGAGCAGTGACTTCGCGACGTTCGGCGTGCGTACCGCGGACCAATTCGTCGCGTTCCCGCTCCATCTGGGCTGCGATACCGGCCGCCGTTGCATCGATGAAGTCGCTGATGGACCGGAACGACACGTCGAGCAGTTCGCGCAGTTCATCGGGGTCAGACGTCAGATCAAATGCGGTATCCATCCAGAGCCGCCAGCCCACGGTCTGGGCCGGACGGAAAGTGAACGGCGCCAGGCCGCGGCGCGCCATGTCGCGGGCGATGCTGAGCGGCTCGGGCCCCAGATTGGCCGGCACCGGAGCCCCGGGGTTACTGACATTCGCCGCGGCCCAGTGCATCAGGCTGGACTGGATACTGCGACGGGTGGCCGCTGCCAAAACGGGATCCTCGGCGATGGACGGGTTGGCCGCCATCGTGTCCCGGTCGTATTCGTCAAGCCACTCCTGAGGAGTGTTGAGGACGATCCGCGCTCCTTGCCGGATCAGCTCACACACCTGCGGCGACGGTCTTTGCCATACCACGCACTCACCCTAGACCGGCAGTGCACGCTTTTGCACCATTTGTCGGCCCGATTGGTGGGTTTAATCCCTTGGACAGCATCGGTGCGATAACGATCATGGATGGCAGATCGTCGGCAGCCATAGCCGTCTGCTGCGGTGATGAGCAACTTGCCGGGAATGGCCACGACGCCGCATGCGCATTGTGATAGCGGCCGCGGGCAACCGAACTTATTCCGGCCGCCGCCGAGCATTCCAATGGGGAAAAATGAATACCACATCACTTCCACCGCACCGGTCGGGCGGTTCCGCGAAACCGCCGAACCGGCCTCAATCACTCACCCTCCCCTTGCCGGGGGCCGCACTCGAATATGGCGGGATCGAACTGCATTGCCCGGTTAACCCGTATCCGTTAGCACCGCACATCCAGAACGCGGTTATCGAAGCGGTCAGAGCACAAATCGCGACCATTAACACCTACCCCGACATTGACGCGACAGCATTACGACGGAAATTGGCCGAATACATCTGCAATCACGAGCGTATCGCCGTGACGCCTGAAAATATCTGGGTAGCCAACGGATGCAACGAAATGCTTCAACAGATCTTTCGGACATTCGCCGGCCCAGGTGGAACCGCACTCGGGCTAGAACCATCGTACACATATTTTCGGGTAATTGCCGAAGCGACCGGCACACAATGGATGAGTGTGCCGTCGCACGCCTTTCCGCATCGTGACATAGACTCGGCCATTACCGAGATAGAAAAGCAACAACCGGATGTCGTGGTTATCCAAAGCCCGAACAATCCCACCGGCGACAGTATTAGCCTGGACATTTTCGAGGAAATGCTGTGCCGCATGCGGTCGGGCATACTCGTCATCGACGAGGCATTCATCGAAATGTCGACGGTAGACAGTGCGTTACAGCTCATACGCCGCCACCCAGAGAGGGTTGCGATCTGCCGCACGTTGAGCACGGCGCTTACTTTCGCGGGCGGCAGATTGTGTTACATGATCGCTGCACCGAACGTTATTAATGCGCTGCTTGCAACGAGACTTCCCTATTTCGTGCCATCCATAACACAAGCAGCAGCAGCTGTGATCATTGCTCGCGCCGACGAGATCCTGGTAAGAGTCCCCGAACTTCTACTGGAGCGTGACCGGATGGTCACCTATCTTCGGTTCGAAGGATTCGACATTCCGCACAGCGACACGAACTTCTTCCTTATCGGACAGTTCGAAGACACACGCGCAGTCTGGGAGACCTATGCAAGTGCGGGGATCTTGTTAGGCGACATCGGTTTACCGCACTACCTACAGGTTTCAGCTGGATTGCCTCATGAAAATGACCAATTCTTGGAAACCACCAGCAGTTTGATCTGTCGCCGCAAAATCATCGTCTAGTTAGGAAATGTCTTGAACGCTACAAAGTTGACATCAATCCGAGGGCAGGTTCACTACCATGGCGCACTGTTGCCCGCATTGCGACGTCCGTACATCTGGAAGATTCGGCCCGCCGCGATATCACGGAGACCGAGCGTGGCAATTGTTATCCCAGCTTATAATGAGGAGCGTTTTATTGGCAGATGTCTGGAATCATGCGTCACTCAGACGTCCATGCCTGACGAGATAATAATCGTGAACAACAAATCGACCGACGATACCGTGGCGGTAGTGCGGCGGTACCAAGAATTAAACCCTCAGCTAAACATTCGCCTGCTCGAGCAGAATGAGCATCAAGGGCTCATCCCGACGCGCAACCATGGATTCGACCACACCCGCAGCGATGTCATCGGCCGCATCGACGCCGATACCCGTATCGCCAGTGACTGGGTGGAGACGATTCGCAGCCGATTTGCCGACCCTGCCGTCGACGCGGCAACCGGCCCGGTTCTTTACTACGACATGCCCCTGCGAAGGGTGGGTTTCTGGGGAGACCACCGCATTCGCAGCTACTTGCAGCGCCACTCAAAAGATCAGCGATTTCTCCTGGGCGCCAACATGGCAATCCGGAAATCGGCGTGGCGGACGATCCGTCACCTGGCCCAGCTGGATCCCGAAGATCAGCTGCACGAGGATATCGACCTTGCCCTGACGCTGTTCAAGACCGGTTTCGAGATTGCCTACGAGGCGACGATGATTGCTGGCATCTCGGGCCGGCGGTTGGACTCCTCGGTGCGCGACTTCTACCGGTACATCACGCGGTATACCAGGACAACCGAGGCGCATGGCGTCAAGAGCTGGACGGCGATGCTGGCGATGGTCATCCTGGCGCTGGTGTATCTGACGTTTCGGCCGGTGCGGTTCTTCTACGACGTCGACAACAATCGATTCACGTTGTCGAAGCTGCGCGCCAAGCTTCGGCAGACAACCACCACGTCGCCATCCGGGCGCGGGGATGCGTTGACCGCGAGTCACGCCGTGGTGCAGCACATCGCTAGCACTATCAGAACCGGCACGCAGGTGCTGCCGATCAAGCCGAGCACATCAACGGGAACTTTGCCGTGAAACCTTGCTAGGGACAGAAATTTGCCGGCTGAACCGGAGATCACCCCAAATCCGCACGGCAGATGTTGTAGCCGTCACGAATTGCGTTGCCGTGCAACTGGTTTGACAACCGCGGCCACATAGGCCGCGGTCGAGCGTGGCAACGAGGTTGGCCGCCACCCGCAGGCAAGGTCGCCAGCCGCGCGGCGAGTGCACACTTTTGCACCACTATCGGGTTGGATTGAGCGATTTTCGCCCTTGGGCGGCGGTGCTGTGGTCTCGATCATAAAGAGCAGTTGGCCAGCACAAGCCAATTCAGTGTCCAGCTCACAAGTCAACTCAGAGGGAGGTAACCCATGTCTTTCGTGACCACCCAGCCGCGGGCGCTGGTGGCAGCGGCGGCAGATTTGCTGGGTATCGGCTCGGCGATGACCGCGCACAACGCGGCCGCGACAGCCACCACCACCGCAATCGTGCCACCCGCCGCCGACGAGGTGTCCTCGCTCATCGCGGCTCAGTTCGCGGCGCACGCCGCCCTGTACCAGGAGGTCAGCGCCTACGCCGCGGCCATCCACGACGAGTTGGTTACCACGCTGGGCACCAGCTCCGCCTCGTATGCGGCCGCCGAGGCCGCCAACGCCGCTGCGGTCGGCTGAGCGGGAGGACAACGGTGGACTACGGAATGTTGCCGCCGGAGATCAACTCCGCGCGCATGTATGCCGGGGCCGGTGCCGGGCCACTGCTCGGCGCGGCGGCGGCCTGGGATGGGCTATCCGCCGACTTGTACTCCACCGCAGCTCAGTGCTGGTCGGCTGTCTCGGAGCTGGTCGGCGGGCCGTGGCAGGGTGCGGCATCGGTGGCGATGGCGACCGCAGCCGCTCCCTACCTGGCGTGGTTGAACGTCACGGCCGGGCAGGCCGAGGAGACCGCCAGCCAGGCCAGGGCCGCCGCGGCGGCCTACCAAGCGGCGTTTGCGATGACGGTGCCGCCACCAGAGATCGCGGCCAACCGCACCCTGTTGATGGCATTGGTAGCGACCAACTTCTTGGGCCAGAACACTCCGGCGATCGCGGCGACCGAGGCCCACTACGCCGAGATGTGGGCCCAAGACGCCGCCGTGATGTATGGCTACGCCGGCACCGCGGCCGCCGCAACCCGATTGACCCCATTCACCGCGCCGACGCAGGTCGCGCGCGCGGCCGCTCAATTGGCCGGCACCGCGGCGGCCAGCAGCACCGCGGTGAGGTTGTCACAGCTGATTATCACCGTGCCGGGTTTGCTGAAGTTGGTCAGCACCCGTCCGATAGTCACGGGCATGGTCACAGTGGAAGAAGGGCTGATGACGCCCATGGAGGTCGGCGCGGGTAGTACGTCGGCGACGATGTCCATAACGTCGGTCCTGAGGTCGTTCACGTCGGTAGGGCAGACCGCCGCCGAGGCTGTCGCGCCGTTGGCGGCAGCGACGACCAACTTCGGCCTCAAGATGCCGGGTTTGGGCAGAGGCGCGATCGCGTCGGCGAGTCTGGGTCGAGCCGGTTCGATCGGGGCGTTGTCGGTACCACATAGTTGGGGCGCCGTAGCCCCGAGCGCCAGCCACGCGGCCGCGGCGCTGCCGAACACC
This sequence comes from Mycobacterium szulgai, assembly GCF_002116635.1. Classification (GTDB taxonomy): domain Bacteria; phylum Actinomycetota; class Actinomycetes; order Mycobacteriales; family Mycobacteriaceae; genus Mycobacterium; species Mycobacterium szulgai. Next base: position 69,563 of record NZ_LQPW01000148.1, on the reverse strand, counting down.
GGGCTGGCATCCGCACCAATGGCCGCTCCGGATGTGGCCGGCCCCATGCTGGGCGGTCTACCGCCGTTGAGCGCAGCCGGCGATGCCGGTCAAAGCAGCGCCAGCGGGGCCCGATACCGCGTTTCGCGTCGCATCGTGGTCGGCTCGCCCGCCGCCGGATAACAGGACCCTGCACATGTTACGACGGAGGAACACCCTCATGGCCGTGCTCGACACACCAACCCAGTCGGCCGAAAACAAGCTGACGTTCACCCAGTGGATGATCGTGCTTGCCATGGGTCTGGGCTTCGCCATCACCGGCGCCGACCCAGCCATTTTCTCCAGCAGCCTGGTGGCGGTGCGCGAGGGCCTTCACCTGAGCACCGCTGCCGGCGGATTCACCGCGAGTCTGGCCACGCTGACCCTGGCCGCAACCATCCTGGCCGCCGGCACGCTGGGTGACATCTACGGCAAACGCCGGATGTATCTCCTGGGCCTGGTCGGCGTGATCGTGAGCGGCCTGCTCGCCGCAGCCTCGCCCAACGCGACGATGCTGATGATCACCCGTGCATTGACCGGTATCTGCTTCGCCTTTCTGCTGGGACTTTCCCTGGCGATCATCAACGTCGTTTTCCCACCTGCGCAGCGAGGCAAGGCCATCAGCCTTTTTCTCGCGACGGCATTCTTGGCCGGCGCGCCGCTACCATTGATCGGCGACATCCTGGTTGAGTCTCTGGGGTGGCGCTGGGCCTTGGTCGTCGCCCCGGTCGCGGCATTTATCACCATCCCCCTCACGCTGAAGTTCGTGCCCGAGATATTCCGCATCCAGGGCCGCCGGATCGACTACCCCGGTATCGGCGCAGCCGGCCTCATGCTGGTCAGCCTCGTCTACGGACTGTCCCGCCTCGGTCATGGCCCTGCCGCGGCCGTGCCGCCGCTGCTGATCGGGCTGGTCGCCGGAGCCTTCTTCGTATGGTGGGAGCAACACACCGACCAGCCGGCGCTGGACCTGCGGGTTTTTCGCGCCGGCCCATTCAACGCCGCGGTCATCACCGGACTGGCTTTCAACTTCCTGCTGGCCGGACGCGTGCTGCTGCTGGGCTACTACACCACCGTGGTCCGCGGGTTTTCACCAACGGTGCTGGGCCTACTGCTGGTGCTGGCCACCGCCGTGCAAGCACCCGCAGCGGTCATGGGCGGTCGCATGATGATGCGGACTTCGGCGCGTACCACCATCTTGTGTGGTCTCGGGCTGCTCACCCTGGCCAGTGGCATGTTTGCCACCTTCGGGGTAAGCACATCGCTACCGGTGATCAGCTTGGGGGTTGTAACGCTGAGCGTCGGCGTTGCCATGGTTGAGCCCCCGCAAGCAAGCATCATGATGAGCTACGCCCCGCCAGGGCTGGAAGGCTCGGTATCGGCGGTCAAACCCGGCGCCGGCCAGTCCGCCTACTCTCTTGGCCCCACCGTGGTTTCCCTGCTGGCCACCACTTTCTACACCGCACGAGCGCGGGAGCGGCTCGCCGACGTTGGTATCTCTCCCGCTCAAGCAGCCAACGCCTTGGAGGCATCGCGCTCGAACGGCGGGGGCCATCTCGGCAGCCTCGCCACACTCAACCCGGACCTGGCGCATCGCGTCTTGGCAGAGACCCAGGAGATCATTGCCTCGGCATTGCGCACCACCAGCCTGGCTATGGCACTGGTACCGCTGGCCGCCGCGGTCGCCGTCTGGCTGCTCCTGCCGCGCAGTGCGAGCAGGACCTAGGGCCTGCAGGACCCGATCAGCCGTCTTCGGTGGTGGCGGTGATCAACTGCCAGAAATTCCGTGCGCCCGCGGCCAGCACCCTGCGGCCGACCGCGCGTGCCCACTCGTGCTCGGCGCCGTCCTCTTCCCGCCACGCCCACAGCCGCAGCGTGCTCTGGTGCAAGGGGCTGCGTTCGGTGAAGCCGACGGCACCGTGTAGCTGATGCGCGATGCGGGTGATCTCACCGACCGATGCGCTGGCTTGCGCCTTGGCACAGGCGATGACGAAGTCGGCGTCCCGCCCGGCTGCCATCGCGTTGACCGCGCAGGCGACGGCCGAGCAGACCACCGCGGCCTCGCCGATCAACTGGGCTTCCTCCTGGCGGACCGCCTGGAACCGGCTCAACGGCCGGCCGAACTGGTGCCGGGTGGCGGTGTGGTCGACGGTGAGCTCGACGCACCGCTGTACGGCACCCGCAATGAGGCATGCCTTGGCGAGGGCACTACCGGCCCGGGCTTGCTCGACCATCCGCTCGGTCAGCGGGCGAATACGCTCCACCGACACTTCGACATCGAGCAGTACCAGGCCGTCGCGCGGTTCTCCGGCTAGGTTCGTCCCCTCGTGCAGCACGCACTGCGCGCGGTCGACCAACAGCGCGACCGGACCGCGCGGGCCGCGGGCGACGACCAGGATCTGCTGGACCGCGCGGGCCCAGCCCACATCGGGCAAACTGCCGCTGACGACCACGCTGGCCGCGCCCGGGTTCGCGAAGCGAACCTTGAGCCGCGCAGCGGTGTCTAGCGCGACCGCTACCGGGCCGGCCGGGACTGCCAGTCCGATTTCGGCCAGCAGCGGTTGAGCCACCAGCAATGTCTCCGCGAAGGGTCCCGGCGCGCCGTGGTATCCGGCGTCGCGGACCAGCGCGGCGCGCGTGGCGACATCGGCCACTCCCGGCAGCAGATCGGTGTCCCACGGCGCACGGCCACCGCCGGCCCGCGCGTTCTCCAGGCCTTTGATCACCACGCCGCGCAGGATCTCGTTGGCGCCGCCGCCCAGCGTGTAAGTGGGGCTGTAACGGATGGCATAGCTGAGTACCTCGGCGAAGGAGCCGATGGTGGCATCGGCACGCGGCATCACCGGCAATATTTCCCTGGCGGTATTGACCAGCTCACGTTGAAACCGGGTACCGAGATCTTTGACCAGCGCGGCCTGCATTTCGGTGGAACCACCGGATTCCAGCGTGGCGGCAACGCCCAATGACATGTGGCGCAACGCGACAAGCCGAGCCACGAGCTGGCCGAGCCGGCGCTGCTGCTCAGCGCTGACCGGATGCGCCGAGAGCTCCCCCACCAGCGCGACCAGCAACGGGGTGGTCGCGAGCACGCGTTCGGGCCCGCTGCGCTCGAAGGCCAGCTCGGCGGTCACCTGTTGCCAGCCGCTGCCCTCTTCGCCGAGCAGCATGTCCGGTCCGCCTCGGACCCCATCCATGTGAAACTCGTTGAACCGGTGTTCCCCGGTGAGAAAGCGAATCGGCTTGGTGTGCACGCCCGGCGCTTTCAGGTCCACGATGAACTGGCTGAGCCCGTGGTGGCGGTCCTCGGCGTCCGGGTCGGTGCGGGCCAGCACGATCGCGTAGTCGTTGACGTGCGCACCGCCGGTCCACATCTTCGTTCCCGTGATCCGCCAACCGTCCCCGGTGCGTACGGCCCTGGTCTGCACGGCGGCCAGGTCGGAACCGGCGTCCTTTTCGCTCATGCCGATGGAGAAGAAGCACCGCCCCTCGGCAATGGCCGGTAGATAGCGCCGGCGCTGTTCTTCGTTGCCGTGCTTGAGAATTGAGGGGCCGGACTGCCGGTCGGCCAGCCAATGCGCGGCCACCGGGGCTCCGGCCACGACGAGCTCTTCGAGCACCACGTACCGCTTGAGCCAGCCGTCGCCATTGCCGCCGTACTCGGGAGGCAGCCACATACCGATCCACCCGCGTTGGGCCAGCCGGCGGCTGAACTCGGCGTCGCGGGCGTGCAGCCACGCGGCGGGGCGACCCAGGACCGCGCCCGCGGCGCCTTCCTCGTCGATGAATTCCCTTACCTGCCGGCGCAATTCGGCGGCCCCGCGCGGCAGTTTGGCCTCGGGCGGATCGAAGACGAAAAGCGTCATCGGGTCACCGGCCGGAGAACACAGGTGTGCGGTGTTGCCTGGCCGCGGCAATACCTTCGGCGAAGTCCTCGGTCGTCGCGGTCAGCGGCTGGGCCACCGATTCCCATGCCAGCGACGCCTCGACGGTGAACGGGCCGTTGAGCAGTCCGCTGCGGGTGAGCCGCACCGCGGCGGGGGCAGCCTCGGCAATCGCGTGTGCGGTCGACAACGCTTGATCCAGCACGTATTCCGCCGGCGACGCCGCTAACACGAGGCCGATGTCGGCGGCCTCGGCACCGTGCACGAGCCGGCCGGTGTACAGCAGCTCGCTGGCGCGTTGGGTACCGACGGCCGCCACCAGCTCGGCCATGGTCGCCATGCCCGAGTGCAACCCCAGCTTGACGAACGGGGAGCCGAGCTTGGCTTCTATTGCGCAATAACGCAATTCGCAGGCCAGGGCCAAAGCCAGCCCGCCGCCGATGGCGTGGCCGTTGATCGCGGCGATCGTCGGCACCGGCAGCTCACGCACGGATAACCAATCGCGGTAGAGCCGGGTGAGTCGGCGGCGGCTTTCCAGCAGACCGGCGGTACGAAGCTCGTCCAGTTCGGCCAGGTCTGCACCGGCACAGAATGCGTGGCCCGCGCCGGTGACCACCACCGCACGCAGGTCAAGGTCGGCTTGCAACTCCTGCACCACCGCACGCCATTGAGCGGTCATAGAGTTCGACATCGGGTTGCACCTGTCGGGATCGTTCAGAGTGAGCACTACGACGCCGTCGGTATGGCGGTCGACGCGCACAAGTTCTTCGGTAGCCATGGCAGTTGCCTTCCGTTACTCAGTGATGCCGAACTCGGCGAGGATTTCGGCGGTGTGCTCGCCGATGTGTGGGCAATGCCGTCGCAGGGTGGGCGGCGTCGCCGAATACCGCACCGGCGAACCGATTACGCGGTATGCGCCCTCGCTGGGGTGTTCGGCGATCTCGAACAGCTCGCCGTCGCGCGCGTAATCGCTGTCCGTCGCCTCGGCCAAGGTCCTGACCGGGGCCGCGGCGACGCCGCGGGTATCACAAGCCGCCTGCAACTCGTCCATCGAGTAGACCGCGGTGAGTTCCTCGACCAGGGCGTAGAGCTCGTCGACGTGCTCCGCCCGCGCCGCCCGGTCCTGGAACCGGCAATCGTGCGCCAACTCGGGACGTCCAAGGACAGCAAAGAAGTCCGACCAGTTGCGGTCCCCGTAGGGGAGCACGCACATCCAGCCGTCGCGGACCCGAAAAGCCTTGTGATATGGACTCATTGCGCGCTGATAGCCGAATTCGGCGGCCGGTGGTTCATAGGCCGCGCCGCCGATATGTTCGACGAGGTTGAACGTCAGCATGGTGTCGAGCATCGGCACTTCGACGTGCTGGCCGCGCCCAAATTTCGCGCGGTAGTACAGCGCGGCCAGGATGGACTGCGTCAGCACCAAGCCGCACACCTTGTCGGCCAGGATCGCCGGCGGTAGGTAGGGCGTACCGGCGCTCTGCTGGTTCAGCCACACCATCCCCGATGCCGCCTGCACGACGTCGTCGTAGGCCGCGCGGTTCTGCTCGGCGGTGCCGCTGCGGAAGCCGTGTGCGCTGGCGTAGACGAGCCTCGGATGTTCGGCGGTCACCTGGTCAGCAGACAATCCGAGCCGGGCCAACGAGGCAGGGCGCAGATTCGTCAGGAACACATCGGCAGCGGCCAGCATCTGCTCGAGCGCGTCGCGCCCACGTGCCGATTTCAGGTCGAGTACGACGCTGCGCTTGTTGCGGTTGAGGTTCAATCCCATCCAGCCCATGTCCTTGTGACGCCACGGCTGGTACTGGCGGGTGACGTCGCCCGTGGCGGTCTCGATCTTGATGACGTCAGCGCCGAGGTCACCGAGTAATTGACCGGCCAGCGGACCCATCACCACGCCGGCCAGCTCGATCACCCGCACTCCGGCCAGTGGGCCGGCCGCCGGCTCGTCTCGTTCTTGCGTTCGCACCATGGCTCCTGTTCGTATATACGGACACTAGATTGGATATGCGAACATATAGTTCCGCATATCCGGACATCGGTCAAGATGGACCGGGTAACATACTCCGGAATTTAGGGCCATATAGGCCGGATAGGCGGTATCGTCAAGCGTCAGGCGGTGCGACGTATATCCGGACAAGGGGACTGATGTCAGAGCCCGCAGGAGCGGTACCCGCGAAAGAACATCGCACGGTTTCGCGCGTCACGACGATCCTTGAGCGGGTGGCGGCCGGCCGTAACGGCGTCCGTCTCAGTGAACTCACCGCCGCGCTCGACGCACCGCGTTCCTCGGTGCACGACCTGGTGAAGGGCCTCGTTGCCACGGGATACCTGCAGGAAAAGGCGGGAAGCTACTCGATCGGTCCCGCAATCGGGGCGTTGCTCATGACCGCACCGCCCAGCATCGACCCGGTAGCCCGACCGGCGATGGAGGCCCTACACCGTCGCTTCGACGAGACCGTCATGCTCGCCGCGCGCGTGGGGGACTCGGTCGTCTATACCGACGCTGTGGAGTCAACCCAGTCCATCCGGTATTCCGCACCGCTACATACGCGCCGCCCGCTTTACCCCACCAGCGCGGGCAGCTGCTATCTGGCTTTTGCTTCCGAACAGGAGCGGGAGGCTTTCCTTGCCGACCGCTTCGACGACGGCGAGCAGCGCGCACTGGTCCGAACCGAACTCGAGGCGGTACGGGCCGACGGCGTGGCACTGAACCATGGCCAGACGCTGCCCGATGTTTCCGGGGTCGGCGCACCTGTCCTGATCAACGACCGCGTGGTGGGGGTGCTGTGCGTGGCCGGCCCCACCACCCGCCTCGGCGACCTACTGCCGACGATCGCAGCGGCAGTCAAAGCCGCGGCAGAGGAGGTGTCGAAGCGGCTTACCAGCCACTTCTAGGTTCACTCGTCCAGGTATGCGTCAGCCCAGGCGCCGATGATGCGACCTGCCCGATGAGCTTGGCCGCGCGCGGTGAGCAGGTGATCGGAGCCCTCGAGCGAAACGAAGCTGCGCGGGTGGCGGGCCAAGCGGAAGATGTCGGTCGCGTTTTGGATGCCGACCGTGTTGTCGGTGGGCGAATGCAGGATCAGCAGCGGCAGGCGCAAGGTCTTGATTTTGTCGTGCAGGTGGGCCGCGCGGACATCCTCGACGAATGCCTTCTTCAGGGTCAGCGTGCGACCACCGACCATCCATTCGGCACTGCCCTCGGATAGGCAGCGGTCGACCACCGCGTCGTAATGCTTCTCGACATGCCCGACGTCAATCGGCGCCGCCACGGTAACGACGGACCGCACACCTGGCGATTGCCGCGCCGCGGCCAGCACCGCGGCCCCGCCCCACGAGTGCCCAACCAGGATGTCGGCCGGTGTCCCGCGGTCGGCCATGAATTCGCATGCCTTGACGATGTCGTGGACCTTGACGGTGAACGACCCGTCACCCCAGTCTCCCGCTGATCCACCCAGACCCAACGCGTCGAAGCGCAGCATGCCGATGCCGTCAGAGGCCAGCTGTTTGCAGATTCGCGCCGCGGCCGGCGACTCTTTACCCAGGGTGAAGCCGTGCGCGAACACGCCCCAGCCGCGCACCGCCCCGGACGGCACGTCGACGATCCCGGCCAATTCTGGACCCGTCGAGCTTTGGAACGTAACGCGTTCGGCCATGGTGGAGGTTTATCACGTGGGAATGGCTCGGTGGTTTTCGATTGCGGCCCAACGCGACACATAAACCAGGCACACCACACGCCGAGATCGGTGTGCGTGGCTTATATCTCGCGTTTCTCGACGAGTGGCCTCCGAAAGCGAAACACCCCCGGCCGTCAGGCTGGGGGTGTTTCGTTCTGTGGAACCTAGTGGTGGTGATGACCGTGACTGTGGCCATGGCCATGGCCGTGGTCGTGGTCGTCTGCGTTGGCGGGTTTGTCGACCACTACCGTCTCGGTGGTCAGCACCATGCGGGCTACCGATGAGGCGTTGAGCACCGCGGACCGGGTCACCTTGACCGGGTCGACGACGCCGTCGGCCGCGAGGTCGCCGTAGTTCAGGGTGCTTGCGTTCAGCCCGTGTCCGGCGGGCAGCTCGCTGACCTTGCTGACCACCACCGCGCCGTCCAGCCCGGCATTGGCGGCGATCCAGTACAGCGGTGCGGCAAGGGCCTCGGAGAACACGTCGACACCGAGGGCCTCGTCGCCGGAGAGCTCACCACGCAGCGACTTCAGCACCTGGCGAGCCTGGATGAGCGCGGACCCGCCGCCGGCGACGGTGCCCTCTTCGACGGCCGCCTTGGCGGCCGCAACCGCATCTTCGACGCTTTCCTTGCGTTCCTTGAGCGCGGTCTCGGTGGCCGCACCGACCTTGATGACGGCTACCCCGCCGGCCAGCTTGGCCAGCCGCTCGCCCAGCTTCTCGCGATCCCACTCCGAGTCGCTGTTGTCGATCTCGGTGCGCAGCAGGTTGACCCGCGCGGTGACCGCCTCCGGAGCGCCGCCACCGTCGACGATGATGGTGTCGTCCTTGGTGACCACGACGCGCCGCGCCGAGCCCATCACCTCGAGGCCCACCTCACGCAGCACCAGACCGGCGTCGGGATTGACCACCTCGGCGCCGGTGACCGCCGCCAGATCCTGCAGGAACGCCTTGCGCCGGTCGCCGAAGTACGGCGACTTGACCGCCACCGCCTTCAGCGTCTTGCGGATGGAGTTGACCACCAGGGTCGCCAGGGCCTCGCCCTCGACGTCCTCGGCGATGATCAGCAGCGGCCGGCCCGCCTCGGCGACCTTCTCCAGCAGCGGCAGCAGGTCGGGCAGCGAGCCGATCTTGTCCTGGTGCAGCAGAATCAGCGGGTCTTCCAGCACGGCTTCCTGCGAGTCGAAGTCGGTGACGAAGTACGCCGACAGGAAACCCTTGTCGAAGCCGACGCCCTCGGTGAACTCCAGCTCAGTGCTCAGCGTCGACGACTCTTCGACGCTAACCACACCGTCGTGGCCGACCTTGCTCATCGCCTCACCGACCAGCTCACCGATTTGCTCATCGCGCGAGGAGACCGTGGCCACCTGGGCGATCGCTTCCTTGCCGGACACCGGCGTGGCCGCGGCCAGCAGCGCCTCGGAAACCGCGTCGGCGGCTTTGGCGATCCCCGCGCCGAGCGCGATCGGGTTGACCCCGGCGGCCACCAGCCGCAGCCCGCCCTTCACCAGCGCTTGCGCCAGCACGGTCGCGGTGGTGGTGCCGTCGCCGGCGACGTCGTTGGTCTTGGTGGCCACCGACTTCACCAGCTGCGCGCCGAGGTTCTCGAACGGGTCTTCCAGGTCGATCTCGCGGGCCACGGTGACGCCGTCGTTGGTCACCGTCGGCCCGCCGAAGGACTTGGCCAGCACCACGTGCCGGCCGCGCGGCCCCAGCGTCACTCGCACCGTGTCGGCGAGCTTGTCCATGCCCGCCTCCATGGCACGACGCGCGGTTTCGTCGTACTCGATAAGTTTGCTCATTAAGGATCCCCTTCAACGCGAGCCGCCCCGGAAATCACCCGCGGTTCAACACGGGGATCGCCGGGGCGGAACACGGGTTACTTGGAAACGACAGCCAGCACGTCGCGTGCCGACAGGATCAGGTATTCCTCGCCGCCGTACTTGATCTCGGTGCCGCCGTACTTGCTGTAGATGACGGTGTCACCCTCTGCAACGTCCAGCGGGATCCGCTTCTCGCCGTCCTCGTCCCACCGGCCGGGGCCGACTGCGACGACGGTGCCCTCCTGGGGCTTCTCCTTGGCGGTGTCGGGGATGACCAGACCGGACGCGGTCGTGGTCTCGGCCTCGTTGGCCTGCACGAGAATCTTGTCCTCGAGTGGCTTGATGTTCACCTTCGCCACGATTTGGAGCCTCCACTAGTTAGAGTTGGCGGTCGGTCCGGGGGCAGGCCCCGGAACCGTCCGAATTACCAGGTGATTGGCATTCTTCTCAACCCTCGCGTCGTCGTCGCGGGTGCCGGCGCAGGAGCTGTCCGATTGCCACCTAGCACTCTATACATGCGAGTGCTAGCACTCAAGGGGGGCCCGCTGCTTCCCTACAACCTGTCCCGTTACCACCGGCAAACCGGGGTCGCTGGGCACATCCAGCGGTGACGGCGGCGCCGCGGCGGCAACCAGTTGCGCGGCGAACGCCGCGATCATCGCCCCGTTATCGGTACACAACCGGGGTCTGGGTATTCGCAACGTCAGCCCCGCCGCGGCGCAGCGTTGGCTGGCCAGCTCGCGCAGCCGGGAATTGGCGGCCACTCCCCCGGCGATCAGCAGCGTGGACACGCCCAGCTCAACCGCCGCCCGGACCGCCTTCTTGGTCAGCACGTCGGCGACGGCCTCCTGGAAGCCGGCCGCGACATCGGCGGTGCGAAAGTCCGGGTGGCTCTCGACGTAGCGGGCCACAGCGGTCTTGAGGCCCGAGAAGCTGAACGCGTGCGGGTCGTCGTTGGGGCCGGTCATGCCGCGCGGGAACACGGGGATGTCCGCGGCCTCCCCGTCGCAGGTCCGGGCCAGCTCGTCGAGCACCTTGCCGCCGGGATAGCCCAGCCCCAGCAGCCGTGCCACTTTGTCGTAGGCCTCGCCGGCGGCGTCGTCGACCGTACTGCCGAGTTCGACGATCGGCTCACCCAGCGAACGCACGTGCAGGAGATGGGTGTGGCCCCCAGACACCAGCAGCGCCACGCATTCGGGTAGCGGCCCGTGCTCGTAGACGTCGGCGGCCAGGTGTCCGCCCAGGTGGTTGACGGCGTAGAAGGGCACGCCCCAGGCGGCGGCATACGCTTTGGCGGCAGCCACCCCCACGAGCAGCGCGCCGGCCAGCCCTGGGCCGATCGTGGCGGCGACGACATCGGGCCTGTTCAGGCCAGCCGTCGCTAACGCGCGACGCATCGCCGGACCCAATGCCTCCAAATGGGCGCGGGAGGCGATCTCGGGCACCACCCCGCCGAACCGCACGTGTTCGTCGACGCTGGACGCCACCTCGTCGGCCAGCAGCGTCACGCCTCCGTCGGGGTCCAGGCGCGCAATCCCGACACCTGTCTCGTCACAGGAGGTTTCGATGGCCAGGATGACCATCCCTGACATCAGCGAACCTCCCGTCGCATGGTGTAGGCGTCGGCGCCGCTGACTCGGTAGTAGCGCTTGCGCAAACCTATCTGCTCGAATCCCACGCTGCGGTACAGGCCGAGCGCGGCCTCGTTGTCGGTGCGGACCTCCAGGTAGACGACGCCGCCGTCGGCGAAGTCCAGCAGCTCGTCCAGTAGCCGACGGCCGATGCCCTGCCCCTGATAAACGGGGTCGACGCCGATGGTGTGCACCTCGTACTCGAAGGGCGGGGTGCGGCCCAGCCGCGAGATGCCGGCATAGCCGACCAATAGGCCGGCGCTGCGGGCGCCCACATAGTGGTTGCGGGCGCTGGCCAGTTCGCGTTCGAATGCGACGGTCGGCCATGGGTCGTCACCGTCGAAGAGCTGGGCTTCCAGTTCGGCGCAGCGGTCGGCGTCCGCGCGGGTCAGCGCGCCGAGGGTGACGGGCTCGACGGGAGCGGTCATTGTCGCTCCGCCAAGGGTTTGGCATCCGGCCGGCGCAGATACAGGGCCACCAGTGGCGCCGGATGCGCGGACCAATCAGATACCGCGGCGACGAGGCCGGCCGGCGTCGGATAGACCGGCTCGATATGGGGCAGGTCGAACAGCGCCGCGTGTTCCGGAGAGCCGGCTACCGCCCGCGCCGGGCCGGGGTCGACGTCGGCCGCGGCATTGACTCCCGGTCCGCCGGTCCGAATTCCGTCGCGGTAACGCGCCCAGTAGACCTCGCGCCGGCGTGCGTCGGTGACCACCAGGACCTCGCCGCTGGTTTGCCCGCCGATGGCGTCCAGGCTGCACACGCCGTGCACCGGGATATCCAGCGCATGGCCGTAGGCGGCGGCGGTGGCCATACCGGCCCGCAGGCCGGTGAACGGGCCGGGACCACAGCCCACCACCACGGCGTTCAGGTCGGCCATCGTCAACCCTGCATCGCCAAGTGCGGCAACCACATTCGGCGTCAGCCGTTCGGCGTGGGCGCGGGCGTCGATGGTTGCCCGCTGGGCCAGCACGGCGAAATTCTCAAGCCGGACAATGCCCGCTGTCACCGCTGGGGTGGAAGTGTCGAGGGCCAGAATCATGATCCCCACTCCCACGTGGCAATCCTGGTGTCGGAGTGACTTATTCGCTCGAGACGAACGTCGAGGTGACGCTCCGAGAGGCGTTCGGCCAGGCCCTCGCCCCACTCCACCACGACGACAGCGTCCTGCAGATCGGTGTCGAGGTCCAGCGAATCCAGTTCGCCCAGCAGGTCGGCACTCCGGTGATCCAGCAGCCGGTAGACGTCGACGTGGATCATCGCCGGGTGCCCCGACCGGCGCGGCGGGTGCACGCGCGCCAAGACGTAGGTCGGTGAGGTGACGGGACCGTCGACATCCATCGCCGCGGCAATCCCCTTGGCCAGCACGGTCTTTCCGGCACCGAGCGGCCCAGACAGCACGACGACGTCGCCCGCGCGCAGCTGTTCGCCCAGCCGGGATCCCAGTGCCACGGTGTCCTCCACGCGCTCACACGTGGCGGTGCCCTGCCTATCCACGCCGGAACCGTTCCCGTAACCGGCGCAAGCGCAACGTCATCTTGCTCGGAACGGCCCGCTCGACCAGCCGGATCAGCCCGTCGTTGATCGCCTCGGGCTTGTCCAGCAGGGCCAGGTGGCTGGCCCCTTCGACGATTACCAGTTCGGCCAAGGGCAGCGAGGCGGCCATCTTTCGCGAGTATTCGTCCGGGGTGAGCAGGTCATGGTCACCGCAGGCGATCAGGGTCGGGATTCGCAGCAGCGTCCACAGCCCGGCCGTTTCGTCGTGAGTTTCCAAAGCGCCCAAGAAGCCCATCAGGGTGGCGATCGGGGTGGCGTTCATCATCCGCTGCGAGAACGCGTCCAGGCTGCGGCTGACCTGCAGGTCACTGTAGGAGGCCGCGCGCAGAATCGGCCCGATCAGCGAGCGGGACACGTTGCGGCCGCGGTGCACCAGCTTCGGTGCGGACTTGGCCGCAAAGCGCACGGCGTCCAGGGCCGGGTTCTTCAGGAACTCGCCCAGCGGCGAGCGGGTAACCCCTTCGGCCGCCGAGGAAATCAGCGCCGCGCCGATGATCCGCTGGCCATACTGCTCCGGGAATTGGCGGGCATGCGAGAGCACCGTCATGCCGCCCATCGAATGGCCGACCAACACGATCAGCCCGCGCGGCGCGGCCGCCTGCACGACGGCTTCCAGATCCTGGCCGAGCTGGGTCAGCGTGTAGGACTCCGGGGCGCCTTCACCGGATTGGCCGTGCCCGCGCTGATCGTAGAAGACCATCCGCACGTCCGAGCCCCACCGCTCGGCCAGTCGTACCCGCTGAAAGTGGAATGCGCCCATGCGTAGACAGAATCCGTGGGCAAAGACCACGGTCAGCGGCGCATCCACCGGGCCGGCCTCGCGCACCGTCAGCGTAACGCCGTCGGTGGTGACCACTTCGTGGCTGCGATCGCTGTCGAGACGATCGAAATCCTCATCGGCCCAAGGATCTTCGAGCAGGGCGCGGTCGGCCATCGACCGGCGGGCTGAGGCTCCGACCAGCGTGGCGACCGCGGTCAGCCCGGCGCCGCCCGCAAGCCAGGCCTTCTGGCGTTTACGGGTTTCGCTGTCACTCAAGGTCGCTCGGGCCCTTCGGCCTCGCGGTAGGTTCTGACGATGCGTCCCCGCGGACCGGTGACCACTTCGTAGTGGATGGTGCCCAGGAGATCGGCCCAGTCCTGCGCGGTCGGCTCACCGCTGCTGCCGGGCCCGAACAGGATCGCCTCGTCACCTTCGGCCACGTCGAGCGGCCCAGGCCCCAGGTCGACGACGAACTGGTCCATGCAGACCCGCCCGACGCCGGGCCGGCGCCGGCCGTTGATCAACACCTCCAGCCGCCCGCCCAACGCGCGGACCACGCCGTCGGCGTAGCCCACCGGGATCAGCGCCAGGTTGGTATCGCGTGGCGCGATCCAGGTGTGACCGTACGACACGCCCTCGCCCGCACGAATCGACTTCACCAGCGCAACAGGACATTTCACGGTCATCGCCGGCACCAGACCCATGTCACCCAGCTTAGGGACCGGGCTCAGCCCGTACACGGCGACACCCGGGCGCACTAGGTCGAAGGCCAGATCGGGCCGAGTCATGGTGGCCGACGAGTTCGATAGGTGCGCCAGCTCGAAACTCACCCCTTGCTCGCTGGCCTGGCCCAGCAGGTCGCGGAATCGCTCGGCTTGAAGGTCGTTGATGGGATCGTCGGGTTTGTCGGCGAAAACCATGTGCGACATCAGGGCCCGCAACCGGATCGCTTCCTCGGCGACGGCCTGGCGCAGCGCGGCCAGCATCGCCGGAAATTGGGCCGGGCTGACGCCGTTGCGGTTGAGTCCGGTGTCGACCTTGACGGTCACCGTTGCCGTGCGGCCGGTCCGTCGCGCCGCATCCAGCACCTCGTCGAGTTGGCGCACCGACGACACGGCGATCTCCACGTTGCCCAGCAGGGCGGGCGCGAAGTCCAGGCCGGGCGGGTGCAGCCAGGCCAGCACCGGTGCGGTGATGCCGTCGGCGCGTAAGGCCAGCGCCTCGTCGAGGGTGGCCACACCGAGCTCGGCGGCTCCGGCCGCCAGCGCCGCGTGGGCGACCCGGACAGCACCATGGCCATAGCCGTCGGCCTTGACGACGGCCATGACCCCGGCATTGCCGGCGTGCTCGCGCAATACCCGCACGTTGTGCGCGATTGCACCGAGATCCACCACGGCCTCGGCGAGGACTCCCGGTGTCAGCGATAGCGGCGTAACGGCCCACCCGTTCATGGCCGCCATTGTCCCAGAACGTTCAGATGGTCTGGTGGCGCCCGAAGTACTTGTGGTCCTCGCTGTAGCCGCCGTAACCGCTGCCGATCTCGGGGTAGTGGGCCAGAAACTCGATGCCTTTGATCCACTTGACCTGCTTGAAGCCATGCTGGAGTTCGTTGCGCAGCCGCAGCCGCAGCGGCGTGCCGTGGCCGTAGCTCAGCGGTTTCGCCGTTCATGTCGTGGGCGAGCATGCTCAGATGGTGGCTCATCTGATCGATGGGGTGCACGTACGCCACCGCGGTCAGAGCACAAACCACAAGCCTCAGTGCGCGAAGTGCGCAGCCTCATAGTGTCCGCCCGGCTTGAGCTTGTCGAGCGTGCTCAGCGCGGTGACGGCATCGTCGTGCAGGGCCCTGGCCAGATCCGCAGACAGTCCTTCGCGCACCACGATGCGCAGCACCGACACGTGAGTGGCATTGTCGGGCATGGTGTAGGCGGGCACCTGCCAGCCGAAGGTCCGCAGCTCATGGGACACGTCGAACTCGGTGTACCCGCGATCCCTGGCGAGGCGGAAGCTGACCACCGGAATCGCCGAGCCGTCCGAGATGAGCTCGCAATGGTCTCCGGTGCGCAACTGCTCCGCCAGCCATCGCGCGGTCTGCGACAGCGCCTGCATGACCTTGGTATAGCCGTCGCGGCCCAGCCGCAGGAAGTTGTAGTACTGGCCGACCACCTGGTTGCCCGGGCGAGAGAAGTTCAGCGTGAAGGTCGGCATATCACCGCCCAGGTAGTTCACCCGGAAGACCAGCTCGTCGGGCAGGTACTCGGCGCTGCGCCACACCACGAACCCGACGCCGGGGTAGGTCAGCCCGTACTTGTGCCCGCTGACGTTGATCGACACCACCCTGGGCAGCCGGAAATCCCACACCAGCTCGGGATGCAGGAACGGCACCACGAAACCACCGCTGGCGGCATCGACGTGCACCGGGACGTCGACGCCGCCGCTCGCGGCAAGCTTGTCCAGCGCCGCGCAGATTTCGGCGATGGGCTCGAGTTCACCGGTGTAGGTGGTACCCAGGATCCCCACAACTCCGATGGTGTTCTCGTCGACGGCGTCAACCACCTGTTCGGGGGTGATGACATAGCGGCCCTCTTCCATCGGCAGGTAGCGGGGTTCGACGTCGAAGTAGCGGCAGAACTTCTCCCACACCACCTGGACGTTGGACCCCATCACCAGGTTGGGCGTGCGCTTCTCCCACCCCTTACCGACCTTCTCCCGCCACCGCCATTTCAGCGCCAGCCCGCCCAGCATCACCGCCTCGCTGGAGCCGATCGTCGACACTCCGACGGCGCTGGACGGATCGTCGTCGCGCAGGCGTTCGGCGTGGAAGAGGTCGGCCACCATGGACACGCAGCGCTGCTCGATGGCCGCGGTCGCGGGGTATTCGTCCTTGTCGATCATGTTCTTGTCGAACGTTTCGGCCATCAGCCGTCCGGCCTGGGGGTCCATCCAGGTGGTGACGAAGGTGGCCAGGTTCAGCCGTGAGCTGCCGTCGAGCATCAGTTCGTCGTGAATGAACCGGTAGGCGGCTTCGGGATCCATCGACTCCTCCGGCAGCCGCAACGCCGGCACCGGTGCGGTGAACATGCGACCGGTGTAGGCCGGAGCGATCGAGTGCGCGGGCACAGACGGATGGTGTTGTGGCACAACGGATCCTTTCAGGTAGATGGGGCTAGGTGGGGCTAGATGGCCGCGATCGCGGCCCGGATGTGATGCAGGATTCGCGACGACGACGTGGGCGCCTCGCCGGGTCCCGGGTCGGCCGCTGACAGCGCCGCGGCACGGGCGTGGACGAACGCCGCCATCGCGGCCGCCTCGGCGGCGGGCAACCCGGAGGCCAGCAGCGCGCCGATCATCCCGGACAGCACGTCGCCGGAGCCGGCGGTGGCCGCCCAGGCCTGTCCGGCCGGATTCAGATAGACCGGGCCGCCTGGGTCGGCGATGACGGTGACGTTGCCCTTGAGTAGCACGGTCGCGCCGAACGCGTCGGCCAGCCTGCGACAGGCGCCGACGCGATCGTCGCCGGGCGGCGATCCGGCCAGCCGGGCGAATTCACCGGCGTGCGGCGTCAGCACGGTAGGCGCCTCGCGGTTGGCCACCAGGTCGGGATGGGCCGCCAGCATGGTCAGCCCATCGGCATCGACGATCACCGGCAGGTCGGTTTCCAGCGCGAACCACAACGCTGCAGCCCCCGCTTCGTCGGTGCCCAGCCCCGGCCCGACCGCCCAGGACTGCACCCGCCCGGCCGCCGCGGGTGTCGGCGACGCGATGACCTCGGGCCAGTGCGAAAGCACCTCGGGGTGGGCACTTCCGGCGTAGCGGACCATGCCGGAGGTGGCCGCGACGGCAGCGCCGGCACACAGCACCGCCGCGCCCGGGTATGTCGACGAACCGGCCAGCACCCCCGTCACACCCTGGGTGTACTTGTCGTCGCGGGCGCCGGGCACTGGCCAGCGCGCGGCAACGTCGGCAGCCTCGAAGCCCAACACGTCCGTGTCAGGCAGATCCAGCCCGATATCGACCAGCTCCACCCGGCCGCAATCGGCCAGCGCATGCACAGGTTTGAGGCCGCCGAAGGTGACGGTCACTGCGGCATGGACCGCGGGGCCGGTGATCGCCCCGGTCGCCACGTCGATGCCGCTGGGGATGTCGACAGCCACCACCGGGATGCCCGCGGCAGCGTCGAAAACCTCGGCCGCCGCCGGCCGCAACGGGCCGGAACCCGAGATGCCGACCACGCCGTCGATAACGAGATCCGTTGCTGCCGATACCTTTTCGACTACCCGGCCACCAGCCTTACGGAAAGCGGCCAGCCCGGCGCGATGAGTGTGTTCGGGTTTGAGCAGTACCGCGTCGGCGGCCGCACCGCGGCGGCGCAGGAACGTGGCCGCCCAGAGCGCATCGCCGCCGTTGTCACCCGATCCGACGACCGCGCAGACCCGACGCCCGGCCACTGCGCCCGTCCGCGCTTTCAGTTCGCCGATGATCTGGCTGGCCAGCCCGAAGGCCGCCCGCCGCATCAGCGCGCCGTCGGGCAGGCTGGCCAGCAGCGGGGCCTCGGCTTCGCGGATCACCTGGGCCGAGTAGTAGTGGCGCATGTGCCTGACACTACGTGTCTTTCGGCCACCCGGGGCTAGGCGCTGGCCGGCGACTTCGGGCCATCGGATAGAAACACAGGCCGATGAATATCGCCGAGAAGTGCCCGATCGCGGTGAAGTTCAGCTTGATGATCAGCGGCACGGCAAAGGTCGTGATCAGTACGGCCAGGTAGGCCCATCGCCACGGCGGCCGTATTCGGTAGGCAAGCACGGCCGTCACTCCCACCAGGAAGTAACTCACCCCGATATCGCGGGCATGGACCAGCCGTTGCGGTTCCAGGTGATGCTGGATCGCCAGATACAGCAGCCCTTCGCTGATATAGGTGGCCGCGATGTGCGCGGTTAACCCCACTGTGAGCCAGCGTAATTGGCCCAGCCACTGCTCGGCCGGGGCGAGAAACAGAGTGAACAGCACCAAATACGGTGTCCAGTAGCGACCGTCGATCCACAGCAGGCTGTAGAACAGCACGTCGAGCGGATCCCGGCTCAAATCGTGGATGTTGGTGGAACCGTCGACGACCACGGTGTGGTACTGCCGCCTGGTCAGGTGGCGGGCGATGATCGTGGTGATGAGCAAGACGGTCACCCACAGATACGTGAGCGGGGCACTGGCCACGAAGCGCAATGCCGCGGTGAGCCAGGCCGTCGGGCGCAGGTGCCCGGAGGGCTTTTCCACGGAGTCCACCATTGCATGCCCACCGCGCTACGTCAGGCAGGCGCCTCCGGCGAACTGGACCGCTGCAGGGCGGCCCTGATTCGCGCTGGACTCAGCGACGGGGATTTGCGCTCTCGGGCCATCGGATAGAAGGCCAGCCCGATCAGCAGCGCGGCGAAGTGACCGATCGCGGTGAAGCTCAGCTCGATGCGGTCCATGGCGATCACCGGAAACCCGAAGATGAGGAACAGCACCGCAAGATAGCCCCAACGCCATGGTCGCGCGATGTGATAGGTGAGCACCGCCATCACCCCAACCAGAAAGTAGCTGACCCCGATATCGTGCGCGCGCACAAACCTTTCCGACGCATCATGCAGTTCGATCGCCAGATACAGCAGGCCTTCGCTGGCATAGGTGGCAACGATATGGGACGTCAAACCCACAGTGAGCCAACGTAAGTGGCCAAGCCACTGCTCGGCCGGTGCGAGAAACAGGGTGAACAGCAACAGATACGGTTCCAGACTCCGGCCGTCGATCCACAGCAGGCTGGAGAACAGCACGCCGAGCGGATCGGTCGCCAGGGCATGGATATTGGTAGACCGATGCAGTAGCACCGTGTGCAACTGGTAGCCGGTGAGCACGTGTTGAGCAATAGTCGTGGCTACCAACCCGAGCAGCCACAGATAGGTCAGCGGCGCACTGCTGACGAAATGCCACACTGCGAGCGCCCAGCCTCGCAGTCGTGTCGGCACCGACCTTGCCACGGCTTCAACTCTCGCACGGCCGCCGTCGCGCCGTACAGCTTAAGGCTGGTCGGGTGCGGTATGCCGCCACCAGCAGGTGATGTACACCAGCATCGACAACACCAACACGACGATCACCCACAGCACCACGCGGACGTCGATCCAGGACCCGAACGGCGGCGCGTTGGGCAGCGCGTTTCGCAGCGGTACCACCGCAAAAAGCATTGCGGCATACCACGTCGTCATCGGCGGCTGGAACTTGCGCTTGTCGCGTGCCGTCTGAACGGCGACGAATAGGCCGATGCCGGCAAGGGCGACCAGGACTCCGACGATCACGACGGCGAATGCCACGGTGCCCGCCGAGCGTTGCAGCTGCACCCGATACGGCTCACCGGGTTTGCCGGGCGCGGGAATGTTGATCTGCCAGCCGGCGAGCCGGTCTGCGAAGGTCACGGCCGCTCGTTGCGGCACTTGCTCGGGTCCGCGGAACAGTTCCACGGTGATCGGCCCCGACACGTAATGGTCGAAGGGCCAGTCGGTGACATCGCCGCTCAGCGTCAGCGGGACGGGAAACGTGCCGGGCAGCATGTCCTTGGACCAGCTGCGTTTGGTGGGCGTTGCCGTGGAGGTGACGACGACGCTGAGGTCCTCGTTAAGGCCGTGGGTGCGCGGGTCCACCAGCCCGGGTCCCGGGGTGATGGAAAGGTTGGTGACCAGCACCGTGTTGCTCTGCGCGACGTCTTGCAGGTCGATGGTAACCGTCGTTCCGTCGGCGGTGGGCTGTCCGCGATTGAGATCGTGAGGGCCCTTGCCGGCGCTGCCGTACAGCCACGTCGAGCCGAAATAGGCCAGGATGAAAAGCAACAGACCCGCGATGCCTAGTTTCATGAGCGGCGGCTCTCCCCCTCGGGTTTGAGGTGCCGCCACCAGCACGAGATGTACAGCACCAACGAGATCGCCAACACGACGATCACCCAGAGCACAATCGTGACATCCATCCAGCTGCCGAATGGCGGCGAGTCCGGCAACGCATTGCGCAGCGGCATCACCGCGAACAGCATCGCGGCATACCACGTCGTCATCGGCGGCTGGAATTTCCGCCGGTCCCGCACCGTCTGAACAGCCACGAAAAGGGCAAGAACGGCAAGTGCAATGAGCACACCGAGGATCAGCACGGCAAACGCCGCGGTGCTTTGCGACCGGTACAGTTCCAGCCGGTAAGGGGCGAATGCGCTGCTTTTGTCGACGCGGGCCACCTCGATTTTCCAGCCGAGCAGACGGTCGACCAAGGTCACCGTCGCCGGTTCGGGCACTTGCGAAGATCCGGAGAAGAGTTGGACGTTGATCGGCCCCGACTGGTAGGTGTCGAAAGGCCAATTCGCGACATCACCGGACAGGCTGATGGAGACACGGAATACGTCGGGCAGGGTGCCCCTGGCCCAGGTGCGCTTGCTCGCCAGTAGCACGGAGCTGGCCACCACGGTGAGGTCGTCTTTCAGAGTGCCGGTTTGCTGGTCGAGTTGCGCGGGCCCGGGGGTAACGGTGAGGTTGGCACTGAGCACGCCGCTGTTGGATTGGATGTCTTCGATATCGACGGTCACTTTCGTGCCGTCGCCCGAAGGTGCACCGTCGGTGATTTGATGTGGGTGGCCCATTCCGCTGTTGACGTAGAGCACGATCGAACCGATGTATGCCGCAAAGAAGACGACGACACCGATGATGCCGAACCTGCGCCCGCGTGTGCCCACTTATTCGACGGTGACGGACTTGGCCAGATTTCGTGGTTTGTCGACGTCATAACCGCGGGCCCGGGCCACCGAAGCGGCGAACACCTGAAGCGGAATGGTCGACAGCAGCGGCTGCAAAAGTGTTGATACCGCTGGGATTTCGATGAGGTGGTCGGCGTAGGGCCGCACCGTTTCGTCGCCCTCCTCGGCGATCACGATGGTCACCGCGCCGCGGGTCTGAATCTCGCGGATGTTGGACATCAGTTTGGCGTGCAGCGTGGCCGAACCCTTGGGCGAAGGCATCACGACGATCACCGGCAGGTCGTCCTCGATCAGCGCGATGGGGCCGTGCTTGAGTTCTCCGGCGGCGAACCCCTCGGCGTGCATGTACGCCAATTCCTTGAGCTTGAGTGCACCTTCCAGCGCCACCGGGTAGCCGACGTGTCGTCCCAGGAACAGCACCGTCGACGACTGAGCAAACCGATACGCCAGATCGGCGACCGGCTTGACGCCGGCGATTACGCGGGCCACCAGGTCCGGCATCGCCTCCAGTTCGCGGTATTCGCGCTGTACCTCGTCGGGGTACTTGGTGCCGCGGGCCTGCGCCAATGCCAAGCCGAGCAGGTAATTGGCGGCGACCTGGGCCAGGAAGGTCTTCGTGGAGGCCACCCCGATCTCCGGGCCGGCGCGGGTGTAGAGCACCGCGTCGCACTCGCGCGGGATCTGAGAGCCGTTGGTGTTGCAGATCGCCAGCACCTTGGCCTTCTGCTCCTTGGCGTGCCGGACCGCTTCCAGGGTGTCGGCGGTTTCCCCGGACTGAGAGATGGCCACCACCAGGGTGCTGCGGTCCAATACCGGGTCGCGATAACGGAATTCGCTCGCCAGTTCTACCTCGACCGGCAGTCTTGTCCAGTGCTCGATCGCGTACTTGGCCAGCAGCCCGGAGTGATACGCCGTCCCGCAGGCCACCACGAACACCTTGTCGATCTCGCGCAGTTCCTGATCCGAGAGCCGCTGCTCGTCGAGCACGATCCGGTTGCCCACGAAGTGACCGAGCAGCGTGTCGGCCACCGCGGTGGGCTGTTCGGCGATCTCCTTGAGCATGAAGTACTCGTAGCCGCCCTTTTCGGCGGCGGCCAGGTCCCAGTCGATGTGGAACTCGCGGGCGTTCGCGGTGTCGTCGTTGCCGTGGAAATCGGTGATCCGGTAGCCGTCGGCGGTGATGACGACCGCCTGGTCCTGGCCCAGTTCGACCGCGTCGCGGGTGTGTTCGATGAAGGCGGCCACGTCCGAGCCGACGAACATCTCCTTTTCGCCGATCCCGAGCACCAGCGGGGTCGAGCGGCGCGCGGCCACAATGGTGCCGGGGTCGTCGGCGTTGGCGAATACGAGGGTGAAGTGGCCCTCTAGCCGGCGCAGCACCGAAAGCACGGATGCGGGGAAGTCATCGGCGGTCTCGCCCTGGTGAAAGGCCTGCGCGACCAGGTGCACCGCGACCTCGGTGTCAGTGTCGCTGACGAACTCCACACCGGCGCTCTCCAGCTCCTGACGCAGGCTGGCGAAGTTCTCGATGATGCCGTTGTGGACGACGGCGATCTTGCCGGCGGCGTCACGGTGCGGGTGTGCATTGCGGTCGGTGGGGCGGCCGTGGGTGGCCCAGCGGGTGTGACCGAGTCCGGTGGTGCCGGCCAGCTCCGCCTGCGTCATGTCGGCGACAGCCGCCTCCAGGTTGGCTAGCCGGCCGGCGCGGCGGCGCACGGTGAGGTGGCCGCTGTCGTCGACCAATGCGATGCCCGACGAGTCGTAGCCGCGGTATTCCATCCGGCGCAGCGCGTCCATGACGACGTCGCAGGCAGGACGCTGCCCGACGTAGCCGACAATTCCGCACATTCTGAACAGGGTAGTGCAGCCGCGAGCCCGACAACGGAACCGACGGTATCGTTTACCTGCTCACCTGCACGGAAGGCCTGCTTTGTCGTATCCGTATCAGCCGCCCGGCTCGTCCGGCTATCCCGTTTCGGCCGAAGTTTCCAGCTGAGGCTGATCGAGCACATCGGTGCGCTGATCTTCTGGCAGCAGCGCACTTATACGGTCACCGGCACGCTGCAGCAGTGCGAAGCGGCATACCGCCGCGCGCAAACCCAGAACCTGCTCGCCGGGTGGTGGAGCCTGGTGTCGATTCTGGTGATGAACTGGATTGCGCTGTTTTCCAACCTGAGCGCGATGCGCAAGCTGCGCGCCCTGGCGGGGCAGCCGCGGGCAGCGGCCATGCCCGCGCCGACACCCCCGGGCTGGTATGCCGACCCGTCTGGTTTCCCAGGGCAGCGGTACTGGGACGGCGCGGGGTGGACCCACTGGACCCATCCGCCGAGTCACCGCTAACGTCGACCCGTGGCCCGCACCCGCAAGCTCTTCGCCGCCCTCAGCCGACGTGGTCCACACCGGGTTTTGCGCGGTGACCTGGCCTTTGCCGGCCTACCCGGAGTCGTGTACACACCAGAGTCCGGACTGAACCTGCCCGGGGTCGCCTTCGGGCACGACTGGCTCACCGGCGCGGCGCGGTACTCGGGGCTGCTCGAGCACCTGGCGTCGTGGGGCATCGTTGCCGGGGCGCCCGACACCCACCGCGGACTGGCGCCATCGGCGCTCAACCTGGCCTTCGACCTGGGGGTTGCGCTCGACATCCTGGCGGGCGTGCGGCTGGGACCGGGCGATATCAGCGTGCACCCCGCCAAGCTCGGATTGGCCGGCCACGGCTTCGGCGGTTCGGCGGCGGTGTTCGCCGCGGCCGGTATGCCGAGCAAGCCGGCGGCTGTGGCGGCGATCTTCCCCACCGTGACCGCTCCCCCAGCCGAGCAACCGGCGGCAACCCTGGACGTTCCGGGCCTGCTCCTGACCGCGCCAGGAGATGCCACGGCGCTGAACTCCAATGCTCTGGCGCTCTCGCGCGTCTGGGACAGCGCCGCCCTGCGCATCGTCAGTAAGGCCGAGGCAGGCGGCCTTGTGGAGGGCCGGCGACTGACGCAGGTGGTGGGTCTACCCGGCCCAGACCGCAAGACCCAGCGTGCGGTGCGCGCGCTGTTGACCGGGTATCTGCTCTACACGCTCAGCGGCGACAAGACCTATCGGGAGTTCGCCGATCCTGAGGTGCGGCTGCCCAAGACCGACGTACCGGACCCCGAGGCGGAGCCGGTCACACCCGAAGAAAAGATCGTCGCGCTGCTGAAGTGACGCACGCGAGCGGGTAGACGCACCCTATGTCTACTGCACAACTGCTGTACGAACGTTGGATCACCGAACTCTGGGCAGGGCGTCAGATCGCCGGCGAGATCGTCACCGACGACTTCGTAGGCCACTGGCCCGACCGGGAGGTACACGGACCGGCCGAACTCGAGCAGATCATTAGCCAGACACGAAACATGTTGGCCGACTTGAATTTCCACATCGAAATTGGTCCAATTTGCGATGGCGATCTGGTTGCCGGACGCTGGGCCGGCGCCGGGGTCGGACCAGAGGGACCGCTCTCGTTCACCGGCAATGACATCCTGCGACTCGGCGACGGCCGGCAACGGTTCGCGGAATATTGGACGGGTACGTCTACGGGCTGAGCCGTGGTAAGAGTCGGTGATGCGAATCGGGATCGCACTCGACTACTCCGGCGGCTTCCACGAGGCCGTCGACCGCGTCGTCGAACTCGAGAAATCCGGCATCGACATCGCCGTGGTGGCCGAGGCCTATTCCTACGATGCCATCAGCCAACTGGGTTATCTGGCCGCCAAGACAACCCGCGTCGAGTTGGCCTCCGGCGTGCTTCCCCTCTATATCCGCACCCCCTCGCTGCTGGCGATGACCGCCGCGGGTCTGGATTTCGTCTCCGGCGGCCGGTTCCACCTCGGCATCGGCACCTCCGGACCTCAGGTCATGGAGGGGTTCCACGGTGTGGAGTTCGATGCACCGCTGGGCCGGACCCGCGAAGTCGTGGAAATCTGCCGGCAGGTGTGGCGTCGGGAACGGGTTCGCTACGACGGCAAGCATTACCAGATCCCGCTACCGCCAGATCGCGGGACAGGGCTGGGCAATGCGCTGCAACTCATCAATCATCCAGTACGCGAACATATTCCGATATCGATAGCGGCGCTGGGCCCCAAGAACGTCGAACTGACCGCCGAAATCGCCGAAGGCTGGCAGCCGGCCTTCTTCTGCCCGGACAAGGCCGGGCTGGTGTGGGGTGAGGCGCTGGCGGCCGGCGCCGCCAAACGGGATGCCGCGCTGGGTCCGTTGGACGTGATGGTGGGCACGTCGCTGGCCATCGGCGAGGATGTCGCGGACCGGCTGGCATGGACCAAACCGCAGCTGGCCCTCTATCTCGGCGGGATGGGCGCCAAGGGCCGCAACTTCTATCACAGCTTGGCGACCCGGTATGGGTTCGGTGCTGTCGCTGATCGGATTCAGGAGCTCTACCTTTCCGGCCGCAAGCGTGAGGCCATCGAGACGGTGCCCGACGAATTGGTGCGTGGCATGTCGCTGATCGGCCCGCGAGGTTTCATAGCCGAACGGCTGGCCGCGTACGCCGAGGCGGGTGTGACCACGCTGTTGGTCAGGCCGGTGACCGCAGATGGTGGCGAGGCGGTGCGCTACGTCGAGGAGCTGCTGGCGCTGCGGCCCGGCTGACCTGTCATTGCCCCGCTTTGGGAAGCTCATCCGCTGCGATCTCACACGGGGTCGATCCCTTGACCGGAGGGTCCGGCGGGTGCGGCTGGGCGACCGGCACCTCGCCGGCCGGCGGCGGCTGCGCGACCGGCACCTCGCCGGCCGGCGGCGGCTGCGCGGCCGGCGGCTCGGCGACGCCGGGGGCCTGCTCAGCCGGCGCGGGTTCGTCGACGGCAACCTCTTCTACCTTGTCCGCCTTTGCCGCGTTCTCGCGCGGTTCCGACTCGGCGGCATTCTCGTCGTTCGGATCGTCATCGGCGATGTCTTCGTTGAAGGGATCCCCGGTGAGCTCGTCGCCCGCTGAGCCCAGCGCGCTGCCCATCGCGTCCACGATCCGGTCCGCAAGCCCGCCAAGCCCGCCAAGCCCACTGAGTCCACTGAGTCCGTTGGGGCCCCCAATCCCGCCCAGGGCACTGCCGTCAGCCGGCGCCGAAGATGTCGTGGCAAGCGGCGGCATCATCGCCGCCGCAGGATCCGCCGGCAGTGCCGGTGCCGCTGCGGCGGGAGTGGCGGTGGGCGCAATGGCGGCAGGGGCAATGGCGGCAGGGGCAATGCCGGCCCTGGCCGCAGTCGCGGGCACAGGATTTTGCGGGAGGTACGCCAACGTCGTCGACCCCACGGCTTGACGCATCGGACCCAGATCGCCGGGAATCTCGAAGTATCCGCGCATAGCGGTGGCCATCCGATCGATGACCATGTCATAGGCTGCCGCAACCCCGGCCCGCGCCGACCGCATGAAGGTGAGCCACTCATCACGAATGTCGTTGTCCACGTATGGTTTTACCTGTTGACGAAGAAGTTCCTCAGCCGCCGGCCGATCGCCCCCGCCGCTCGTCACCGTGTCGGCGGCGGCCAACCACACCGGCCGCTGCGCCAGCGAACGGTCGTCGATGGCGATGGCCGTCGCGACCTTTGAATCGACCAGGTGCCACAGGTTGTCCCGCAGCGACTCGCAACGCTGGGCCGCCGCGCGGATTTCGGTGGCCACCTCATTTGCCGCATCGCAATGCCGTTGCAGAAAGCGAACCGCGGCCTCGGCACCTGGACCCATCCATGCGGCCGTCAGCTCGCTGATCTGGGCACGCTGCAGCCGCAGCGCTTCGGTGACAGCGGCACCCGCGGCTCGTAGCTGGGCGCAGTCGCCGTCGAGCGCACGCAGATCGAGTCCGTCCTCGCTCTCGAAGCAGTCGCGGACCTCCAGGTCGGGATCCGCGAGCCCGACCTGTTGGCAAGCCCGCACGTACCGATGTGTGTGGTCGACGGCGGGCCGGCCCTCGGCGAGACGCTCGGCGACATCCAACCGATCCGCCATGATCAGGCGATCCGCGCTGCGGCATACCGGTCGGCGTCGGCATACCGGTCGGCGCCGGCCCGCAGCGCGAGCGCGATCTCGACGGCCGCGCGTGACCACCGCGACAAGTCCTCTGCCAACCGGTCCATCCCGGCGCGCAAAGCGTCGCCGCGCACGGTGTGCGCTCGTCCGGCCCGGAGCCCGTCGAACGCCAGTCTGGACAAATGGTCGGTTACCGCGTTATCGATAAGTTCGGAGGCGGTGTTGAACCGGTCGGCAACCGCATACACCGCCGCCCCGTCGATGCTGGCGCTATCGGATCTCATACCTATTTCGACGCCGCATACCGCGCCGAGGTTCCGGCCTTTTCGCCGATCAGCGCGCGGCGCTCACCGCATCCGCAACGGTAGTGGCCAACCGGTGAGCGACATCCTCGTCGGCCGCTTCGACCATCACCCGGATCATGGGCTCAGTTCCCGAGGGGCGCAACAAGATTCGGCCGGTGTCACCCAGCTCAGCCTCGGCCTCGTCGACCGCCGTCTGGACCGTCGGCGCCACGGCGGCGGTGGCCTTGTCGGCGACCTCGACGTTGATCAGCACCTGCGGCAGCGTCTGCATCGCCGAGGCCAGCGTGGCCAGCGACGAACCGGTCTGCACCATGCGCGTCATCAACCGCAGCCCGGTGACGATTCCGTCGCCGGTCGAGCCCAGCGCCGGCATCACGATGTGGCCGGACTGCTCGCCACCCAGGCTGTAATCGCCTGCTCGCAACTCCTCCAGGACATAGCGGTCGCCCACACCGGTGGTGCGCACCGAAACGCCGGCCGAACGCATCGCCAGGTGCAGGCCGAGGTTGCTCATCACCGTGGTTACCAACGTGTCGGAGGCCAGCTCACCGGCATCTTTCATGGCCAGCGCCAGGACCACCATGATCGCGTCGCCGTCGACGAGTTCGCCGTTGGCGTCGACTGCCAGGCAGCGGTCGGCGTCGCCGTCATGCGCCAGTCCGAGATCGGCCTGGTGGGCGAGTACGGCGGCACGCAGCGGATCCAGGTGGGTAGATCCGCAACCGTCGTTGATGTTCAAGCCGTTGGGGTCGGCGTTGATCGCGATAACCCGGGCACCGGCCGCGCGGTAGGCGGCCGGGGCCACCGACGATGCCGCGCCATGGGCGCAGTCGACAACCACCGTCAGCCCCTCGAGCCGGTTGGTGCTGGCGTTGCTCACCTGACGCAGGTAGCGCTCCGCGGCGTCCTCAGCGTCGACGACACGGCCGATATCCGTGCCAATCGGACGCAGCCCGGGTCCGGCCGCAACCAAGTCCTCAATCTGGTCCTCGGTGTCGTCGTCGAGTTTGTGGCCGCCGGGACCGAAGATTTTGATGCCGTTGTCGGGCATCGGGTTGTGCGACGCCGAGATCATGACCCCGAAGTCTGCGTCATAGGCGCCGGTCAGATAGGCCACCGCGGGCGTCGGCAGCACACCGACCCGCAGCGCGTCAACGCCTTCGCTGGTCAGGCCGGCGATCACCGCGGCCTCCAGCATTTCACCGCTGGCCCGCGGGTCGCGGCCGATGACGGCGACCCGCCGGCCGGGAGCGCCCGAGTTCGCCAGATGCCGCGCGGCCGCGGCGCCCAGCGCCAGGGCCAGCTCCGCGGTCAGCTCACGATTGGCGACCCCGCGTACACCGTCGGTGCCGAATAGTCGACCCATACGGACAAACCTTTCACAGTTGACAGCCGTGCACATACCCACTTTTGGCCGCGAGCCTGCAAATTTGCCGCTCGACACGCCGACGCGTCGATATAGCCGCAGGCTCGCGGCCCAAAAGTGATATCAGCGCTTGCTGTACTGAGGCGCCTTGCGGGCCTTCTTCAGGCCGTACTTCTTGCGCTCGGTGGCCCGCGGGTCTCGGGTGAGGAAGCCGGCCTTCTTCAGTGCCGGCCGGTCCTCGGGCTGCGCCAGAATCAACGCCCGGGCGATTCCCAGGCGCAACGCGCCGGCCTGGCCGGACGGCCCGCCGCCATGCAGAAGGGCGAAGATGTCGAAGCTCTCCACCCGGTCGACGGTGACCAGCGGCGCCTTGATCAGCTGCTGGTGCACTTTGTTGGGGAAGTAGTCCTCCAGGCTGCGGCCGTTGAGGTCGAACTTGCCGGTGCCGGGCACCAGCCGCACCCGCACCACGGCTTCTTTGCGCCGGCCGACGGTCTGGATGGGCCGCTCGAGCACGAATGAATCGCTGTGCGTGGCAGCCGGGTCGGCCGGGGCTTCTAACGTCTCTTGGGTTTCGGTCATTGCGCTACCTGCTTGATCTCGAAGGGCACCGGCTGCTGTGCAGTGTGTGGATGCTCCGGACCGGCGTACACGCGAAGCTTCTTCTGGATCTGACGGCTGAGCTTGTTCTTGGGCAGCATGCCCACGATCGCCTTCTCCACCACGCGGTCGGGGTGCTTTTGCAGCAGCTCGCCGATGCTGCGCTTGTGCAGGCCGCCGGGGTACCCCGAGTGGCTGTAAGCCATCTTGCTGCGCAGTTTGTCGCCGCTGAGGGCGATCTTTTCGGCGTTGATGACGATGACGAAGTCGCCGCCATCGACATTGGGCGCGAACGTCGGCTTGTGCTTACCGCGCAGCAGGTTGGCAGCTGCGACGGCAAGGCGGCCAAGCACCACGTCCGTGGCGTCGATGACGTACCACGACCTCGTGGTGTCACCCGCCTTGGGCGCGTATGTAGGCACAGCGCTTACCACTCTTTCTCTCGGGTGAATCCCGGTGTGACCCGGGGTGCCAGTCAGGCGTGAACGGTGGGGCTGGTCTCGGCGACCGACATTGACCCGAGGCCCCGGCGTACCCGCACGCCAACCGAGCAGCTTACCGACGCACATCCCCGCAGGTCAAAATGACTGTGCGGTCCCAACGGCTCTCCTTCCGCCGGGACCGCACAGAGCCTTGTTGCGCCGCTACCGCGCCCACGTGCCGGCGGCCCGGCGGTCTGCCTCGGCGACGTCGGCCGCGCCGTCACGGACGGCATTGCCCAGGTCGACCAGTATTTCGTTGAGTGCGGTCGCCGCTTGATGCCACTTCTGCTGCTCGGTTTGGTAGGCGGCCGCCGCTTCGCGGGTCCACAGTTGCTGCAGCGGCGCGATGTGCGACCTCAGTTCCTCAAGTGCGGCATTGAAGCGCGCCGATGTGGTGTGAATCTCCTGACGGACGGAGTGTTCGATCGCATCGAAGTTGTATGACAGCACCGGATCTGTGTTCATAGGGCCCCTCCTCCTCTTACAGATCTGCGCCGGCGGCCGCGATGTGGTGTGCATGATCCAGGCCGGCCTCCCGCAGCACGGCTTCGTTGTGCCGAATGGTCTCGGCGATCGCATGCAGGACGTGGTAGAGCCGCATCGACTCGGCGTTCCAGCGATCGACGACGTCCTTGAAACGCACGGCCGCAAACCCACCCCATGCCGACGGTGGAACGGCGCCCATCCGGCCGATGAATGCCTGCAACATCGCCCGGATCTCCTCGTTGCGGCTGTCGGTAGTGGCCGCGACCGAGCGCATCAGATCAAAATCGGTGCTCAGTGTGCTCATACCAACTACGACGGCAGCTCACGGCACTAGGTTCCACCCAATTTTCCGGGCTTTATCCCAGCACGTGCGCCGACCGCACCGCCTGTTCACAGGCATCGCGTACGGCGTCCATCGCGGCGGGCCTGCTCTGACATCCGATGCTGATCCGGACCCCGTCGTCGAGCAGCACGGTCCACCACACGTCATGGCCGGTACGCACTTCGCGGTAGGTCACCGCGGTTCGGCCGGCGCTGATGCCGCTGGCGTTGAAGTCGACGAATACGCCGGCGGGTTCGGCATCGATTGCCCGCTTCAGCCGTTCTGCGGTTGCGCTGAGCGTCTCGCCGGCTACCGCCGATTGCGTAAGGTGCAGTGCCACCTCGGGGTCCGACGCCGAGGTGACCTGCACCCGCGCCGATCCGGGCCCGGACACCACGCGCTGGGTCGGCCAGTTCGCGGGGATGGTGAGCGCCACTCGGCCCTCGACCAGAGAGGTCGTCGTTTCCAGGGCGGCCTCCCGGTGAGGCACAGACGCCGGCTCCCGCAACAGAGCCAGCAACACCAGCACCAAGCCGGTTCCGGCGGCGGCGAAGCGCCCGACCGGCCGGGTACGTAGCCGGGGAGCAGGCCGGTCCGGGAGAGGCGTGAAAGATGCTGCCAGCCGAGCCAGCCGGGTTACGTCAATCAGGACTGCGGTGTGGCCGCCCTCGCGCACCGCCTCGGCAATCAACCTTGCCAGTTCCGGCGCTCCGTCGACGGTTCCCGGTCCGTCGATCAACACCACCCCGCGCGACAGTCCGGCGATAGCGTCCGCTACCTCTACGGCAACCAGCCGCGGCTCCCCCACGCGCGCGATGCCGACCGCCTCTTCCCCCGCGATCAGCACCAATTGCCCGGCAATCTCTACCATCACCGCTGCGGTGTCCGGTGATGCCTGTGCCAGCAGCCACGAGCGGGGGTGCACCATCGCATCGCCGGGCAAGGTCTGCGCCGCAGCGGCTAGCACCGACACCCGCGACCCCGACCACCACGACGGATACACGACGACCACGCCGTCACAGTGATCACACACCACCGACCGCAGCGCGGCCGACCACACCGAATCGACAGTGACGGGTCGTTCATTCACCAGCGCCACCGCGTCGTCTATCGCACCCAGCGCGCCCGACACCAACTCGTCATCGGCGGTACCCCCTGCGGAGCAACACAATCGGCGGATGGTGCACGGACCCGCCTCGATCACAGCCCGATGTGTATTCATGGGGTCCAGGCCACCTGCACCAGCTGCTCGTCACCGGGCCGGGCGATCAGAATCCCGCGACCCGGCGGCAGCGGTGACGCGGGCCGGCTGCCGAACAGGGTGCCCTCGTCGGGGCGTCCACTCATCATCAGCGCCATGCAGCCGAAGTCGCGCAGACCCGCGAGCAACGGCTCGAACATGGCCCGCGCCGCACCCCCACTACGCCGGGCCGCAATGACATGCAATCCCAGATCCCTTGCGTGCGGCAGATATTCAAGCAGACCCAGTAGCGGGTTACCGGAAGCGGTGGCGACCAGGTCGTAGTCGTCCACTACGAGATAGATATCCGGGCCGGTCCACCAGGAATGGGCACGCAATTGCGACTGGGTCACCTGTGGCGGCGGCATCCGCCCGCCCAACAGATCGAGCAGATCCGGCAACAGCGCACCGAGCGACGCCGTCGACATGGCATAGCCACCAACATGTTCGGACTCGACGGCACCTAGGAGAGCGCGGCGGAAGTCCACGATCAGCAGCCGAGCCTGTTGCGGCGTCCTGGTCCGCACGATCTCGCGACAGAGCATTCGCAGCGTTGCGGTCTTTCCACACTCGTTGTCACCGAGTACCAGCAGGTGCGACTGACATTCGAAATCGATTGCAATGGGGTGCAACCGGCGCTCTTCGATGCCGAGCAGAATGCAGCCGGCCAGTTCCTCAGTTGCCTGGCGGACGACGACGCCCGAGTCTACCCGCGCAGGCAGCAATGGTATGGGCGGCGCCGCCGTGTCACCCCGGCGGATTGGCGATTTCATCTCGGGCTGGGCGATATGCATGTGCAGCCCGTCTCGGGTAAGGCCCCGGCCCGGCCGGCCGCGCGGAACGTGTTGAGCCTGACGGCGGTCCAATTCGGAATCCGCAGGGTCGCCGAGGCACAACTCGATGCGCGTACCGATCTGATCTTTCAGCGACGGTCTGATTTCGGCCCACCGCGAAGCCGACAGCACCACGTGTATCCCGAACGACAGTCCCTGCTCGGCAAGGGCGGTAATCGACTCCTCAAGTTTCTCGAACTCATGACGCAGGGCGGCCCAACCGTCAATGACGAGAAACACGTGGGCGAACGAATCGATGTCCTTCTCGGACCAGGAATCTTCTCGCGATCGCAACACGGATTCCAATTCGGCAATCATGCGGCTAACCAACTGTGACTCGGCCCGGCCGGCGACGGCGCCCACATGGGGCAGCTCCCGCAGGGCGGCAAGTCCGCCGCCGCCGAAATCCAAGCAGTAGAACTGCACCTGGCCGGGATCGTGGGAGGCGGCCAACGCCATGATCAGCGTGCGCAACGCGGTCGACTTTCCCGACCGGGGTGCTCCCACCACCGCGACATTGCCCGCGGCTGCGGACAATTCGACGACGAACGGCACCCGGCACTGATCGAAGGGCCGGTCGACGATACCGATCGGGGCCACCAACTCACCCGGAGTCGCGGCGTCCAGCAGTGCGTCTAATGGGGGCGCGCTGGCCAGCGGCGGCAGCCAGACTCGGTGCGCGGGTGGCCCGTGACCCGACAGCCGATCCAGGACCGCGTGCAAGAGACTCGGCGCGGCAACCGCATTCGCATCCGCATCCGCATCCGCATCCGCATCCGCATCCGCACGACTTAACCCATCCACACGAGTGAATGCCCGCACCACGTCGTCTTCGGCCGGCCGAACCATCAGCGGTCCGGACACGAATGCCGTCTGAAACCGGACCAGCTCTGCGTTGGCGGTACGCAGGAATGCCGCGCCCGGCGCATTCGGCAGCTGGTAGGCGTCGAGCGTACCCAGGACCGCCCGTGACTCCGCGGCCGACAACGTCTTTAGACATATCCGATAAGACAGGTGGGCCTCCAGCCCGCGCAGCCGGCCCTCGTCGAGCCGCTGACTGGCTAGCAGCAGGTGAATTCCCAGCGACCGCCCGAGCCGGCCGATCGCCACGAAGGTGTCCGCGAAATCCGGGTGCTGGCTGAGCAGTTCGGAAAACTCGTCGACGATGATGAACAGCGTTGGCAGGGCGGTCAGTTGCGCGCCGCCGCGACGCGCTCGCTCGTAGGCCGCAGCGCTGACGAAGTTTCCCGCCGCCCGCAGCAGCTGCTGGCGACGATTCATCTCACCGGCAAGTGCGTCGCGCATGCGGGCGACAAGTGGCGCCTCGTCGGCGAGGTTGGTGATGACGGCGGCCACGTGTGGAGCTCGGGCCAGGTCCAGAAACGTTGCGCCACCCTTGAAGTCGACCAACAGCAGGTTGAGCAGCTCCGGGGAGTTTCGCGCCATCATGCCCAGTGCAATAGTGCGCAGCAGCTCCGACTTGCCTGACCCCGTAGCACCCACACAGAGTCCGTGCGGCCCCATGCCCTGCTCGGCGGATTCCTTGATGTCGAGGTCCACGGGTGTGCCGTCGGGTGTGTATCCGACCGGCGCACGCAGGCGATGACGGCGATCTTGACCGTGCCACAGTTTGTGCGGGTCGAAGCCGGTGACTTCATCGATATCCAGCAGACTCGGCCAGCCGCAGCCAGCCCCGCGCCGTGGGCTTTGGTGCGCGGCCAAGCGGCGCGCACACACCGTCGCCTCGACAAGTCCCAGGTAATCCGGGTTCGGCAATATCAGCTCGCGCCCATCGCATCTGACAAGCATCGGCCCGTGGCCGGCACCCACCCGCAGCGTGACCCTATCTGCCATCGGGGCGCCGGCGTCTTGCGCGCCGTCCACTATCATCACCACATGCGTGGCATCCCGACTCTGGTTGTGCGGCAACCATTTCAGCCACTCCCAGTCAACCTGGTTCTCCTCGCCGACGTCAGCGGTGATCGACACCCGATCCGGGGGGTGCCAAACGGCGAGTTGGCAGACCATGGCGCGGAGCAGCCCGCGAACCCGGCTCACTTCGCCGTCGATCGTGATGGCCCCGGCTTGCCACAGAGACATCGAGATGGGCACGTCGGCAAGCGCCGAGTGGGCGCGCAGGAAGCGATGCAGCGCCGCGCGGGTGACCGGATCCACCCGGCGTTCCGGCGGGTTCTCCGGAGCCACCAAAGGCGTTGCAAGCGGCACACTTCCGAGGCCGACGCGGATATGCCCGAAGTCCGGCCCGCCCGGTCGCCGCTCCCACATCCGCGAGCCGCCAACTACGGTCCATAGGGCCTCGGGATCGGGATGAGCCCGCCGCAGCGACAAGTGTTGTGCCGCAATTATTTCGGCAACGGCTTCGCGCAGGCGGCTCAGGTAGGCGAGGTAATCGACACGGGCAGCGCCGATCTCAGCGCCCCGGCTGCGCCCCCGTCCGGTTACCCCGGCGACCACCGCTGAGACCACCATCATCAGTGGAAACGCCAGAAAGGCCGGATTGCGGGTGACGGGCGACCCGGACAGCGCCGCCACCGCCATGACGCCCAGACCCGCAACGGATATGAGCACCGGCAGTGCCCGCACCAGTATGCCCGACATCGCCGATGCCGGTACCTCGGGCGGCGCGGCAATCTCTATGCCGGTGTTCACAATCGGGCGACGGTAAACAGCCGGGCATCGAGCCGCAAGTCGGCTGTGCACAGACGTATACCGGCCGGTGGAGAACTGGTTAACGTCCCGATGATGTCCACATCAGAACCCGGGTTGCGTCGCGTCGCCGTTCATGCCGGCAGTACCGCAGTCGACCTGTCACTACCCGCCGAGATACCCGTCGCCACGCTGATCCCGTCGATCATCGACATCCTGGGCACCCGAATTAGCGCGTCGCGCTACCATCTGTCGCTCCTCGGGGCGCCCGCGCTACCGAATTCGACGACCCTGGCCCAGAGTGGAATTCGTGATGGTGCCGTACTGATCTTGAGCCAGGCCACTGCCGAACCACCCCTGCGCCACTGCGACGATGCGGCCGAAGCGGTGTCGGCCGCGCTAGCTAGCGCGGTGGACCGGCCAACGACCCGCCTCACCGGCGCGATCGCCGCGTTGTGCCTGACCATCACCGGCGCCCTGGTGCTGGTCACGAACGGGCCGCCCGACAAGGCGACGGCAGGTGTGGCAGCGGCGGCCTCAGTCGTCGCAATAGCGGGCGCCGCGTTTGCCCGTCGGGCATATCGAGATCAGATGGCCGGACTCACGCTCGGGCTCGTTGCGATCGTGTTCGCCGCCGTTGCCGGCTGGTTCACCGTGCCCGGCTGCCCGGGGTCTGCGCACCTGTTGCTGACCTCGATGACGGTAGCCACGATCTCGGTGCTGGTGGTACGCGTAACGGGTCACAACGCAATCACATTGACGGCGATCGCCTGCGCTGCGACGGTCGTCGCTCTCGCCACCCTGACCGGTGTGCTCGCCGCCGCACCGCCTCCCACCATCGGCTGCCTGGTCACGCTGATATCGGTGGGTCTGATGGAGTTGTCGCCGCGGATGTCGATCAGAATGGCCGGACTTTCACCACGAGAGGATGCACTGCCCACGGCGGATCTATTGGACGCCAAGGCCCGCGCTGCTGAGGTCTGGTTGACCGGTCTGCTCGCCGGCTGCGCAGCGTCGGCAGCCATCGGTGCCCTCGCCGCCGCACTAATCGATCGTCACACCATAGCGGTATCGACCGTCACAGCTATGCTACTGCTGTTGCGCGCACGTTCGGGCCCGCCGAAACGGGCAATAGTGTTCGCTGCCACCGGGATTGCCGATATCACAGCGACCTTCGCCGCGGCAACGACCGGTGCGGCCAAACACGGGCCGCTTATCGCGGCGGTGGCAGCGGGACTGGCCGCGACGGCGTTCTACCTCGGTTTCGTCGCGCCCACCGTGTCTTTCTCTCCGGTCGTACGCCGCGGCGTCGAGACGCTGGAATGTCTGGCGCTGGTTGCGGTGGTTCCGCTGACCTGCTGGGTGTGCGGAGTCTTCAGCGCGGTTCGCGGGCTCGACCTGATATGAGGACGAGGACCTCAAACCTGCTGCGATTGCTGGTGATTGCGGCCCTCACCGTGCTCTCCCAATGCGCGGCGCCGTCGGCGCGCGCGGTGTCGCCGCCACCGATCGACGAAAAGCTGCTGCCAGCACCAGCACTCCCGGCACCACAGCGCCCTACCGTGCAACGCGAGGTGTGCACGGCCGCCACTACCGATGCCACCCAACCCGAAATGCCGGCACAACTGGCCGGTCTCGACCTGCCGCAGATCTGGGGACTCAGCCGCGGCGGGGGCCAACGGGTGGCGGTCATCGATACCGGGGTTTCACGACACCGCCGGCTGCCCCATCTGCTTCCGGGCGGCGACTACGTCTCGGCCGGAGACGGTACCCAGGACTGCGATGCGCACGGCACGCTGGTCGCCGGAATCATCGCCGCCGCAGCGGATCCCGCCTCGGACGAATTCAGCGGCCTGGCGCCCGATGTCACATTGATCAGCATTCGCCAGTCCAGCACGAAGTTCGGCCCGGCCGGCGACCGGGCCGGCGCGGGGGTCGGCGACGTCGACACCATGGCCCGAGCCGTCCGGACCGCCGCTGACCTGGGCGCGTCGGTGATCAACATTTCCTCGGTTGCCTGCGTCTCGGCCACCGACGCGCTCGACGATCGTGCGCTGGGCGCCGCACTGGCCTATGCCGTCGACGTCAAGAACATCGTCATAGTGACCGCCGCCGGTAATTCGGTGGGCAGCGCGCAGTGTCCGGCCCAGCCCGCCGACGCAACCCGTGACACCGTGACGGTCGCGGTCAGTCCGGCCTGGTATGACGACTACGTGCTGACCGTCGGTTCGGTCAACGCCGACGGCACACCATCGGCCTTCACGCTGGCCGGTCCATGGGTGGATGTCGCCGCGACCGGCGAGGGCGTGACTTCACTGAGCCCGATCGGCGGCGACGGCATCGTGAATCGCGCTACTGGACAACAGGGTTCGGCACCCTTGTCGGGCACCAGTTATGCCGCGCCAGTGGTGAGCGGGCTGGCCGCGCTGATCCGGGCGCGGTTCCCGTCGTTGACCGCACGGCAGGTGATGCAGCGCATCGAGTCGACCGCACACCACCCATCCGCAGGTTGGGACCCGCTCGTGGGCAGTGGCACTGTCGACGTCCTGGCCGCGGTCAGCACCGACCCCGGCTCAAAACCCGTGCAGCCACCTGCGGTTGCGGCGCCGGTCGTCACACCGCCAACGTCCGCGCCGGCCGATGACGGTTCTCGAAACACGGCATTGGGTGGGGCAGTGATCTGCCTGGCGGTTCTGGTGGTGGCGATGGTCAGCGGGGCGGTGTCACGCCGGCTAAGGCAGCCCGACCACATCACGCGCGACTGACGCCCGTCGCCGGTCCAGTTCCGGTCCCGACGGCAGCGTCGCCAGTACCGGCCACGGCGCCGGGACCGCGACCGCGGGCAACCCGAGAGCGCGTGCGTCCTCGTCGTCGCCGATGGCGAACCGCACGCCGCTGCCGGTGACGAGATAGCGCATGTGCCCGCGAGCGCCGTCCGACACGTAGGCACTGCGTCCCGGTGGCAGATAGAACGCATCCAGCGCGGGGCCGCGGCCGTCGGCCTGTGCCAGGCTCGCGGGAGCCTGCCCGGCGGGCGTGGGCAGGTCGCGGCCCACCGAAATGTCGACCGGCCCTGACGCGGGGGTCCACGATGCGCACACCGTGGCGCCATGCACCACGACCGGTGCCCGGTCCGGGAAGGTTGACACCGGCAGACTGTCGACGATCGGCACGGCACCGATCACATCGGGAGCCACCGCGTTGACGGTCGCGTTGCCTCTCGAGTCGCTGAACCGCAGCAGATCTGCGGCGACCTGGCCGATGCGCTGCACCCCACCGGCCAGCACGGCGTAGTACTCGTCGCCGCCGGTGCGTGTGATCCTCAGCACACTGCCCACGGTGAATCGCAGGCCGGCCGGCCCCGGTCCGCCCGCGCCACGGATCCGGGGGACCAGGATCGGCGGCGCCTCGGGCACGGCGTTGAGCAAAGCCGGCGAGAGGACTTGCGGGACCCGCCCCTCCAGCCGGAGCGCGCGCAGCACCGAAGGATCGCTGAGTTCTACCACTGCGCGGCGGCCATGGAAGAGCAGCTGGGCCGGCGAACCGGCGCCGGCGGTAACCAGCACGGCCTCCCCAGCGGCCAGTGCCGGCCCGGCGCCGGGCCCGACGATCACCGTCGTCGCCGCGCCCAGGTCCGAATCACAGATCGTCCAACTCGATTCGGCCGCCGCCAATGGCGCCGCGAGTACTGCCGGCGCACCCGGAATCCCAAGCAGCGGGCCATGTTTGGCGCGGTTTAACGCCGTTTCGGAAACCGGCCGCGGATCGGCCGGCGTCGCAGCGATCAGCCGCGCCGAGGCCAGGTTGAAAACCGGGTGCCACGCATCGCCCACCCGCACGTAAAGCGCGCCGGATTCGCGGCCCATCGCGATTTGTGCATCACCGAGCGCGGGCTGCGGGCGCAGCAACCCAACAAACGCACACCCCGCCACCGCGACTGCCGCCACCACGTACCCGAGCGACAACGGCCTGCGCATCGGTTCATCGGCAGTGGCCAGATCCTTGTGCAGCAATGCCCGCTCGAGACGCCGAACCTGAAATCGGTAGCCGCTCACGTGCAGCCAAGCTGTCATCGGCCCCCCAGACCCGTACGTCGTTGCGCCTACCGTAGGCCGCCGACCGGGGGTTTCCGCGCCCTTCATCCACAAGTTGCAAGGTTTCACGTCGCCTGGACGCGGGTAAAATTTCGGGGTGAATTATGACCTCTTGCGCCGTGCTGCCATCGGGGTGGCCGCCGCCGGCGCTCTGTTAACCGCCCCGATCGCCGTCAAGGCCGCCGCTCCGGTCGCCTCGGCCACCGACTGCCCGGACGCCGAAGTCACTTTCGCCCGGGGCACCAGCGAGCCTCCCGGCATCGGCCGCGTCGGCGACGCCTTCGTCGACTCGCTGCGCCAGCAGACCGGTAAGAACATCGGCGTGTACGCGGTGAACTACGCCGCCAGCCGCCTGCAGCTGCACACCGGCGACGGCGCCAACGACGCCATCTCTCACATCAAGTCCATGGCCGCGTCCTGTCCCACCACCAAGATCGTCCTGGGCGGCTATTCGCAAGGCGCCGACGTCATCGACATCGTTGCCGGAGTTCCGTTGGGCGGCATCAGCTTTGGCAGCCCGCTGCCGCCGGAATATGCCGACAACATCGCGGCGGTCGCGGTTTTCGGAAATGTGGCCAACCGTAGCGGCGGATCCCTGACCACCCAGAGCGCGCTGTTGGGCTCCAAGGCAATCGACCTGTGCAACCCCAGCGACCCGATCTGTCACGCCGGCCCGGGCAACGAGTGGAGCGGGCACACCGAAGGTTATGTGCCCGTGTACACCACGCAGGCCGCGAGTTTCGTCGCGACCAAGTTGATGGGCCCCCCGATTGTGCAGATCCCGGGTTCGGTTCCGCAGGCACCGGGTCCACAACTGGCGCCGGGCCCCGGCCCGCAGATACCCGGCCAGCAGGTGCCCATTCAGCAGGTGCCCGGATCGCAGGTGCCCAACACCAACGCCGTGCAGGTTCACTGACGCACCGTCAGTAAGCCCGTAACATTGCGCCATGAGGTCTATCCCCAGTGGTGCACGATGTTGGGCACACCGCCTCGCCAGCCTGGCGGCCGCCGCGATCGCGGCGGCCGCGTTGTTACTGGCAACGCCGCTGGCCCCGAAAGCATCGGCGGCCGGATGCCCGGATGTCGAGGTGGTGTTCGCCCGGGGAACCGGTGAGCCGCCCGGCGTAGGCCGGGTGGGCCAGGCCCTGATCAACTCGCTGCATCAGCAGACCGGCCGCAACGTCGGCGCATACGGGGTGAACTACCCGGCGAACAAAGACTTCCTGGCCGCGGCCGACGGCGCCAACGACGCCAGCGACCACGTCCAGCAGATGGCCAACACCTGCCCCGACACCAAGCTGGTGCTCGGCGGATACTCCCAGGGCGCCGCGGTCATGGACATCGTCACCGCGGCACCGTTACCTGGACTCGGCTTCACCCAGCCGCTACCGCCCGAAGCCGCCCAACACGTCGCCGCGGTCACCCTTTTCGGGAATCCGTCCGGCCGGGCCGGCGGCCTCCTGACAGCGCTGAGCCCGCAATTCGCGGGCAAGATCGACAACCTGTGCAACGCGGGCGACCCCGTCTGTTCGGACGGCAATCAGTGGAAGGCACACATGGGCTACGTGCCCGGCTTGACCAATGAGGCCGCAAGTTTCGTCGTCGGCAAGCTCTAGCGAAAATTGGCGGGCCGCCGCATGCGAGGTTAGGATTTCCCGACCTCACCAACGATGCTGACCAGTTCCAGGAATTCCCAAGGGTTTTCGCAGTCACTTGACAGGTTCGCGCGCGTTCGGGAGGTTTGATGCAAGCCATCGAGACACAGCTCGAGGACGCGACCGAGCTGTCCACCACGAAGGCCGCCGGTGAGACGCTCGAGGACTACACCCTGCGCTTCGCACCCCGCAGCTACCGGCGATGGTCACCAGCGGTGGTGGGCATCTCCGCGCTCGGCGGCATCGCCTACCTTGCCGACTTCGCCATCGGCGCCAACGTCGGCATCAGTTGGGGCACCGCGAACGCCCTGTGGGGCATCGGGATCTTCGCCCTGGTGGTGTTGGCCACCGGCTTTCCACTGGCCTACTACGCCGCCCGTTACAACATCGACTTGGATCTGATCACCCGCGGCAGCGGTTTCGGCTACTACGGGTCGGTGGTAACCAACGTGATCTTTGCGACGTTCACCTTCATCTTCTTTGCCCTCGAGGGTTCGATCATGGCCCAGGGCCTCAACCTGGGTCTGCACGTCCCACTGTGGCTGGGCTACGCCTGCTCGACCTTGCTGATCTTCCCACTGGTGATGTACGGCATGAAAGTGCTTTCCCAGCTTCAGCTTTGGACCACCCCGCTGTGGCTGGCCCTGATGGTGGCGCCATTCGCCTACTTGGTGATCAGCCATCCCGGATCGATATCGCAGTTCTTCTCCTATGCCGGCAAGGACGGCAAGGGCGGCGTCACGGTCGGCTCTGCCCTGCTGGCCGCCGGCGTCTGCCTCTCGCTGATCGCTCAAATCGCCGAGCAGATCGACTATTTGCGTTTCATGCCGCCGCGCACGCCGGAGAATTCGCGCAAGTGGTGGACGTGGATGGTGCTAGCCGGACCCGGCTGGGTGATTTTCGGTGCGCTCAAACAAATCATCGGGCTCTTCCTGGCGGTGTACCTGATCTCCAACGTCGCCGGCGCAATCACGATCGCCAATCTGCCGGTGCACCAGTTCATGCAGATCTACCGCAACTTCATGCCGGGGTGGCTAGCGCTCACCCTGGCGGTAGTCCTCGTGGTCCTCAGCCAGATCAAAATCAATGTGACCAACGCCTATTCGGGCTCGCTGGCATGGACGAACTCGTTCACCCGCGTCACCAAGCACTACCCGGGGCGAGTGGTGTTCCTGGGAGTGAACCTCGGCATCGCACTGATCCTGATGGAAGCCAACATGTTTGACTTCCTCAACACCATCCTCGGCTTCTACGCCAACTGCGGCATGGCCTGGGTGGTGACGGTTGCCTCCGACATCGTCTTCAACAAGTACCTGCTCGGGCTGTCGCCGCGCACTCCCGAATTCCGCCGGGGCATGCTCTATGCCATCAACCCGGTCGGCTTCGGCTCGATGCTGCTGGCGGCGGGGCTGTCGATCCTCGCCTTCTTCGGGGGCCTGGGTGCAACGCTACGGCCCTATTCGCCATTGGTGGCGATCGTCATCGCGTTGGTGATGCCGCCGATTTTGGCAATCCTCACCAAAGGCAAGTACTACCTGCGGCGCACCCACGACGGCATCGATCTGCCCATGTACGACGAGCACGGCAACCCCTCGGCCGAGCAACTGAACTGCCACGTCTGCTCGCACGATTTCGAGCGGCCCGACATGTTGATCTGCCAAAGCCACCAGGCACATATCTGCTCACTGTGCCTGTCCACGGATCGAGACGCCGAGCATCTGCTTCCAGCCCACGCGTAGTCGCAAGACTACACTAGCCTGCAATTAATGTTGCATTAGGCTATTATTTCCTTAGGCGGTCTTTGCGTCTAAGGTTTTTCCCTGCTCACGAAAGCTTTGTCCCGTATTGCCATGCCGATCAACCCCAACTTCTACGGGGCGTTACCGCCCGAGATCAACTCCGGCCGCATGTATGCCGGTGTTGGTTCGGGTCCCCTCATGGCGGCCGCAGCCGCCTGGGACGGGCTGGCAAGTGACCTCAGCGCCACGGCGGCGGGCTACAGCTCGGTGCTGTCTGAGCTGTCTGGGATGCCGTGGCAGGGGCCCGCGTCGGTGTCCATGATCGGCGCCGTCACGCCGTACGTATCGTGGCTGAACACGATGGCCGGCCAAGCCGAACAGACGGGCATGCAGGCCAGGGCCGCGGCCGCGGCCTATGAAGCCGCGTTCACGATGACGGTGCCACCGCCGCTCATCGCCGCAAACCGAGTCCTGTTGATGGCTCTGATCGCAACAAACTTCTTCGGGCAGAACACACCGGCGATCGCGGCCAACGAAGCAGAATATGCCGAGTTCTGGGCGCAAGACGCCGCAGCCATGTACGAATACGCCGGCACCTCGGCAGCCGCCTCGGTCTTGCCTGCGTTCGCGCCGCCGCCGGACACCACCAACCCCGAAAACGCCGCGCAGCTAGTCGCCAAGCTCAAACCGCTGGCCCCGGTCAAACCGCCGTGGTTTCCCATAATCCCGACCAGCGTCTGGAACACCCTGGTAAACACCTGGGGTTTGTCCTATTTCGGAATCGGCATCGTTCAGCTGGCCACTCTGTTCGCCCAACAAGTGATCCCAGACTCCGCGCCGGCCGCGGCCGGTGCCGGCGGTGCTGCTGTCGGGCTGTCGCCAGGTCTGGTGAGTGCCGTGTCGGGCCCGGTTTCGGCGGGTATTGGCGAGGCGGAGAAGATCGGCCTGATGTCGGTACCGCCCAGCTGGAGCGCAGCGCCGG
This sequence comes from Mycobacterium szulgai, assembly GCF_002116635.1. Classification (GTDB taxonomy): domain Bacteria; phylum Actinomycetota; class Actinomycetes; order Mycobacteriales; family Mycobacteriaceae; genus Mycobacterium; species Mycobacterium szulgai. The sequence continues at coordinate 25,682 of NZ_LQPW01000148.1, read as the reverse complement.
TCACGTTAACCGGTGCGACTGCGGAGGTTTCGGAGACCGTCGTACCCGCCGCCACCAATGGACCAGGACCCCTGTTTCCAGGGGCACCACTGACGGGCGGGGGCCGCCCAAGCACCTTCGCCCGGCGACGCTACGGCCGCCGCTTCCGGGTGATGTCGCGGCCGCCGGCTGCGGGCTGAAAGAGGAGCAAACAATGGATTTTGGGGCGCTGCCGCCGGAGATCAACTCCATGCGAATGTATTCCGGACCGGGGTCGGCATCGATGTTGACCGCCGCGTCGTCCTGGAGCGGGCTGGCCGCCGAATTGAATTCGGCTACAACCGCATACGAGGGCGTGATCGATGCATTGCGCTCCGAAGAGTGGGTGGGCCCGTCGTCGGCGGCCATGGCCGACTCGGTCGCGCCCTATCTGGCATGGCTGCGCGCTACCGCCGCGCAAGCCGAACAATCGGCGAGCAAGGCGCGTCTGGCCGCGGCCGCGTATGAGACCGCTTTCGCAGCGACAGTGCCGCCGCCGCTGATCGCGGCCAACCGTGCCCAGCTGACGTCACTGGTCAATACCAATCTCTTGGGCCTCAACACCGCTGCGATCGCGGCCACCGAAGCCCATTACGGCGAAATGTGGGCGCAGGACGCCGTGGCCATGTACAGCTACGCGGCCGCCTCGGCGGCCGCGGCGACGGTGACGCCCTACACTCCCCCGCCGCAGACCAGTAGCCCCAGCGCGTTGGCCGCCCAGGCCGGTGCCGTTGCGCATGCCGCGGCCAGCACGGCCGGCGCGACGCAGTCCACGCTGTCCCGGCTGCTCTCTGAGGTACCGGGCGTGCTGCGCGGCCTGACGTCGCCGATGATCGACCCCTTCGGGCCGATCGAAAAGTTCCTCGAGTGGTATGCCCCGTTTGCAAACTTCTTCTACGACACGCTCGGCCTGCCGTTCTTCGGCGCCGGCATCGCCAGCTTCTTCGCCTCGACCGCCAAGACCATGGGCATGCTGCCGGCGGCCGCCGCGCCCGAGGCAGCCGCGGCCGTGGCCGGCGCGACCGGCGCGACCCAAGTGGTCAGTAGCGGGCCGGTCGCCGCGGCAACGGGTAGCGCGGCCAACATCGGCGGCAAGATGTCGGTACCCCCCACCTGGGCTGGCGCCAGCCCGGCAGCGACTCCCATTCCCGACACCCAGTACGTCAGCGACGTGGTGGAACCGGCCGAGTTCGCTCCGGCTGGAAACGTGGTGGGCGGCATGCCGGTTGGCGGTTCGGGCAGAAGCGCAGCCGGTTCGGGTCCGCGCTACGGCGTCCGGCTGACGGTGATGACCCGGCCGCCGTCTGCCGGTTAGTTTGACGCACGACACATTTTCGGGGCGTATGTAACGCTCATAACAATTGACAACTATTGACGGTATGGATTATTTCTTATTCATACTATCGCAGTAGGCATGCTTGTTGTCGGTAGTCGAACAATTCCGCTTTGCTCAGGACGGATTCGATGACGGTTGACATGCCGACCCGCCAAGGTCTAATCACGGCCGTCCCCGCTCAAATAACTTGCGGCGCAGATCAATTGAAGTGCCAGCTAGATGCAGTGCGCACGTCCGGTAACCCCGTCGGTGTAAAGAGAATTGACATTCGGCGCAATAGTCGAATTCCCGCCATTGTTCCCGGCGCAACCGAAAAGCCACACATTCGCCTGCCGGCAATGAACTTCGGAGCAATACCACCCGAGATCAATTCCGGCCGCATGTATTCAGGCGCGGGTTCGGGGCCGTTGCTCGCCGCCGCGGCAGCCTGGGAGAGACTGGCAGCGGAAGTGGGTTCGGCGGCAATCGGCTGCCAGACGGTGATTTCGGGGCTAATCAGCTCGGCCTGGGCGGGGCCTTCGTCGGCGTCGATGGTCGCCGCGGTCGCGCCGTATGTGGCCTGGCTCGGGGCGACGGCAGCACGGTGCGAGCAGACCGGCATGCAGGCCAGAGCGGCGGCCGCAGCCTACGAGACAGCGTTCGCGATGACGGTGCCGCCGCCGGTGATCGTTGCCAACCGGGCATTGTTGATCGCCCTGATCGCCACCAATTTCTTCGGTCAGAACACTCCGGCAATCGCGGCAACCGAGGCGCAGTACGCGGAGTTCTGGGCTCAAGACGCCGCCGCCATGTACGGCTATGCCGGCTCTTCGGCGATTGCTGCGCAGCTGACCCCTTTCGCGCCACCACCGCCGCCGACCACGCCGCCGTCGAGGAACCACACTCTCGGCGAGCATTTCCCGATTCTTTCGACCACAGCCTGGGAAGCACTGTCGACCTTCGAGTCATTGTTCTACGACGCGACGGGGTTTGTCCTCAATGCCGGGCAGGTAGCGCAGGCGATGATCTTCCCTCCGGCGCCAACACCGGCAGCCGCCACGGCACTGCCGAGCTTGGTGCGCACCAGCCGAGGGCCGATCGCGGTGTCGGCCGGTATGGGCACGGCCGGCCGGGTCGGCCTGATGTCGACGCCGCCGAGTTGGGCCGGTCCGCAGTCAGCACCCAAGGCCGAGGTCACGACGATTTCGCGCTCCGTGTTCGCCGCCGCCTCGGAACGTGATGCAAGCGGACTACTTCGAGGGATACCAACGCGGCGCGGGGCTCCCGCGACGAACTATGCCCATCGCCAATACGGCTTCCCCGTCAGCGTGGTACCACGGCCGCCGGCCGGTGGATAGCGCGGCACTAGGTTAAGGAATCTGCTGCAATGCATTTCGATTTCGGAGCGCTACCCCCCGAGATTCACTCCACCAGGATGTATTCCGGTCCCGGTGCCTCGTCGATGTTGGCCGCCGCGTCGGCCTGGAACGGACTGGCCGCCGAGTTGCGTTCGACCGCTGGCGATTTCCACACGGTTGTCACCAGACTGCACCGCGACGAGTGGGTGGGCCCCGCGTCGACATCCATGGCCGACGCGGTCGCACCGTACGCGGCGTGGATGCGCGCGACTGCGGTCCGGGCCGAAGAGGCCGCCACCCACGCACGCTTGGCGGCCAGCGCCTACGAGACCGCCTTTGCTGCCGTCGTACCCCCGCCGCTTATCGCGGCCAACCGCGCGCAGCTGATGTCGCTGGTTGCAGCCAACGTGTTAGGCCAAAACACCGCGGCCATTGCGGCCATCGAAGCCAAGTACGGCGAAATGTGGGCCCAGGATGTGGCAGCCATGTACCAGTACGCCGGCGCGTCGGCGACCGCCTCGATGGTGACGCCGTTCGCCGAGCCGCCGCCGATCGCCAACCCGGCCGCCAACCCAGCTGCCGCCGCGGCCGCCGGCGCGGCGCAGACGAACTTGGGACGGGTGATTTCCCAAGTGCCGCAAGCACTGCGAAACATGGCCTCGCCGGTATCCCGGCCCATGAGCAGCGGAACGTCGTCGACGCCTAAAAGACCGCTAGAGCGATGGCTGACCTGGTACGAACCGTTCGAATCCTTCCTCTACGACACGATCGGACTGCCCTACTTCGGGTTGGGTATGGCCAACAGCGCCCTGTCGTCGGCGAACGCACTGCAGGGCCTCATCCCGTCGGCGGCTACCGGCGCGGGCACTGCTGCGTCGGCGGCCGCCAACGACTTGGGAGCGCTGCTGAGTGCGGGGCACGTTTCGGCCGCCATGGGTACCGCGCCCGCGATCGGCAAGTTGTCGGTGCCCGCTCCGTGGGCCCAAGCCGGCCCGGCGCTACGTCCGCTCGCGGCGCCCCTGCGCGTCAGCAATGTCATCGAGCCGCCGGAGTCGGGCATGCCCGGTAACCTGCTGGGGGGTATGCCGCTGGCCGGGTCAGGCGCCGGCTCGGCCGGAACCGGTCCCCGCTACGGGGTTCGTCTCACCGTCATGGCCCGGCCGCCCTGTGCCGGCTAGCGCGAGCGCAGGTCGCGCGTGATCAAGGTGCGTGCTGCGAGCTGATCGTCAGGCGGGTAGTCAACGCCGATCATGGTCAATCCCCTCGCCGGCGCGGCCGCGAAGTCGCTGGATCGTGCTGGCGCACTGAGCAATTCGCGACACCAAGCCGCGGTGCGCCGGTGCTCGCCGACCGCCAGCAGCGCTCCGACCAGCGACCGCACCATCGACCAGCAGAACGCGTCGGCGCTGACGTGTGCGGTGATCAGGTCGCCGTCGCCCGTCCAGTCCAGCCGCTGCAGCTCCCGGATGGTGGTGGCACCGTCGCGATGGCGGCAGAACGCCGCGAAATCGTGCAGTCCCAACAAGTCTTGCGACGCCGCGTTCATCGCGGAGAGGTCCAGAGCCCGCGGCCATGCGGTGATGTAACGCGCCAGCTGCGGCTGCACACCGTAGGGAGCTGTCGACAACCGGTAGGTGTAGTGGCGTCGCAGCGCCGAGAACCGAGCGTCGAATCCGCTTGGCGCACGGGTGATATCAATGACTCGGACATCGCTGGGCAGAAATCTGCCCAGCCGGCGCAGCAGCGGCACGAATTCCGGATCACCGGCGCGGAGTGTGCGTGAATAGGCATTCGGCAACGACTCGACGGGCACGTCAGCGTGAGCCACCTGCCCGGTGGCGTGCACTCCGGCGTCGGTGCGCCCGGCCGCGCGCAGCCGGACCGGCGCACGGAAAACGGTCGTCAGCGCCTCATCGAGAACGCCGGCGACCGTTCGCTGTCCGGCTTGTGCCGCCCAGCCCGCGAAATCGGTTCCGTCATAGGCGATGTCGAGCCGCAGACGGACGTCCCCACTAATTCTCGGGGGCCTCTTCGGGGGCCTCTTCGGCGGCTTCTTCGGTGACCTCTTCGCCGGCCTCGTCGGTGGCCCCAGCAGCCTCGGCCTCAGCAGTCTCGACCTCAGGAGTCTCGACTTCTTCAGCCGTCGGACCTTCAGCGGCTTCCGGCTCGACGGCCGCCTGCGGCGCCGCGGCTGCTGCCACGGGGGCATCCTTTTTCGACGCCTTCACCCGACGCGCCCGATCCGCCTCGGACGTCACCGTCTTCTCCCGCACCAGCTCGATCACGGCCATGGGGGCGTTGTCGCCCTTGCGCGCCTCGACCTTGATGATCCGGGTGTAGCCGCCGTTGCGGTCGGCGAAGAACGGCCCGATCTCGGCGAACAGGGCGTGCACCACATCCTTGTCGCGGATCTTCTTGAGCACCTCACGCCGGTTGTGCAGCGTGCCCTTCTTGGCATGGGTGATCAGCTTCTCCGCGTACGGCCGCAATGCCCGGGCCTTCGGCTCGGTGGTCTTGATCCGGCCGTGTTCGAACAACGACGTGGCCAGGTTGGCCAAAATCGCCTTCTGGTGCGAAGACGACCCGCCGAGGCGAGGGCCCTTGGTGGGCTTGGGCATTGGAGGGGCTCCTGTCTAGATGTCCAAAGCGAAATTAGAGCTGTTCGGTTTCGGCGTAGTCCTGGTCGTCGTAGGCACCCTCGGTGGACCAGGTACCGGTGGCGACGTCATAGCCGGCGACCTCGGACGGGTCGAAGCTGGGCGGGCTGTCCTTGAGCGACAGACCGAGCTGGTGCAGCTTGACCTTGACCTCGTCGATGGACTTCTGGCCGAAGTTGCGGATGTCGAGCAGGTCGGACTCGGTACGCGACACCAACTCGCCGACGGTGTGCACACCCTCGCGCTTGAGGCAGTTGTAGGACCGCACGGTCAGGTCCAGGTCGTCGATGGGCAGCGCGAACGACGCGATGTGGTCGGCCTCGGCCGGCGACGGCCCGATCTCGATGCCTTCGGCTTCGACGTTGAGTTCGCGTGCCAGACCGAACAATTCGACCAGAGTCTTACCGGCCGAAGCCAGCGCGTCGCGCGGGGTGATCGAGCTCTTGGTCTCCACGTCCAGGATCAGCTTGTCGAAGTCGGTGCGTTGCTCGACACGGGTCGCGTCCACCTTGTAGGTGACCTTGAGCACCGGCGAGTAGATGGAATCGACTGGAATGCGGCCGATTTCGGCGCCGGAAGCACGGTTCTGCACGGCCGGGACGTAACCGCGGCCCCGCTCGACGACAAGCTCGACCTCGAGCTTGCCCTTGTCGTTCAGCGTCGCGATGTGCATCGACGGGTTGTGCACGGTGACGCCCGCGGGAGGCACGATGTCGCCCGCGGTGACCTCGCCCGGACCCTGCTTACGCAGGTACATGGTGACTGGCTCGTCCTCCTCGGAGGACACCACCAGACCCTTGAGGTTCAAGATGATGTCGGTGACATCCTCTTTGACGCCGGGCACGGTGGTGAACTCGTGCAGCACGCCGTCGATCCGAATGCTGGTGACGGCCGCGCCGGGAATCGACGACAGCAGCGTACGCCGTAGCGAATTGCCCAGGGTGTAACCGAATCCGGGCTCCAGCGGTTCGATGACGAACTGGGACCGGTTGTCGGTGAGGATGTCCTCGGACAGGGTGGGCCGCTGAGAAATCAGCATGGTGTTTCTTCTTCTCCTTCTCGGCACCCGCTATTTGATGCCGTTAAGACCCGCCGGTGCGGTCGCACCGGCGGAAACCTGCGCTACTTCGAGTAGTACTCGACGATCAGCTGCTCGGTGAGCGGCACATCGATCTGAGCACGCTCGGGCAATTGGTGGATCAGGATGCGCTGGCGCTCGCCGACGACCTGGATCCAGCTCGGGATCGGACGGTCACCGGCGGTCTCCCGCGCGATCTGGAACGGCACCGTGTTCAGCGAGTTGTCCCGGACGTCGATGATGTCGTACTGCGACACCCGGTAGCTGGGCACGTTCACGTGCACGCCGTTGACGGTGAAGTGACCGTGACTGACCAGCTGGCGGGCCATCCGGCGGGTGCGCGCCAGCCCGGCGCGGTAAACGACGTTGTCGAGCCGGCTTTCCAGGATGCGCAGCAGTTCCTCACCGGTCTTGCCCGAGTGGCGAACGGCCTCTTCGTAATAGCGGCGGAACTGCTTTTCCATCACGCCGTAGGTGAAACGCGCCTTCTGCTTCTCCTGCAGCTGCTGGCGGTACTCACTGTCCTTGACCCGGGCGCGGCCATGCTGGCCGGGCGGATAAGGCCGCTTCTCATACGACTGGTCGCCACCGACGAGGTCGGTGCCCAGCCGGCGCGACTTGCGAGTGACGGGTCCGGTGTAACGAGCCATTTGCTTTTATCTCCTAGACGCGCCGACGTTTGGGGGGACGGACGCCGTTGTGCGGCTGCGGCGTGACGTCGGATATCGCCCCGACCTCCAGACCGGCGGCCTGCAGCGAGCGGATCGCGGTCTCGCGGCCGGAGCCCGGACCCTTGACGAACACGTCGACCTTGCGCACTCCGTGCTCCTGGGCCTTGCGCGCGGCGTTCTCGGCAGCCAGCTGAGCGGCGAACGGTGTCGACTTGCGGGAGCCTTTGAACCCTACGTGACCCGACGACGCCCAGGCGATGACGTTGCCCTGCGGATCGGTGATCGTCACGATCGTGTTGTTGAAGGTGCTCTTGATGTGCGCGGCGCCGTGCGGGACGTTCTTCTTTTCCCGGCGACGGGTCTTCTGCCCCTTCTTGGGACCTGCCCCACTTGCCTTCTTCGGTGGCATCGGTTACCTGGCCTTCTTCTTGCCTGCGATGGTGCGCTTGGGGCCTTTACGGGTCCGCGCATTGGTCTTGGTCCGTTGGCCGCGCACCGGCAGTCCGCGGCGGTGCCGTAGACCCTGGTAGCAGCCGATCTCGATTTTGCGACGGATGTCGGCCTGTACCTCGCGGCGCAGGTCACCCTCCACCTTCAGGTTGGCTTCGATGTAGTCACGCAGATGGGTGAGCTGGTCATCGGTGAGGTCCTTGGTGCGCAGGTCCTTATCGATGCCAGTGGCAGCCAGAATTTCGTTGGAACGGGTCCGGCCGATGCCGAAGATGTAAGTCAGCGCGATCTCCATCCGCTTATCGCGCGGCAGATCGACGCCTACTAGTCGAGCCATAGGTGGCGTTTCCTCTTTTTCTCAGCGGAGGTCTTTTCCCAGTCCGTTCCCCACCTGCTGGTAGGGGCCCGGCCTCCGTCCGGGCGTGGGTGAGCCGGCCCATCTCTGTAGATGCCAGCCCGCTCATTGGTGCTGGGAGGTCTGCATTCAGTTGTCGTCGCGGAGTGTGGGCTATCAGCCCTGCCGCTGCTTGTGGCGCGGATCAGAGCAGATCACCATGACCCGCCCATGCCGACGGATCACCCTGCACTTGTCACAGATTGGCTTGACGCTCGGGTTCACCTTCACGGCAGTCTCGGTCCTGTTCTTCCTGGGCTTTTCTTAAATATCGTCGCGCTACTTGTACCGGTACACGATCCGGCCGCGCGACAGGTCGTAGGGCGACAGCTCCACGACCACGCGGTCCTCGGGCAGGATGCGGATGTAGTGCTGCCGCATCTTGCCGCTGATGTGGGCGAGCACCTTGTGACCGTTCTCCAGCTCAATGCGAAACATGGCATTGGGCAGGGGCTCGACCACGCGACCCTCGACCTCTATGGCACCGTCCTTCTTGGCCATTACGTTGTGGCGATCCTTCTCTATCTCGTCGGTGCACCCCGTTCGGCGCAGCACGTACTACGACTACTCAACGTGAGCCGGTGGTGGAAATTCCAAGACTGGGCACGCCAGAAGCCGGCACGGACGCCGCACCGTTGGTCCACCTTACTCGCACCGCCACTCCCTGCGCAAAACACGCGAGCTGGAATAGGGCGCGGCGGCCGGCGGGTTAGTCCAACCATGAGCGCCTCTGCGACCAACCAAGCCACCAAGAAGCCCGATCTCGGCCGCTTCGGATCGTTCGGAAGGGGTGTCACGCCCCAGCAGGCCAAAGAAATCGAAGCCCTGGGCTATGGGGCGGTTTGGGTGGGCGGCTCACCGCCGGCCGAGCTGGCCTGGGTGGAGCCCATTCTCGAAGCAACCACCACCTTGCAGGTGGCCACCGGCATCGTCAACATCTGGTCCGCGCCGGCCGAGCCGGTCGCCGAGTCGTTTCACCGGATCGAAAGGGCATACCCGGGCCGTTTCTTGCTGGGTATCGGCGTCGGACATCCCGAGGCGGTCACCGAATACCGAAAGCCGTATGACGCCCTGACGGAGTACCTGGACCAGCTCGACGAGTACGGCGTCCCCGCCGAGCGGCGCGTGGTGGCGGCCCTGGGCCCACGGGTCCTCAAGCTGTCCGCTCAGCGCAGCGCCGGCGCCCACCCGTACCTGACCACTCCCGAGCACACGGCGCAGGCCCGTGAGCTGATCGGTCCCGGGACGTTCCTGGCCCCCGAGCACAAGGTGGTGCTCACCACCGACAGCGACAAGGCCCGCGCCGTCGGGCGCAAGGCGCTCGACATGTATCTCAACCTCGCCAACTATCTCAACAGCTGGAAGCGCCTGGGCTTCACCGACGACGACGTCGCCAAACCGGGCAGCGACCGGCTGGTGGATGCCGTGGTCGCCTACGGCACCCCCGAGGCCATCGCGGCCCGGCTCACCGAGCATCTGGATGCCGGTGCCGACCACGTCCCCGTTCAGGTCCTCACCAAGAGCGAGAACCTGGTCCCCGCGCTCACCGAACTGGCCGGAGCACTAGGGCTGACCCGTTAGGGTTTGACCCATGCGGTTGCTCGTCACCGGTGGCGCGGGATTCATCGGCGCGAATTTCGTGCACAGCACCGTACGCGAGTACCCAGACGACACGCTGACGGTGCTCGACGCCTTCACCTACGCCGGCCGGCGCGAGTCGCTGGCAGACGTCGAGGACATTGTGCGGGTGGTACAGGGCGACATCGCCGACGCAGAACTGGTTTCGCAGCTGGTCGCAGAATCCGACGCGGTAGTCCATTTCGCCGCGGAGTCTCACGTCGACAACGCACTGGACAACCCCGAGCCGTTCGTGCACACCAACGTGCTGGGCACCTTCACCATCCTGGAAGCGGTGCGGCGACACGGTGTTCGGCTGCACCACATTTCGACCGACGAGGTCTACGGCGACTTGGAGCTCGACGATCCAGCACGGTTCACCGAGTCCACTCCGTACAACCCGTCGAGTCCGTACTCGGCGACCAAGGCCGGCGGCGACATGCTGGTGCGGGCCTGGGTGCGCTCCTACGGAGTACGGGCGACGATCTCCAACTGCTCCAACAACTACGGGCCTTATCAGCACGTCGAGAAGTTCATCCCGCGTCAGATCACCAATGTGCTTACCGGACGACGCCCCAAGCTCTACGGCGCCGGCGCCAATGTCCGCGACTGGATCCACGTCGAGGACCACAACAGCGCGGTACGCCGGATTTTGGAGAAGGGCCAGATCGGCCGGACCTATCTGATCAGCTCCGAGGGCGAGCGCGACAACCTGACCGTGCTGCGCACGCTGCTGCGGTTGATGGGCCACGGGCCCGATGACTTCGACCACGTGACCGACCGCGTCGGCCACGACCTGCGCTACGCGATCGACCCGTCCACGCTGTACAACGAATTGAGTTGGGCGCCAAAGCATACCGACTTCGAGGAGGGCCTGCGCGCCACCATCGACTGGTACCGGGAAAACGAGTCGTGGTGGCGTCCGCTCAAGGACGCCGCCGAAGCCCGCTACGAACAACGCGGCCAGTGACATGAAGGTACGCGAACTCGGCGTCCCGGGTGCCTGGGAAATCACACCGACCGTGCACGGCGATTCGCGCGGACTGTTCTTCGAATGGATCACTGACCACGGCTTCGCCGCATTCGCCGGTCACCGGTTGGATGTCCGCCAAGCCAACTGTTCGGTGTCGTCGGCGGGCGTGCTGCGCGGTCTGCACTTCGCCCAGCTGCCACCCAGTCAAGCCAAATACGTCACGTGTGTGTCCGGTTCGGTGTTCGACGTCGTCGTCGACATCCGGGTTGGCTCACCGACCTTCGGCCAATGGGACTCGGTGCTGCTGGACGACAGGGACCGGCGCACGATCTACATATCCGAAGGGCTCGCGCATGGTTTCCTTGCGCTGCAAGACAATTCGACCGTGATGTATCTGTGCTCGGCCGAATACAACCCGCAGCGCGAGCACACCATCTGCGCCACCGATCCGGCCCTGGCGATCGACTGGCCGCTGGTCGACGGTGCTCGGCCCAGCCTGTCCGACCGCGATGCCGCCGCCCCCGGCTTCGAGGAAGTGCGCGCTTGCGGGCTGCTGCCCACCTGGGCGGAGACCCAACGGTTCATCGAGAACCTGCGCAGTAGCTAAAGATCATCTGTACCGCAGCTGTGCGGCCATACATACTGCTTCACTAGATCCGCCGATCTCGCGGATGTAGACCGACAAGTGAGGAGAACCTGGTGGAGCGTGAGTTGTTGATCGCCGTCAGCGCGGCGACCGTCATTGCGGGCATGGCGGGCTGCTCCAGCGACAAGAACTCGGGTCCGTCATCGAGCTCGACGAGCGCGTCCAGTGCGGCCACGAGTTCGGCCCCCGCATCCAGCAGCACTCCGGCGGCGTCGGGGGAAACCAAGGTCATCGTCGGCGGTCAGCAGCAGAACGTCAGTGGCCCAGTGGTGTGCTCGACGAATGAGGGCAGGTTCTCCATCGCGGTCGGCGACATGCTCACCGGCGTCATCGTCGGCCTCGAGCAGGACGCGTCGGCAGTGCACACCGCCGGACTCGGCACGGTGGACGGGGTTGTCCTCAGCTTCACCGAGGGCGCGCCCGGTAACAGCGCCACCGCGACAAAAACCGGTAACGCCTACAAGATCACCGGCACCGCCACCGGCGTTGACAATGCCGGGCAACAGGTCAGCAAGACGTTCGAGGTCGACGCCACCTGCCCGTAGCCGGGATGGATGTGGTTGCGGCGGGGATCTCAGATCGGCGCTGACGAGATCCCCGCGCGCGGCTCGAGTGGCATACCGATCATTCGGTCAGCTCGTCGGCACGAAGTACGTTGGCGGAATACAAAGCCTCGACCTCGCCGAAAAGAAGGTCGTGGGACATAATCACCTCCTTCCGGGTTGCCCTTGCGATGGCGCAAAGATTAGCCAGGCGAGGACCCCGGGCAATACGGGCACAAGCGTCAAGAAGACGCCGGTTGACGGACAAATTGCACACCCGATGGGCGAAAGGCCGTACACTTCCCAGCGCAACCAGTTGTGAAGGCGGCCTAAATCCCGAAAGGTTCGGTCGTGGCAACCGATGGGCGCGGGGGTCCAGGGGGCGTACAACGGCGCAAACCGCGCGTCGGTCTGGTGGTGCCACCGGCCAACACGGCGGTAGAAGACGACTATCTGGCCCTCGGCGGCCATACATTCGCCTTCTCTACGACCCGCTACGGGGTACACAGCGACCTGCCGTTGCGGCAGCGCCTCGATCACTACGCCGCTGAATTGCCCTCGCGTTTGGCCAGTTTCGGCGACATGCCGCTGCACGCGATCGTGGCCTGCTGCAGTGGCAATCACTACCTTCAGGGTTTCGGGCCCGACCTGTGCGCGTGCCGCAGGTCTTCGGAGCGCGTCGGCGCACTAGCCGTGTCGACGACCGTAGCGGTCGTCGGCTGGCTGCGCCACCGGCACATCGACACCATCACCATCGCGTCGCCCTATGCGGATTGGCTCACCGAGCTCTCCAAAAGCTACTGGGACAGTGCGGGTTTGCGAATCAGCTCAGTGATCAACGTAGTGGATAGCCGCACCGGCACTGTCGCTGCGTCGCCGTATGGTCTGCGCACCGAAGACATCACGGCCGCCGTCCACGATGCCTTCAATTCGCGGCGCACAGGCACGCCTATCTTGTTTCTCGGCACCGGGATACATACCCGCGAGGCCGTGGCCGCCCTCACCCACGCGTTCGCCGGCCAAGAGTTCTTCACGACGAATTCGTGCAGCGTGGACTGGCTGCGGCTCACCTTGAACGACCCGGATCCGCTGGCTCGGCTGCAATGAAGCCGCATGCGGTAATCGTGGGCGCGGGCCCGGTGGGCGTGGTCGCCGCGCTGCTGCTGGCAAGAAACGACGTCGAGGTGACACTGCTCGAGCGCAACGACGAGCTGGTGACGACGTCGCATGCAGCCACGTTCCATCCGTCGACATTGGATCTGTTGCAGACCATGGACATCGACTTGGCCGCCGTGCCCGGGGCGATCACCGTGGCTTCGCTGCAGTGGCGCGACAACCGCGCCGACATTCTCGCGGAGCTTGACTACCGGTTGCTCAGCGAGCTGACGAAGCACCCGTTCCGCATCCATCTCGACCAGCAGGCGCTACTGGATCGGGCGGCCGACCTGATCGCCGGCAATCCCGCAATCGAATTGCGCTGCGGTGCAGCCGTGGTCGACCTCGACCCGGAACTGCCCAGCGTCACCGTTCTAGCCACGGATTCCCGGCGCCACACCACCACCGCCGACGTGGTCATCGGATGCGACGGCTCACATTCACTGACGCGCCGGCGGGCCGGGATCGCACTGGCGGTCCGCAGCTATCCGACGGCTGCGCTTCGCGCCTACGCCCGAGCGGATCTCGCCGCGCTACTGCCGGCATCGGCTGCCCAACCCCTCTCGGGGCTGTGTTACTTCCGTGGCGACGGCGACGGCCTCAGCACACTGCGTATGGCCGCCGATACTCGCGTCATCGTGAGGTCCATCGGCGATCGGCCCGATGCGGTCCGGGTCGCTCAGGCCATCGCCGATGCAACACCTTGGGCCGCAGACGATCTCGCCATCGACCGCATCGAAAGCTATCAGCTTGGCCGTGGCGTGGTGGATTCCTACCTGTCCAGCCTCGGCCCGGTCCTGGTGATCGGCGACGCGGCGCATGTGACGTCGACGGCCGGTGGTCTCAACATGAACTCGGGCCTGCACGACGCGTTTGCGCTGATGCCCGCCCTGGCCGATTGGCTGCACAGGCGAGTCGACAAGTCCGTCGTCGCCGACATCGCCGAAACCCGCCGCCAATACCTGCTCGACCATGTCATACCGCGCACCGAACGCCGAGTGCGCGGCTTACAGGACAACGACAGTGTTTCGCTCACAACGCATTTGGACGATATCGCGAGCCTGGCCGGCGACCGTGACAAAGCACGGCGATTCTTGATCGAAGCCTCACTCCTGGATACTCCCCTACCCCTACAGGCAGGACTGCGATGAAGATCTGGTTGCAAAAGCACATCGTCAAAGGACGCATGCCAGCACTCGACGACTGGTACGAGCAGCACATTGAAGCGGTCGTCGATCCCGGGACGGACGTGGTCATCCATACCCTGCCGCGGCGCACCTACGACTACGAAACACCTTACGACTACGTGCAATACGGTGTGGTCGCGCTGCGCTTCAGTCAGTACTTCGCCGAGACGGCGGCCCAAGCCGAGCGGGACGGATACGACGCCTGGGTGATCGCCGCAGGCCAGGACCCGGGGCTGACCAACGCCCGCGCCTTGGCGACGATACCGACCTTGGGTCTGACCAGGACGGCATCCAATTACTGTGCCCAGCAGGATGTCCGGTACAGCTTCATCGGCATGGTGCCCTGCCTGAAGGAGCCGATAATCGAGAATGTCCGCCGCTACCGGACCGACCACCTGTTGGCGAGTTACGAACTGGTTCCGGGCAGCATCTCGGCCACCACCTCAGCGATCGCCGGCGATCCCGACCAGTTCCTCAGCGAGTTCGCCGAGGCCGCAGCGCGCGCCCGCGCGGCCGGCGCCCAGGTCATCCTGCCCGCCACAGGCCTGCCGGCAGAAATCGTGTGGCATTACCAAGTCCGTGAAGTGGCGGGCTTGCCGGTCCTGGACCCGCTTGGGCTGCTGCTGAAGTCGGCAGAAACGGAGGTGCGGCTGCGCGCGCTGCGCTGCACCGCGCGAACCGACGTCGGCTACTGGTTCGCCCGTCCCGACGCGGCTGTCGTGGACCACATCGATTCTGTGTTCGCCTCCAACCGCATCGAACAGGAGCATCCCGTATGAGTATTTCGTTCCACGGCAGGGAGGCGCTGTCGACGGAAGCCAATCCGCATCGGCCGCGGCGGCTACGACGGACACCGGCCCTGCGCCGGCTGACCGCCGAGGTGCAGCTGGTTCCGGCCGCTTTTATCCAGCCCATCATGGTTCGCGACGGCATCGACCGGCCGCGCGAGATCCGCTCGATGCCGGGTGTGTTCCAGCACTCGGTGGAGTCGGCCGTACAGGCTGCGGCCACCGCCGCGGCGGTCGGATGCGGCGGCGTCATGCTCTTCGGCATCCCGTCGACCAAGGACGAAATCGGCTCGGAGGCGTCGGATCCGAACGGAATAATGCAGCGGGCGCTGCGGGCCGTGGTCCGCGAGGTCGGCGACCAGACCGTCGTCATGGCCGACATCAACCTCGACGAATACACGACTCACGGACACAGTGGTGTTCTCGATGCCAATGGCGAAGTCGACAACGACCCGAGCGTCATCCGGTTCACCGAAGTGGCTGTGGCACAAGCCGAAGCCGGTGCCCATGTCGTCGCGCCCAGCGGCATGATGGACGGCCAGATCGGTGCGATCCGCAGCGGGCTCGACGCCGCCGGGTATCAGTCGGTCACGTTGATGGCCTACGCCGTGAAGTACGCATCTACGTTCTATTCCCCGTTCCGCGTGGCGGTGGAGTCCTCACTGGTCGGCAACCGCCGCACTTATCAGCAGTACCCGGGCAACATCAGGGAGTCGATCCGCGAAGTCCTGCTGGATGTCGACGAGGGCGCCGACATCGTCATGGTCAAGCCGGCCCTGCCTTACCTGGACATCATCGCCAAAGTGGCCGAACTGGTTCACCTTCCGGTGGCCGCCTATCAGGTGTCCGGCGAGTATGCGATGGTCGAAGCGGCGGCCGCACAAGGGCTGCTGAACCGCGAAGAGGCAATCCGCGAATCCCTGCTGGCAATCCGCCGCGCCGGGGCCACCAACATCCTCACCTACTGGGCTACCGAGGTAGCCGACGCGATCGCGCGCGGGATCGAGTTCTGATGCACAGAGTGTTCCTGCTCGCGGTCGGCACGTTCGCGCTCGGCATGGGCACGTTCATCATTTCCGGCCTGATTCCCGAGATCGCAACCGCGACGCACACCGCCGAGTCGATGGTCGGACAGATGGTCACGGTTTTCACACTCTGCTACGCGGTGTCGGGCCCGTTGCTGTCCTCGGTGCTGACCAGGTTGAGTACCAAGACGATCCTGCTGGCGTCGATCATCGTGTTCACCATCGGCAACATCGGCACCGCCGCCTCGGAATCATTCGCGGTGCTGCTGCTGTCCCGCGCCGTGGCAGGTGTTGGCGCAGGCCTGTATTCGCCGACGGCGGCAGCGGCCGCGGCCTATCTGGTGTCGCCCGAACAGCGCGGACGCGCGTTGTCGGTCATTCTCGGTGGGCTTAGCGTGGGGACGGTCGTCGGAGTACCGCTGGGCATGCTGCTGGCGCGGGCACAGGGGTGGCAGTCTGCGCTCTGGCTGCTCTCGGCCGTCGGCATCGTCGCGACCATCGGCATCGCGCGATTCATGCCGCGCTTGCAGGTCGGCGCACCACCCGGGATCAAGGCTCGGCTGGGCACATTGGTGGACCGGCGGGTGACGCCGATTGTGCTGGTGTCGGTGCTGTTCAACATTGCCAGCCTCGGCCTCTACACATACATCGCCCCGGTGTTACGGGCAACCGCGGGGATCACCAATCCGACTCTGTACCTGTGGATTTGGGGCATCGGCGGGATCATCGGAGCGTTCGCGATCGGCCCGTTCATCGACCGCTCGTCGAGTACCACCCGGGTGATGCTGGTCGTCCTGGCGGCGTTGATCGTAGCGATGGCGGCGATCACGCCCGCGGGCAGTGTGATCGTGGTTCTCTGTGTGGCAGTGGCGGTTTGGGGCGCCGCGGGTTTTGGATCGCCACCGCCGCAACAGCATCTACTGCTCGAGCGCGCGCCGGACCGGGGCGCGGTTGCCGTGGCGGTCAATGCGTCGGCGATCTACCTCGGTAGCGCCATCGGCAGCAGCCTTGGTGGACTCGCGCTACATGCCGGGGTGTCGGCAGCAGCATTGCCCATGTTCGCGTCGGGATTCGCGGTACTCGCTGCGATTGCTTACGTGACTCGGGTAATGCCCAATCGGGCACCGAATATCGCCACCCGATCCGTGCCATCTGAGGAAAAGGGATAACACCCGTAGCAGTTGCGGCGGCAACGGCGGTCAGGGTGGCGACGGCGGAAACGCGATCTGCGGCGGAGCCGGCGGCGAGGCGGCACTGGGGGCACCGGCCGGCCCGGCGGCCTAGCCACGACCGGCGCCGCCGGGGCCACCGGCGGCACCGTCGGGCCTACTTCACGAGGGCACCAGGGGGCGTCAGGTAATCCCGGGATGAACGGCTAAGCGCGAACTCCGTTTGCGGTCGAGGCCGTGTAGAGCTGTGGCACACAACAGCACGGTCAGCAGTTCGGCCCCCACGCTCAGTGCCGCGTGCGGTGCAGGATCCCAGCCCCGCTCGACAAAGCCGAAGACCCCGACAGTCCGAGACAGTCCGAACGCGACCAGCGAGCCGCCGGCCACCGCGGCCGCGCCCCAGCACAGCCACCACGGACCGCCCAGCAGGATGAGCAGCGCCAGAGCGAATGAGACGCTGGCCTGAACCAAGAACGCGGTGCCGATTGCCGGGATGTGTTGGTAACCATGGATATACAGGTAGGTGTGACTGATAGCGCTGACGGCCAATGACGCCGCCAGCCCGATGCGGAGCAGGATCGCCGTCGATGTCATTGCAGCGACCGCTCTTTCAGCGCCAGAGCTTGCTGTCCCCGGGTGTAGCTGACCTCGCGGATGCCGAGTGCATCGCCGAGCCGGCCGGCCGGCAGGGTGACGGGCTTGGGCGCCGGCCCATCCCCGGGGCGTGGCAACGGGTAGGCGGTCGTGGTTCCGCTGTAGAACGTCACGTTGCCCTCGGTCTTGGAAAACAGTTGGTGGACATGACCATTGAGACAGGTGACCGACGAGAACCGGCGCAGATAGCTGAGCGCCTGAGCGGCATCGTCGGTGCCCCAGCCCCAATCCGGGTACATGGCGAAGAGCGGAATGTGACTGATCACGATGATGGGGGTATCGCTCGACAAGCCGGCTACATCCTTTTGGACGAACTCCAATTGGTCGACACCCAGATGCCCCAGCTTCTTCAGGTTCAACGTGTTGACCAAAGCGATCACATGGACACCGGCGATGTCGAAGCTGTACCAGCCGTCGCCGCGGGTCCCGGCACCAAAGACGCTGCGGTATTTTTGGCCCGCATCGTCGACCGAATCGTGCTCGCCGGGAACGGTGAACACGTGCGGCGTGTTGAGCTTGCCCATCATCTGCTTGACCTGGTCGAACTGTTCCGGACTGGACAGGTGGGTGAGGTCGCCGGTGTGGATGACGAAATCCGGTATGTAGCCGAGGTTGTTGACCCGGTCGATCGCGTGGCCGAAGGTGGCCGCGACGTCGGGATTGGCCGCGCCGGTGAATCCAAGGTGACTGTCGCTGATTTGGGCGAACCGCAGCGTGGGGTGGGCCATGGCGCGCTGGGCCGAAGCAGCCCCTGCGACATGGGAGATGACTTCGCCACCGGAAACGGCCAGACCCACCGCCGCGCCGAACCACGCCGTGTGCCGGATCAGCTGGCGGCGACTCATGGCGTTCGGATCCCTGGTCATTGCGTCACCACCACCGTGCCGTGCATGGACGGATGTATCGAGCAGACGTAGTCGAACGTGCCGGGCGTAGCGAAAGTTTGCGAGAAGCTGGCCCCGGTGCCCATCCCGGGCGAATGAAACGACCCGTCGTTCGCGGCCACCGTGTGCGGTTCTTCGTCACGGTTCGTCCAGGTGACCGTGCTGCCAGCGCGGACCGTCACCGCCGCGGGAGCAAACGCGAAGTTCTCGATGCTGACCTGGTCGCCGGCCACGGGCGTGGTGCCGGTGGGCGACGCGGTACCCATGGGCATCCCCAAAGTTGCCGACGGCTGCGAAGCCGGCCGCGATGATGAGCATCCGGCCAGCAGCACGACCACCGCCAACGCGGCGGCCTGGTGCTTTCTAGATATCAACGAGAGCATGCCCCTAGATAGGGCAGCTGGTTACACGACTACGTCGACGCTTCCGGCCGCGGCGGGGCGAACACCTCGATGACTCCGTCGGCTTCACGAACCATCAACGTGGGCAACGGCTTTGGCGCGATCGGCAATTGGTGCGTGAGTACCTGGCCGCTGGGCGCGAAGGATGTCGAATGACACGGGCAGCGCAGCCGGTCATCAGGTGCGTCGAACCACAGCCGGCATCCTTGATGCGTGCATACGCCCGATACGGCTTCTAGCTTGCCGTCGACGCGCCGGACGAATCCGCTGACCGAGCCGAGATCGAACGGATGCATCACCGCGTCGGGCACATCAGAACTTGCGGCGACCCGCTGCCAGCTTCCGGTGTTGGGCGTCAATTGCCCGGCCACCGCGGGAGCTTCGGTACCCAGACCGCCGACCACGAGTCGATCGACGGAGACCGCCGTCACCGCCGCCGCCGCGGCAGCTGAGGTGCCGACAATGACCTGCCGGCGCGTAGAGCTTTGCTTCGGCGCCGATGGCGTTGGCGCGCCGGACATCTGCTCGGCGAGCCGACCATGTAGGTCGGCAAGAAATTCCTGGCTGGGCGCATCGGCCAGTTCGGCGTCCGGACGGGCGGCGCGCAGCTCGATAGCGGTGCGGATCTGTGCCGCCTCGAAGTCGTCGGGCTGAAACGCCTTGGGCCGGCGCCCCCGCAACAGGTCATCGACGTAGCGACGCAAACCTCGCGCGTTCATCGCTGACCTCCATCGTTGACCTGCGCCGCCAATCGCAAGGCGCGGTGTTGGAGCACTTTGGCGTTGGCAACGCTCACCCCGAGTTCTGCGGCTGACTCCTTTATCGAATGCCCCTGCAGGAAACGCAATTCCAGAATGTGACGATAGCGATCGGGCAGATTCTCGAGTACCCGGGCGACCCGCTGCGGCGCGGTACTGATTGCGTCCTCGCTATCGGGAGGTTGCTCGATGTCCTCGATCGAGGTGATCTCCCGGCCCAGGGTTTCCCGCCAGTGCGCGGCGAGCACCGTTCGGGCGGTAGCCCGCAGATAGGCGCGCACCTCTGCAACGCTGGCCGTCAGACGCAGCGGTCGCAACGCGGCCAGGAAGACCTCGGCGGTGAGGTCTTCGGCGTCTGCACGGTTTCCGACCCGGGCGAACAGCGTGCGGTACACCCAGATGGCGTTGTCCTGGTACACCGCTTCCCAGCTCGGGTAGCCGTCGTCGGGCACCGCGCGCAACGGTCGCGGGCCGGCGGGGTCGTTTTGTGCCGTCACGTGTCTCCTTCACCCGATCAATAGCAGATCGGGTTACAGACCCGAGGCGCACCAGCGACTTATCCCGGATCTGATAGACCTGGGATGTAGGGAGGGAATCCGTCTGCGTACCACCCGATGGGCTGATTGCGCCATTCTTCTGGCATGTCCGGCAGTGTGAAGTCATTCTCGTAGGCCGAGCATCCGACGGTGCGGCCGATATCCAGCGCCACATCGGCTAGTTTGCTCAGGTCGATCGCTGTGCCCATCGGCATGAGTTCGATAACGCAATTACCCACTACGGCTCTCACATGGCCTAGGTAGTGCAGCACGAAGACATATTCTCCTGGGAGCGGGCCGGTGATTTCGTAAGCCTCCGGGTTTGGTGTCCGCAGATCTAGGCCGGGCGGGCACTCTTCTCGCATCATGCCGCGAATCTCGTCGGCTCGCCGTCGGCCGTCGGCCGCCCGATAGATCGACACGGTTACTGTGCGCCGATAGCCCGTTTCTCGATCGGCCCAACTGCACAGCAGAGAGTCGTCCCAGAACTTCTCAGCCGCTTCCGAGGTGGGTCTGGTGTTCCTCGGAAGCATAACGCTGGTATGAAAGTAGGGCTCGAGCTTCTCAGCGATGAGATCGCGGCGCCCCGTATAGCTACGCGGCGGCTCGGCGCCTTGTTTGGCCAACCTATCTACCCCTTCGTCTGCGGAAATGCGGTGATGATCTTGCCGTCGCTCGCCGAAATGACAACGCGGGTCGTAAAGACGTAAGTGCCATCCGAACTCGAGATTCTGCGGTACACCGCGAACGTGTCGTTGTCTTGGTTGTACTCCACCCGCTCCGGATAGGCCAGCGCCTGAGCGATCGCGTAGTCGGCGAGGTAGCGCCAATTGCCGGCGGTCGGCCATCGTGCGTTCGCGATTTGATCCCACTGGGCTTCGTGTTCCTTCTCGACGTGTAGCAGACCGTACTTGCCGTTGCCGCAATACAAGACCGAGTCACCGGCGGGCAGCGACCGGAATCCCGCGCTCATCGGCGCGTGATAGAAGGTCCTGACGACCTTTTCAGGGTCCTGCCCGCGGGCTCGGCACGCTCCCCACACCTTCGGCTGGTAGGGAGGAAACGGCACCGGCGCAGGCGGCGGTTCTTCCGGCTTGGAGCCGAACCCGACAGCTTGGTACGAGGGCCCCAGGGATTCAAGTGCGGTCGCCCCGGCGCGGGCGTGTGCGGTGGTCTCGGCAACTACCAGGTTGATGTCTTTTGTCTTGACGGCAAGAAACCGTGAGAAGGCTGCAGCACCGGCAGGAGTGTCGAGGGCCAGCCCCCGCTGATTAGCCACGGCGCTTTCGATATCAGCCGCGATTGCGCGAAGCTGCCGTCGTCCGCGCACCGCGCTCTCATAGGCGGCTCGCAGCGTTGGGGCGACTACCTGGTCGGCCTCCACACATGGTCGGATAGCCGCAGCCAGCACCGTTTCGCGCGCTCTCGCCGCATCAGCACCCAGACCCGCGTCTTTGGACACGCCGAAAAGCTAGGCAGTCCCAATCCGCGTGGCAAGTCACCCGCCTTGCCATCGTCCGAGCCGATTTACTAGGATATGCAAGTATCCGCCTTGCACGCATCGACCCTCAAGGGCACCCATGACCACGCAGATCCCCCACTTCATCGACGGGCAGCGCACCGCCGGTCAGTCCACCCGCACCGCCGACGTCTTCGACCCCAACACCGGCGGCGTCCAAGCGCAGGTGCCGATGGCATCGCAGGCCGACATCGACGCTGCGGTGGCATCGGCAGCTGAGGCCCAAAAGGGTTGGGCGGCTTGGAATCCACAGCGCCGCGCCCGGGTGCTGATGCGCTTCATCGAGCTGGTCAACCAGAACACCGAAGAGCTGGCCGAGTTGCTATCCCGCGAACACGGCAAGACCGTGCCCGACGCGCAGGGCGACATTCAGCGCGGTATCGAGGTCATCGAGTTCTGCCTCGGGATTCCGCACCTGCTCAAAGGTGAATACACCGAAGGCGCCGGCCCCGGCATCGACGTCTACTCGCTACGGCAGCCACTCGGCGTGGTCGCCGGCATCACCCCGTTCAACTTCCCGGCGATGATCCCGCTGTGGAAGGCCGGACCAGCCTTGGCCTGCGGGAATGCGTTCATTCTCAAGCCCAGCGAGCGCGACCCATCGGTTCCGGTACGCCTGGCCGAGCTATTCGTTGAGGCGGGGCTGCCCGCCGGCGTGTTCCAGGTGGTGCACGGCGACAAGGAAGCCGTCGACGCCATCCTCAACCACCCCGAGATCAAGGCGGTCGGCTTTGTCGGCAGCTCCGATATCGCGCAGTACATCTACTCCGGGGCCGCTGCCACCGGCAAGCGATCGCAGTGTTTCGGCGGCGCGAAGAACCACATGATCGTGATGCCCGACGCCGATCTCGACCAGGCGGTCGACGCGCTGATCGGAGCCGGCTACGGCAGTGCCGGCGAACGTTGCATGGCGATCAGCGTCGCCGTTCCCGTTGGCGAACAGACCGCAGATCGGTTGCGCGCCAGGCTGATCGAGCGGATCAACAACCTGCGCGTGGGGCACAGCCTGGACCCCAAGGCCGACTACGGCCCGCTGGTCACCGAGGCGGCGCTGAACCGGGTGCGCGACTACATCGGCCAGGGCGTGGAGGCCGGCGCCGAACTCGTCATCGACGGCCGCGATCGCGCCAGTGACGACCTCACCTTCGGCGACGCCAATCTGGAGAGCGGCTTCTTCATCGGGCCTACCCTGTTCGACCACGTCACCCCGGACATGTCGATCTACACCGACGAGATCTTCGGACCGGTGCTGTGCATCGTGCGCGCGCACGACTACGAGGAGGCCCTGAGGTTACCGTCGGAGCACGAATACGGTAACGGCGTGGCGGTGTTCACCCGCGACGGCGACACCGCGCGCGACTTCGTCTCCCGCGTGCAGGTGGGCATGGTCGGGATCAACGTGCCGATCCCGGTTCCGGTGGCCTACCACACCTTCGGCGGCTGGAAGCGCTCCGGCTTCGGCGACCTCAACCAGCACGGCCCCTCGTCCATCATCTTCTACACCAAGACCAAGACCGTGACCTCGCGGTGGCCCTCCGGCATCAAGGATGGCGCCGAATTCGTCATCCCCACAATGAAGTAGAGCCATCCATGTTTACCCTCAACGACGAAGAGCGGGTGATCACCGAAACGGCCGCCGCCTTCGCCGAAAAGCGCCTTGCTCCGCACGCCCTGGAATGGGATGCCAGCAAGCACTTTCCGACGGATGTGCTGCGCGAGGCCGCCGAGTTGGGCATGGCCGCGATCTACTGCCGCGACGACGTGGGCGGCAGCGGGCTGCGCCGGCTCGACGGCGTGCGTATCTTCGAGCAGCTGGCCATTGCCGACCCGACGACCGCGGCATTCCTGTCCATCCACAACATGTGCGCCTGGATGATCGACACCTTCGGTACCGCCGAACAGCGCAAGATCTGGGTGCCGCAGCTGGCCAGCATGGACGTCATCGCCAGCTACTGTCTGACCGAGCCCAACGCCGGGTCCGACGCCAGCGCGCTCAGTACCCGAGCCGTCCGGCAGGGAGCAGACTATGTGCTCGACGGTGTCAAGCAGTTCATCTCCGGCGCGGGAGCATCGGATGTGTACGTCGTGATGGCCCGTACCGGAAACGAAGGACCGCGTGGCATCTCCACGTTCGTCATCGAAAAGGACACGCCCGGACTGAGTTTCGGCGCGCCGGAGGAGAAGATGGGCTGGCATGCACAGCCCACCGCTCAGGTGATTCTCGACGGTGTGCGGGTACCTGCCGAGGCGATGCTGGGTGGCGCCGACGGCGAGGGCACCGGCTTCGGCATCGCGATGAACGGCCTCAACGGCGGCCGGCTCAACATCGCGGCGTGCTCACTGGGTGGTGCCCAGGCCGCGTTCGACAAGGCCGGCGCCTATGTGCGCGAGCGATCCGCCTTCGGCAGCAGCCTGCTCGACGAGCCAACCATCAGGTTCACCCTGGCCGACATGGCCACCGGTGTCGAGACGTCGCGAATGTTGTTGTGGCGCGCCGCCAGTGCCTTGGACGCCGATGCCGCCGACAAGGTCGAACTGTGCGCGATGGCCAAGCGCTACGTGACCGACACCTGCTTCGATGTCGCCGACAAGGCGTTGCAGTTGCACGGCGGTTACGGCTATCTGCGGGAGTATGGTCTGGAAAAGATCGTCCGCGATCTGCGGGTGCACCGCATCCTGGAAGGGACCAACGAAATCATGCGGGTGGTCATCGGCCGCGCCGAGGCCGCGCGTTTTCGAGCTACCGCTTAGAAAGGCGGACATGAGCACCATCGCGTTCCTGGGCCTGGGCAACATGGGAGCGCCGATGTCGGCGAATCTCGTTGCGGCCGAACATGTTGTGTGTGGCTTCGACCCGGTGCCCGCCGCAGCATCGGCCGCGGCGGAAAAGGGTGCGACGGTATTCGACGACCCGGCCGAAGCGGTGGCCACCGCCGACGTAGTCATCACGATGCTGCCCAACGGCGAGGTGGTCAAGCGCTGCTATGCCGAGGTGCTGCCCGCTGCGCAAGCCGGGACGCTGTTCATCGACAGCTCCACCATCTCGGTGAACGACGCCCGGGAGGTGCACTCGCTGGCGCAGTCGCACGGCATGCTCCAGCTCGACGCACCCGTTTCCGGCGGGGTGAAGGGCGCTGTCGCCGGAACGCTGGCGTTCATGGTGGGCGGTGACGAGGCAGCGCTGGAAAAGGCCCGTCCGATTTTGGAACCCATGGCGGGCAAGATCATTCACTGCGGTTCGGCCGGCGCGGGACAGGCCGCCAAGGTGTGCAACAACATGGTGCTGGCCGTGCAGCAGATCGCGATCGGCGAGGCGTTTGTGCTGGCCGAAAAACTGGGATTGTCGGCGCAATCGCTGTTCGACGTCATCACCGGAGCCACCGGCAATTGCTGGGCGGTACACACCAATTGCCCGGTGCCGGGACCGGTGCCGAGCTCACCGGCCAACAACGACTTCAAGCCGGGGTTTGCGACGGCACTGATGAACAAGGACCTAGGACTGGCGATGGATGCGGTGAACTCCACCGGTGCGACGGCGCCGCTGGGCCGCCACGCCGCCGAGATCTACGCTCGGTTCGCCGCCGAGCACGCCGACAAAGACTTCAGCGCCGTGATCGAGACGTTGCGCGGCAACTAGTTCATCGCACCGCTTTACCCGCCGGCTACGTCAACCCGTCCAAGCCGAGCAGCAGCCCGGCGGCGCCGCCGGTGCCACCGGCGCCCGCCAGCGGGCCCGTTCCGCCCTTGCCACCATTACCACCGTCACCGATCAGCATGCCGTTGCCGCCGGTACCGCCCTTGCCGCCGGACCCCGCCAGCCCTGGTCCGCCGGCGCCGCCGCAGATCGCGTTTCCGCCGGCGCCGCCGTTACCGCCGTCGCCGCCGCA